>NZ_JBMDJR010000009.1:0-319974 GCF_057809295.1 Pseudomonas sp. FG35 | reverse complement strand
CAAGCACCCACACGAATTGCTTGATTCAGTTGTTAAAGAGCGGTTGGTTAAGATCTTTCGTCTCAACCGAGGCGCGCATTCTACAGCAGCCTCATTTGCTGTCAAGTGATTATTTTCAGAAGTTTTCGAAGATTTCTTCAACAACTTCAACCACTTGCGCTTCCGATCTCTCGTTAGCGGGAGGCGAATTCTACAGCGTTACACGCTGCTGTCAACACCTCTTTTTCTCCGATTTCGACCGAGAAGATCGAACCATTGAAAGCGCCAAACAGACCGGCATTTCCAACTCCTTCCAGTCTTCGATGAACTGAAGCAACCCGCTTCGAAACCTACTTAACTCATTGAATCTCAAGGAGTTTTCCGTTTCGACTGCGCCGGAAGTGGGGCGAATTATAGACCTCTGGAATTCGCCGTCAACCCCTTATTTCATCTTTACTCAGATTTCAGCGTAATCCGTGCAAAAGCCTTCTTGCCGGCCTGACAAACGTGAGTCGCGCCCAGTACGTATATAAAGGAGCGATCAACCACCTCACCATCTACACGCACACCACCGGAGGCCAGCAGATCACGAGCAGCTGCCGAGTTCTTCACCAGACCTGCCTTATTAAGGACAGCAGCAATCGGCATATCCTCGGCAGCAGTCAGCTCAACCTCTGGCAGATCATCCGGCAACTCGCCATCCTTCATACGATTGCCCGCACCACGGTGAGCATTGGCCGCGGCCTCTTCACCATGGAAGCGCGCAACAATCTCTTCGGCCAGCTTGATCTTGATATCACGCGGGTTAGCACCCGCTTCAACATCAGCACGGAAAGCATTTATCTCATCCATCGAACGGAAGCTGAGCAACTCGAAGTAGCGCCACATCAACGCATCGGGAATCGAAACCAGCTTGCTATACATGACACCTGGCGCTTCCTGGATACCGACGTAGTTGCCCAGCGATTTGGACATCTTCTTCACGCCATCCAAACCCTCAAGCAGCGGCATCGTCAGAATGCACTGGGCTTCCTGGCCATAACCACGCTGCAGCTCACGCCCCATCAGCAGATTGAACTTCTGATCAGTACCACCCAGCTCAACGTCAGCGCGCAACGCTACAGAGTCATAACCCTGAACCAGCGGATAGAGGAATTCGTGAATGGCGATTGGCTGATTGGTGGTATAGCGCTTATCGAAATCGTCACGCTCGAGCATACGAGCAACGGTGTACTGCGAGGTCAGACGAATAAAGTCCGCAGGCCCCATCTGATCCATCCAGGTGGAGTTGAACGCAACTTCGGTTTTCGCCGGATCAAGAATCTTGAACACCTGAGTCTTGTAAGTCTCGGCGTTTTCCAGAACCTGCTCACGCGTCAGCGGAGGGCGAGTGGCGCTCTTGCCGCTCGGATCACCGATCATTCCGGTGAAGTCACCTATAAGGAAGATCACCTGATGACCCAGTTCCTGGAACTGGCGCAGCTTATTAATAAGCACGGTGTGACCAAGGTGCAGATCCGGCGCAGTTGGATCGAAGCCGGCCTTGATTCGCAGCGGCTGGCCACGCTTGAGCTTTTCGATCAGCTCGGACTCGACCAACAGTTCTTCCGCACCACGTTTAATCAGCGCTAGCTGCTCTTCAACCGACTTCATAACAGACCCGCAAGGCTCAGATTCAAAGGGAACCAACCATACAAGATCGCGCACCAAATACAAGGTTTGCCCGGCGCACGGACGCCAATCCACGGACAGAGCGCCCGCAGACTTGCTTCAGAGATGATTTGGTTATATTTTATACAGTTATTTCATCTTCATCATGTCATTCATCTTTTCCAATTCATCTTTTTCAAAGTCAAATTACTTATGACCACTGAACCGTCTAAAGCGCCACCGCTTTACCCGAAGACCCACCTGCTCGCCGCAAGTGGGATCGCCGCCCTTCTCAGTCTGGCGCTCCTGGTGTTTCCATCCAGTGATGTTGAAGCCAAAAAGACAACGCTGAGCCTTGAACTGGAAAGTCCTGCTGAACAACTGACACAAGATCAAGACGCTGCCGACGCAGCTCAAGCCACAAACGAATCCGTAGCCTCTCCTTTCGCGCAGATCGAAAACAGCACCGAAGAGACGCAGGAAACCGCTCAGGCCGCACCGGCGCCGATACCGGTAGTCGAAGAAAAGAAGGCCCCGAATCACAGGGAAGTGATCGTCTCCAAGGGCGATACGCTTTCTACACTGTTCGAGAAAGTCGGCCTGCCGGCCGCGGCCGTCCATGAAGTGCTGGCCAGCGATAAACAGGCCAAGCAATTCAGCCAGCTCAAACATGGCCAGAAACTCGAATTCGAATTGAACCCACAAGGCCAGCTGACCAACCTGCACAGCAAGGTCAGCGACGTTGAAACCATCACCCTGACCAAGAACGACAAGGGTTATGTGTTCAACCGCGTTACCGCCAAACCGACTGTTCGCACCGCCTATGTACACGGCGTGATCAACAGCTCGCTGTCGCAGTCCGCCGCCCGCGCAGGCCTGTCCCACAGCCTGACCATGGACATGGCCAGTGTCTTTGGCTACGACGTCGACTTCGCCCAGGATATCCGCCAGGGCGACGAATTCGATGTGATCTACGAACAGAAAGTGGTGAATGGCAAAGCGGTTGGCAACGGCCCGATCCTGTCAGCCCGCTTCACCAACCGCGGCAAGACTTACACCGCCGTGCGTTACACCAACAAACAGGGCAACAGCAGCTACTACACTGCTGATGGCAACAGCATGCGCAAGGCGTTCATCCGTACACCGGTGGACTTCGCCCGCATCAGCTCGAAATTCTCCATGGGCCGCAAACACCCGATCCTCAACAAGATCCGCGCCCACAAAGGCGTCGATTACGCCGCCCCACGTGGCACGCCGATCAAGGCTGCCGGCGACGGCAAAGTGCTGTTGGCCGGCCGTCGCGGCGGTTACGGCAACACCGTGATCATCCAGCACGGCAACACTTACCGCACGCTGTATGGCCACATGCAGGGCTTCGCCAAGGGCGTGAAGACTGGCGGCACCGTCAAACAAGGCCAGGTGATCGGTTACATCGGCACCACCGGCCTGTCCACCGGCCCGCACCTGCACTATGAATTCCAGGTCAACGGCGTTCACGTCGATCCATTGGGGCAGAAGCTGCCGATGGCCGACCCGATCGCCAAATCCGAACGCGCTCGCTTCCTGGCGCAGAGCCAGCCGTTGATGGCGCGCATGGATCAGGAAAAAGCCACCATGCTGGCTTCGAGCAAACGTTAAGCCATGGCTCTGTATATCGGCGTGATGTCCGGCACCAGTCTCGACGGGCTGGACATCGCCCTGATCGAGCAGTCCTCGGCGATCAATCTGGTCGCCACGCACTACATCCCTATGCCTGACACCCTGCGCGCCGAGCTGCTTGGCTTGTGCGCCGGCGGCCCTGACGAGATCGCCCGCTCGGCGATTGCCCAGCAAAACTGGGTAAAGCTCGCCGCGCAAGGGATCCACACCCTGCTCGAACAACAACAGCTCAAGCCCGAAGCCATTCGCGCGATCGGCAGCCACGGCCAGACCATTCGCCATGAGCCGGCGCGTGGTTTCACCGTACAGATCGGCAACCCCGCCCTCCTCACTGAACTGACCGGTATCACCGTCGTCAGCGACTTCCGCAGCCGCGATGTGGCCGCGGGCGGCCAGGGCGCTCCTTTGGTGCCAGCCTTTCATGAAGCGTTGTTCGAAGAGCGTACCGGTAACCGTGCGGTCCTGAATGTCGGCGGTTTCAGCAATCTCAGTCTGATCGAGCCGAACAAGCCTGTAGCCGGTTTCGACTGCGGGCCGGGGAATGTGCTGATGGATGCCTGGATTCATCAGCAACGGGGCGAGAACTACGACCGTAACGGGCAGTGGGCAGCCAGCGGCAAGGTCGAACCGACCCTGCTGAAAGCCCTGCTCAGCGATCCGTTTTTCGTGACCCAAGGCCCGAAGAGCACCGGCCGCGAAGTTTTCAACCTGCCATGGCTGGAGCAGCAACTGTCGTGCCTGCCAGGTTTCGCAGCCGAAAACGTACAGGCAACACTGCTCGAACTGACGGCGCTGACCATCGTCGAATCGCTGCAAAGCGCTCAATCGAATACCGAAGAGCTCCTGGTTTGTGGGGGCGGCGCCCACAACGTCACACTGATGAAGCGCTTGGCCGACCTGCTGCCCAACGCCAAAGTCGCCAGTACCGCAACCCACGGCGTCGATCCGGACTGGGTCGAGGCGATGGCCTTCGCCTGGCTGGCCCACTGCTGTCTGGAAGGCATTGCCGCCAATCGCCCGAGTGTCACCGGTGCCAAAGGCCTGCGCGTACTCGGCGCCATCTACCCCAACTGACAAATCGCAGATAACAAAACGCCGCAGAACCGTGAGGTTCTGCGGCGTTTTGTTGTGTACGGTGAAGCGCGATCAGATCGAGAACGAGGAGCCGCAACCACAAGTGGTGGTGGCATTCGGGTTCTTGATCACGAAACGCGAACCTTCCAGACCTTCCTGATAATCCACCTCGGCACCTGCCAGGTACTGGAAGCTCATCGGATCGACCACCAGACTGACGCCTTCGCGCTCGACGATGGTGTCGTCCTCGGCCACATCTTCATCGAAGGTGAAGCCGTACTGAAACCCTGAACAACCGCCGCCCGTAACGAATACGCGCAGCTTCAAGCGATCATTCCCCTCTTCATCGACCAGGCTCTTCACCTTGTGCGCGGCACCTTGAGTGAATTGCAAAGCCGTGGGGGTGAAGGATTCGACGCTCATGCTGACTATCTCCCGGCGTTACGCCGCCATAATGCGTGATGACGCGCATTATCCGCTTGTCCTAGAAAATCGGTCAACTATTGTTACGGTATATCAATAAAGCTGATCAACCGACCAGAATGCAAAAAGGCCCGTCAAACGGGCCTTTTTGCCAAGCAAGATCAGTCGTTACGGCAGCATGCCGGCGTGGGACAGACCCAAACGCTCATCCAGCCCGAACAGAATGTTCATGTTCTGCACCGCCTGGCCCGACGCGCCCTTGACCAGGTTGTCGATCACCGACAGCACCACCACCAGATCACCATCCTGTGGACGGTGAACCGCGATGCGGCAGACGTTGGCGCCACGCACGCTACGGGTTTCTGGATGGCTACCAGCCGGCATCACGTCGACGAACGGCTCATTGGCATAACGCTTTTCGAACAGCGCCTGCAGATCCACCGAGCGGTCCACCACGGTCGCGTAAAGCGTGGAGTGAATGCCACGGATCATCGGCGTCAGGTGTGGCACGAACGTCAGACCGACATCCTTGCCTGCGGCACGACGCAGCCCCTGGCGAATTTCCGGCAGATGACGGTGACCTTTCACCGCATAGGCCTTCATGCTTTCCGACGTCTCGGAGTACAGCGAGCCTACGGCAGCACCACGACCGGCACCGCTGACACCGGACTTGCAGTCGGCGATCAGGTGGGAAGCGTCGGCAATGCCTGCCTCAAGCAACGGCAGGAAACCCAGCTGTGTCGCGGTCGGATAGCAACCCGGCACCGCGATCAGACGTGCTTTCCTGATCTGCTCACGATTGACTTCCGGCAAGCCGTAAACCGCTTCGTCCAGCAGCTCCGGTGCACCGTGCGGCTGGCCGTACCACTTGGCCCATTCATCAGCGTCCTGCAGACGGAAGTCTGCCGACAGGTCGATGACCTTGGTGCCGGCCGCCAGCAACTCGCCGGCCAGTGCGTGGGCAACGCCGTGCGGAGTGGCGAAGAACACCACGTCGCAAGCGCCCAGGGTCTTGATGTCCGGCACGCTGAATGCCAGACCGTCGTAGTGACCGCGCAGGTTCGGGTACATATCAGCCACGGCCAGACCGGCCTCGGATCGGGAAGTGATCACTACCACTTCTGCCTGCGGATGCTGTGCCAACAGACGCAGCAGTTCGACACCGGTGTAACCCGTGCCGCCGACGATACCGACCTTGACCATAAACCTGCCCTCAACGAACCCACTGGAAAGCCGTCGATAATAGGGGCCGCGCGCGCCTGCGACAACCGCCAAGGTGACGTGCGGACGCTCAAGCCTCTACTATCGGGCCTACCGTGAATCAGGGAATAACCCAAAATGCTCTATCTGTGGATCAAAGCGCTGCATATCGTCAGCATCGTGTGCTGGTTTGCCGGCCTCTTCTATCTTCCGCGACTGTTCGTTTATCACGCGCAAAGTGAAGACACGATCAGCAAGGAACGCTTCAGCATCATGGAGCGCAAGCTCTATCGCGGCATCATGGGCCCGGCAATGATCGCCGCGCTGATCTTCGGTGGCTGGCTGATCTATCTGAACCCGAGCATCTTCAGCAGCGGTGGCTGGATCCACGCCAAACTGACCCTGGTCGTGCTGTTGATCGGCTACCACCACATGTGCGGCGCGCAGGTAAAACGTTTTGCCCGTGGCGAGAACACCCGCAGCCATGTCTTTTATCGCTGGTTCAATGAAGTGCCGGTTCTGCTATTGCTGGCTATCGTAATTCTGGTCGTGGTCAAGCCGTTCTAACTTCAACAAATACAACTTTCCGGGGTACTTCCGATGTCGCTGCCCGCTCTGCTCGAACAACGTCTGCGCCTGCCCGTAGTGGCAGCACCGATGTTTCTGATCTCCAATCCTGAACTGGTGCTGGCGTGCTGCCGTAACGGCGTGGTCGGCAGCTTCCCGGCGCTGAACCAACGCGAAAGCAGCGGATTCAAGGCATGGCTGGAGCAGATCGAAGCGGGACTGGCGACACTGGAGAACCCGGCGCCTTATGCCGTGAACCTGATCGTTCACAAGAGCAATCCACGTCTGGAGGCGGACCTGAACATCTGCGTCGAATACAAAGTCCCCATCGTCATCACCAGTCTTGGTGCCGTGAAGGAAGTGGTAGACGCCGTGCACAGCTACGGCGGCCTGGTCTTCCACGACGTGACGACCCGCCGCCATGCCGAGAAAGCCGCCGAGGCCGGTGTCGATGGCTTGATCGCCGTCGCGGCCGGTGCCGGTGGGCACGCCGGGACCTGGAGCCCGTTCTCGCTGATCGCCGAGATCCGCGAGTGCTTCGACAAAACCCTGTTGCTTGCAGGATGTTTGAACCATGGGCATGAGATTCTCGCCGCACAACTGCTCGGCGCGGATCTGGCCTACTTCGGCACGCGATTTATCGGCACCACTGAAAGTCATGCGCCTGACGCCTACAAGCAGATGCTGCTGACTGCCAAAGCCGCCGACATCATTCATACTCCTGCCGTGTCCGGTGTTCCGGCCAGTTTTATGCGTCAAAGCCTGGAGGCCGCCGGTTTCGACATGGCAGCCCTGCAGGGCAAGGGTGAAGTGAACTTCGGCGACAAGCTCAAGCCGATCAACGACGAAGCCAAGGCCTGGAAAACCGTGTGGTCGGCAGGTCAGGGCGTCGGGCAGATCGACGATCTGCCAAGCGTGGATCAACTGGTGGCGCGTCTCGATGCCGAATACCGCCAGGCCCTGGAGCACGCAGCGCAACTGCCGAAACGCTGGCCACGTTGAATGAAACCAAGCCAGTCGCTGTTTGACTGGCCTTAGACTCACTTTATCTCGCGACAAGGATGCCTCGGCCATGAGCGAACCCCGTTACAAGATCGTTTTCGACGGCGCGCTCCAGCCCGGCGTCGATATCACCACGGCCAAGCTTAACCTGGCCGACCTGTTCAAAAGCGATGTCGCCGCCATCGAACGCCTGTTCAGTGGCCGCACCGTCGCGCTCAAGCGTGACCTGTCGCACAGCGATGCGCAGACCTATCTGCAAGCGCTGGGCAAGACCGGGATCGATGCCCGGATCGAAGCGGAAACGCCCATCGAGCTGAATCTGTCGGATGTCCACGAGCAAAGCGCTGCCGTCGCGGAGCCTGACTCGCCTTATGCTCCCCCTCGCGCCGCCGTCGGTGAAAGCCTGCCGGCATTCGCGCCTCTCAAGCCGCTCAGCGTCGAAGGCCGGATCGGCCGCTTGCGTTACCTGGCATGGTCGATGGTGTTAAGCCTGGCCGCCCTGCCGATCGTCAGCGTGTTCGCATTGATCGGCCTGGGCCTGGTGAGCGCCGACTCGACCACTGGCCTGATCATCGGCGGTCTCCTCGCCTTCTTCCTGTTTCTGGCCTTCGCGATTGTCGGGATCCTGTTCAGCATCCAGCGCTTGCACGATATCGGCTGGTCGGGATGGCTCTGGCTGCTGACGCTGGTGCCGTTCGTGGGCAGTTTCTTCCCGCTGGTGATCATGGTCGTGCCGGGCAATACCGGCGCCAATCGCTATGGCCCACCACCTCCGCCGAACAGCACGGCAGTCAAAGTGCTGTGCTCGCTGTGGATCGTGTTTATCGGGCTGTTTTTCGTGGGTGGCATGCTGGGCGGGATTACTGCCATCCAGCAGGAATATGAAAGCAGCCTTGAAAGCAGCTACGAGAGCGGTTCGGTGACCACCGATGAAATCGATGTCGAAGTCGAACCCGCCGCGAATTCGGCAGACGATGCAGCCGAAGCTGCTCTCACCCCTGTAGACTCTGCGAAAGAATGAACAACGCTCCCCGCCGTGACACCTGCGTCCACGGCGCGGCGCTGTTGCGATGGAGATTTGCATGACCCGTTACGCTCTGATCACCGGCGCCTCCAGCGGCATCGGCCTGGCCATGGCCGAAGCCCTGGCACGCCGTGGCCGCAGCCTGATTCTGGTGGCTCGCCAGCGTGATCAGCTGGCAAGCATTGCGATTGAACTGACCCAGCGCTTCGGTGTGGAGGTACTGTTCCGCGCCTGCGATCTCGGCGAGCCGCTGCGCCTGTCCGGTTTCCTGCTGGAGCTTGAAGAAGGCGACCGGCAGATCGATCTGCTGGTCAACTGTGCCGGCATCGGTACTTGCGGCCCGTTCCTGGCCCAGGACTGGATGACCGAACAGGACCTGATCGAAGTGAACATCCTCGCCCTCACCCGGCTCTGCCATGCCATCGGCAACAGCATGGCGTTGCAGGGTGGCGGGCAGATTCTCAATGTCGCGTCGGTGGCGGCCTTCAACCCCGGGCCCTGGATGAGCACCTACTACGCCAGCAAGGCGTACGTGTTGCACTTCTCGGAAGCACTGCGGGTGGAACTGAAGAAGTGTGCAGTCAAGGTGTCGGTGCTCTGCCCCGGCCCGACCCGCACCGCGTTCTTTCGCACCGCGCAACTGAACAACGACAAGCTCAACGCCAGCAAACTGTTGATGAGCCCCGAGGAGGTCGCGCTGTATACCGTGCGCGCCCTGGAGAAAAACCGCGCGATCATCATTCCCGGACGCCGAAACCGCTGGTTCGCCTTTCTGCCTCGGCTCGGTTCGCGCTGGCTCAATCGCACGATTGTCGGCATGGTCAACAAGGCTTACTGCCCGCGCTGAAAAGCCCTACGGCAAAACACTGGGCGGGCTTATCCCCCTATGAGTACACTCAGGCCAGCCCAAACAACGGAGAAAACAGCTGTGGATACTCTGTTCACCAAGATCATCAACCGGGAAATCCCGGCGAAGATCATCTACGAGGACGACCAGGTTCTGGCGTTCCACGACATCGCCCCACAGGCACCGGTGCATTTTCTGGTGATCCCGAAGAAGCCGGTGCGCACCCTCAACGACCTGACCGAAGACGACAAGGCACTGGCCGGGCACATCCTGTTCACCGCCCAACGTCTGGCGCTGGAGCTGGGTTGCGAGGAAGGCTTCCGGGTGGTGATGAACTGCAATGAAATGGGCGGACAGACGGTCTACCACATTCACATGCACGTGCTCGGCCAACGCCAGATGAACTGGCCTCCGGGCTGATTGAACTGCAGGCTCGGTGGGGCCCTGCTCCCACATGACCCAGCGCAAACCTTCCCCGGCCGATTCGGTTAAACTGGCCGCCGAGATTCTTCCCGGAGGTCAGCATGACTACCCAACGTCACTATTCGCCCATTGATCGTCTTCTGCTGCAAGCCGATGCTGCGATGCGTACCCTGCTGCCCTTCAGCGGCCAGCCGTACCGTCCGTCGCCGGCGATCGTGCAGCCCGATGTGCAGATGAGCGATGAAGACACCCGCCACGTCGCCGGTCTGATGCGCATCAACCATACCGGCGAAGTCTGTGCCCAGGCGCTGTATCAGGGCCAGGCGCTGACCGCCAAGCTGCCGCAAGTGCGTGAGGCCATGGAACATGCGGCCGAAGAAGAGATCGATCATCTGGTCTGGTGCGAGCAGCGCATTCACCAGTTGGGCAGCCACACCAGCGTGCTCAATCCGCTTTTCTACGGCATGTCGTTCGGGATCGGCGCAGTCGCCGGACTGATCAGCGACAAGGTCAGCCTCGGGTTTGTCGCTGCCACCGAGCATCAGGTCTGCAAGCATCTGAACGAACATCTGGAACAACTGCCGGCCGAGGATGAAAAATCCCGGGCGATTCTGGAACAGATGCGTATCGATGAAGAACATCACGCGGAAAGTGCACTGGAGGCCGGCGGTTTCCGCTTCCCGGCACCGGTGAAGTTCGGCATGAGTCTGTTGGCCAAGGTGATGACCAAGAGCACTTACCGGATCTGAAAAACGCCCATAAAAAAGGCGACTGCCGCGAAGCAGTCGCCTTTTTTTGTGCCCGGATTTCTTAGTTCGGCATATTGCGCGCGTAGAAGATTTCCAGCATTTCGTGTTTCACACGCTCGGTCACCTGAGCGCGTTGCTCGGAAGACAGGTTGCTGGTGGCATCGCCGAACAGGTAGTTGTCCAGTTCGAAGTTCTTCAGCAGCATCTTGGTGTGGAACAGGTTTTCCTGATAAACGTTCACGTCGGTCATCTGGTACGCGTCGCGGGTGTCTTCGGAGAGGTAGTTCTGGATCGAGTTGATCTCGTGGTCGATGAAGTGCTTGTTGCCTTCAACGTCACGGGTGAAGCCGCGCACACGGTAATCCACGGTCACGATGTCCGAATCGAACTGGTGAATGAGGAAGTTGAGCGCTTTGAGCGGTGAAATGACACCACAGGTCGACACGTCGATGTCCACACGGAAAGTCGCAATACCGGCGTCCGGATGGATTTCCGGGTAGGTGTGCACCGTGATGTGGCTCTTGTCGAGGTGGGCCAGGATGATTTCGGGCAACGGGCCCGGGGACTCTTCGATCTGGCTTTCGGTCGGGGTCACCGGCTCTTCCGAGATCAGAATCGTGACGCTGGCACCCTGAGGCTCATAGTTCTGACTCGCAATGTTCAGAATGTTGGCACCAATGATTTCGACAACTTCCGTGAGGATCTGCGTCAGGCGTTCGGCGTTGTACTCTTGATTGATGTACTCGACGTAAGCCTGCTGGTCTTGCGGGGTTTCCGCGTAGCAGATGTCATAGATGTTGAAGCTCAAGGTCTTTGTCAGGTTATTGAACCCGTGGAGCTTGAGTTTGCTTTTCACCGTTAAAAACTCTCTATGTATGCGGCACGGCCGCGTGATCAAGCATGCCCGTCAAGTGCGAACAACGCACCTGCGTAGGACGGTTAACACCTCTTCGCGATGGCGATTTTGGTTATCTGTTCAGGCGGATGACCCGTCGGTTGACTGATCACGGCCCTGAAAAAAGTGGCGCATTATGCAGACGTCAGCGGGGGATCGCCAGAGTCTGCACTGCTTTTATGATAGTTGAATGTCGGCTCAGCCGAGTTCGACGATTTCATAGTCGTGGGTGATCGCTACACCGGCGGCGCCGAGCATGATCGAGGCCGAGCAATACTTCTCGGCAGACAGCTCGATGGCGCGTTTGACCTGGGCTTCTTTCAGGCCACGGCCCTTGACCACGAAGTGCATGTGGATCTTGGTGAACACTTTCGGATCTTCGGTCGCCCGTTCGGCTTCCAGAAAGGCTTCGCAGCTTTCAACAGCCTGACGGGACTTCTTCAAGATGCTGACTACGTCGAAATTGCTGCAACCGCCGACACCCAGCAGGAGCATTTCCATGGGGCGGACACCCAGGTTACGACCACCGGCGTCCGGCGGACCGTCCATGACCACGACATGACCGCTGCCGGATTCGCCGAGGAACATGGCTTCGCCAGCCCATTGGATGCGTGCCTTCATCGCCAAGACTCCACTGTAGAAAAAAGGGTCGCCAGCTTAGCACAGGGCCCTGCCCGGACAGCGAGCAGGTTCCTAGGACGGATGCACCTTTAACGTAGGTGATTTCTCGAAATTTCGACGAAGTGTCTGGTAAGCTGGCGCCAATTCACTGGCGCCTTTGCCAGACTGTGTAGCGACCGCCTCAGCGCCTCATATAAAAACCAAATATAACCGTGCAGCTTTTTCGGGATACAACCATGGTTGGTATTACCCCCACACCCAAAATCAAAAACCTCGACAAGCTGCTGATGCATTGCCAGCGCCGGCGTCACGCGGCCAAGAGCAACATCATCTGCGCCGGGGATCGCTCCGACACGCTTTACTTCATCATCCGCGGTTCGGTCACGATCCTGATCGAGGACGACGACGGCCGCGAGATGATCATCGCGTACCTGAATGCTGGGGACTTCTTCGGCGAGCTGGGCCTTTTCGAAGAGGCCGGCCAGGAACAGCAGCGCAGCGCCTGGGTGCGGGCCAAGGTTGAATGCGAAGTCGCGGAAATCAGCTACGCCAAGTTCCGCGAACTGTCGCAGCAGGATCCAGACATTCTTTACGTGCTCAGCGGACAAATCGCACAACGCCTGCGCAACACCACGCGCAAGGTTGGCGACCTGGCGTTCTTCGACGTCACCGGCCGTGTCGCTCGCTGCCTGCTGGAACTGTGCAAACAACCGGACGCCATGACTCACCCGGACGGCATGCAGATCAAAGTGACCCGTCAGGAAATCGGCCGGATTGTCGGTTGTTCGCGAGAGATGGTCGGTCGCGTGCTCAAGGATCTTGAGGAACGCAACCTGGTGGATGTGAAAGGCAAGACCATGGTGGTCTTCGGCACTCGCTGAGTGCCAAAACTCAGCCGGCGTAGATCTGCGCCAGCATCAAACGGAAGAGTTCATCGAGACGCGCCAGTGCATGGGGCGCCGGGAATTTTTCATGCAGAGCGATGTGGCTGGCGGCACGAACCCGCTGCTCCAGACCACACGCTTCGTTGAAGCGGTTGACCGCCGCGACCATCGACTCACGTTCGTCATCCACCAGCATCGCCCCGTGCACCAATCCCACCGGACGCTGACCACCCTGACTCTGGCGCCAGCGCTGAGCGGTGCCGACCATCTTGCGACCGTCGAGATTGACGTTGAAGCGGCCGTCGCAGAACGCACCGTCGATTTCCCCCAGCGACGAAGTGCCACCCAACTCATCCAGCAACTCACAGATCGGATCACACAGACGCCGGTAACCGGTTTCGATACGGTTCAGATCGCCTTCGCTACGAGGCGGTGCGTAGACCAGTGCAATGTTGATGGTCGACGCCGACTGCGGAACAGGTTCGCCGCCGGTTTCACGCAGCAACACCGGCCAGCCGGCAGCAGCGGAGACTTCACAGGCGTGATCGAATCCGGGCAAGCGGTTCAAACGGCGCGGCATGACCAAGGCGCGGTCGCTGGGCTGCCAGAAAAACAAGCCGAATTCGGCATCACCCGCGCAGACCGAGGCCAGCAAATCCTGTTCGGCTTGCAGACCGGCTTCGATGGTCAGGGACGTGGGGATCATAAGGTTTCCATAGGACGTTGAGTCTGAGGTGAATCTTATGCCGCCTTCGCGGGCAAGCCCGCTCCCACAGGGGACGGGCGCCTGCGAAGACTCGATCAGTCGAGGGTCGAACCGCTCACCGGTACGCCGCGCTCAGGGAAGAACAGACGTTGCAGTTCGATGCCCGGGTTTTCGGCGCGCATGAACGCTTCGCCGACCAGGAACGCGTAAACGTCGCTGATTTCCATCAGCTCGACATCGGCACGGTTGAGGATCCCGCTCTCGGTGATGACCAGACGATCGCGCGGGATGCGCGGCAGCAGGTCGAGGGTGGTTTCCAGGCTGACGTCAAAGGTGTGCAGGTTGCGGTTGTTGACCCCGACCAGCGGCGTGTCGAGGGTTTTCAACGCGCGCTCCAGCTCATCGCCGTCGTGCACTTCCACCAGCACATCGAGGCCGACGTCTTTGGCCACCGACGCCAGCTCGGCCATTTTTACGTCATCCAGTGCGGAGACGATCAGCAGCACGCAATCGGCGCCCAAGGCACGGGCCTCAACGATCTGGTACGGATCGATCATGAAGTCTTTGCGGATCACCGGCAGCGAGCAGGCAGCGCGGGCCTGTTGCAGGTAGGCATCGGCGCCCTGGAAGTAGTCGATGTCGGTCAGCACCGACAGGCAGGTCGCCCCGCCCTTCTCGTAGCTTTTGGCGATATCGGCAGGAACGAAGTTCTCGCGGATCACGCCCTTGCTCGGCGACGCCTTCTTGATTTCGGCGATCACTGCCGGTTGTTTTTTCTTGGCCTGCGCCAGCAATGCCTGGGCAAAACCACGGGGTGCATCGGCCGCCTTGGCCAGACTTTCCAGCTCGCTCAGGCTCACACGGGCGCTACGCTCGGCGACTTCCTGAAACTTGCGGGCCAGAATGTTTTCCAGAACCGTCGGTACACTCATCCCTCATTCTCCACTTTGAATACCGCGGTAAAGGCACCCAACTCCTCGAGTTTTTCCCGAGCAAGACCGGTGTGCAGAGCGTCGTGGGCCAGTGCCACGCCCTCTTTCAGACTTGTCGCCAGGTCGGCTGCGTACAGCGCCGCACCGGCATTGAGCACGATCATTTCGGCAGCCTTCTGACCGTTCTCGGTCTTGCGCTTGCCGAGTGCATCGCGGATCAGCGCCAGCGAGGCTTCCGGGCCTTCGACCGACAGACCGTGCAGGCTCTGGCTCTTCATGCCCAGATCTTCCGGCTCGACCCAATATTCGGTGATCTGATCGTCCTTCAGCTCGGCGACAAAAGTCGGCGCCGCCAGACTGAATTCGTCCAGACCGTCCTTCGAATGCACCACCAGCACATGCTTGCTGCCCAGACGCTGCAAGACTTCAGCCAACGGCCGGCACAGCGCCGGGGTGAACACGCCCACCACCTGATGTTTCACACCGGCCGGATTCGTAAGCGGGCCGAGCATGTTGAACAGGGTACGCAGGCCGAGATCGCGACGCGGGGCGGCGGCGTACTTCATGGCTTTGTGGTGAGTCTGGGCAAACATGAAGCCGATGCCGACGTTGTCGATGCAGCGCGCCACCTGAACCGGGGTCAGGTTGAGGTAGATGCCGGCGGCTTCCAGCAAGTCGGCACTGCCGCTCTTGCCCGACACTGCACGGTTACCGTGTTTGGCCACGGTGCAGCCAGCCGCGGCGACCACGAAGGAAGACGCGGTCGACACGTTGAAAATGTTCGCCCCGTCACCGCCGGTGCCGACCACATCGACCACGCGGTCGAGGGTCTTGAGTTCGACCTTGTCCGCCAGTTCGCGCATCACCGACACGGCGCCGACGATCTCGTCGATGCTCTCGCTCTTCATGCGCATGGCCATCATGAACGCGCCGATCTGCGCGTCAGTGCATTGGCCGGTCATGATTTCGCGCATCACGTCGCGCATTTCATCGGTGCTGAGGTCGAGGTGATCGACGATACGGCTCAGGGCTGTCTTGATATTCATGGAAAGTCCTTAGCGCGTGCCGCCGGTTTGTTTGAGGAAGTTGGCGAACAGTTCATGGCCCTGTTCGGTGAGGATCGATTCCGGGTGGAACTGTACGCCCTCGATGTTCAGGGTCTTGTGACGCAGGCCCATGATTTCGTCGACCGAACCGTCATCGTGCTGGGTCCACGCCGTCAGCTCCAGGCAATCGGGCAACGTTTCGTGTTTAACGATCAGGGAATGATAGCGGGTGACGGTCAGCGGGCGATTCAGACCGGCAAACACGCCCTTGTCCTCGTGGAATACCGGGCTAGTCTTACCGTGCATCACTTGACGGGCGCGAACGACATCGCCGCCAAAAGCCTGGCCGATGGACTGATGGCCGAGGCAGACACCGAGGATCGGCAGCTTGCCGGCAAAATGCTTGATGGCTTCGATGGAGATGCCGGCTTCGGTCGGTGTGCACGGGCCCGGGGATACGACGATCCGCTCCGGGTTGAGCGCTTCGATTTCGGCAATGGTCAGTTCGTCGTTGCGCACCACCTTGACCTCGGCACCCAGCTCGCCGAGGTATTGCACAACGTTGTAAGTAAAGGAGTCGTAGTTGTCGATCATCAGCAACATGGCGTTTCGAACCTCTTGAATTCTGACTTGAAGACAGCCTTCGGATGACTTGCCAGGGCGCTGCACACTGCCGGACGCGCAGGTCGCATCGGCACAGCGGCATTTCAAACGGGCAAGGAAGGCAAAGCGATACAGATCCGGCGGGGCCGGCAGAAAAGATTCAGGCGCGCCAACGCCAGCGGGCGTGTGCCTTGATGACTTGATCCAGAAGTTTGCTGGTGATCAACACGGGGAAGGTCTCGTTCATACGTTTCGGCACAGTAACTTAGCTGGGCGGAGCGCGCAATATGGCCGGGGCCGTGAGGGATAAAACAATGGGAGGCTTGACGACCGATGGCAAAACGCCGGAAGTTTTTGGTACTGTCGTTTCGTTCACTACAACAATAAATAAACGGACTTGCTCATGATCAAACAGACGTTGTTTGTACCGCTCGCCGGATGCCTGCTCGCGATGGCCTGCGCCCAGGCGAACGCCGCACCCAATCCTTATTCGAATTTCGTGGTCTTCGGCGACAGCCTGAGCGATGCGGGGACTTTCACCGACAGCGGCGGCCCGGCCGGCGCCACACAGCGCTACACCAACCGCACCGGTCCGGTGTATTTGGACGGCAGCGGTGAACTCCGCTCGCTGAACTCGACGCAACTGCTCGGTGGCCGACTCGGCTTCACACCGGATCAAACCGCCTCCTCGTCCTCAGCAGTACGTGCCGGCCAAGGCCAGCCGGATGGTAACAACTGGGCTGTCGGCGGCTACCGCACCGACCAGATTCTCGACTCGATCACCAGCCAGTCCGCCACCGGCGAACGCACCCGCGCCGGTTATCTGCCGTCGAACGGTTTCCGTGCTGACCCGAATGCCTTGTATTACCTGACCGGGGGCGGCAACGACTTCCTTCAGGGCCGCGTCACCAGCCTGCCTCAGGCGAATGCCGCCGCCGATCGACTGGTCGACAGCGTTCGCACACTGCAAGGTGCCGGCGCCCGCTACATCATGGTCTGGCTGTTGCCGGACATCGGCCTGACCCCGGCCATCAACGGCTCGCCGCTGCAGGCCTTCACCTCGCAACTCAGCACCCAGTTCAACACCGAACTGGTCAGCCAGTTGCAGAGCGTCAATGCCAACGTGATTCCGCTGAACGTCCCGGTTCTGCTCAAAGAGGCGTTCGCCAATCCGGCGCAATTCGGTCTGGCGACCGACCAGAATCTGGTCGGCACCTGCTTCAGCGGCAGCGGCTGCACCGAGAACGCCCGGTATGGCATCAACAGCGCCACCCCGGATCCGACCAAGCTGATCTACAACGACGCCGTCCACCCGACCGAAGCCGGGCAACGCCTGATTGCCGATTACGCTTACTCGCTGCTGGCCGCGCCATGGGAAGCGACTCTGCTTCCGCAAATGGCCCAAGGCACCTTGCGCTCGCATCAGGATGAACTGCGCAACCAGTGGCTGGCGGATTGGGAAAACTGGCAGGCCGTTGGCCAATGGCGGGCGATTGTCGCCGGTGGTGGCCAGCATCAGGACTTCGACAGCCAGCGCAGCGGCGCCAGCGCTGACGGTAACGGTTACAACCTGAACATCGGCGGCAGCTACCGTCTCAACGACGCCTGGCGCGTGGGCGTGGCGGCCGGTTTCTACAATCAGAAGCTCGAGGCCGGCGACAACGACTCGGACTACAAACTGAACACTTATCTGGGCACCGCGTTCGCCCAGTACCAGCAGAACCGCTGGTGGGGTGACGCCGCCGTGACCGCCGGACATCTGGATTACGACAGCCTCAAACGCAAATTCCAGCTGGGGGTCAACGAACGCGGCGAGAAAGGCGATACCGACGGCTATGTTCTGGCCTTCAGTGGACGCGTGGGTTACGACATTGCGCCAGAGGCAAGCAGCCCATGGCACCTGTCGCCGTTCGTCAGCGCCGATTTCGCCAAGGTTGAAGTCGATGGTTACTCGGAAAACGGCGCCGACTCCACCGCGCTGACGTTCGATGACCAGTCGCGCATCTCCCGGCGCCTGGGCCTCGGGATCCAGGGCAAGTACCAGATCACCTCGCAGACCCAGGTGTTCGGCGAACTGGCCCACGAACGCGAGTACAACGACGACACCCAGAATGTGACGATGAACCTCAACAGCCTGCCGAACAACCGCTACACCCTGGCCGGCTATACCCCTCAGACCAACCTGAACCGCCTGAACCTGGGCGTGAGCCACAACCTCACCAAGGATCTGGCATTACGTGCCAGCTACGACATCCGCAAGGATGACGACTTCACCCAGCAAGGGATCAACGTCGGCGTAGCGCTCGACTTCTGATTCGCAGGCAAAAAAAACGCGGCGCCTTCACAGGCGCCGCGTTTTTTTATGGCTGAATCATCAATGACTCAGTCCGGGGTTTGCTCGGCCAGTGCAACAGCGCGGAACATCGCCCGGCGCTTGTTGATGGTTTCTTCCCACTCCAGCGCCGGCACCGAGTCGGCGACGATGCCGCCACCGGCCTGCACGTGCAGTTCGCCGTTCTTGATCACGGCGGTACGGATCGCAATCGCGGTGTCCATGTTGCCGTTCCAGGCGAAGTAGCCGACCGCACCGCCGTACACACCACGCTTGACCGGCTCCAGCTCGTCGATGATTTCCATCGCACGGATCTTCGGCGCGCCGGACAAGGTGCCCGCCGGCAGGATCGCCCGCAGTGCGTCCATCGCCGTCAGCCCGGCCTTCAACTGGCCGGTGACGTTGGACACGATGTGCATCACGTTGGAATAACGCTCGATGACCATTTTCTCGGTAAGTTTCACCGAGCCGATTTCCGATACGCGCCCGGTGTCGTTGCGACCGAGGTCGATCAGCATCAGGTGCTCGGCGATCTCCTTGTCGTCGGACAGCAGGTCTTCTTCCAGCGCCACGTCCGCTTCTTCGGTGGCCCCGCGAGGACGGGTGCCGGCAATCGGGCGCACGGTGATCAGGTTGTCTTCGACCCGCACCAGCACTTCCGGCGAACTGCCGACGACGTGGAAGTCGCCGAAGTTGAAGAAGTACATGTACGGCGTCGGGTTGAAGCAACGCAGCGCGCGGTACAGATCGATCGGCGCCGCCTTGAAGTCGATCGACATGCGCTGGGACGGCACGACCTGCATGCAGTCACCGGCGAGGATGTATTCCTTGATGGTGTCGACGGCTTTTTCGTAGTCGTCCTGGGTAAAACTGGAGCGGAACACCGGCTCGGCCGCCTGCTGCTTTCTGAAATCCAGGCCACGGCGCGGGGTGATCGGCTGACGCAGTTTTTCCAGCAGTTGCTGCAATTGCGCCTGGCCCTGTTCGTACGCATCGGCCTGCGCCGGATCGGCCAGCACAATCGCGTGCATCTTGCCGGCGAGGTTGTCGAACACCACCACCGCATCGGAGACCATCAGCAGAATGTCCGGCACGCCCAGCGGATCCGGATTCGGGCATTTGCCGAGGCGCTTCTCTACATAACGCACACAGTCGTAACCGAAGTAACCCACCAGACCGCCGTTGAAGCGCGGCAGGCCGGCGATGGTCGGCACGTTGTAGCGGGCCTTGAAGGTTTCGACGAAGGCCAGCGGATCTTCGACGTCGTGGCTTTCGGTTTCGACGCCATCGACGGTGATGCTCACGTGATGATCGTGAACCCGCAGCACGGTGCGGCACGGCAGGCCGATGATCGAGTAACGACCCCATTTCTCGCCGCCCTGCACCGATTCGAGCAGGTAGGAGTTGGGCTGGTCGGCCAGTTTCAGGTAGATCGACAGCGGCGTGTCGAAGTCGGCCAGGGTTTCGCAGGCCAGCGGGATGCGGTTGTAGCCGTCAGCGGCCAGACGCAGGAATTCTTCGCGGATCATAAGGTGCCTCGTGGTGTGAGGTGCAAATCAGTCAGGTGTGCAAACGCGCCGGCAAGCCGGCCAGGAACAAGTCAGGCGCGCCAACGCCAGCGGGCCAGGGCCTTGATGACTTTCATCCAGAGTTTGCGGGTGACCACCACGATGGCGTTTCCAGAAGGGGATTGAGCAGCGTCGGGCAACGTTATCTCAGCGGCCGTATCCAGGCAACCGGGAATTAGCTTGCGCAGATCGTCGATCACCAGCGCCGGGGATTCCTCGGCAATCGGTCGGCCATGGTTGTAGCCATAACTCAGCCCGACACATTTGACCCCCGCCGCTTTCGCCGCCAGCACGTCGCTGCGCGAATCGCCGACGAACAGCGATTGCGAGGCTGGAATCCCGGACATCTTCATGACGAAGAACAGCGCCGCCGGATCGGGCTTCTTCTGCGGCAGGGTATCGCCGCCGATGATCCACTTGAAGTAGCGGCCGATCTTCATCTGATCCAGCAGCGGCGCGACGAAGCGCTCCGGCTTGTTGGTGATCAGCGCCATGGCCACGCCCTGCTTGTGCAGCCATTTCAGGGTGTCGCGCACGCCGGGATAGACCACGGTCAGCTCATGGCTGGCGCCGTAGGCCTCCATGAAAACCTCCAGCGCATGCTCGGCTTCGACGTCATCCACGGCGGAATGATCGATGCCACCGGCCAACGCACGGCGCACCAGCACCGGCGCACCGTTGCCGACCCACTCGCGCACCGACTCGATACCGGCAGGCTTGCGCCCGAGGGAGAGCAGCATGTTATCCACCGCCGCCGCCAGGTCGGGTACCGAATCGATCAGCGTGCCATCCAGATCGAACATCACCAACCGCGGCAGTTGCCCCGGGAACAGCTGCTCAAAACCGCTCATGGGCGAGCCAGCGCCAGTTCGGAACGCATCTTGTCGATGACTTCCTGATAGTTCGGCGCATTGAAGATCGCCGAACCGGCCACGAAGGTATCGGCGCCAGCGGCAGCGATTTCGCGGATGTTGTTGACGTTGACGCCGCCGTCGATTTCCAGGCGGATGTCACGGCCCGAGGCATCGATGATCGCGCGGGCTTCACGCAGCTTGTCGAGGGTGCCGGGGATGAATTTCTGCCCGCCGAAGCCCGGGTTGACGCTCATCAGCAAGACCATGTCGACCTTGTCGATCACGTACTTGAGCACATCCAGCGGGGTCGCCGGGTTGAACACCAGGCCGGATTTGCAGCCGCCTTCACGGATCAGTTGCAGCGAACGATCGACGTGCAGCGTGGCTTCCGGGTGGAAGGTGATGTAGGTGGCGCCGGCTTCAATGAAGTCGCCGACGATGCGATCCACCGGGCTGACCATCAGGTGCGCGTCGATCGGCGCGGTCACGCCGTACTTGCGCAGCGCGGCGCAGACCATCGGGCCGATGGTCAGGTTCGGCACGTAGTGGTTGTCCATGACATCGAAGTGGACGAAGTCGGCACCGGCGGCCAGAACATTGTCCACTTCCTCGCCCAGGCGGGCGAAGTCGGCGGAGAGAATCGACGGAGCAATAACGAAGGGCTGCATGACGCACCTTTTCTGAGCTAAATCACGATGGCGCGCATTGTATACCTCAAGTTTCCGCGCGCGCACCGTGACCGCGATGATTGGGTTGTGCCATGACCGATGACCGGCAGGTTCTCAATACGCCGCCCGGTAGATCTTCTCGATGTCGGCGGCGCTGAGCTTGCGCGGATTGTTGCGCATCAGGCGCTCGATGCCGGCGGCCTCCACGGCCATGGCCGGGATCGCCTCTTCGGGCACGCCGAAGCTGCGCAGCCCCAGTGGAATTTCCACCGCCGCGCACAGTTCGGTCATCGCCGCGACGGCGCTATCGGCGGCTGCATTGAGACTCAGATGAGCGGTCTTCACTCCCATGGCTTCGGCAATATCCTGCATCCGCTCGACGCAGGCCATCTTGTTCCAGGTCATGACATACGGCAGCAGCAACGCATTGCTGACGCCGTGAGCAATGTTGAATCGCCCGCCCAGCGGATACGCCAGCGCATGCACCGCGCCGACCCCGGCATTCCCGAACGCCATGCCGGCCATCAGGCTGGCGGTGGCCATGTCTTCCCGGGCCTGCAGGTTGGACGGGTTGGCGTAGGCCTTGGGCAATGACCGGGCGATCAACTTGATCGCGCCGATGGCCAGCGAATCGGTGATCGGCGAGGCATTCAGTGACAGATAGGATTCGATGGCATGCACCAGCGCATCGACGCCACTGGCGGCGGTGACACTGCGCGGGCAGGTCAGGGTCATCTGCGGACTGACCAGCGCCACGTCCGGCAACAGGTAATCGCTGACGATGCCTTTCTTCAGTTGGGCGACCTTGTCCGAAAGGATGGCGACGTTGGTCACTTCAGAACCGGTGCCGGCAGTGGTCGGGATCGCAATCAACGGTGGGCCTTTGCGCGGCACCTGATCGACGCCGAACAGATCTTCCAGCGCACCGTGATAGCCGGCGTACGCCGCGACGCTCTTGGCGATGTCGATGGCACTGCCGCCACCGAGGCCAATCAGACCGTCATGCCCGCCTTCGCGGTAGACGCGCATGCAATCCTCGACGATGGCGATTTCCGGATCCGGCAATACCCGGTCGAAGATTTCGTACTCGCGCTCGCCGATCTGCGCCAGCGCCAGCTCCACCGTGCCGGACTTGACCAGCGCGGCATCGGTAACGATCAGCGGGTTATCGATGTCCAGCCGCGTGAGTTCGGCCGCCAGTTGCTCGATGGCCCCGGCGCCGGTGATCAGTTTGTGAGCGATCTTGAACGAGGAAAGACTCATCGTGCGCAGCCTCTTATAGATGTGGGAGCTGAGCACAAGCGTAGCTGGGGAAATCGGGTTGTCTGTCATTCAGCGCATGAATGGCAGACAACCCGGATTGTGCAGTTGTCAGACCTGAGCGGTGCGCAGCTTCTCACTCCGCCCACGCAACCACTCCAGCGTCAGCAACAGAATCACCGAGAAGGCAATCAGCAGAGTCGCAGCCGCCGCAATCGTCGGGCTCAGGTTCTCGCGAATCCCGCTGAACATCTGCCGAGGCAACGTCGCCTGCTCGGGACCTGCAAGAAACAGCGTCACCACCACTTCATCGAACGAGGTTGCAAAGGCAAACAGCGCACCGGAAATCACCCCCGGCGCAATCAGCGGCAAGGTCACCCGACGGAAAGTGGTCAGTGGCGAGGCGCCAAGGCTGGCGGCCGCCCGCACCAGGTTGTGATTGAACCCCTGCAGGGTCGCCGACACCGTGATGATCACGAACGGCACACCCAGCACCGCGTGCACCACGATCAGCGAAAAGAAACTGTTGCCCAGGCCCAGCGGCGCGAAGAACAGGTAACTGGCCACACCGATGATCACCACCGGCACCACCATCGGCGAAATCACCAGCGCCATCACCAGCGGTTTGCCGGGGAAGTCGCCACGGGTCAGGCCGATGGCCGCCAGCGTGCCGAACACCATTGCCAGCACGGTCGCGGCCGGGGCGACGATGATGCTGTTCTTCAGCGAGCGCATCCATTCCGCCGAAGCGAAGAAGTCCTGATACCAGTGCAGCGAGAAACCTTGCAGCGGGTACACCAGGAAACTGCCCGAGTTGAACGACAGCGGCACGATCACCAGCACCGGCAGGATCAGGAACAACAGGATCAAGCCGCAGAGGATCCGCAAGCTGTAGAACCACACCCGCTCGACGGGCGACATATAAGGACTCAGCATTTCAAATTCCCCTTAGCTCAGGCGCAGGCGACTGGCGCCCACCAGCCAGCTGTAGATCAGATAAAGCACCACGGTCGCCAGCAGCAACAGCCCGCCGAGCGCGGTCGCCATGCCCCAGTTGATGCTGGTGTTGGTGTAGAACGCGACGAAGTAGCTGACCATCTGATCGTTCGGGCTGCCGAGCAGCGCCGGGGTGATGTAGTAGCCGATGGCGAGGATGAACACCAACAGGCAACCGGCGCCGACACCGGCGTAGGTCTGCGGGAAGTACACCCGCCAGAAACTGGCGAACGGATGGCAGCCGAGGGAAATCGCGGCACGCATGTAGGTTGGCGAGATGCCTTTCATCACGCTGTAGATCGGCAGGATCATGAACGGCAACAGGATGTGCACCATCGAGATGTAGACCCCGGTGCGGTTGAACACCAGCTCCAGCGGTTTATCGATGATGCCCATCGCCATCAACGCGCTGTTGATCAATCCGCCGGATTGCAGCAACACGATCCACGCGGCGACCCGCACCAGGATCGACGTCCAGAACGGCAGCAGCACCAGAATCATCAGCAGGTTGCTTTGACGCGACGGCAGGTTGGCCAGCAGGTAAGCCAGCGGATACGCCAGCACCAGGCAGATCACGGTGATGATCAGGCCCATCCAGAAGGTCCGGGCGAAGATGTCGAGGTAGATCGCCTGATCCGGGGTCGCCGGGGCAATTTCGCCGAGGTCGTCGATGCGATGATCCACCGCTGCCAGCAGATAGAACGGGGTGATGCTGCTGGTGTTGCGCTTCACCGCTTGCCAGTAGGCCGGATCGCCCCAACGCTCGTCGAGGCCTTCCAGCGCTTCTTTATAAGAGGCCGGTTCACTGGCGAATGGCAGCGAGCGGGCGGTTTTGGTCAGCAGGCTGCGATAGCCGGCCAACTCCATGTTCAGGCGCTTGGACAGATCGCCCAGGGTCTGGTTTTTCCGCGCTTCGGCGAGGTCTTCGCTGGCGGCTTTATAGACCGGTTCTGCGGGCAGGCCTCGGCCGTCCCACGCGGCAATCGCAGTCACGGTGCGCGGCATGCCGCTGACCACTTCCGGGTTGCCGACGCTTTTATAGAGCAGCGCCACGATCGGCACCAGGAACACCAGCAACAGAAACAGCACCAGCGGCGCGATCAGCGCCTGGGCCTTCCAGCGGTTGACCCGCTCGGCGTGCTTGAGCCGCTGCTTCAAGGTGGGGCTGTTGCCCTCGTTCAGGGGAACGGCGATGGCCATGACGTACTCCGCAAATCTTTTAAATGACGGCGTCACCCTGGGGGTGACGCCGCGTATGCATCAGCCTTACTTCGCAGCCCAGGAATTGAAGCGCTGCTCCAGTTGCTCGCCGTTGTCAGCCCAGAAGCTGACATCGATCTGCACCTGGTTGGCGATGTTTTCCGGGGTGGTCGGCATGTCTTTCAGGATCGCCTTGTCCAGCAATGGCACTGCCTGAGAGTTGGCCGGGCCGTAGGCGATGTTCTCCGAGTAGGTCTTCTGTTGTTGTGGCTGCACCGAGAACGCGATGAATTTCTTCGCCGCTTCGGCGCGCTTGGCGTCCAGGCCTTTCGGGATGGCCCAGGCGTCGAAGTCGTAGATGCCGCCGTTCCACACCACTTTCAGGTTGGACTCTTTCTGCACCGCAGCGATACGACCGTTGTAGGCCGAGCTCATGACCACGTCACCGGAAGCGAGGTATTGCGGCGGCTGAGCGCCGGCTTCCCACCACTGGATGTTCGGTTTCAGCTCATCCAGTTTCTTGAATGCGCGATCCTGACCGCCCTTGCTGGCCAGTTCCTTGTACACGTCTTTCGGCGCAACGCCGTCGGCCATCAGTGCGAATTCGAGGGTGTACTTGGCGCCTTTGCGCAGGCCGCGCTTGCCCGGGAATTTCTTGGTGTCCCAGAAATCCGCCCAGCTGGTCGGTGCGGTTTTCAGCTTGTCGGCGTTGTAGGCCAGCACGGTCGACCACACGAAGAAGCCCACGCCGCACGGCTGGATCGCGCCTTTGACGTAATCTTCGGATTTGCCGAACAGCGCAGGATCCAGTTGTTCGAACATGTCTTCGTCGCAGCCACGGGACAGCTCCGGCGATTCAACCTCGACCAGATCCCAGGACACGCTCTTGGTGTCGACCATGGCTTTGACCTTGGCCATCTCACCGTTGTACTCGCCGGCGACGATCTTGCCGTTGCCCGCTGCTTCCCACGGTGCGTAGAAGGCTTTGACTTGCGCCGCCTTGTTCGCCCCGCCAAACGACACCACGGTCAGATCCGGCCCAGCGGCCATTGCGCTTGCCGCACCCATCAGGCCCAGGGTCAGGGCTGTGAACTTCAGGGATCTCAACATTTATTGTTCTCTCCACGTGCAGGGTTGGTGTTGGTATTGCGGGGCGTTTCAGTGCGCCTCTAGAAGAGGATCGAGCGCGCGAACGTGCTCGACCTGCCAGCCAAGCGGAACCACGTCACCGACTGCGAGCGCAGGATCGAGCTCGGCAATCGGTTGTTTCACGAAGAAGTCGGTCTTGCCGCAGACTTCCAGGCGCACCCGGACGTGGTCGCCCAGATAGATGAATTCGGCCACCCGCCCGGAGAAGCGGTTGACGCATTGGTCGCTCGAACCGTTGAGGCTGACGCGCTCGGGGCGGATAGACAGGGTGACCGGTTCGCCGGTCTGGCCGATGTTGACCGCCAGCGCCTCGACCTTTTCCCCGCGCCCCAGCTCGACCACGCAGCGCTCGCCGTTCTGGCTGAGCAGGCGACCGTTGAGGCGGTTGTTCTCGCCGATGAAGTTGGCGACGAAGGTGTTTTTCGGTTCTTCGTAGAGGGTGCGCGGCGGGGCGATCTGCTGGATCTCGCCCTGGTGGAACACGGCGACGCGGTCGGACATGGTCAGGGCTTCGCCCTGGTCGTGGGTCACATAGACCACGGTTACGCCAAGGCGCTGGTGCAGGTGTTTGATTTCCATCTGCATGTGTTCGCGCAGTTGTTTGTCGAGGGCGCCGAGGGGTTCGTCCATCAGCACCAGCTGCGGCTCGAACACCAGCGCACGGGCCAGTGCTACACGTTGTTGCTGGCCGCCGGACAACTGCGCCGGATAACGCGATGCGAACGCGTCGAGCTGAACCATGCTCAGGACTTTCTTAACCTTGTCGCTGACGTCGCTCTTGTTCAGGCCGCGTACGGTCAGCGGAAACGCCAGGTTTTCGGCGACGGTCATGTGCGGAAACAGCGCGTAGTTCTGGAACACCATGCCGATGTCGCGCTTGTGCGGCGGCACGTTGTTGATCGCCCGCCCGGCAAGGAGAATTTCGCCGGCGGTCGGCGTCTCGAAACCGGCGAGCATCATCAGGCTGGTGGTCTTTCCGGAGCCGGACGGTCCGAGCAAGGTGAGGAATTCGCCCTTGCGAATGTCCAGGTTGAGGTCTTTGACGATCAGGTTCTCGCCGTCGTAGCTCTTCTGCACTCCACGAAAGCTGACCAGCACATCGCTGGCCCCTGCGTTTGATTCGACCTGGCTCATACCCACACCTTTGTTATTGATGACTGCTGTGGGAGTAAGCCTAGTGGCTGCTTGCAGTCACGCAAATCGGGGCGCAGGAGAGAATCGCCTCAGCCGGATGGAAGGCCGGGGGTAGGGATTGCCCTACACGGATGGCGCGTTTTGGCAAACCCGGCGCATGGGTCGGGGCTCAAGCCGCCAGAACCGGCAAAAGCGCCTGTCGCTAATGGATATGTCGCTCAGAGCAGCTTGTGTTCCATCGCGTACTTCACCAGCTCGGCGAGCGAAGTGATGTTGAGTTTCTGCATCAGCCGCGCCTTGTGGGTGCTGATGGTCTTGCTGCTCAGGGCCAATTGCTGGGCGATGTCGTTGACGTTGGCGCCTTGCGCCAGCCGTTCGAACACCGAGAACTCGCGCTCCGACAGCAACGAGTGCAGCGGCCGCGCATCGGTCAGGCCGACTTCGAAGACCATGCGGTCGGCCAGCTCCGGGTCGATGTAACGCCCACCTGCAGCGACCTTGCGAATTGCCGTCAGCAGCAGCGCCGGATCACTGTCCTTGGTCGCATACCCGGCGGCGCCGATCTTCAGTGCCCGGGCGGCCATCTGCGCTTCGTCGTGCATCGACAGCACCAGAATCGCCGGCGGATGGTTCAGCGCGCGGATCCGCGGAATCGCTTCGAGCCCGTTGACGCCGGGCATCGAGATATCCAGCAGCACCACTTCGCAGGGCACGTTGCGCAGGGTTTCCAGCAACTGCTCGCCATTGCTCGCCTCCCCCACCACTTGCAGATCCTTGGCCAGGCCGATCAATTGCTTGATGCCTTCGCGAACGATGGTGTGGTCTTCGGCTACCAGTACACGGATCACTTACTTCTCCTCATCCAGTGGCACCCGCACGCTCAGCGTGGTGCCCTCGCCCGGTTCGCTGTCGAGTGACAGCTGCCCGCCCATGATCAACACCCGCTCGCGCATGCCCACCAGCCCAAAGGATGTCGGCCTGCCGGCAGCGGCGACAAATCCTACGCCATCATCGCTGACCGTCAGACACAATTCGTCACCTTCCTGCGTCAGCGTCAGTTCTACAGTATGCGCCTGGGCATGGCGCATGACGTTGGTCAACGCCTCCTGAAGAATGCGGAACAGGCCGATGGCCTTGGCGTCGCTGAGCGGTGCAAGGTTGTCCGGCACCTGCACCAGACACGGAATCTGCGTGCGCGCCTCGAACCGCCGCGCCTGCCACTCGATGGCCGAGGCGATCCCGGCATCGAGGATCGGCGGGCGCAATGCCGTCGCCACATCGCGCACCAACTGGAACAACTGGGCGATCAGGCGCTTCATGCTGTTCAGCCGCTCGTTCAGGCCTGGGTCGAGTTGCGCGTAGGCCAGTTCGCACATCGACGTCTCCAGTTTCAGCACCGTCAGCATCTGCCCCAGCTCATCGTGAACCTCGCGGGCGATGCGCGCCTTTTCCTCTTCCCGCACGCTTTCCAGATGCGCCGACAATTCGCGCAATTGTTCACGGGAGGCCGCCAGCTCCAGTTCGATGCGTTTGCTTTCGGTGATGTCCCAGACGATGCCGTCCCAGACATAGGACCCGCCTTCCAGCTGACGGGTGATGGCCTTGATTTCGGCCCAGCGCTGCTCGCCCTGACGCGTGAGAATTCGGCCCTGCCACGACCAGTCGCTGTCGGTGTCCAGCGCCTGATCCTGGGTCTGGTGATAGGCGGCCCGGTCATCCGGATGCACCAGACTGCGCAAGCCCATGTCGCGATGGGCGATGGCGGCCGGCGCGTAGCCGACCAGACTTTCGCTGCCCTCGCTGATGTAGGCAAAGTCGATCTGCCCGGTGACCGGTGCGCGCTCGAGACGGAACACCAGCCCCGGCACATTGGCCGCGATGCCTTGCAGCCGCGCCTCGCTTTCCTGCAACGCAGCCAGGG
Organism: Pseudomonas sp. FG35; assembly: GCF_057809295.1. Classification (NCBI taxonomy): domain Bacteria; kingdom Pseudomonadati; phylum Pseudomonadota; class Gammaproteobacteria; order Pseudomonadales; family Pseudomonadaceae; genus Pseudomonas; species Pseudomonas sp. FG35. Next base: position 290,608 of record NZ_JBMDJR010000009.1, on the reverse strand, counting down.
CACGACGGCGCTCGGTGACATCGGTGAGGTAAACCACTAGGTACTCGCCATCGCGAAATCGCAGGAAGCTCAGCGACACGTCGGCCGGCAGCACACTGCCATCGGCCCGCACGCAGTTGGTTTCAAAACTCAGCGGCCCTTCTTCGCTGGTCCGGGCGCGCTTCCACAGGTTGAGCCAGCGATCCATGTGCAGGCCCGGTTCGAAGTCGATCAACGGTCGATCGATGATGGCGCCCTGCGGATAACCGAGCATGTTTTCTGCCGCACGGTTGGCGTAGCGCACATGGCTGTCCCAGTTGACCCAGAGAATGCCGACGGTGCTCTGATCGATGGAAAACTGGGTCAGGCGCAGGGCTTCTTCGCTGGCGGCACGCAGGGCGATGTCTTCACGCGCGTCGAACAAACGTTGTTCAAGACTGCGTTGCTGGCGGCGTTGCCAGAACACGATGGCCACGCAGCTGAGCAGCAACACTGCGAACAACAGACTCAGGTTCTGCCAGAAGCCCGGCGACTCGGAAAGCCGTGGATACTTGGGTTGCAGCCATTGCGCATGCAGGCGCTCCAGATCCTTGGCCGGGATTGCGCGCAGGGCGTTCTCGACGATTCCGGCCAGCTCCGGCCAGTCGCGGCGGGTGCCGATGCGCAGCAGTTGCGGCAGACCGATATCACCGACCACCACCAGCCCGGCGAACTCCGGTTCCGCCGACAGCCGACCGAGCTGCGCCTCATCGACCACCGCGTAGGACGCCTGCTGACTCAGCAACAGTTGCAGCGCCTGACGCTCCATCGGTACGCCTTGCAGATTCAGGTGCGGATAGTTGCCGCGCAGGTAATCGGCGGTGACGCCGGGCATGCGCACGGCGACGCGGGTCTGGCTGTCGAGTTTTTCCAGCTCCACGGTCGCGCTGCTTTTCTGGTCGCTGACCACCAGTTGCGGCACGCGCATGTACGGGTCGGAGAACTGCCACAGACGCAGCCCGCCCGGGGTCTGGGTCAGGCCCGGAGCGATGTCGATCTCGCCGTCCCGGGCAGCGGCCTCGAGTTGTGCCAGATCCTGAAAGTTGCGCCAGCTCAGCTCGACATTCAGCGCCCTCGCCAATGCCTTCATCACCTCGACATTGGCCCCCGACAGCCGCTGCAAGCGCCGGTCGTATTGCGCGTACGGCGCCTGCAACACCAGGCCCACGCGCAATTCATTGTGCTGTGCGAGCCACTGTTGTTCGCTCGCCGACAACCGCGCGAGGTGACTCGGGGGCGCAGGCGCCGCCCAGCCCATCAAGGGAAACGCCAGACAGCCGATAACCCACAGGCAGCAAAAACGCATCATTGAAGTCTCATACACTGACAAATTCTGACCAACCCATTAGGCTGCCGGGATATCTTCTGGCCTGGAATAACCGATGCCCCCTGTCTATCGCCTGGCAATGCCAGCATTGTGCCTGTCGCTGATCCTGCCTTGTGCGTTTTCCGTCGAAGCCGCGGATCCGGCATCCGCCCCCGCCGCAGAAAAAGCCACCGAAGAAAAACCGCTCGAACGCCAGCCTCTGCTTGAGCGTAGTCAGGAAGAAGCCGCGGCACTCGAACGCAAGGTTCCGGCCCAGGAACAACAGCAATTGCAAGCCGGCAGCGACACCTTCCTCGCCCTGTGGAAACCGGCCAACACCGCCGAACCCAAAGGAGCGGTGATCCTCATTCCCGGCGCCGGCGAAACCGCCGACTGGCCCCAGGCGATCAGCCCGTTGCGCCGCAAGTTGCCGGACGTCGAGTGGAGCAGCCTGAGTATCACACTGCCCGATCTGCAAAGCGATGCCATCGCACCGCGCGTGGTCGAAGCACCCGCCGCGCCGAAAACCGTCGACCCGGGCAGTAAGGATTCGACCACCGCCGAGCCGATCGAACAAGCCGCCGGTGGCGAAGCCGATGTGGCCGACAAGGTCGTGGCTGAATCCACCGAGGAACAGTCCAAGGCCGACGCCGAGCGAATCTTCGCCCGCATCGACGCCGCGCTGGCCTACGCCGAACAACAGAGCGCGCGCAGCATCGTCGTGCTCGGTCATGGCACCGGCGCTTACTGGGCGGCGCGCTACATGAGCGAGAGACAGAGCTCGCAGGTCGAGAAGCTGCTGCTGGTGGCCGCGCAGACCCCGGCCAAGGCCAAACCGGAGCTGGTGGAACTGACGCCGACCCTGAAGCTGCCGACGGCGGACATTTTCTACATGGATAAAGCGCTGGACCGCAACGCGGCACTGGAGCGCCTGCAGGCGAGCAAGCGACTGAAGACGTCCGCGTTCAGTCAGGTCGCACTCAAGGCCTTGCCGGACAACAAGGCCGAACAGGAGCAATTGTTCCGCCGGGTGCGTGGCTGGCTGAATCCGCAGAGCCCGGACTAATAGTCCGGACCGTCAAAACGCAGACAAAAAAAATCGCAGCCCGACGCTGCGATTTTTTTATGCCTAACGAAAATCCCGCCGTTCGCGAATCAACGTGTAGGCATTGTGCAATTCGCGGGTCCTCTCGGTGGCCTCACGCACCTGCGCCGGCGTGGCACCCGTCCCGGCGACCTTGTCCGGGTGATGCCGGCTGAGCAGGCGTCGATAGGCACGTTTGATCTGCGCCGGTTCGCTGGTGGCTGAGACACCGAGCAGGCGCATCGCCTCCTGATAGCTCACCGCCGCACTGACGATCGGACGCTTGTGCGGCTCGTAGTCCGCCGCCAGCGCCTGGATCTGATGGGTCGTCCAGCCCAGCCACTTGCCCCACTGCGCCAGCAATTCTCGCTCGCTGACGCCGGCCCGGCCATCGGCCCAGACCATTCGCCAGCAGGCGCGCAACACGCCTTCGGCCGCATGGGGTTGAGTGCTCAAGCGACGCAGATAACCGCGCAGATTGTCGTTGCCGGACTTGCCGCGATTGAACGCGGCAATCGCACGGCGCTGTGCCGGTTCGCTCATTTCCAGCGCGCGCATCTCCTGCCGCGCCTGCTGAATGTGACCGTCCGTGACCCGCCCGTCGCTCTTGGCCAGACGCCCGAGCAACACAAACAACAATTCGTCGTTGCGCAGCATCGGCCGGCCGCCGAGTTTTTCCCGCAAATGCCCCCAGCTCTGCAAATGCAGGCGCCGATCCAGCGCTTGCCCCAACAAAGCCCCAAGCATGGCCCCCGGAATGCTGGCGATAGCAAAACCCGCTCCGGCTCCAATCAGAGTCCCTGGCCACAACATATCAGCGACTCGCTTCTATCAAGGCTTCAGCTTCGGCCAGACGCTCGTGCGTACCGACATCGACCCAGTGACCTTTCAACCGCTCGCCGGTCACCTGCCCGTCCGCCATGGCTTTACGCAACAGCGGCGCCAGTTTGAAGGCACCGTCGCGGCAGCCGTCGAACAACTGCGGATGCAGTACGGCTATGCCGCTGTAGGTCAGGGTTGCCAAATCGGCCTGGCCATCACGCACCTGGCCGTCGGTCAGGGTGAAATCCCCTGTCGGGTGATGCGCCGGATTGTCCGCCAGCACCAAATGCGCCAGGCCGTTGATCGGCTGATGCAGCACGCTGAAGTCGTAATCGGTCCAGATGTCACCGTTGACCACCAGAAACGCGTCTTCGCCCAACAGCGGCAAGGCGCGGAAAATTCCGCCGCCGGTTTCCAAAGGTTCCCCTTCAGGCGAGTACTGGATCGACACGCCGAATTGCGAACCATCGCCCAGATGATCTTCGATCTGCTGTCCGAGCCAGGCATGGTTGATCACGATCTCGTTGAAACCGGCCGCGGCCAGGGCACGCAGGTGATATTCAATCAGCGGAACGCCGCCGGCTCGCACCAGCGGTTTGGGGGTGGTCAGGGTCAGCGGGCGCATGCGCTCGCCTTTGCCGGCCGCCAGAATCATTGCCTTCATGCCGTCGCTCCACCACGCAGGCTGGCGAGCAGTGCCTGCAAATCCGCCAACTCGGGACGGCGCGCGATGACCGCTTCTATATAAGAGAAGAACCGCGGCACATCGCCGAGGTAACGCGGCTTGCCGTCGCGATGGCAGATGCGGGCGAAGATTCCGATGACTTTCAGATGACGCTGCACGCCCATCAGGTCGCTGGCGCGCAGGAACTCCTCGAAGTCCGGCTGCACCGGGATGTTCAGTGCTGACGCCTGCTGCCAGTAGCTTTCCAGCCAGCCGCGCACTCGCTCTTCAGGCCAGCTGAGGAAGGCGTCCTTGAACAGGCAGGTCACGTCGTAGGTCACCGGGCCGTACACAGCGTCCTGGAAATCCAGCACACCGGGGTTCGGCTCGCTGAGCATCAGGTTGCGCGGCATGTAGTCGCGGTGCACCAGCACTTTCGGCTGGGCCAGGGCACTGTCGATCAGCAGTTCACTGACCTTTTGCCACTGCTGCTGTTGAGTGGCATCGAACTCGACGCCCAACTCGCGTTTCACGTACCACTCGGGAAACAGTTCCAGCTCGCGGCGCAACAACGCGACGTCATAGCTCGGCAGTGGTGCCACCATCGGCAGCTGCTGAAAAGCCAGCAGCGCTTGCAAGGCATCGCTGAATAACGCGTCGGCATTTTCGCTGTCGATCACGTCCAGATAGGTCTTGTTGCCCAGGTCATTGAGCAAAAGAAAACCGCGTCCGAGGTCCTCGGCATAAATTTTCGGCACGTTGATGCCGGATTTCGCCAGCAAAAAAGCGATATCCACGAACGGTTTGCAGTTTTCCTGAGGCGGCGGCGCGTCCATCACGACGAAACTGCGACCGGCGCCTTCCCAGCGGAAATACCGGCGGAAACTCGCGTCGCTGCTGGCCGCGGTCAACGTGGCCGGGGGTACGGCTCCCCAGCCCTGAGCTGCAAAAAGGGTTGCCAGCTGTTCATCGAGCCAAACTTTCAGGTGTTGCAAGCGTACATCTTGATCAGGCATTGCAAGGGTCTCCGACGGCGCTAGCCGTCAAGCGGGTCATGCTTTATTATCCAGCATCTTTTTCAGACCATCGAGAGGCGTGCGGCCCACACCGCGGGCAGATGGCACGCAGGAAGCCCGGACTAATAAGATGGCATTGAAATCCCCCGCGTTTCGTAAAAAATTTCCGTTGTTGGTAACCGGCAGTCTGCTGGCTATGCAACCTCTGGCCAGTTCATTCGTTGTTGCCGCCGAGCAGTATGACTGCGCCGTCTCGGCAACGGGTGGCTGGGCCTGCTCGCCGAAGACGCCGGCCGCTGCCTTGCCGCCGCGTCCCGTGCATGACGGCAGTGCCGTCAGCGCCGCTGGCGAAGCCCCGGCCGAGAGCGGCTCCACTGCGGAGTCCGGGCCCAAGCCGGTACTGGTTACCGAGTCCAAGGGCCGTGGCCTGAAATCCCGTAGCGAAGACTACAGTCACCTCGACTGGGTTCCGCGCGAGAAGCTCACCGCCGCCCAACTGGCCGAGACCGGTCCTTACTGCTCTGGTTCCTATATCGAACCGATTCGTCCTGGCATGAATGACAAGACGAATAAAAGTGACGCCCCGACCTTCATCGGCGCCAAGGCGTCGCGTTATCAGCAGGATTCGCAGGTTGCGAGTCTGGCCGGTGACGTGGTCATGCGTCAGGGCAGCATGCAGGTCGAAGCCGACGAGGCCAACCTGTATCAGGCCGAAAGCCGTGGCGAACTGGCCGGCAACGTGCGCATTCGCGACAACGGCGCGCTGATCGTCGGTGACCACGCCGATGTGCAGCTCGACACCGGTGAAGCCAAGGTCGATAACGCCGAATACGTCATGCACAAGTCGCGCATCCGCGGTAACGCGCTGTACGCCAAGCGTGCCGAAAACGCGATCATCCGTCTGAAGGACGGCACGTACACCACGTGCGAACCGAACAGCAACGCCTGGCAGCTCAAGGGCAACAACATCACCCTGAACCCTGCCACCGGCTTCGGTACCGCGACCAACGTGACGCTGCGGGTCAAGGACATTCCGGTCCTGTACACCCCGTACATTTACTTCCCGATCGACGATCGTCGTCAGTCGGGTTTCCTGCCGCCGACCATCGGCACCGGCAGCGATACCGGCTTCATGCTGGTGACCCCGTACTACTTCAACCTGGCACCGAACTACGATGCCACGTTGTATCCACGCTACATGGCTAAACGCGGTCTGTTGATGGAGGGCGAATTCCGCTACCTCACCAAGTCCAGCGAAGGGCAGTTCGGTGCGGCGTTCCTCAACGACGAGGAAACCGAGCGCAGCAAACAGACCGACTACCAGAAGAATCGCTACATGTACAACTGGCAACACAAGGGTGGTCTCGACTCCCGCGTGTTCACCCAGGTGGACTACACCAAGATCAGCGATCCGTACTACTTCCAGGATCTGCAGACCGATCAGATCGGTGTGAAGAGCGCCGACTTCGTGAACCAGCAGGGCTCGGTTACCTATCGTGGCGACAGCTACACCGCCCGCTTGAACGCCCAGGCGTACCAGCTGGCGACCGTCTCGAACATCACACCGTATGACCGTCTGCCGCAGATCACCTTCAATGGTCAGCTGCCGTATCACCCGGAAGGTCTGAACTTCGATTACGAGACCGAGGTCGTTCGCTTCGACCGTGACCTGCAAAATGGCAACTTCGTTAATGAAGACGGCACTGTGGAACGCCGCCTGGACAATAACGTCATCGGCCTGGCCCGTGCCAACGGCGATCGTTTGAACCTGAAGCCAAGCGTCAGCCTGCCGCTCAACTGGACCTACGGTTTCCTCAAGCCATCGCTCAAGTACCAGTACACCCAGTACCAGCTGGATCTGGACGGGACCGGCAAGAGCCAGATCGTCGCTCAACAGAACGCGGCAGCCGCGACCGGCACCCGCTATGTCGGTGGTGAATTCGGCAGCAGCCAGAACCGTGGCGTACCGATCGCCAGCATCGATGGCGGCCTGTACTTCGACCGCAACACCACCTGGTTCGGCAAGAACTATCGCCAGACCCTGGAACCTCGCCTGTTCTATCTCTATGTACCCGAGAAAGACCAGGAAGACATTCCAGTCTTCGATACCAGCGAATACACCTTCAACTATGCGTCGCTGTTCCGTGACAACCGCTTCTCCGGCTCCGACCGCGTCGGTGACGAGAACAAACTGTCGCTGGGCATCGACAACCGCTGGATCGAGGAAGACGGCTTCGAGCGTCAACGCATCAGTATCGGTCAGGCACTCTACTTCAAGGATCGTGAAGTCCAGTTGCCGGGCATTGATCCGAAGACCCGCGACGACGCGCATTCCAATGTTTCGCCGTACGCTCTGGAATACGAGTACCGCTGGAACCGCGACTGGCGCACCACTGCCGATTACAACTGGGATCCGGACAGCCGCAGCCCACGCTCCGGCAGTGCAATGCTCCACTACCAGCCTGAAGACAACCCGAACAAGGTGGTCAACGTCGGCTATCGCTATCGCAACGACCAGGTCCGTTACGACCAGAACACCGGTAAATGGTCGGTGGGCGGCGGTGACTACGGCACACCGGGCCAGCCTGGCTACGTGAAGGACTACTACAAGATCCAGCAGCATGACTTCTCGGTCATCTGGCCGATCGTTCCGCAGTGGAGCGCGATCAGCCGCTGGCAGTACGACTACAACCGCAATCGCACGCTGGAAGCCTTCGGTGGTTTCGAATATGACAACTGCTGCTGGAAACTGCGCCTGATCAACCGTTACTGGGTCAGCTATGACGAATTCAGTCAGAACGCCCCGGAAAACGAAAAAGGCGACCACGGCGTCTTCCTCCAAATTGTTCTGAAGGGACTCGGCGGCCTCACCGGCGCCAAGGTAGAGAGCTTCCTCGACAAAGGCATCCAAGGTTATCGTCAACGTGAAGACCAAGCTTTCTGATTGTCTGCGCCCGCTGATGCTGGGCGCGCTGTTCCTGGGTACCGCGGCCAACGCCGCGGTGCAGTCCATCGATAGAGTGGTGGCCATCGTCGACAACGATGTGGTCATGCAGAGCCAGCTGGATCAACGCGTCCACGAAGTTCAGCAAACCATCGCCAAGCGTGGCGGCGGTCTGCCGCCTCCGGGCGTGCTGGATCAACAGGTGCTCGAGCGCCTGATCGTCGAAAACCTGCAACTGCAGATCGGCGAACGCTCCGGTATCCGCATCACCGATGAAGAACTGAACCAGGCTGTCGGCACGATTGCCCAGCGCAACAACATGACCCCGGAACAGTTCCGTATCGCCCTGTCCCGTGATGGCCTGTCCTATGAGGACGCTCGCGAGCAGATCCGCCGCGAAATGATCATCAGCCGTGTGCGTCAGCGCCGCGTGGCCGAACGCATTCAGGTATCGGAACAGGAAGTGAAGAACTTCCTCGCCTCCGACCTGGGCAAGATGCAACTGTCCGAAGAGCTGCACCTGGCCAACATCCTGATTCCGACCCCGGAAAGCGCCAACTCCGAAGCGATTCAGAGTGCCGCTCGCAAGGCGATGGACGTTTACCAACAGCTCAAGCAAGGTGCTGACTTCGGCCAGATGGCCGTGGCCAACTCCGCCAGTGACAACGCTCTGGAAGGCGGCGATATGGGCTGGCGTAAAGCCGCTCAACTGCCACCGCCGTTCGACCGTGAACTGAGCAGCATGGCGACTGGCGACATCACTCAACCGGCACGCACTCCGGGTGGTTTCATCATCTTGAAGCTGCTGGAAAAACGTGGTGGCGAGAGCCAGATGCGCGACGAAGTGCATGTGCGCCACATTCTGGTCAAGCCAAGTCCGGTTCGCGACGAAGCCAAGACCAAGGAACTGGCCCAATCGCTCTACAATCGCATCGAAGCCGGTGAAGATTTCGCCGAACTGGCCAAGAAGTATTCGGAAGATCCGGGCTCTGCCCTCAACGGCGGCGACCTGAACTGGATCGACCCGAACGCACTGGTACCGGAATTCCGCGCCGTGATGGCCAAGTCCCCGCAGGGTCAGCTGTCCAAGCCGTTCCAGACCCAGTACGGCTGGCACGTTCTGGAAGTCCTTGGCCGCCGCGCCACTGACAGCACCGAACAGGCCCGTGAGCAGCAAGCGATGACCGTACTGCGTAACCGCAAATACGACGAAGAGCTGCAGACCTGGCTGCGTCAGATCCGTGACGAAGCGTACGTTGAGATCAAACTCCCTGGTGCAGACCAGGCAACGCAGTGAAACCCAAGCGTTTCGCGCTGACACCCGGCGAACCGGCCGGCATCGGTCCCGACCTGTGCCTGCTGCTCGCCTCGCAAGCCCAGCCACACCCCCTGATTGCCATCACCAGCCGCGACCTGCTCCAAGAGCGGGCCGCGCAGCTGGGGCTGGCTGTCAGCTTGCTGGAAGTGGCGCCTGACAACTGGCCGGACGCTCCCGCGCCCGCCAACAGCCTGTACGTCTGGGACACCCCACTCAGCGCCCCCGTGGTCGCCGGGCAACTGGACAAGGCCAACGCCGCATTCGTCCTCGAAACCCTGACCCGCGCCGGCAATGGCTGTCTGAACGGCGACTTCGCCGGGATGATCACCGCGCCTGTGCACAAAGGCGTGATCAACGAATCGGGCATCGCGTTTTCCGGTCACACCGAGTTTCTCGCCGACCTGACCCACACCGCCCAAGTGGTGATGATGCTCGCCACCCGCGGTTTGCGCGTGGCGCTGGTCACCACTCACCTGCCCTTGCGCGACATTGCCGATGCGATCACGCCGGAGCGCCTGGAACGGGTCACGCGGATTCTGCACGCCGACCTGCAACAAAAATTCGGCATCGCCCAACCGCGTATCCTGGTCTGCGGACTCAACCCGCACGCCGGCGAAGGCGGACACCTGGGCCATGAAGAAATCGACATCATCGAACCCACATTGGAGCGCCTGCGCGGCGAGGGCATGGACCTTCGTGGCCCGCTGCCTGCCGACACTCTGTTTACCCCCAAATATCTGGAGCACTGCGACGCAGTGCTGGCGATGTACCACGACCAGGGCCTGCCCGTGCTGAAGTACAAAGGCTTCGGCGCTGCAGTCAACGTGACCCTGGGCCTGCCGATCATCCGCACCTCGGTCGACCATGGCACCGCCCTGGATCTGGCCGGCAGCGGCAGGATCGACACCGGCAGCCTGGAAACCGCCCTGGAAACCGCCTACCAGATGGCCGAGACCCGTTTATGACCGAGCAATACCAACACAAGGCGCGCAAACGCTTTGGCCAGAACTTCCTGCACGATGCCGGCGTCATCGACCGCATCCTGCGCTCCATCAATGCCAAGGCCGGCGACCGCATGCTGGAAATCGGGCCGGGCCAGGGCGCACTGACCGCCGGCATCCTCAATTCCGGCGCACAGCTGGATGTGGTGGAACTGGACAAGGACCTGATCCCGATCCTCAACCAGCAGTTCGCCGGCAAGAGCAATTTCAACCTGCATCAGGGCGATGCGCTGAAGTTCGACTTCAACAGCCTGAACGCTGCGCCGAACAGCCTGCGCGTGGTCGGCAACCTGCCGTACAACATCTCCACGCCGCTGATTTTCCACCTGCTGAACAACGCCGGCATCATTCGCGACATGCACTTCATGCTGCAGAAAGAAGTGGTCGAGCGTCTGGCCGCCGGTCCCGGTGGTGGTGACTGGGGTCGGTTGTCGATCATGGTTCAGTACCACTGCCGGGTCGAACACCTGTTCAACGTCGGCCCGGGCGCATTCAATCCGCCACCGAAAGTCGACTCGGCAATTGTCCGCCTGGTACCGCACGCGGTGCTGCCGCATCCGGCCAAGGATCATCGCCTGCTCGAGCGTGTGGTGCGTGAAGCCTTCAACCAGCGCCGCAAGACCCTGCGCAACACCCTCAAGCAGTTGCTGAGCAATGCCGAAATCGAAGCCGCCGGAGTCGATGGCAGCCTGCGCCCCGAGCAACTCGATCTTGCCGCGTTCGTACGTCTGGCCGACAAGCTCGCCGAACAGCCGGCGAAAGCACCTGAAGCCGACTGACCGGCAATGATCGCTATCGGGCAGGATGCCAACTCTGGTCTACTGCCCGATACTTGCCTAGACTGAATCCCAATCAGCTACGCCCCGCGTCCCGCTTCGTTTTTAAGGCCTTTTGCATGTCCGATCCTCGCTACCAGGTCGATGTCAGTGTCGTTACCCACTATCTGGCAGACCAATCGCAACCCGAGCACGAGCGCTTTGCCTTCGCCTACACCATCACCGTGCAGAACAATGGCGAGCAACCGGCCCGCCTGATGTCGCGCCACTGGGTGATAACCGATGGCGACGGGCATGTCGAAGAAGTGCGCGGCGCCGGCGTGGTCGGCCAGCAACCGTTGATCGGCGCTGGCAAAAGCCACACCTACAGCAGCGGCACGGTCATGACTACCAAGGTCGGCACCATGCAAGGCAGTTACGAAATGGTCGCCGACGACGGCAAGCATTTCGATGCGATCATCAAGCCCTTCCGCCTCGCCGTTCCCGGAGCCCTGCACTGATGGCGACGTATGCCGTCGGCGACCTCCAAGGCTGCCTCGAACCGCTCAAGTGCCTGCTCAAGCAGGTCGCGTTCGACCCGACCCTGGATCGCCTGTGGCTGGTAGGTGACTTGGTCAACCGAGGTCCGCAGTCGCTGGAAACCCTGCGCTTCCTTTATGGCATGCGCGACTCGCTGGTCTGCGTTCTCGGCAATCACGACCTGCACCTGCTGGCAGCGGCGAAGAACATCGAGCGCCTGAAGAAGTCCGACACGCTGCGTGAAATCCTTGAAGCGCCCGACTGCGCCGAACTGATGGAATGGCTGCGCCAGCAGAAACTCATGCACTACGACGAGCAGCGCGAAGTGGCCATGGTACATGCGGGCATCCCGCCGCAGTGGTCGCTGCGCAAGGCGCTCAAGTACGCTGAAGAAGTCGAGACCGCGCTGCGTGACGACAACCTTCTTCCACCCTTCCTCGACGGAATGTACGGCAACGAGCCGGCGAAATGGGACAGCGACCTCAAAGGCGTGACACGCCTGCGGGTGATCACCAATTATTTCACCCGCATGCGTTTCTGCACCGCCGAAGGCAAGCTCGACCTCAAGAGCAAGGAAGGCCTCGACACCGCGCCGCCGGGCTACAAGCCCTGGTTCCAGCACAAGGAGCGCAAGACCCGTGGCCTGCGGATCATTTTCGGTCACTGGGCCGCGCTGGAAGGCAACGTCCACGAGCCCGGCATCTGCGCCCTCGACACCGGTTGCGTCTGGGGCGGCAGCCTGACCCTGATGAATGTCGACAGCGGCGAACGGCTGTCATGCAAATGCGACGAACACGGGGCCGCCCTGCCCACCGTCGCACCACTGATCACCGAATCTTCTCCCGTCAGCGCCCCGCGCTAGACTGCGTTTTCAGCCGAGCCAAAGGAGCCCGCCATGAGCGAATTCAAACGTATCCCCCCGGAACAGGCCCAGGCCCTGCGCGAACAGGGCGCCGTGGTCGTCGACGTCCGTGACCCGGCAACATTTGCCGCACTGCACATCAGCGGCTCGAAGCATCTGGATAATCATTCCCTGCATGCTTTCATCCAGGGCGCCGACCTCGATGCCCCGACCGTCGTGGTCTGCTACCACGGCAACTCGAGCCAGGGTGCCGCCGCGTATCTCGTAAGCCAGGGCTTCTCCGACGTCTACAGCATGGACGGCGGCTTCGAACTGTGGCGTACGACTTTTCCTTCGGAAACCGCGCAAGGCACCTCCGAATAATTTTTTTGTAACGTGCAAGCCCCGGCTCCCGTGGGCTCGCGCGGTGGCAGACGAACGGTCTGCCACAACTAATTACGTATCTCGCCTTTACCTCCCGAATTCCCAACTATCCTTAAGCCCAGGCCATCCAAAACAGGGGAGAGCCGGTACACCGGCGCACGGGTCATCGGGAGTGACTTTCGCGATTGTCGATCGCGGAAGGGTTCTGGGGGGTAAACAACAGCTGCCATCGCGGCTGCTGCCAGCATCGACTGAGTGATCCGGCGTCGGCTCCACGTATCGAGCGAGGTGACGTCATGAGTATCTTTAGCCACTTCCAACAACGCTTCGAGTCCACACGCCAGGAAGAATTCTCCCTGCAGGAGTACCTGGAACTGTGCAAAAAGGATCGCAGTGCCTACGTTTCCGCCGCCGAGCGTCTGTTAATGGCCATCGGCGAACCGGAACTGCTCGACACCTCGACCAATTCGAGGCTGTCGCGCATCTTTTCCAACAAGGTGATCCGCCGCTATCCGGCCTTTGAAGACTTCCACGGGATGGAAGAATGCATCGACCAGATCGTGTCGTATTTCCGCCATGCCGCTCAGGGCCTGGAAGAAAAGAAACAGATCCTCTATCTGCTCGGCCCTGTCGGCGGCGGTAAGTCGTCCCTGGCCGAGAAGCTGAAACAACTGATGGAAAAAGTGCCCTTCTATGCCATCAAGGGCTCGCCGGTATTCGAATCGCCACTGGGTCTGTTCAACGCCACCGAAGATGGCGCGATCCTCGAGGAAGACTTTGGCATTCCACGGCGCTACCTGAACACCATCATGTCGCCATGGGCCACCAAGCGCCTGGCCGAATTCGGCGGCGACATCAGCCAGTTCCGCGTGGTCAAGCTGTACCCGTCGATCCTCAACCAGATCGCCGTGGCCAAGACCGAACCGGGTGACGAAAACAACCAGGACATCTCCGCGCTGGTAGGCAAGGTCGATATCCGCAAACTTGAAGAATTCCCGCAGAACGATGCCGACGCCTACAGCTACTCCGGTGCGCTGTGCCGGGCCAACCAGGGCCTGATGGAATTCGTCGAAATGTTCAAGGCACCGATCAAGGTGCTCCACCCATTGCTGACTGCGACCCAGGAAGGCAACTACAACAGTACCGAAGGCCTCGGTGCGATTCCGTTCACCGGGATTCTGCTGGCCCACTCCAACGAATCGGAGTGGCACACCTTCCGCAACAACAAGAACAACGAAGCGTTCATCGACCGGATCTACATCGTCAAGGTGCCGTACTGCCTGCGGGTCAGCGACGAGGTGAAGATCTACGACAAGCTGTTGTTCAACAGCTCCCTGGCCAAGGCCCATTGCGCGCCGGATACCCTGAAGATGCTGGCGCAGTTCACCGTACTGTCACGCCTGAAGGAGCCGGAAAACTCCAACATCTATTCGAAGATGCGCGTGTATGACGGCGAAAACCTCAAGGACACCGATCCGAAGGCCAAGTCGATCCAGGAATACCGCGATGCGGCGGGCGTCGACGAAGGCATGAACGGTCTGTCGACCCGGTTCGCTTTCAAGATTCTGTCCAAGGTCTTCAACTTCGATCCGCACGAAATTGCCGCCAACCCGGTACACCTGCTCTATGTGCTGGAACAGCAGATCGAACAGGAACAATTCCAGGCCGAAACCCGCGAACGCTATCTGCGCTACCTGAAAGAGTATCTGGCGCCGCGTTATATCGAATTCATCGGCAAGGAGATCCAGACCGCCTACCTCGAGTCTTACAGCGAGTACGGCCAGAACATCTTCGACCGCTACGTGCTGTATGCGGACTTCTGGATTCAGGATCAGGAATACCGCGATCCGGAAACCGGCGAGATCCTCAATCGCGTCGCCCTCAACGAGGAGCTGGAAAAGATCGAGAAACCGGCCGGCATCAGCAATCCGAAGGACTTCCGCAACGAAATCGTCAACTTCGTGTTGCGTGCCCGGGCCAACAACAACGGCAAGAACCCGACTTGGCTCAGCTACGAAAAACTGCGAGTAGTCATCGAGAAGAAAATGTTCTCGAACACCGAGGATCTGCTGCCAGTCATCAGCTTCAACGCCAAGGCCAGCAAAGAGGATCAGCAGAAACACAACGACTTCGTTACACGAATGGTCGAACGCGGCTACACCGACAAACAGGTACGACTGCTTTCTGAGTGGTATCTGCGGGTCAGAAAATCACAGTAAACCGCGGCCGGTCAGACCGGTTGTCGTCAGCCCGAGGCCTGTGCGCGCATTTTCTGCTACACAGGCCTCTGGAAGGTGTTCGAAAGGCGGTAGCGAGGTTCAGGCAGCACCCAGAGCGCTTGGGGGAGCGTGTACGTCCCTTGGCATTCGGTTCAATGCTGCATGACCGCTCGCCCCTTGGCAGGACAGCTTCTAAGGAGCAGTCATGAGCTATGTGATCGACCGACGTCTCAATGGCAAGAACAAGAGCACGGTGAACCGTCAGCGCTTCCTGCGGCGTTACCGTGACCACATCAAGAAGGCTGTCGAAGAGGCGGTCAGCCGGCGTTCCATCACCGATATGGAGCACGGCGAGCAGATCAGCATCCCTGGTCGCGATATCGACGAACCGGTGCTTCACCATGGTCGCGGCGGCAAGCAGACCGTGGTTCATCCCGGCAACAAGGAATTCACCGCTGGCGAACACATCGCGCGTCCGCCGGGAGGTGGTGGTGGCCGTGGGCCGGGCAAGGCCGGCAACTCCGGTGAAGGCATGGACGAGTTCGTCTTCCAGATCACCCAGGAAGAATTCCTCGAATTCATGTTCGAGGACCTCGAACTGCCCAACCTGGTCAAGCGCAACCTGACCGGCACCGACACTTTCAAGACCGTACGTGCGGGGATCAGCAACGAGGGCAATCCGTCGCGGATCAACATTATCCGTACCCTGCGCTCGGCCCATGCCCGGCGCATTGCGCTATCGGGCAGCAGCCGCGCCAAACTGCGCGAGGTCAAGGAGGAACTGGCGCGACTCAAACGCGAAGAACCGGACAACTTCGGGGATATTCAGGATCTTGAAGCAGAAATCGAACGACTCAGTGCGCGTATCCATCGCGTGCCGTTTCTCGATACGTTCGATTTGAAATACAACCTGCTGGTCAAGCAACCCAATCCAAGCTCCAAAGCCGTGATGTTCTGCCTGATGGACGTTTCCGGCTCCATGACCCAGGCAACCAAGGACATCGCCAAGCGGTTTTTCATCTTGTTGTACCTGTTCCTCAAGCGGAACTACGACAAGATCGACGTGGTGTTCATCCGCCACCACACCAGCGCCCGCGAAGTCGACGAAGAGGAGTTCTTCTATTCCCGCGAGACCGGCGGCACCATCGTTTCCAGCGCCTTGAAACTGATGCAGGAGATCATGGCCGAGCGCTACCCGAGCAATGAATGGAACATCTACGCCGCCCAGGCTTCCGACGGCGACAACTGGAACGACGACTCGCCGATCTGCCGCGACATCCTGATCAACCAGATCATGCCGTTCGTGCAGTACTACACTTACGTGGAGATCACCCCGCGCGAACATCAGGCCTTGTGGTACGAATACGAACGCATCGCCGAAGCTTTTTCCGACACTTTTGCCCAGCAACAACTGGTCTCGGCCGGGGATATCTATCCGGTCTTCCGTGAACTCTTCCAGCGCAGGTTAGTGACATGACCGCCAAGACCGCCAAAGAGCAGAAGCGCCAACCCATTTCCACCGGCTCGGAATGGACATTCGAGCTGATCCAGACGTACGACCGTGAAATCGCCCGTATCGCGGCCCGTTATGCCCTGGATACCTACCCCAACCAGATCGAAGTGATTACCGCCGAGCAGATGATGGACGCCTACGCGTCGGTCGGCATGCCGCTGGGCTATCACCACTGGTCCTACGGCAAGCACTTCCTCAGCACCGAAAAATCCTACAGTCGCGGGCAGATGGGGCTGGCGTACGAGATCGTGATCAACTCGGATCCGTGCATCGCCTACCTGATGGAAGAAAACACCATCTGCATGCAGGCACTGGTGGTCGCGCATGCCTGCTACGGCCACAACAGCTTCTTCAAGGGCAACTATCTGTTCCGCACCTGGACCGACGCCAGTTCGATCATCGATTACCTGGTGTTCGCCAAGCAGTACATCATGCAGTGCGAGGAGCGCCACGGGATCGATGCCGTGGAGGATCTGCTGGATTCCTGCCACGCCCTGATGAACTACGGTGTCGACCGCTACAAACGTCCGTACCCGATTTCCGCCGAAGAAGAGCGGCGTCGGCAAAAGGATCGCGAAGAGCACCTGCAGAAGCAGATCAACGACCTGTGGCGCACCATACCCAAAGGCGCGGACAAATACAGCGACAAGGACAACGCTCGTTTCCCGGCCGAACCGCAGGAAAACATCCTGTATTTCATCGAGAAACACGCCCCGCTGCTGGAACCCTGGCAGCGCGAGATCGTGCGGATCGTGCGCAAGATCGCCCAGTATTTCTATCCGCAGCGCCAGACTCAGGTGATGAACGAAGGCTGGGCGACGTTCTGGCACTACACGCTGATGAACGACCTGTACGACGAAGGCCTGGTGACGGACGGCTTCATGATGGAGTTCCTGACGTCCCACACCAGCGTGGTGTTCCAGCCGGGGTTCGACAGCCCTTATTACAACGGTATCAACCCTTATGCGCTGGGTTTTGCGATGTATCGCGACATCCGGCGCATGTGCGAAGAGCCCACGGAAGAAGACCGCCGCTGGTTCCCGGAAATCGCCGGCAGCGACTGGCTGTCGACCATCAAGTTCGCCATGAGCAGCTTCAAGGATGAGAGCTTCATCCTGCAGTACCTGTCACCCAAGGTGATCCGCGACCTGAAGCTGTTCAGCATCCTCGATGACGATCAGAAGGACGATCTGCTGGTGCCCGCAATCCATGACGAGGGCGGTTACCGGATCATCCGCGAGACCCTGGCCGCGCAATACAACCTGGGCAACCGCGAACCGAACGTGCAGATCTACAGCATCGACCGCCGCGGCGACCGCTCGCTGACCCTGCGCCACCAGCAACACGACCGCAAACCGCTGGGCGATTCCACCGAGGAGGTCCTCAAACACCTGCACCGGCTGTGGGGCTTCGACATTCATCTGGAAACCCTGCAAGGCGACCAGATCATGAAGACCCATCATGTTCCGCCCCGCAGCGAACACAGCGAGGGGGATTACGGTCGACTCGACCTGGCCGTCATTCATCTTTGACTCCGTTGAGACCTCCAGAAGTCCGGCGCAAGGGTTATCCTGTCGGGCCAACGGAGGTTTTTTATGCAGATTTACAAGGTCGGCGGTGCGGTACGTGATCGCCTGCTGGGCAAACCGGTCACCGATATCGATTGGGTGGTGGTCGGGGCGACTACAGAAGAAATGCTCGCCAAGGGATTTCGCCCGGTCGGCGCGGATTTTCCGGTGTTTCTTCACCCGAAAAGTGGCGAGGAGTACGCCCTCGCCCGCACCGAGCGCAAGAGCGGTCGCGGTTATGGTGGTTTCACCTTTCACGCCAGCCCCGAGGTCACGCTTGAAGAAGACCTGATCCGCCGCGACCTTACGATCAACGCCATGGCCGAGGATGATCAGCAAAACCTGACCGATCCCTACCACGGTCAGCGCGATCTCGAAGAGCGGATTCTGCGCCACGTTTCCCCCGCGTTTGCCGAAGATCCGCTCAGGGTCCTGCGTGTTGCACGCTTTGCCGCTCGCTACGCGGAGCTTGGTTTCAAGGTAGCGCCCGAGACCCTGGAGCTGATGCGTCAGCTCAGCGAATCGGGTGAACTGGAAGCCCTTACGGCCGAACGCAGCTGGAAAGAGATTTCCCGCGCACTGATGGAAGATCAGCCCCAGGTGTTCATTCAGGTGTTGCGCGATTGCGGCGCCTTGAAGGTGCTGATGCCGGAGGTCGATGCCTTGTTCGGCGTGCCGCAACCGGAAGCCCATCACCCGGAAATCGACAGCGGCCTTCACACCCTGAGCGTGCTTGAGCAGTCAGCCTTGCACAAACAACCGCTGACCGTGCGCTGGGCCTGCCTGCTGCACGACCTCGGCAAAGGTCTTACTCCAGAGGAGGAATGGCCACGGCACATCGCCCATGAGCACAAAGGCCTGAAGTTGATCAAAGCAGTCAACGAACGCTTCAAGGCACCGAAGGACTGTCAGGAACTGGCCTTGCTGGTCGGCCAATATCACACCCACGGGCATCGCGCCCTGGAGCTGAAGGCTTCGACCTTGCTCGAGTTGCTGCAAAGCTTTGACGTTTACCGTCGGCCACAGCGTTTCGAAGAGTTCATCGTCGCGTGCGAGATGGATGCCCGAGGCCGCAAAGGGCTCGAGCAACGCAGTTATCCACAGGCGGATTACCTGCGCGGCGCGGCCAATGTGGCACGCGGCGTGGCGGTGCAGCCGTTGCTGGAAAAGGGATTCAAAGGCCCGGAACTGGGCGAGGCACTCAAGCGCGAACGGCTCAAGGCGTTGAAGGTTTACAAGGAATCGGCGGCGTCCTGAAAGCACCTGATCCGCCCTCGCGAGGGCGGATCAAACTGTTCAAGACAGATCTGAAGGCGTGAGCTGAATACCGCGCCACTCGAATCCGACCGGTGCCAGCACCTGATCGATCTGCGCTTCGGCCCACAACGTGGCAAAGCTTTTTCCTGCACCGGGATGCACCCGATCCGGCGCAATCAGCGACAGCGGCCACAGCACAAAGGCATTTTTCAGGATTTCCGCACGAGGCAGGATCAGCCCGTCGAAGTTGCCCGCCAGATCGCCGTACAACAACACGTCGATGTCCAGCGGCAAGCCCTTGCGATCCGGCGCATAACGACCGTTGTCCGCTTCAATGAACTTCAAGCGGCGATCCAGCTCGATCAACGGCAGATCGGTGAACGCCGACACCACGAAGTTGAAGAACGGCCCGCTCTTGATTCCCACCGGCTGGCTTTCGAACACAGGCGAACAGCGTATATCCACCAGAAACGTGGACAAGGCATCCAGACCGGCCTGCAAATGGGTTTCGCGCTCGATATTGCTACCGAGCCCGAGATAGACCTGGGTCAGCGGCATCCGCGCTCGATCTCCACACCCACACCACCCTTGGCGGCCGGTACGGCACCTGGCTTGGTCAGCTTCAGGCGCACCCAGGTGATCTTGAATTCATTCATCAGCACTTCAACCAGACGCTCGGCGAAGGTCTCGACCAGTTGATACTGGGATTGCTCGGCAAAGGCCTGGATCCGTGTGGACACACTGGCGTAATCGAGCGCCAGGGTCAGGTCGTCACCGGCGGCGGCCGGGCGATTGTCCCAGGCGAAGCTCAAATCAAGACGCAGGCACTGTCGGATGCCGCGCTCCCAGTCGTAGGCACCGATCACGGTGTCGACTTCCAGGCCCTCGATAAACACTCTGTCCAAGCACTTTTCTCCGCTGCACGACAAGGGCGCAATGCGCCGTTAGAATCAGGGCGTCCTCGCCCGGAATAGTTAGCATGTTTTGGTTACTGGCGATCCTCGCCTACCTGCTCGGCTCTCTGTCCTTCGCCATTTTGCTCAGCCGCCTGACCGGGAATCCGGACCCGCGAATGAGTGGCTCGGGTAATGCCGGCGCCACCAACATGCTGCGCCTGGCCGGACGCAAACTCGCGATCCTGACCCTGCTGGGTGATCTGTGCAAAGGCCTGTTGCCGGTGCTGATCGCTTCGGCAATGGGCCTTTCGCTGCAGGATCAGGCGTGGATCGGCGTCTGCGCCGTGATCGGTCACCTGTTCCCGTTGTACTTCCGCTTTCGCGGTGGCAAGGGCGTTGCCACGGCGGCCGGCATGCTGCTGGGCCTGTATCCACCCGCCGCGCTGCTGGCCGTGTGCGCCTGGTTGCTGACGTTCTACCTGACCCGCACCAGCTCGCTGGCGGCGTTGATCGCCACTCCGCTGACCCTGCCGTTGCTGGCCTGGCAGGAACCGGCAGCGCTGTTGCCGATGAGCACGCTGACACTGCTGATCGTCTGGCGCCACCGGGGCAATCTACGCGACCTGTTCGCCGGGCGCGAACGGCATTTTTAAATACCGCATGTGAGCGCTGCTTATCACAGCGCTGACAATTGCTCCATCGGCCAGCGCGCCTGTACGCTGATCGCCAGGCTTTCCTGCTGGCCGGCCTGCAAACGCTGGCAGCCGGCAAACGCAATCATTGCGCCGTTATCGGTGCAAAACTCGGGACGGGCATAGAACACATCGCCCTTCATGTCGCCGAGCATCTTCTCCAGCGAAACACGCAGCGCCCTGTTGGCACTGACGCCTCCGGCGATCACCAGACGCTTCATGCCGGCCTGCTTCAGGGCACGCTTGCACTTGATGGTCAAAGTCTCCACCACGGCCTGCTGGAACGCCAGCGCGATGTCGCAACGGGCTTGCTCGCTGTCGTCCCCGGCGCTGACGCATTGCTGCCAGGTGTTGAGGGCGAAGGTCTTCAGGCCGCTGAAGCTGAAATCCAGACCCGGGCGATCACACATCGGACGCGGGAAGGTGAAACGTCCTGCGACACCCTTCTCTGCCAGCTTGGCGATTTCCGGACCGCCCGGATAATTCAGGCCCATCATTTTTGCAGTCTTGTCGAAAGCTTCGCCCGCGGCATCATCCAGCGTCTCGCCGAGCAGACTGTATTGGCCGATGCCATCGACCTGAACCAGCTGCGTATGACCACCGGACACCAACAAAGCGACGAACGGAAATTCCGGCGGTTTTGGCTCCAGCATCGGCGCCAGCAAATGGCCTTCCATGTGGTGCACGCCGAGCGCCGGAATGCCCCAGGCAAACGCCAGCGCCTGGGCACACGAAGCCCCCACCAGCAGCGCCCCGACCAGGCCGGGACCTGCGGTGTAGGCGATGGCGTCGATTTCGGTCGGCACGCAGTCGGCCTCGGCCAGCACCTGACGAATCAGGGGCAGCATGCGCTTTACGTGGTCGCGCGAAGCGAGCTCCGGCACCACGCCGCCATAGACGCGGTGCAGGTCGATCTGACTGAACAGCGCGTCGGCCAGCAGTCCGCGCTCGCTGTCGTACAAAGCGACGCCGGTTTCGTCGCAGGAAGTTTCTAATCCCAGTACTAGCATGGGTTTGCGCCTTGTTTAGGCTGAATTCGAAGGCGCGCATAATAGTCGCCGCGTGATGCCCCGACCAGCGGTTTTCGATCAGAGGCTTTGCATTCCGAGCGATGAGGGGTTAACATCCGCAACCCTTAAAAACCGACGTCTTCAAGTGCTCTTTTGCCGCGAGGATGTTGACCCCGGTAATGAATGAAGGTAGCTCTGGATGCCAGCCGTCAAAGTTAAAGAGAACGAACCCTTCGACGTAGCTCTGCGTCGTTTCAAGCGCTCCTGCGAAAAAGCCGGTGTACTGGCTGAAGTTCGTAGCCGCGAATTTTACGAGAAGCCAACTTCTGAGCGTAAGCGCAAGGCAGCTGCTGCTGTTAAGCGTCACGCCAAGAAAGTTCAGCGCGAACAGCGCCGCGCCGTTCGTCTGTACTAATACACAGACGATCGTAGCAAGCTTCTGCCAAGCCCGGCCCTCAGCCGGGCTAATGGCATTTGCGTAAAACGCTTGATGCTTCACCGTCGAAGCCGCAGATGCGACCGAGACAAACCCGCTTCACCGCGTCAGGCCTGGCTCTTTTGCCAGCGGTGCACGTCTTTTCTGACGAGCCTTTCAAGGCTACTGACGAGCACACCCACTGATTCCTCTTACGACGATCAGCCCAAGGCACCTGCTTGCGTGCCCGCTTCATGAGCTATCCGAGGCCGATTACAGGCCGTCAGCGGATTCAGCGCAACATTTTCGAATAGTCGAAGACTGATGAACACTAACGTCAGTGGATTTTCGGCAGATACACTTCCCGACAGCGATTACGCAAACGACACCGGTCGAGCCGCCCTACGTGCGTGCATCACTCAATGACCCGCGTCCGGCCGCCTTTCGCATCGGATCCATTACAGCGCAGACGAGAACGCCATGGCCGGGCTGATTCCCCAGAGCTTCATTGACGACCTTCTGAACCGCACCGACATCGTCGACGTGGTCAGCTCGCGCGTGCAATTGAAGAAGGCCGGCAAAAACTACACCGCCTGCTGCCCGTTCCATAAAGAGAAAACCCCGTCGTTCAGCGTCAGCCCCGACAAACAGTTCTATTACTGTTTCGGCTGCGGCGCCGGCGGCAACGCCCTCGGCTTTCTCATGGATCACGACAACCTGGACTTCCCCCAGGCTGTCGAAGACCTGGCCAAAGCCGCCGGCATGGAAGTGCCGCGTGAAGAAGGCGGTCGTTCGAACAAACCGCGCCAGCCGACCGACTCACCGCTGTACCCGCTGCTCACCGCCGCCGCCGACTTTTATCGACAGGCGCTCAAAAGCCATCCGGCACGCAAGGCAGCGGTGGATTACCTCAAGGGTCGCGGCCTGACCGGCGAGATCGCCCGCGACTTCGGTCTCGGATTCGCACCACCGGGCTGGGACAACCTGCTCAAACACCTGAGCAGCGACACCTTGCAGCAGAAAGCCATGATCGAGGCCGGCCTGCTGATCGAAAACGCCGAAACCGGCAAACGCTACGATCGCTTTCGCGATCGCGTGATGTTCCCGATCCGCGACACCCGTGGACGGATCATCGCTTTCGGCGGTCGAGTGCTCGGCGACGACAAGCCAAAGTACCTGAACTCGCCGGAAACCCCGGTTTTCCATAAAGGCCAGGAACTCTACGGCCTGTACGAAGCACGCAAGAACAATCGCAACCTCGACGAAATCATCGTCGTCGAGGGCTATATGGATGTCATCGCCCTGGCCCAGCAAGGCCTGCGCAATGCCGTCGCGACACTGGGCACCGCCACCAGCGAAGAACACCTCAAGCGCCTGTTTCGCGTCGTGCCGAACGTGCTGTTCTGCTTCGACGGCGATCAGGCCGGCCGCAATGCTGCCTGGCGCGCACTGGAAGCAACACTGCCCAGCCTGCAAGACGGACGCCGTGCACGCTTTCTGTTTCTGCCCGAAGGCGAAGACCCGGACACATTGATTCGCGCCGAGGGCACTGACGCCTTCCGCGCCCGGATCAATCAGCACGCGCAGCCGCTGGCGGACTACTTCTTCCAGCAACTGACCGAAGAAGCCGACCCGCGCTCGCTGGAGGGCAAGGCCCACATGGCCACGCTCGCAGCACCGTTGATCGACAAGGTCCCCGGCGCCAACCTGCGCATCCTGATGCGCCAGCGCCTGACGGAAATCACCGGCCTGAGCAGCGAGAGCGTCAGCCAGCTGGCCCAGAGCGCACCGCAGGAAGCGCCGCCGGCCTACGACCCAGGCATCGATTACGACGCCATGCCGGACTACAGCGACTACCATCAGCCGCAGGCACAGGACATGTATGTGCCGCAGCAGGAATGGACGCCGAAGAAATCCGGTGCCGGCGGCAAGAAATGGGACAAGAAACCGTGGGACAAAAATGGCAAGCGTGGCGGTGATCGCGATCAGCCCCGTGCCCCACGCGTGCCGGCCGCCGTCGAACCACCGACCCTGGCCGCCCTGAGAACTTTGCTGCATCACCCGCAACTGGCGGAAAAAGTCGAGGACGCCGGGCACTTCGCGGACGAGAACCAGACCAACGCACAGCTGCTGGTGGCACTGCTCGAAGCCGTACAGAAGAATCCCAAGCTAAACTCATTTCAGTTGATCGCGCGATGGCACGGAACCGAACAGGGTCGCCTGCTCAAGGCGCTGGCGGAAAAGGAATGGCTGATTGACGGAGACAACCTTGAACAACAGTTTTTCGACACCATTACTAGCTTGTCAGCCCGCCAACGCGAGCGAAATCTGGAACAACTGCTCAGGAAAGCGCGTCAAAGCGAACTGAGCGCCGAAGAGAAAAATCAACTGCGCGACCTTTTAAGTCGCAATGTTTCCGCATCAAACCCGACCTCAACTGGCGCGTGAGGTCATAGCTCAGGTATAATCCTCGGCTTGTTTTTTGCCCGCCAAGACCTTCAGTGGATAGGGTGTTATGTCCGGAAAAGCGCAACAGCAGTCTCGTATTATTGAGTTGATCAAACTGGGTCGTGAGCAGAAGTATCTGACTTACGCCGAGGTCAACGACCACCTGCCCGAGGATATTTCAGATCCGGAGCAGGTGGAAGACATCATCCGCATGATTAACGACATGGGGATCCCCGTACACGAGAGTGCTCCGGATGCGGACGCCCTTATGCTGGCCGACGCCGATACCGACGAGGCCGCTGCGGAAGAAGCAGCCGCTGCGTTGGCGGCGGTGGAGACCGATATCGGTCGCACCACTGACCCGGTGCGCATGTACATGCGTGAAATGGGTACGGTCGAGCTTCTGACTCGTGAAGGCGAAATCGAAATCGCCAAGCGTATCGAAGAAGGCATCCGTGAAGTGATGAGCGCCATCGCGCACTTCCCTGGCACGGTTGACCATATTCTCTCCGAGTACACTCGCGTCACCACCGAAGGTGGTCGCCTGTCCGACGTTCTGAGCGGTTACATCGACCCGGACGACGGCATTACGCCGCCTGCCGCCGAAGTACCGCCACCGATCGACGCGAAAGCCGCGAAAGCGGATGACGACTCCGAGGACGATGACGCCGAAGCTTCTGATGACGAAGAAGAAGCCGAAAGCGGTCCGGATCCGGTCGTTGCCGCACAGCGCTTCGGTGCTGTCGCCGACCAGATGGAAATCACCCGCAAGGCCCTGAAAAAGCACGGTCGTCACAACAAGGCGGCAATTGCCGAACTGTTGGCCCTGGCCGAGCTGTTCATGCCGATCAAGCTGGTGCCGAAGCAGTTCGAAGCCCTGGTCGAGCGTGTTCGCAGCGCCCTGGATCGTCTGCGTCAGCAAGAGCGCGCGATCATGCAACTGTGCGTACGTGATGCACGTATGCCTCGTGCCGACTTCCTGCGCCAGTTCCCGGGCAACGAAGTCGACGAAAGCTGGTCCGACGCCCTGGCCAAAGGCAAGAGCAAGTACGCCGAAGCCATCGCCCGCGTGCAACCGGACATCATCCGTTGCCAGCAAAAGCTGACCGCGCTGGAAACCGAGACCGGCCTGACCATCGCCGAGATCAAGGACATCAACCGTCGCATGTCGATCGGTGAGGCGAAAGCCCGCCGCGCGAAGAAAGAGATGGTTGAAGCGAACTTGCGTCTGGTGATCTCCATCGCCAAGAAGTACACCAACCGTGGCCTGCAATTCCTCGACCTGATCCAGGAAGGCAACATCGGTCTGATGAAAGCGGTGGACAAGTTCGAATACCGTCGTGGTTACAAGTTCTCGACTTACGCCACCTGGTGGATCCGTCAGGCGATCACTCGCTCGATCGCCGACCAGGCCCGCACCATCCGTATTCCGGTGCACATGATCGAGACGATCAACAAGCTCAACCGTATTTCCCGGCAGATGCTGCAGGAAATGGGTCGCGAACCGACCCCGGAAGAGCTGGGTGAACGCATGGAAATGCCTGAGGACAAGATCCGCAAGGTATTGAAGATCGCCAAAGAGCCGATCTCCATGGAAACCCCGATCGGTGATGACGAAGACTCTCATCTGGGTGACTTCATCGAAGACTCGACCATGCAGTCGCCAATCGATGTCGCCACTGTCGAGAGCCTGAAAGAAGCGACCCGCGAAGTGCTGTCCGGCCTTACTGCCCGTGAAGCCAAGGTACTGCGCATGCGTTTCGGTATCGACATGAACACCGACCATACGCTTGAAGAAGTCGGCAAACAGTTTGACGTGACCCGCGAGCGGATCCGTCAGATCGAAGCCAAGGCGCTGCGCAAGCTGCGCCACCCGACGCGAAGCGAGCATCTGCGCTCCTTCCTCGACGAGTGATACCAGAACCCCCGGCCCAGGCCGGGGGTTTTGTTTATATGGCAGATTAAATACTCAGCTCCGCCCTCCCCCGCGCACAGCCCGTCTACACTCGAAACATTCCCCCCGAGCCATAACGAGACCGTTATGCCCAGACTGGCGTCCGTGCTTTTTTTGCTGTCACTGATGATCTGGACCGCAACGGCTGACGCGCTGACTCTGACCGATGAAGAACGTAGCTGGCTGGCGGCTCACCCGGATTTGCGCCTGGGTGTCGATGCGTCGTGGCCACCCTTCGAGTTCCGCGACGATCAGAGCCGCTATCAGGGCCTGGCTGCGGACTATATCGATGTGATTCGCCAACGCCTGGCGATCAAACTCACGCCCATCGAGCCGGTGAGCTGGACGGTAGTGCTCGAACAGGCGAAAAACGGCACGATCGACCTGCTGCCGGGGATCATGTCTACCCCGGAACGCCAAAGCTACCTCTCATTTACCCGCCCTTACCTCGACTTTCCGATCGTCATCCTGGCCCACGTCGGCGGCCCGCAACCACGCAAGCTCGAGGATCTTTACGGCCTGAAAATCGCCGTGGTCGAAAACTACGCGCCCCACGAACTGCTGCGCACCCATCACCCCGACCTCAACCTGGTGGCGATGCCCAACGTCAGCTCCGCGTTGCAGGCCCTGGCTACCGATGAAGTCGACGCCGTGGTCGGAGACCTGGCATCCAGCGTCTGGAGCCTGCGCCAGCTCAAACTGGATGGTTTATATGTCAGCGGCGAAACCCCTTACCGCTACCAACTGGCAATGGGCGTCCCGCGGGACAACAAAATGCTGGTGGGGATTCTGGACAAGGTGCTGGCCGACATGTCCCCGGAAGAAATCAGCAGCATCCAGGAGCATTGGGTCGGCAACGTCCTCGATCACCGGACATTCTGGTCGGATCTGCTGATTTACGGGTTACCGGGCCTCTCGCTTCTGGTCATCGTGCTGGCGGTGGTGATCCGCATCAACCGTCGTCTGAGCTCGGAAATTGCCCGACGCATCGACCTCGAACAGGAGCTGCGCAGCAGCGAATACCATTATCGCGGACTGGTGGAGAGTCTTTCGGCCATCGCCTGGGAAGCGCGGATCAGCGATTTCACCTACAGCTATGTTTCGCCCCACGCCGAAGACCTGCTCGGTTATCCACTGTCCCATTGGCTGATTCCGGGCTTCTGGCGCAACATCATTCACCCGGCAGACCTGACTCGTGCTCAGAGTTTCTGCGATCATGAAGTGCTGGCCGGGCGCGACCACAGCCTCGATTACCGGGTGATCACCGCTGACGGACGTTGTTTGTGGGTGCGCGACATTGTCAGCCTGATCGAACACGGCCACGAACCGGTGATGCGCGGCCTGATGATCGACATCAGCGAAACCAAGCGCACCGAAGAGGCGTTGCGCCTGTCAGAACAAAAGTTCGCTTCAGTGTTCCAGCAATGCCCGGACATTCTGGTCATCGCCCGGCTCTCGGACGGCTGCCTGCTGGAAGTGAACGAAGCCTTTGAGGAACAGATCGGGCTCAAGGCCGAAGAAGTGATTGGCCAGACCGCCACCGAACTCAACATCTGGGGCATTCCCGGAGTCGGCCCGGGCCTGCTTCAGCGCCTGCAAGCCGGCAGCATTCGCAACCTGGAGATGCCCTTTCGCCGCAATAATGGCCAGGTGTTCACCGGACTGATTTCCGCCGAACCCTTCGAACTCGACACCACACCGGCGCTGGTCGTGGTGGTGCGCGACATTACTCAGCTCAAGGAAACCCAGCAGCAACTGCAAACCTCCGAAGAAAAGTTCGCCAAGGCCTTCCACGCCTCGCCGGACGGCCTGCTGCTGTCGCGCCAGAGCGATGGCCTGTTGCTGGAGGTCAACGAAGGCTTCAGTCGTATCACCGGTTTCAACAGCGCCATGTCTGTAGATCGCTCGGCGCTGGACCTGGGCATCTGGGTCAACCTCAACGAACGCAAGCAAATGCTCGACCTGCTGCACCGCGACGGGTTCGTTCGTGACTTCAGCTGCCACATCCGCCGCAGCGACGGGCAGATACGCCTCTGCGAGGTGTCCAGCCGTCCGCTGCCGATCGGCGACGAAGACTGCATGTTGACCATCGCCCGGGACATCACCGAACGCCACTTGATGCAAGAAAAGCTGCAACAGGCCGCGACCGTGTTCGAAAGTACCGCCGAAGGCGTGTTGATCACCGACACTCAGCAACACATCAGCGCCGTGAACCGGGCCTTCACCGAAATCACCGGTTACAGCGAAAGCGAAGCGCTCGGCCACACCCCGCGCCTGCTTGCGTCCGGCCTGCACGACAGCGCGTTCTACGCAGCGATGTGGCATCAATTGACCGATGAAGGTCACTGGCAGGGAGAAATCTCCAACCGGCGCAAAAATGGCGAGCTGTACCCGAGCTGGCTGACTATCAGCGCCGTGCGCAACCGCGACAAGTTCATCACTCACTTCGTTGCGGTGTTCGCCGATATTTCCAGCCTGAAGCACGCCCAGGCCAAACTCGACTATCAGGCGCATCACGACCCGCTCACTGGCCTGCCGAACCGCACGCTGTTCGAAAGCCGTCTGTTGACGGCACTCAACAGCCAGCAGGAAAACGGCGGCCAGGGCGCAGTGCTGTTCCTCGACCTCGACCGCTTCAAGCACATCAACGACAGCCTCGGTCATCCGGTCGGCGATTTGTTGCTCAAGGGCATCGCCGTGCGCCTCAAGGAGCAACTGCGGGATATCGACACCGTCGCGCGGCTGGGCGGCGACGAATTCATCATTCTGCTGCCCGGCCTGCAGCAACCCGGCGATGCCGACAACATCGCCACCAAACTGCTGAACTGCTTTGGCGCGCCGTTCCAGGCTGGCGAGCATGAGTTCTTCATCAGCGCCAGCATCGGCACCAGTCTCTACCCGCGCGACGGCTGCGATGTCGCAACCCTGATCAAAAACGCGGACGCAGCGATGTATCGCTCCAAGGCCAAGGGCCGCAACCGGGTCGAAAGCTACACCCGCGATCTCACCGCCCAGGCCAGCGAGCGTGTGGCGCTGGAGCACGAACTTCGCCGCGCCATCGAGCGCGAGGAGCTGTACCTCTATTACCAACCGAAAATCAGCCTCGACGATCACAGCCTGGTCGGCGCCGAAGCCCTGATCCGCTGGCGTCATCCGAACTTCGGCGAAGTACCGCCAGAGCATTTCATTCCGCTGGCGGAAGAAAACGGGATGATTCTGCAAATCGGCGACTGGGTGCTGGAAACCGCCTGCCGGCAGATGTTCGAGTGGGGCCAGATCTATGAATCCCTCGGCCCGCTGTCGGTCAACCTCGCCGGCGCGCAACTGCGCCAGCCGAACCTGCTGGGACGCATCGAGCAACTGCTCAAGGACAACCGCCTGCGGCCGGAATTACTGCAACTGGAAATTACCGAAAACTTCATCATGAGCCAGGCTGAAGAAGCGCTGGCGGTGCTGCACCAGCTCAAACACCTGGGCGTGCAACTGGCCATCGACGACTTCGGCACCGGTTATTCCTCGCTGAGCTACCTCAAACGCCTGCCACTGGACATCCTCAAGATCGACCAGTCTTTCGTCCGCGGCCTGCCCGA
The DNA here is from genome assembly GCF_057809295.1 of Pseudomonas sp. FG35. Classification (NCBI taxonomy): domain Bacteria; kingdom Pseudomonadati; phylum Pseudomonadota; class Gammaproteobacteria; order Pseudomonadales; family Pseudomonadaceae; genus Pseudomonas; species Pseudomonas sp. FG35. The sequence goes on along the minus strand of NZ_JBMDJR010000009.1, from coordinate 260,353 downwards.
TGACCCGCACGACGCGGCGATTGTCCGCGCCATCATCGCCCTGGGCCGCAGCATGCAATTCACCGTGATCGCCGAAGGCGTGGAAACCCAGGCCCAGCAACAATTTCTCGCCGCCGAAGGCTGTGAGCAGATCCAGGGCTACATCGTCAGCCTGCCGCTGCCACCCGAGGAATTCGCCGCGACGTTTCTTCGCATATCCGTATCGGATTTTTCGGATAGCACAGCCGAGAAACCGTCGCTATAATCCGCGGCCTACTGAGGGCCTATAGCTCAGTTGGTTAGAGCAGAGGACTCATAATCCTTTGGTCCACGGTTCAAGTCCGTGTGGGCCCACCAAACATGAAAAAGCCGCGCTTATGTGCGGCTTTTTCGTATCTGCGTTCCCCCCCTCAGACAACGCATAAACGAGACCGCACAGTCTCTACAATCCGGCGATTGTCGTACCTCCCATCTCGATGCTGCCGGCTCACGCCGCGATCTGATTCACAGGATCATATAGCTCATCTGTTTGCTGCCGAGTTTGTGCATGCAATCGCTGTTCTCCTTGGTTAAAACCGCCAAAACAATGTAACGAAAAATTAATTATCACAAGTTATCGCAGACGCCCCTTTTACAGTCAGAAACAACCAAGAGTTGACAGACAATAGATCAGAAACACAATATGGAAATGCTGGAAAGAATCATTAGTATTAATAATATGGAGCTAAAAATATGGAAATTAAGGCTGCTGCAGGTATCGCTGCACTCATACTGGGTGCCTCCATCTTGAATGCACAGGCTGCGCAAACCAAAGACGCTATAACTTCGGGCAGCGAACCTTTGACAACAGTCATGGGTAAGAAAACCGTCGCATCGGGCACTACAGCCATGATTGGAATCATGTGTTCTGATGGCCGCATTGTGTTCTCCAAGCCTCGCTGCAACTAAGTAAACTCCCAGGTTGCAGCACCGCTGCCCTGGGATTTTCATTTCGATCAGAGAAGCAATATGGACAGTGCAGCAATCGATTTTTATCTAAAGGATGAACAAGGAAACGTTTTGGGCTTGATCGCCCCCTCGACTTTTTTTGCCGAAACAGATAGCGGCTTGTTGATTGATGGCCCTAAAAGCACAGTCAGAATCAATCAACGATCAATTGCCGGTCTTGCAAAAGGCTTGGTCGAAGCTGGCTCACTTGCAACCGGCACCCTCGAAGAACTGGCCCAAATCCATGCTTTATTAGAAAACCCGGCAACGAGCAGAACGACTAGTTACTTTCTGTGCGGGACATCGTCTTGCAGCGCAATCATCGAAGACACGAACACCATCGAAAAAAGTACCGCACTGGTTGTTGGCTGCGGAGGGATCGGTAGCGTGACTGCGATGGTGCTGGCAGGTTGCGGCATTAAAAAATTTATATTGGTGGACGCCGACGCCATTGAGGAAAGCAACCTCAATCGGCAGCTGTTCTGGACGAGGGCAGACATAGGCCAGCCTAAAGTCTCGACGTTGAAGTACGCCATTGAAGCGCGTTTTCTGAATACAACGATCGAAACTCTAGCGATAGAAGCGGACAAATTCGCTATCGAGAACCTGCAGCGTCAATACGACGCCAACATCATTATCATCACCGCAGATAATCCGTCCTCTCTGGCTGAAGACGCGGCAGGCATTGCTCAGGCAAGTGGAGTTCCTGTTGTGAGTGGAGGCTACAACCACTCCAATTGTAAGGTTTACCTGCATTCCGGTGAACAGGTTGAAACCTTATCCGCCACGACCGAAATCACACCCTGGCAGCGGCTCCCACACTCAATCATGCCCAGTTTCGGCCCGCTAAATGTAAATATGGCATCGCTGTTGGCTTCCGGATCTATCGCAATGCTAGCCAAACGGAGTTTCGAGTCGAACAAAGATCACACTATCGAATGGGACGCTTGCCACTTTCCTTTAAACTTCCAAACTGAAACTTATTGACCGGTCAATATTGGATAAATAAATGAGCTGCATTTTCTGCGATATCGCATCAGGCAAGGCACCTGCACACGTAATCTGGGAAAGCGAAAGCCATCTGGCATTTCTGTCAATATGTCCTAACACCCCGGGGTTCACCGTTGTCATCCCTAAAGCACACGCGTCCAGTTACGCGTTTGCACAGTCAGATCAGGCACTCACTGAGTTGACCCTGGCTGCAAAAGCCGTTGCTTTATTACTCGATAGCGCCCTTCCAGATGTTGCACGCACAGGAATGATGTTTGAGGGTTACGGTGTGGATCATCTTCACGCAAAACTGTTCCCGATGCACGGCACCGGTAATAGCAGCGAATTCAAACCTATCAGTTCAAATATCGATAAATATTTTACTCGCTATGAGGGATATATCTCATCGCATGACTGGAAGCGTGCCGATGATCAGGAATTGGCCGAACTTGCGAGAAAAATCAGAAATCACGCATCTCTGTAACTTACTCGACGATTTGCATCGTGTTGCCGGGCTCGATATTGGCAATAGTCGCGCGCCCTCTCCAATAGACAGGAGGTTTGATAGATGCGCTAATTGACTGATTCGCATACGTCGAAGCACGTAGGCAGGCCAATTCCGAGATAACCCATGTCCAAAATCGCCTCCACAGGTCTTGATGAAATCGACCGCCAGCTGATCGCAGCCCTGCAAATCAACGCCCGCGAAAGCGTGGCGATGCTGGCCCGGCAATTGGGGATCGCCCGCACGACCGTGACTTCACGACTGGCGCGGCTGGAAAAGGCCAAAGTCATCATCGGCTACAGCGTGCGTCTGGGCCAGCGCGTGGTGGACGGCGGATTGCAGGCTTACGTCGGGATCAAGGTGCAGCCACGCTCCGGCAAAGAGGTGTTGCGCCGTTTGAGCGCAATGGCTCAGGTGCAGCAATTGTGCGCGGTGAGTGGCGAATTCGATTATGTGGCGTGGCTGCGGACCGATTCGCCGGAGCAGCTTGATCAACTTCTGGATCAGATCGGCAGCGTAGACGGTGTGGAGAAAACCACGACCTCGATCATTCTCAGCAGCAAGATTGATCGCGGCCATCCAGTCTGACCAATAAAATCGTCAGATTGCAGCATATGCACTCAAAACGACGACACATTGCGTCTTATTAACGTGTTCTACGCTCCCTAGAATGGCTGGCATCTTTTCCTATACTCAGACGCGCCTCCAGCGTCGGGTCGCCAGCAAGGTCAGCCATGAACAAGAACAATCGCCATCCTGCAGACGGTAAGAAACCGATCACCATTTTTGGCCCGGACTTTCCTTTCGCCTTCGACGACTGGATCGAACACCCGGCCGGTCTCGGCAGCATTCCCGAGCACAACCACGGCGCCGAAGTGGCCATCGTCGGGGCCGGCATCGCGGGTCTGGTGGCGGCGTATGAGCTGATGAAACTCGGCTTGAAACCGGTCGTGTATGAGGCCTCGAAGCTCGGCGGTCGTCTGCGTTCGCAAGCGTTTAACGGTACTGACGGGATCGTCGCCGAACTCGGCGGCATGCGTTTCCCAGTGTCCTCCACCGCGTTCTATCACTACGTCGACAAACTCGGCCTCGAGACCAAGCCCTTCCCCAACCCGCTGACCCCGGCCTCCGGCAGCACCGTGATCGACCTGGAAGGCAAAACCCATTATGCACAGAGCCTGAAGGATCTTCCTGCACTGTTCCAGGAAGTGGCTGACGCCTGGGCCGACGCTCTGGAGGCCGGTTCGCAGTTCGCCGATATCCAGCAGGCGATCCGCGACCGTGACGTGCCGCGCCTGAAAGAGCTGTGGAACACGCTGGTTCCGTTGTGGGACGACCGCACGTTCTACGACTTCGTCGCCACCTCCAAAGCCTTCGCCAAACTGTCGTTCCATCACCGCGAAGTGTTCGGCCAGGTCGGTTTCGGTACCGGCGGCTGGGACTCGGACTTCCCCAACTCGATGCTGGAAATCTTCCGTGTGGTGATGACCAACTGCGACGATCACCAGCATCTGGTGGTCGGCGGCGTCGAACAAGTACCGCAAGGCATCTGGCGTCATGCGCCGGAGCGGTGCGTACACTGGCCGGCAGGTACCAGCCTCAAGTCGCTTCACCACGGTGCCCCGCGCTCCGGGGTAAAGAAAATCGCCCACGCGCCTGACGGTCGTTTCGCGGTCACCGACAACAATGGCGACACCCGCGAATACGCCGCCGTACTGACCACCTGCCAGAGCTGGCTGCTGACCACCCAGATCGAATGCGACGAAAGCTTGTTCTCGCAAAAGATGTGGATGGCCCTGGACCGCACGCGCTACATGCAATCGTCGAAGACCTTCGTGATGGTCGACCGCCCGTTCTGGAAGGACAAGGACCCGGAAACCGGTCGCGACCTGATGAGCATGACCCTCACCGATCGCCTGACCCGTGGCACCTACCTGTTCGATAACGGCGACGACAAGCCGGGCGTGATCTGTCTGTCGTACTCGTGGATGAGCGATGCGCTGAAGATGCTCCCGCACCCAGTGGAAAAACGCGTGAAGCTGGCACTGGATGCGTTGAAGAAGATCTACCCGAAAGTCGACATCGCCGCGCGGATCATCGGCGATCCGATCACCGTGTCGTGGGAAGCCGACCCGCACTTCCTCGGTGCGTTCAAGGGCGCCCTGCCCGGCCACTATCGCTACAACCAGCGCATGTACGCGCACTTCATGCAGGACGACATGCCGCAGGAGCAGCGCGGGATTTTCATCGCCGGCGACGACGTATCATGGACGCCTGCGTGGGTCGAAGGTGCGGTGCAGACCTCGCTCAATGCAGTCTGGGGAATCATGAAGCACTTCGGCGGGTCCACACATAAAGAGAACCCTGGCCCGGGTGATGTGTTCAACGACATCGGCCCGATCGCCCTGCCCGAGTAAGAGGAATCTTCAATGCGTGTAGCCCTTTACCAATGTCCACCGCTGCCACTGGAACCCGCCGCCAACCTTCAGCGCCTGCACCAACTGGCGATGGAGGCCAAAGGCGCCGACCTGCTGGTGGTGCCGGAGATGTTCCTGACCGGCTACAACATCGGCAAGGAGGCGGTCGCGACATTGGCCGAGGTCTACAACGGTGAGTGGGCGCAGCAAGTCGGACGGATCGCCAAGGCTGCCGGTCTGGCGATCCTTTACGGTTACCCTGAGCGCACCGCCGAAGGGCAGATCTATAACGCCGTGCAGTTGATCGATTCGAGCGGCGAGCGCCTGTGCAATTACCGCAAGACGCATCTGTTCGGCGATCTGGATCGTTCGATGTTCAGCCCCGGCGATGGCGAGTTTCCCATCGTCGAGCTCAACGGCTGGAAGCTCGGTTTCCTGATCTGCTACGACCTGGAGTTCCCGGAGAATGCCCGGCGCCTGGCCCTTGAGGGCGCCGAGCTGATTCTGGTGCCGACCGCCAACATGATTCCTTTCGATTTCATTGCCGATGTTTCCGTGCGCTCCCGTGCCTTCGAAAACCAGTGCTACGTGGCTTACGCCAACTACTGCGGCCACGAAGGCGACATCCATTACTGCGGACAAAGCAGCATTGCCGCGCCGGATGGCAGCCGCATTGCTCAGGCCGGGCTGGATGAAGCCTTGATCGTCGGCGAGCTGGATCGCCAGTTGATGGTCGACTCGCGCAGCGCCAACCGTTACTTCAACGACCGCCGTCCCGAACTTTACGACGCGCTCAACAAGCGCTAATCCGCTAGCATTGGCACTTCACTGTTCTGGAAGTGCCCATGCCTGCGCCGACCCATCCCCGTCCCCACACCGAAACCCTGGCCAACGGCTTGCGCGTGACCCTGCGCCACGTGCCCGGCCTGAAGCGCAGCGCCGCGGCGTTGCGGGTGGCTGCCGGCAGTCATGACGTGCCGTTGGCGTGGCCGGGGCTGGCGCATTTTCTTGAGCATTTGCTGTTCCTCGGCACCGAGCGTTTTCCCGCAAGCCAAGGCCTGATGGCCTACGTGCAAGGTCACGGCGGTCAGGTGAATGCCAGCACCCGCGAGCGCACCACCGATTTCTTCTTTGAATTGCCGCCGGCGTCCTTCAGCGGTGGGCTGGAGCGTCTGTCAGACATGCTCGCCCGTCCGTGTATGAATCCGGACGATCAGTTGCGGGAACGGGAAGTGTTGCAGGCGGAGTTTGTCGCGTGGTCGCAGGATGCTGGAGCTCAGCAAAAAGAAGCGCTGTTCGAAGGGTTGTCAGCATCGCATCCGTTGCGCGGCTTTCATACCGGGAACCGCGACAGTCTGCCGGTAGAACACGCGGATTTTCAGCAGGCGTTGAAAGACTTTCATCAGCAGTTTTACCGCACCGGGCAGATGATCCTGAGCCTGGTCGGGCCGCAAAGTGTTGAAGAGCTGCGCACGCTGGCCGAACAGTTTGCCGCCGCGCTGACGGCTGGGGATAAAACTGCACAGGCAGCCCCCGTTCGCTTGATGGACAACGCACAGGAAAGTTATCAACAGCTCGGCGAGCGGAACGGAAATCTGCTGTTTGCGTTGGAGGGTTTGCCGGAGTCGTCGGCCGAAGCGCTGGCGTTTCTCTGTCACTGGTTGAACAGCGCCAAACCCGGTGGGCTGCTCGCTCACTTGCAACAGCAGGGATTCGCGGAAGGCTTACAGGCCTGTGTGCCCTATCAATTTGCTGAGCAGGCAGTTCTGCATCTTCAGTTCACTGGGGCATCCGGGTCACTCGACGCTCTCCGCGCGCAGTTTCTCGACTGGTTGAGCTTCTTCACAGCGCAGCGGGACTGGCCAGCGTTGCGTCAGGAGTATGCAACGCTGCTTGAACGGCAGCAGCAGGTCAGCGGCGCGTTTCAGCTGGCGCGACTCGACAGCGAACGACGTGAAAACGGCCTCTGCGATTCGGCCGTTGCGGCGCTGAAAGTGATTCTCGGCAAAATCGGCACTGTGGATAACTTCAGCAGCCACTGGCATCTGCCTGCCGCCAATCCGTTCCTGCGCACAGCCGAGCCGCTGGCCAACGCCGGCCTGATCCGCGGCCAGACCAGCGCCCACCGTGGCCTGCGCACGTTCGCTCAGGATCGCTCGCGCAGCCGTCGCGAACGCTCGCCGATGCAATTCAGCCAAGCGCTGCCGGATAACGGTGACGAAGGTGCGGTATATGTTCGCTGGCAGACGGAAGCCGCGGCCACGGCCGAGCTGCAAGCGAAACTGCAACGCAGTCTGCGGGAGGTTTCCGACGACGCGCGTCAGGCTGGGGTCGAGTTGTCCTTCAGCGCCTCAGCTGATCAGTGGTTGCTCAAACTCACTGGCCTGCAGGACACGCTGCCCGTTGTGCTGGAGCACGCGCTGAAATCTCTGACACAAGTGGGCGCCGACTCCGCGAAAGGCGAGCCGCAACCTGCGCTGATACCGATCCGCCAACTGCTCAAGGCATTGCCCGAAAAGTGCCTGACAGCGGTAGGCGAATCCGATGACGCCGCGCAGCTGTGGACAACTTCCCGCTGGGACGGTCTGGCTTTGGGGCTAAACCAACAAACCCAGTCAGCCATGGGCCTCGCCCTGAGCCGTATCCCCGGCATCCCGGACAATCAAATTCCCCCACCGTCGACAATCAACTCTGGATACCTGTGGAGTCAGATCGACAGCGCGTCCAGCGAACACGCCTTGTTGCTGTTCTGCCCAACCGCCAGCCACGAAATCGCTGACGAAGCCGCGTGGCGCCTGATCGCCCACCTGTGCCAGACGCCGTTCTACCAACGCCTGCGCGTTGAATTGCAACTCGGTTATGCGGTGTTCAGCGGCCTGCGCCAGCTCCACGGCCAGACCGGATTGCTGTTCGGTGTGCAATCGCCCACGGCCACCGCCGCGCAATTGCTCGACCACATTCAGCAGTTTCTCGATGGCCTGCCAGCCCTTGTCGAACAGCTGGATGCCGCCAGCCTCACTCAGCAACGCCAGACGCTTGCCGATCAGTTCGATGACAACGTCCTGTCCGGCAAAGATGCGGCCGAACTCCTGTGGCAGGCCCGCCTCGCCGGCCACTCGTCGGATTATCTGCTGCAATTACGCAGCGCAGTCGCTCAACTGGATCGCCCGGCGTTGCTGGCCGCCGCACAACGTCTGATCCGCGCCGAGGGCGGCTGGCACGGCCTGGCCAACAGCCCTTCGCCGGGCGCGCCCTGGCACGCGGCTAAATGATCATTACCGGGGCTGCAAGGAGCTTTCTCAAAGATTCACGGGCAAAGCCCCTGAAATTTTGAGTAACATAGCCACCTAACTATTTGGAACATCCCCGCGCTGCCGTGGACTATACCTATGGATAGCGCTATCTCACCCACCTGAAAAAGGAGTCACCCGATGGCTTGGACTAAACCTGCTTACACCGACCTGCGCATCGGCTTCGAAGTCACCATGTACTTCGCCAGCCGCTGAGTCCTGCCTCAAGCAGAACACTGCAGTGCAACGCCTCGGCTCGCCGGGGCGTTTTATTTTCAGCGTTGAAATGATGGAGCGTTCATGTTCGTCCAGATTCTGGGTTCGGCCGCCGGTGGCGGTTTTCCGCAGTGGAACTGCAACTGCGTCAATTGCGCCGGTTTTCGCGACGGCAGCCTGAATGCCCAGGCCCGTACCCAATCGTCCATCGCGATTTCCGATGACGGCGTGAACTGGGTGCTGTGCAATGCCTCGCCGGACATCCGCGCGCAGCTTCAGAGCTTCGCCCCGATGCAACCGGGCCGGGCCCTGCGCGACACCGGCATCAGCGCGATCATCCTGATGGACAGCCAGATCGACCACACCACCGGCCTGCTCAGCCTGCGCGAAGGCTGCCCGCATCAGGTCTGGTGCACGGACATGGTCCACGAAGACTTGAGCACCGGTTTCCCGCTGTTCACCATGCTCAAGCACTGGAACGGCGGGCTGGACTGGAACCGCATCGAACTCGACCAGAGTTTCACCGTCGCCGCATGCCCGAGCCTGCGCTTCACCCCGCTGCCGTTGCGCAGCGCCGCACCGCCCTACTCACCGCACCGCTTCGACCCGCACCCGGGCGACAACATCGGCCTGATCGTCGAAGACCTCGGCACCGGCGGCAAATTGTTCTACGCGCCGGGTTTGGGCAAGGTCGACGCGCCATTGCTGGAAATCATGGCCGGCAGCGACTGCGTGCTGGTGGACGGGACGATGTGGGACGACGATGAAATGCAGCGTCGTGGCGTCGGCACCCGCACCGGCCGCGAAATGGGCCATCTGGCGCAGAATGGCCCTGGCGGCATGCTCGAAGTGCTGGAACAGCTTCCCGAGCAACGTAAGGTGCTTATCCACATCAACAACACCAACCCGATTCTCGACGAAGACTCGCCGGAGCGCGCGGAACTGGTTCGACGCAATGTTGAAGTGGCGTATGACGGCATGAGCATCGTCCTGTAACGAATGCCCGGAGAACCGCAATGACCGACACCCCGCTGTCCCCCGCCGAATTCGAAGCGGCCCTGCGCGCCAAGGGCGCCTGTTACCACATTCATCACCCGTATCACGTGGCGATGTATGAAGGCCGGGCCACCCGTGAGCAGATACAGGGCTGGGTCGCCAACCGCTTCTACTATCAGGTGAACATCCCCCTGAAAGACGCGGCGATCCTCGCCAACTGCCCGGATCGCGAGATCCGTCGCGAGTGGATTCAGCGCCTGCTCGACCACGACGGCGCGCCCGGTGAAGATGGCGGCATCGAAGCCTGGCTGCGCCTCGGCCAGGCCGTCGGTCTCGATCCGGATCAATTGCGCTCCCAGGAACTGGTGCTGCCCGGCGTGCGTTTCGCCGTCGACGCCTACGTCAACTTCGCCCGCCGCGCCAGTTGGCAGGAAGCCGCCAGCAGCTCGCTGACCGAGCTGTTCGCGCCGCAGATCCACCAGTCGCGCCTCGACAGCTGGCCGCAGCATTACCCGTGGATCGACCCGGCCGGCTACGAATATTTCCGCACCCGTCTCGGCCAGGCCCGGCGCGATGTCGAGCATGGTCTGGCGATCACGCTGGAGCACTACAAGACCCGCGAAGGCCAGGAACGCATGCTGGAAATTCTCCAGTTCAAACTGGACATCCTTTGGAGCATGCTCGATGCCATGAGCATGGCCTACGAACTGAACCGCCCGCCGTATCACAGCGTCACCGATCAACGGGTCTGGCATAAAGGAATCGCCTTATGAGTTTCGACCGCAGGAAGACCCCGACCTGGCGTCCCGGCTACCGTTTCCAGTACGAACCGGCGCAGAAAGGCCATGTGCTGCTGTACCCGGAAGGCATGATCAAACTCAATGAAAGTGCCGCATTGATCGGCGGCCTGATCGACGGTGAGCGGGATGTCGCGGCGATCATTGCCGAACTCGACAAACAGTTCCCCGGCGTGCCCGAGCTCGGTGACGACATCGAGCAATTCATGGAGGTTGCCCGTGCGCAGCACTGGATCGAACTTGCCTGAGTCATCGGTGCAAGTCCCGGCCAAACCGGAAGTCGGCCTGCCGCTGTGGCTGCTCGCCGAGCTGACTTACCGCTGCCCGCTGCAATGCCCGTATTGCTCCAATCCGCTGGATTTCGCCGAGCAGGGCAAAGAGCTGAGCACTGAACAGTGGATCAAGGTGTTCCGCGAAGCGCGGGAGATGGGTGCGGCGCAGCTGGGCTTTTCCGGGGGCGAACCGCTGGTGCGCCAGGATCTCGCCGAGCTGATCCGCGAAGCGCGCCAGTTGGGTTTCTACACCAACCTGATCACCTCCGGCATCGGCCTGACCGAGCAGAAGATCAGCGACTTCAAGAAGGCCGGGCTCGATCACATCCAGATCAGTTTCCAGGCCAGCGACGAGCAAGTGAACAACCTGCTCGCCGGCTCGAAAAAGGCCTTCGCGCAGAAACTGGAAATGGCTCGCGCCGTGAAGGCTCACGGCTATCCGATGGTGCTGAACTTCGTCACTCATCGGCACAACATCGACAAGATCGACCGCATCATCGAACTGTGCATTGCGCTGGAGGCCGACTTCGTCGAACTCGCCACCTGCCAGTTCTACGGCTGGGCGCAGCTCAATCGTGTCGGCCTGTTGCCGACCAAGGAACAACTGGTTCGCGCCGAACGCATCACCAACGAATACCGCGCAAAACTGGAAGCCCAAGGGCATCCGTGCAAGCTGATTTTCGTCACCCCGGACTACTACGAAGAGCGCCCGAAAGCCTGCATGAACGGCTGGGGCAGTCTGTTTCTGACGGTCACACCGGACGGCACCGCCCTGCCCTGTCATGGCGCCCGACAGCTGCCGGTACAATTTCCCAATGTGCGCGACCACAGCATGCAGCACATCTGGTACGACTCGTTCGGTTTCAACCGCTTTCGCGGTTATGACTGGATGCCCGAGCCGTGCCGCTCCTGCGACGAGAAAGAGCAGGACTTCGGCGGCTGCCGCTGCCAGGCCTTCATGCTCACCGGCGATGCCAGCAATGCCGACCCGGTGTGCAGCAAGTCCGAACATCACGGCGTGATCCTCAAGGCCCGCGAAGAAGCCGAGCACGCCACCCAGACCATCGAACAACTGGCCTTTCGCAATGAACGAAACTCGCGACTCATCGCCAAAGGCTGAGCCTTTCAGCGCCACCGCTGCGGTTGCTGCCGGCGTGGATTTCGCCGAATTGCAACTTGGTGCCCATGGCTTGTTCTGGAATGAATATCGCCCAACAGACGCCGCGTGCCGGATCTGGCACTGGCGCGATGGCGCGGCGAAATGTCTGACGCCTACGGGTTTCAGCGTGCGCAGCCGGGTGTACGAATATGGCGGTGGGGCGTTTTGCCTGACGCCTGACGGGGTGGTTTTCGTCAACGAGGCGGATCAACAGCTGTATCGCCAGACGCTGGACGGCGAGCCCGTGGCATTGACGTCTGGCGAGTGTCGTTATGGCGATCTGAATTACGCCGACGGGCAGGTGCTGGCCATTGAAGAGAACGGTGATCGCCATCGGCTGGTGGCTATCGATCTGGCGAATGGCGAGCGTCATAGGCTGATTGAAGGCGCGGATTTTTATGCATCGCCGATCATCAGTCCGGACGGCCAGCGCTTGGCGTGGATCGAGTGGAGCCGTCCGTATCAGCCGTGGACATCCACACGACTGATGCTCGCCGAGCGCTCGGATAGCGGGTTTTCCGTCCCACGCTGTGTGGCGGGTGAAACCCTTGAAGAGTCGATCCAGCAACCGCGTTTCGATGCCAATGGCCGACTGGGCTGTCTGACCGATCGTGGTGGTTATTGGCAACCGTGGGTCGCGTCGGCAAACGACTTGCAACCGTTAGCTAGCGCCAAAGCCGATCACGCACCAGCTCCATGGCAACTTGGTGGCTGCACTTGGCTGCCCACCGACGAAGGCTTTTTGGCGAGCTGGAGCGAAGGCGGTTTCGGTCGTCTGGCGCTCAACGGTGAAGACTTCACCGGCGACTACAGCCGCTTCCGTCATCTGGCTGTCGATGATCAATTTATTTACTGCATTGCCGCCTCACCGATCAGCCCTTCAGCGGTGATCGCCATTGATCGCGAATCGCGTGAAGTGAACATCCTGGCCGGCGGAGTCGCACCGCTACCCGCCGAGCGCATCAGCCGCCCGCAAACTCTGCGCTATCCCAGCGGTTCGGGTGAAGCCCACGGCTTCTTTTACCCGGCCACGAATGGTGATGTGAAGCCGCCGCTGGTGGTGTTCATTCACGGCGGCCCGACGTCGGCCTGCTACCCGATGCTCGACCCGCGCATTCAGTACTGGACGCAGCGTGGCTTCGCCGTCGCCGATCTCAACTACCGAGGCAGCAGCGGTTATGGCCGGGAGTATCGGCAGGCGCTGCATCTGAGTTGGGGCGCGGTGGACGTCGAGGACGCGTGTGCGGTCGTGGCCTACCTTAATGATCGCGACATGATCGACGGTGATCGTGCATTCATCCGTGGCGGCAGCGCCGGTGGTTACACCACGTTGTGCGCCCTGGCGTTCCATCAGGTATTCCGCGCTGGCGCCAGTCTGTACGGAGTCAGTGACCCGGTGGCACTGGCCCGCGCTACGCACAAGTTTGAAGGCGATTATCTGGACTGGCTGATCGGCGATCCAGAGAAAGATGCCGAACGCTACGCCGCCCGCACGCCGTTGCTGTACGCAAGCAACATCCGCGTACCGGTGATTTTCTTTCAGGGCGAACTGGACGCCGTAGTCGTGCCGCAACAGACCCGCGACATGGTCGCGGCCCTGGAGCAAAACGGCATTGAGGTCGAAGCGCATTACTACGCCGATGAACGCCACGGCTTCCGCCGGGCCGCCAATCAGGCCCATGCGCTGGAGCAGGAATGGCGGTTCTACCGGCGAGTGATGGGTTTGACGGACTGAGACTCAGCGTTTGGCGATGATGTACACCGCATGCACGATCCCCGGGATGTAACCGCACAACGTCAGCAGAATGTTCAGCCAGAACGCGCCGCCGAACCCGACCTGCAGAAACACACCCAGAGGCGGCAACAGAATGGCAATGATGATGCGGATAAAGTCCATGGGGCAGCTCCTGATTGGGGGTTGGCTCACCTGAGCCATACAAGCTAATCGACCTGTGCCGTTTGTCAGGGTTCAGTGCAAACCGCAATCTCGCCATCTGATTGCCATTATCCGGCCACAAAAAAACGCCCCACGCCAAAAGAATCAGGAGTGGGGCGTGCGTTATACCGCGAGACGGTTCTTGAATTCGGGTGGGAAATTTCAGCTCAGACGGCAATCCCTTTGCGGCATTGCAGTTGCGCGGTGCGTACCCGGGAGAAGGCGCGGGCCAGGCGCAGGAGCATTTCGTCGATGTTGGCCTTGCTGACGTTGAGCGCCGGTGTGAAGCGCAGGCAGTCGGCTTGTGGGGCGTTGAGCAGCAAACCTTCGTGAAGCGCGGCTTTGACAACGGCCTCGGCGGAGTCTTCCGACAGGCTCAGTCCCCAGAACAGCCCCTGCCCGCGTAACTCGCCATGCTCATAACGATAGGCCAGACGGGCGAGCCCTTCGCGCAGATGCTGGCAGTTGTCGCGGATCTGTTCGAGGAATGCACGGTCCTGCACGCTGTCGAGCACCACCAGCCCTGCGGCGGTCATTAGCGCGTTGCCATGATGAGTACCGCCCAGCTCGCCAGAATCGAAACAGCAGGCCTTGCCTCGCGCCAGCAGCGCCGCCAGTGGAACACCGCCGCCGAGGCCTTTGCCGAGCACGACGATATCGGCGCGCACGCCGTAGGACTGTTCGGCGAGTAAGGTGCCACAACGGCCGATGCCGGTCTGAACCTCGTCGAGAATCAGCAGAATCCCCAGCTCACGGCAGAGGCGTTCAACACCCTTGAGGTAATGCTCGGTCGCAGGGATTACTCCGGCATCGCTCTGGATCGGTTCGAGCATGATTGCTACGGTCTGCGCATCCACTGCTGCATGCAGCGCCGGCAGGTCATTGAACGGTACCGGATCGAAACCGGGCAGCAACGGTGCGAAACGGTTGTGCAGGTTGCAACTGTCCGACGCCGAAATCGTCGCCAGACTACGTCCGTGACAGCCTTGTCTGGCGACAATGATCCGCGAGGCGCCGCCGCGATGCAGCTGGCCCCATTTGCGCGCCAGTTTGATCGCCGCCTCACAGGCTTCGCTGCCACTGTTGAGCAGGTATGCCTGATCACTGCCAGTGCTCGCACAAAGACGTTCGGCAAGGCTGAGCATGCCGCGGTTGTGCAGATTGAAACCGGGATTGATCAGGGCCTGGGCCTGGTTGGCAATGGCTTTGACCAGCGCCGAAGGGCTGTGGCCGAGGCTATTGGCGCCTCCGGCCTGGGAAAAGTCCAGGTAGGCGCGGTCATTGCTGTCCCATAGCCAGGAGCCTTGACCGCGAACGAATACCTGCTGCGGACGCTCGACGCTGGGCATCAGACGTTCGGCATTCAGGCCATCAGCGGCATCCGATTCTTGGGTTTCAAAAGCCAGGTCATCGAGACTCGGCGTCTGGCGCCGCAAACTGAACAGATTCATTGAAAAAAACCTCGATCGAGGTTTTTTGAACTGCCTATGCAAACACTTTCAAAACAAACGCTGGTCATTGCGCTTTCCGGCCCTGTAAGCCTTGTGAATGCGGTTAGACTAGGCCGGGTCACGGCGTCAAGCCATTTCGATTTCCCAGCATTTTCGATAAGTGTTACTTATGGATTTCAAACAACTGCGTTATTTCGTCGCGGTCTATGAAGAAGGGCATGTCGGACGCGCCGCAGAGCGCCTGTCGATCTCTCAGCCCGCGCTGTCCCAGCAGATTCGCCAGCTGGAACAAAACCTCGACGTCACCCTGTTCGAACGCAGCAGCAAACGCCTGCTGCCGACCCTCGCCGCCCACACCTTGTACAACCACGCCTTGCCACTGCTCGACGGCATGCAGCGGGCGCGTGAGGCGTTGGGTAACTTCAAAGGGCAGGCACTGCGCACATTGGCGATCGGCGTGCTGCAAACCGTGCACACCAGCCTGGTGCCGCAAATGCTGGAGAGAGTGCGCAAGGCCCAGCCGCATCTGGTGGTGCAGATTTATGAACTGACGGGGCTTGAGATCGAGCGGCGACTGCTCAACGGCTCGCTGGACATCGGCATCAGCTATCTACCGCCACGCCAGCCGGGGCTGCACGGCGTGATGTTGTACGAAGATGAACTGACGCTGGTCATCCCGGCGGATCATCCGCTGCGGGAATTCAAGAAAGTCTCGATGAGTCAGGCAGCCGAATTGCCGATGTTGCTATTGGGCGAAGAATTTCAGATCCGCCAGATCTGGCAGGCGCAACTGGCCAGCCTCGGACGACGCCCGCAAGTGCAGGCCGAATTGAACAATATGGTGGGGATTCTCGACAGCCTTCCGCATACCCGTCTGGCGACGGTGCTGCCCGGTCGTTCGCAAAAAGAGTACGACGATCAGGATCTGCTGTGGAAACCGTTGAGTGAGCCGCGCGTGCCGTTGAAGGTCGGGCTGGTGTGTCGCGATGTGCAACGCCAGCAGGCGCCATTGGCCTTGCTGCGAACGTTGCTGGAAGAGGTGATCAGCGTGAGGACAAACCGCTGAAAGGGGCGCCGCCGCTGGACGCGTTGAGCTGAAAACTTTTCTGCGGGCATAAGAAAACCCCGCCGAAGCGGGGCTTTGCAGACTGTTTCCCTGACATCCATTTCACTCCGCCACCCTGGCAGAATCCTACGTGTCCGTGTTGTTGCTTTGCGCTTCCTGCGCGACGTCCATGGAAAGTAGATTAGCTCTGGATCCAATCTACGCCTATGGGAGAACAGCAGCACGTCATGTAAGAGATCGCTTACATGACGTTACATCATCAGAACTGCGCAGCGTCCAGCAGGAACAGCGACTCGCTGCCGGCCTTCACCGACGCGCTCAA
This sequence comes from Pseudomonas sp. FG35, assembly GCF_057809295.1. Classification (NCBI taxonomy): domain Bacteria; kingdom Pseudomonadati; phylum Pseudomonadota; class Gammaproteobacteria; order Pseudomonadales; family Pseudomonadaceae; genus Pseudomonas; species Pseudomonas sp. FG35. The sequence goes on along the minus strand of NZ_JBMDJR010000009.1, from coordinate 243,970 downwards.
CGAGTGAATCCGCGGCAGCAGACGGGCGAAATAGAACCGCGCCGTGCCGAGTTTGCTCGCATAGAAATCGTCCTGCGCTTCTTTGCCCAGCGATGCCTTGGCCATCAGTGCCCACATGTAGGCGTAAGCGGTGTAGCCGAACGCTTGCAGATACTCGACCGATGCCGCGCCGATTTCGTTCGGGTTGGTTTTCGCCCGGTCCAGCAGCCATGAGGTCAGCTCGTCGAGGGTGTCGACGGCGTCATTCAGCGGCTTGGTGAACTCGCCCAGATCGGCACTGGCGGTTGCGGTGAAATGGCGGATCTCGTCGGCGAACAGTTTGTAGAACGCGCCGCCGCTGCCGACGATCTTGCGCCCCACCAGGTCCAGCGCCTGAATGCCGTTGGTGCCTTCGTAGATCTGGGTGATGCGCACGTCACGCACCAGTTGCTCCTGGCCCCACTCACGGATGTAGCCGTGGCCGCCGAAGATCTGCTGGCCGTGGACGGTGGTTTCCAGTCCAAGATCGGTCAGGAACGCCTTGGCCACTGGCGTCAGCAAGGCCACCAGATCTTCCGCACGTTTGCGGGTCGCGGCGTCTTCGCTGAACTTGGCGGTGTCGAGCTGCATCGCCACGTAAGTGGAGAACGCACGGCCGCCTTCGTTCGAGGCTTTCATGGTCAACAGCATACGACGCACGTCCGGGTGGACAATGATCGGGTCGGCCACCTTGTCCTTGTTCTGCGCGCCGGTCGGCGAACGACTTTGCAGGCGGTCACGGGCGTATTCGATGGCGTTCTGGTACGAGCGCTCGCCGGTGGCCAGGCCCTGGATACCGACGCCCAGACGCTCGTAGTTCATCATGGTGAACATCGCGGCCAGGCCCTTGTTCGGCTCGCCGACCAGGTAACCCACGGCTTCGTCGAAGTTCATCACGCACGTAGCGGACGCCTGGATGCCCATCTTGTGTTCGATCGAACCGCAGTTCGCCGGGTTGCGCGCGCCCAGGCTGCCATCGGCATTGACCATGAACTTCGGCACCAGGAACAGCGAAATGCCTTTCGGCCCCGCCGGTGCGTCCGGCAGTTTGGCCAGCACCAGGTGAATGATGTTTTCGGTCAGGTCGTGCTCACCGCCGGTGATGAAGATCTTGGTGCCGCTGACCTTGTAGGAACCGTCAGCCTGAGGTTCGGCCTTGGTGCGAATGATGCCCAGGTCGGTGCCGGCGTGTGGCTCGGTCAGGCACATGGAACCAGCCCAGACACCGGCGTACATGTTCGGCAAGTAAGCGGCTTTCAGTTCTTCGCTGGCGTGGGCGTTGATCGACAGGCAAGCGCCGGCGGTCAGCATCGGGTACAGACCGAAGGACAGGCTGGCGGAGTTGACCATTTCTTCGACCTGGGCCGAGACAGCTTTTGGCATGCCCATGCCGCCGTAGGCCGGATCACCGCCAACACCGACCCAGCCGCCTTCGGCATAAGTCTGATAAGCCTGTGGAAAACCGGCCGGCGTCGTGACGGCACCGTCGGCCCAGTGGCAGCCTTCTTCATCGGCGGCACGGCTCAGGGGCGCAATGCTTTTGCTGGTGACCTTGCCGGCCTCTTCGAGAATGGCTTCAACGGTTTCCGCGTCCACGGTCTCGGCCAGGGCCGGCAGTTCGGCCCAGAGTTTGGCGACTTCGAACACTTCATTGAGGACGAAGCGCATATCGCGCAGCGGCGCTTTGTAGTCAGCCATGGCAAACCTCGCAAAGATCTAAACAGGTGATTCGTGGAAGGGTGATTTCGTTGAGCTGGAGTGTAACCCAACAACTTTTGCGACACATAGGGTCAGGCGATGACTGATTTGTTATTTTTAGTCACCAGCAATCAACCATAAAGAAGCCCGCAATCAGCGGGCTCTTTTGTTTAACAGTGGCGTGTTACAGCGCGAACAACTGCGCCGGCAGTTTCATCAGGCAATCGCTACCCGCCTCGATCGCCGAACGATGCGCAGCGGTGCGCGGCAGCAGACGCTTGAAGTAAAACTCGCACGTCGCCAGTTTGCCCTGGCAGAAATCGCCATCCCCCTCGCCCGACTCCAGCTGCGCCTGGGCAACCAGAGCCATGCGCAGCCACAGGTAGCCGAGAACGATGTAACCGCTGTACATCAGGTAATCCACCGACGCGGCGCCGACTTCATCCGGATTTTTCATCGCGGCCATACCGACCTTCATGGTCAGCTCGCCCCACTGCTGATTGAGACCATCAAGCTGCGCGACAAACCCGCCCAACTGCGCATTCCCGGCGTTGGCGGCGCAGAACTTGTGGACGATTTTGGTGAAGTTGCGCAGCAGCTTTCCCTGGCTGCCCAGCACCTTGCGCCCGAGTAGATCCAGCGCCTGAATGCCGTTTGTGCCCTCGTAGATCGGCGCGATGCGGCAATCACGAACCAGTTGTTCCATGCCCCACTCGCGGATAAATCCGTGGCCACCGAACACCTGCATGCCGTGGTTGGTCACCTCAAGGCCGGTGTCGGTCATGAACGCCTTGCAGATCGGCGTCAGGAACGCCAACAGGTCTTCGGCTTCCTGACGCGCCTCGGCGTCCGGGCTCAGGTGCGCGACATCGAGCATCTGCGCGGTGAAATAAGTCAGCGCGCGGTTGCCTTCGTTGAAGGCTTTCATGGTCAGCAGCATGCGTCGCACGTCCGGATGGACGATGATCGGGTCGGCCGGTTTGTCCGGGGACTTGGCACCGGTCAGGGCCCGCATCTGCAAGCGGTCGTTGGCGTATTTGATTGCGCCCTGGAAGCTTGCCTCGCCCAGACACAGGCCCTGCATCCCGGTGCCGAGGCGCGCGTGGTTCATCATGGTGAACATGCAATTCAGGCCTTTGTTCGGCTCGCCGATCAGGAAACCTTTGGCGTCGTCGAAGTTCAGCACGCAGGTGGCCGATGCCTTGATGCCCATTTTGTGTTCGATCGAGCCGCAGGAAACGCCGTTGCGCTCGCCCGCTTCACCGGAGGCGTCCGGGAGAAATTTCGGCACGATGAACAGCGAAATGCCTTTGGTGCCCGCCGGTGCGTCCGGCAGTTTGGCCAGCACCAGATGAATGATGTTGTCACTCATGTCGTGCTCGCCGGCGGAGATGAAAATCTTGCTGCCGGTCACCGCATAACTGCCGTCGGCCTGCGGCACCGCGCGGGTCTTGATGATGCCCAGGTCGGTGCCGCAATGGGCTTCGGTCAGGCACATGGTGCCGGTCCACTGGCCTGCAGTAAGTTTGCGCAGATAGGTGTTTTTCTGTTCTTCGGTGCCGTGGGCGTGGATCGCCGACATGGCGCCGTGGGTCAGGCCCGGGTACATGCCCCAGGAGGTGTTGCTGGAGGCGACCATTTCGCTGATCACCAGCCCCAGCGAACTCGGCAGCCCCTGGCCACCGTAGGTCGGATCTGCCGCCAGACCGTGCCAGCCACCTTCCACGTATTGTGCGAAGGCCTGCTTGAAGCCTGTAGGCGTTGTCACCACACCATTGTCGAAATGGCAGCCCTCTTCGTCGCCGCTGCGATTGAGCGGTGCCAGAACGTTCTCACAGAACTTCGCGCCCTCGTCGAGGATCGCGTTGATCATGTCCGGGCTGGCGTCGTGGGCGCCGAGGGCCGCGTACTGAGTGTGGAAGTCAAAGACGTGGTCGATCAGAAAGCGCATGTCGCGCAGGGGAGCTTTGTACTCGGGCATGGTGGCTTCTCCTTCAGCAGATTGCTTCAACCTACTGCCGGCCACCCTGCCCCACAATCACTGTCCAGACGCTGAATGCGCCGTCATCACTCAACCTGCGGCGTTGTCCATGCGCACCGCGCCACGGCGGTTCTGCCCGAACGCCATCACACAGTTTCGCCCTGCGCCCTTGGCGCTGTAGAGCGCCTGGTCGGCGGATTTCAGCACTTCTTCCGGGGTGCGCTGCTCCAGACGCTCGGCCACGCCGATGCTGACCGTGACCGACACGCTGGACGCCCCCGAACCCGAGCGGCGCTGACGGCCCTGCTGATCATCCTGCGGGCGACTTTCCTGATTGCGCAGCTGAATGTTGTAGGACGCAATCGACTCGCGGATGACTTCCAGGTGCGGCATGCACTCTTCGAGGGTCTTGCCCGCAAACACCAGGGCGAATTCCTCACCGCCATAGCGATACGCCCTACCGCCGCCGCTGATTTTGGACAGCTTGCTGGCGACCAGACGCAACACCTGATCCCCCACGTCGTGGCCGTGGGTGTCGTTGAATTTCTTGAAATGATCGACGTCGCTCATCGCCAGCACATAGTTGCGACCCAGACGCTGCATGCGCTCGTTGAGTGCGCGGCGGCCCGGCAAACCGGTAAGTTCGTCGCGAAAGGCCATTTGATACGCCTCGTGCGCTACCGCTGCCGCAATCATCAGCATGACCTGGCTGCACATGATGTTCAGGGTGAACGGCAGGATGAAGGTTTTCGGCAGCATCCAGAACACCCCGAGCAACCCCACCAGTTGCGCCGCGTGCAGCGGACGCGGGTTGCGCCAGTATTGCCAGGCCAGAAGCAGGAACGCCGAGATGAACACCGGATACGACAACTGGATCAGGCTCATCCACGCGCCGTGCAGCGCCGGCCAGCGGATCTCGGAAAGCCACATCAGCAAGGCCTGCGGGTAGCTTTGCTCGAGCCCCAGCGCCACGCTGCCAAAGGCCAGCAGCACGGCGAAGCGCGCGATCATGTCCTGAAACAGATGCGTGCGTTCCTGCCATGCGGCGAACAGACCGAACAGCAACGGCAGCAACAGACAGACCAAGTGGAACACCACGGCCGCATCTTCGCGCACCTTGCCGTTGTCGCGGTAATAGTCAGTCTGGGTGTCGAGCAGGAAGTAGGCGATGTACACCGTGACCATCAGAAACAGCTCGCGCTGGCGTCGGTAAACCGCACAGTACGAACCGCCCAACAGCAGCACCAATGTCGGCAACACGTTAAACAGCGAGGTGAAGAACACGTTGAGGTCTTTGACGTACGCAGCCGCTAACCCCGCGAGCAACAACAGCAGTGACGGCAGGAAATGACTGAAACGTACAGCGGAAGAACGCGGCAAGGGTAAAAGCTCCGACCCGTCATGGCAAAGAGATGGCATTGTGCCTGCAATGTGGCCAGTTAAGCACACACAATGTGATCCAGATCACAGGCTGTCTCTTTAACGGCCGAAATCGGCAGTTGCTGAGTAATTCAGTAAGGTTTTTTGCGCAATGGCCGCTAGACGGCCACCATGGCCATCATTCTTGATGGCCATGGTGTGTTTTTATGCTCAGAGATCGTTGTAGAACGGCTGCAATGGCCCCTCTGCCGCCGGCCGGCCTTCAGCACCGTAAGGCTTGAGATTGAGCGATGCGTCCATCGCCTGACGGGTCGTGACTTTCGGACTGGCCGGACGCTGGGTCACGGCATTTTCATCGCCGATGTGGCCCTGCGGAATCACCAGCGACGGATGATCGAACGGTGCGCGCTCCCATGCCACGCGAGGATCGGTCAGGCCGACCTCCATGAATTTCACCAGCGCGTCGATTTCATCGGGCGTCAGGTTCAGCGCCGTCATGTCCGGGTCGAGGTTGGAAGTGTTGTGCTGGTTCACCGCCGGATGCTCAAAGCCGCTGGTGTTGTTGGCATCTTCACCGCGCCGGTCACCGCCACGGTTGTAGAACTCCATCACCTGCTTGAGCGTCGAGCGGCTGCCGTTGTGGAAGTACGGCCCGGTCAGGGCGATGTTACGCAGGGTCGGGGTCTTGAATGCGCCGTCGACCGAGTCGCGGAAACCGACATTCGGTTTGAGCGTGGCATCGCACGGAATCGCCGCACTCAACGGTGCCTCGAACGTGCAGACATCGACGTCCAGCGGATCGACCGAGCGACCGCCCTGCAACACGCTGTTGTACTGCCGGGTGAACGACCATGGATTGCCCCAGGCATCCGCGCCGCCGAGGGCCAGGTCTTCCGAGGTCGGGCGCACACCGGTGTTGTAGAAGCCGTTGTCGTAAAGGGTGGTCAGGTTGTCGGCCATCACCATCCGCTCAATGCGTTCGCGCGGGTGCATCAGCAGGCGGCTGGCGGCGTTGGTCAGCTCCGGACCGCCGTGGCAATTGACGCATTTGCCCTTGCCGAGAAACAGGTTCATGCCCTCCACCTGTTGCGCGTTCATTGCCGTGTGATCGCCCTGCAGGTAAGCATCGATCGGCGCCTGATCGGACACCAGCGTCGCCTCATACATCTGGATCGCCAGGCCGAAAAACAGCGGGAAGTTGGCCTCCATCTGGGTGTACGGCACGCCGCCCACCAGAACGTTTTGCGTGGCGTTCCACAGCCGGGGCTGGAAGGCGTTCTTGATCAGTTCGCGATAGGTCGGCCGCCGTGCGCCCGATACTGGAGCCAGCACCGAGTCGGTGGATGAAATCCTTTGCTGCTTTAGCATCAGCGTGTCGAGCATCCTGCGGCCGATGTCGGCAAAGGTACGGCCACCGCAGGACATTTCCACCGGGCTGCCGGGCGGGCCGACGGCTTGCGAGGCGGCAGACGCATCGTTGAGCGCCAGCCGCACTTTGGTCGCAACCGTGCTGCGTTCGCTGGTCACGTAGATCCCGGCATCCGGATCGCGATTACCGAACGGCGAGAAGCCGTTGAACACGTTGTTGGCCCGACCGTCCCAGAAGTTGCGCACGTTGAACGCGGCATTGATCACCGACGGCGCATTGCGCCCGGTGCTGCGACGCACGTTGATGCCACCGACCTGGAAAATACCGTCCGGCTGCTGAGTACATTTGTCGAAACGCGCCTGATTGGGTTTGACGAAGTTGGCGTCGAACACGCCTTGCGAGCCGACCACATCGTCCGTCGAGTACACGATGGGCGAGTTGCGCTCCAGCGGATTGCTCAGCACGTGGGTCGGGAAGTCGGTTTTCTTCAGCGTGTAGTTCGGGCCGCCCTTGCCGCCGGACAACGTCGCGTAGGACGCCACATCACCGGGAATGTCCGAGGCTACAAACGGCTTGTTGAAGATCGACGCGACATTGGCGTTGGTATGGGCCTGGCCGGGGTTGAGCTGGTTGGTGATGCGGTGGTCGACGCCGGCGTGGTAGTGGCAGGAAGCGCATGCCGTGGAGCCGTCGCTGCCGATCTCCATGTCCCAGAACAGCGCTTTGCCCAGCAGGATCGCGGCCTGGCGATTGAGCACGTAGTCGGTCATCAGGTCGACCTTGCGCCCGCCTTCGGTTCCGGACGGATCGGGGGGCACCATCCCGCGCAGTGATTGCAGCGAAGGCACCTCCGGCACGGGAGGATCGACCACGGCGGGGTCGGCGGCCCATGCGCTGTGGACTGACAGCGCGATGGGTAACCAGAAGGTCAAACGAGCGAGTCGACTGATGTTCATAGGCTTCACCCTGACTGTTGTTGTTAAGTGCCGGGCGTCTTGCTTCTTTGAGCAGGCAGTTCTGGTTAGCACCGGTAAATCGGGCAGTGCAATTAATTGGCCAGTCCTCTGGAAACATTTTGAATCAATAAGCGCAAGGGGTCGGCTGAGCAGCGACCTCATCAATGCTGGGGAATCAGCCCCGGGATTGGGGAAATCCGGGCACAAAAAAACCGCTGCCCCCGAAGGAGCAGCGGTTTTTCGAAAGACCGCGTTAAGGCTTAGTAGCCCAGTGCGAAGTCTTCTTCTTTCATGTCCATCAGGTTGTTGGCGCCCGACAACATGGTGGCCACGTGCGTACGGGTACGCGGCAGGATGCGCTGGAAGTAGAAGCGCGCGGTTTGCAGCTTGGCGGTGTAGAACGCCTCGTCGGTGGTGCCGGCAGCCAGTTTTTCGGCAGCCAGACGCGCCATGTCAGCCCAGAAGTAGGCCAGGCAGGCGTAACCGGAGTACATCAGGTAGTCCACCGAGGCCGCGCCGACTTCTTCGCGATCTTTCATTGCAGCCATACCGACCTTCATGGTCAGCTCGCCCCACTCTTTGTTCAGTGCAGCCAACGGTGCGACGAATTCCTTGACGGCTTCGTTGCCTTCGTTGTTCTGGCAGAACTTGTGGACGATCTTGGTGAAGCCTTTCAGCGCCTCGCCTTGAGTCATCAGCACTTTACGGCCCAGCAGGTCGAGTGCCTGGATGCCGGTGGTGCCTTCGTACAGCATCGAGATGCGGCTGTCGCGAACGTTCTGCTCCATGCCCCACTCGGCGATGAAGCCATGGCCGCCGTAGATCTGTACGCCGTGGTTGGCGGATTCGAAACCGACTTCGGTCATGAACGCTTTGGCGATCGGAGTCATGAAGGCCAGCAGTGCGTCGGCTTTCTTCTTCTCTTCTTCATCCACGCCGTATTTGACGATGTCGACCTGTTTGGCGGTGAAGTACACCATCGCACGGTTGCCTTCGGCAAATGCCTTCATGGTCAACAGCATGCGGCGTACGTCTGGGTGAACGATGATCGGGTCAGCGGCCTTGTCCGGCGCTTTCGGGCCAGTCAGGGAACGCATTTGCAGGCGATCGCGAGCGTATTTCAGGCCGCCCTGGAAACCGATTTCGGCGTGGGCCAGACCTTGCAGTGCGGTACCCAGACGTGCGGTGTTCATGAAGGTGAACATGCAGTTCAGGCCTTTGTTCGCCGGGCCGATCAGGAAACCGGTCGCGCCGTCGAAGTTCATCACGCAGGTCGCGTTGCCGTGGATGCCCATCTTGTGTTCGATCGAACCGCAGGTCACGGCGTTACGGGTACCGACGGTGCCGTCGGCGTTCGGCAGGAACTTCGGAACGATGAACAGGGAAATGCCTTTGGTGCCGGCCGGTGCATCCGGCAGGCGGGCCAGTACGATGTGGACGATGTTGTCGGCCATGTCGTGTTCACCGGCCGAGATGAAGATCTTGGTGCCGGAAACTTTGTAGGAACCGTCGGCCTGAGGTTCGGCCTTGGTGCGCAGCATGCCCAGGTCGGTGCCGCAGTGCGGTTCGGTCAGGCACATGGTGCCGGTCCATTCGCCGGAGACCAGTTTGGTCAGATAGGCTTCCTGCTGCTCTGGGGTGCCGTGTTCGGAGATGGTGTTCATCGCGCCGTGCGACAGGCCCGGGTACATGCCCCACGACCAGTTGGCTTCGCCGACCATCTCGCTGACAGCCAGACCCAGCGACTCAGGCAGCCCCTGACCGCCGTGCTCGACGTCATGGGCCAGACTTGGCCAGCCGCCTTCGACGAATTGCTTGTAGGCCTCTTTAAAGCCGGTCGGGGTTTTCACGCCGGACTCGCTCCAGGTGCAGCCTTCGGTGTCACCCACGCGGTTCAGCGGTGCCAGCACTTGCTCACAAAACTTGGCGCCCTCTTCGAGAATGGCGTCAACCATGTCCGGCGTTGCTTCTGCGCACGCTGGAAGGCTCTGATAGTGCGCTTCGTAGCCGAGCAGTTCGTCACGAACGAAGCGAATATCACGCAAGGGGGCCTTGTAGTCAGGCATAGCGATAAACCTCTGCTGATGTAACCGGGAATGAACGACCGCATTGATTTGTTGTGACGGTCAAACAGTTGTTTGAAACATACGTTTACGCCGAAATCTTGTCAAGCGTCGTTCTTTTGCCATTCGTCATCACATTTTCCGAACGCCGGACACAGCAGCGCAACATGTGCCCGACCGAGCCATGTGCACTGAAAAAAGATTAGTTGAGGGAGAAGGACTTACAACGAAAAACGCCGCGAACAGTCGCGGCGTCTGGCAAAGCGCGGACAAAAAAATCAGGCGAACGTATCGATGATCGTACCGAGCATTTCATCGGAAGCCTTCGCGACTTTCGTGCCCAGCTCCACTTGAAACTTGCCTTGGGCCATCTCGGCCATGGCGCTGCCCGGATCCATTTGCTGGCTGCGATCCACTCCGCGCAGGCGATCGATCTGGGCTTCGGAAGACTGGCTGGTGACCGAGCGCTCGATGGTGTTGTTGGCGATCTGGTTGGCGGCCTGATCGACGCGGTTCTGCCCGGTCTGGATGGTGCTCAGACCTGCATAAAAAGCTGTGTTTCCGGAGATTTCCATGGGAGCTCTCATCCTTGGGAAGGATCGATGGGTGCCATTGAACCAGAGGCGTCAGAAAAACACCCGTCAAAAACACTAATGGCACAGTGCCTTGTCATAGCCAAAATCAGTCGAGCAGATCCAGTTGCAAGTGATCGGCGACCGCTTCAGCGCTAACCGCCTTCAGCTTCGGCACCCGCCCCAGGCACGGCGCCGGAATCCGCTCGGCGAGTGTCGCGAGGTTTTCCTCCAGCCGCGACGTCTTCGGATCAATGATGTTCGCCACCCAACCGGCCAGTTGCAGCCCGTCACGAGCGATCGCTTCAGCGGTCAACAGCGCGTGGCTGATGCAACCCAGACGCACGCCGACCACCAGAATCACCGGCAACTTCAGCGCAATCGCCAGATCCGACAGATTGTCCTGATCCGCCAACGGCACCCGCCAGCCGCCTGCGCCTTCGATCAGCGTGAAGTCGGCGTTCATGGCCAGAATCTCGCGCATCGGCCCCAGCAACGATTGCACGGTCAGCGCCACACCCGCCTCACGCGCTGCCAGATGCGGCGCGATCGCTGGCTCGAACGCCACCGGATTGACCTGTTGATACGTCAGCGGCAACGAGCATTCGGCCTGCAACGCCAGCGCATCGGAATTGCGCAGACCTCTGGGCGTCACCACGCAACCGGACGCTACCGGTTTGCCCGCCGCCGTACTCAGCCCCGCCGACCGCGCAGCGTGCAGCAACCCGGCGGCGACGGTGGTCTTGCCAACGTCAGTGTCGGTTCCGGTGATGAAATAGGCTGCGCTCATAAGGGTTTCTCCAACACGGCGTAGACCACCTGGTAGGTCGCCGGCAATCCCGCAGGCTGACGGAACTGCTCGTAGGCCTCGACCAGCCCCAGAATCCGCGCCCGCCCGGTCAATCCACCCGGCCGGCCAGGGTTCAGGTTATGCGCGCCCAAGGCCTTGAGTTCATGGGTCAGGCTGCGCACATCCGGGTAATGCAGCACATGCGGCCGGTTCTCCAGACAAACACTGCGCAAACCACTGGCCGCGCACAATTGCTCGTAGCGGGCGAATTCGCGGAAGCGGTTGACGTGCACCAGACCATCGACCTGACGCCAGCTATCGCGCAATTCGTACAGCGTCCCTGCACAAAGACTAGCAAACGCGAAAATCCCCCCAGGTTTCAGCACCCGAAACGCTTCGCCGAGCACCGCTTCGAAGTCCGCGCACCACTGCACGGCGAGGCTGGAGAAGATCAGATCGCAGGTCGAATCCTGTAATGGCAAACGTTCGGCATCGCCAGCAATAAAGTGCATGGCCCCACCCAACGGCCGCGCGTGATGGAGCATGCCCTCAGCGATATCCAGTGCCAGCCCCTCACCAAATCGCTCAGCCAGCGCCCGAGTGAAATACCCGGTGCCACAGCCCAGATCCAACCAGCGTGCCGGCCGAAAATCCACCGGCAAGCGATTCATCAACTGCGTACCGACATCGCGCTGCAACTCGGCGACGCTGTCGTAGCTGGCCGCTGCGCGAGAAAAAGAAGCCGCGACCTGGCGCTTGTCAGGCAAGCCGCCGGGCAACGCCGCGACAGACAAATCAGTCATCACCGCACTCACTTAAAAACGCCTGGATTGCACCCGCCACACCGTGGGGATCCTCCAGAAGAAACGCATGGCTGGCCTGCTCGATCAGGCCGACCTCGACATCCGCCAGCAACGCGAACAGCTCGCCCGCGGCCTCCGCCGGCACCAACCCGTCCAGCCCGCCGAACAGATGCAATTGCGGGCCACGAAACGCCTGCAAGGCAGCGCGCGTATCGATCTGCGCCAACAATTCCAGACCGGCCATCAACGCGGCCGGCGAGGTATTCGGCGCGCCGCCGAGCAACAGCCGCGACAAGCCGCGCGCATCTTGCGCGCCCTGGGCGCACAACAGAGAGAATCGCTTGAGGGTCGTGCGCGGGTCGGCGCTGCAGCCGGCCAGAAACGCATCGAAGGTCTCGCCGGGCATCGCGCTCTGCCACTGTTCATGGGCGACAAACGAAGGATTGCTCGCCAGGGTCAGCAAGCCGCAACAATGTTCGCCACGCCGCGCCGCCAGCTCGGACGCGAGCATGCCTCCCAGTGACCAGCCACCGAGCCATGCATCTTCGGAGATGCGCTCATCGAGCTCGTCGAGCCAGTCTTGCAGATCGCTGGAGTCCAGCTCCGGCAACGGCTCGATGTCGACCTGCAGGTGTTCGTCGAGTCCGCGCAACGCAGCGGCCAGCGGCTCCAGCGGCGAAACGCCGAGGCCCCAGCCCGGTAGCAGAATCAGGCGATCACGCATGGCTTGGCTCCGACTTGAGTTGCGCAAAGCAATCGGCCAGTCCTTCCAACAATAGCTGCACCTGTGCCTCGCTGTGAGCGGCGGTCAGCGTCACCCGCAACCGCGCGCTGCCGGCAGGCACGGTCGGCGGGCGGATCGCGGTGACCATCAGTCCACGCTCGCGCAGCATCTGCGACAGACGCACGGCGCGACCGGCATCGCCGATCAGGATCGGCTGAATCGGCGTGAAGCTGTCCATAAGTTCCAGACCGATCTGTTCGGCGCCGTGGCGGAACTGGCGGATCAGCGTCTGCAGATGTTCGCGACGCCAGTGTTCGCTGCGCAGCAGCTCCAGACTCTTCAAGGTTGCGCAGGCCAGCGCTGGCGGCTGGCTGGTGGTGTAGATGTACGGACGGGCGAACTGGATCAGGCTTTCGATCAGCTCTTCACTGCCGGCCACAAAGGCGCCAGCCGTACCGAACGCTTTGCCGAGCGTGCCGACCAGCACCGGCACGTCTTCCTGGCTCAAACCGAAATGCTCGACGATCCCGCCACCGTTTGCCCCCAGCGGGCCGAAACCGTGGGCGTCGTCGACCATCAGCCAGGCGCCTTTCGCTTTAGTTTCCCGGGCCAGCGCCGGCAGATCGGCGAGGTCGCCGTCCATGCTGAACACGCCGTCAGTGACCACCAGCGTATTGCCGGTGGCTTTCTCCAGACGCTTGGCGAGGCTGTCGGCGTCGTTGTGCAGATAACGATTGAAGCGCGCGCCGGACAACAATCCGGCATCCAGCAACGACGCATGATTGAGCCGGTCTTCGAGCACCGTATCGCCCTGCCCGACCAGCGCCGTGACCGCGCCGAGATTGGCCATGTAACCGGTGGTGAACAACAGCGCGCGCGGCCGTCCGGTGAGGTCTGCCAGAGCTTCTTCCAATTCGTGATGCGGGCCGCTGTGGCCGATCACCAGATGCGAGGCACCGCCGCCGACGCCCCACTTCGAGGCACCGGCGCGCCAGGCTTCGATCACTTGCGGATGATTGGCCAGCCCCAGGTAATCGTTGTTGCAGAACGCCAGCAGCGGCTGACCGTCGACCACCACTTGCGGCCCTTGCGGGCTTTCAAGCAGCGGTCGCTGGCGATAGAGATTGTCGGCACGACGGGCAGCAAGGCGTGCGGCGAGATCGAAAGACATGCAAGCCTCACGGGTGGCAAATGAATCAGCAGGCACCGCCCGAGGCAGCGCCTGAGAAGAACGGGCGATCAGACCGCCGCGTTGTAGAACTGCTCGCTGCTCTTCTGCTCCACCAGCGCCTGTTCGATGGCAGCCTGATGTACTTCGTCAGCATGCTCTTCGCGTGCTTCCGGCTGAATGCCCAGACGTGCGAACAACTGCATGTCCTTGTCGGCCTGCGGGTTGGCGGTGGTCAGCAGTTTGTCGCCGTAGAAGATCGAGTTGGCGCCGGCGAAGAACGCCAGGGCCTGCATCTGCTCGTTCATCGCTTCGCGGCCGGCGGACAGGCGCACGTGGGATTGCGGCATCAGGATCCGCGCCACGGCGAGCATGCGGATGAAGTCGAACGGATCGACGTCGTCAGCGTTTTCCAGCGGCGTACCGGCGACTTTCACCAGCATGTTGATCGGCACCGATTCCGGGTGCTCCGGCAGGTTGGCCAACTGGATCAGCAGGTTCGCGCGGTCATCGAGGGACTCGCCCATACCGAGGATGCCGCCGGAGCAGATTTTCATCCCCGCATCGCGCACATAGGCCAGGGTCTGCAGACGCTCGGCATAGGTGCGGGTGGTGATGATGCTGCCGTAGAACTCCGGCGAGGTGTCGAGGTTGTGGTTGTAGTAGTCGAGCCCGGCCTTGGCCAGTGCCTCGGTCTGATCCTGATCGAGACGACCGAGGGTCATGCAGGTTTCCAGGCCCATGGCCTTCACGCCTTCGACCATCTTCAGCACATAAGGCATGTCCTTGGCCGACGGGTGCTTCCACGCCGCGCCCATGCAGAAACGGGTCGAACCGATGGCCTTGGCGCGTGCAGCCTCTTCGAGGACTTTCTGCACTTCCATGAGCTTTTCTTTTTCCAGCCCGGTGTTGTAGTGACCGGACTGCGGACAATATTTGCAATCTTCCGGGCAGGCGCCGGTCTTGATCGACAGCAGAGTGGAAACCTGGACGCGGTTGGCGTCGAAATGCGCGCGGTGCACCGTCTGCGCCTGGAACAGCAAGTCGTTGAATGGCTGAACGAACAGTGCTTTGACTTCGGCCAAAGTCCAGTCGTGACGCAGGGTGGCAGTGGTGCTGGCGCTCATGGGCGTTTCCTTGGTTATGCTTGGCTGGCGCCTGGGGAAACGGAATACCCACAGGCACGACACGGATGTTCGGCATATTTAAGGAAGAGTCATGCGCTGTCAACCAGACTACGAAAGACCGGTTTACATCTGGTTAAAAAACAAACAACACTGCTTATTGTGTGACGAACCGGCAGACGCGCAAATCCCGATCTGTACCGCCTGTGAAACCGATTTGCCGTGGCTGGGCGATCAATGTCTGACCTGCGCCCTGCCCTTGCCCGCTTACGGCCTGACCTGTGGCGGCTGCCTGCAGGAACCGCCGGCCTTTGAAACGGTAGCCGTGCCCTGGACTTACAGCTTTCCGGTGGACACGCTGATCACCCGTTTCAAGCACAACGGCAAATGGCCGCTTGGCCACTTGCTCGCCGACGTTCTTGGCCAATTCCTGCAACATCGCTTCGAAGAAGACCTGCCGCGCCCGGACGCCCTGCTGCCGGTGCCGCTTGCACCCAAACGCTTGCGCCAGCGCGGCTTCAATCAAGCGGCGATGCTGGCGCAGTGGCTGGGCAAGTCACTCGATTTGCCTTGCGAGGAGCACAGCCTTTTGCGCGTGCAGGATACCGACGCCCAGCAGGCCCTCAACGCCAAGGCGCGTAAACGCAATCTGCGTCACGCCTTCGCCTTGAGCGCCGATGCCCAGGTGCAAGGCCGACACCTGGCCCTGGTCGACGACGTGCTGACCACCGGCGCCACCGCTCAGGCACTGGCCCGATTGCTGATGGACGCCGGCGCCGCGCGGGTGGATGTGTACTGCCTGGCCCGCACGCCAAAACCCGGCGACGCGGCTTGACGGATACGTCCCGAGCCGCCAACGTCCTCCCTCAACCCTTCAGCACAAAGCGTCCGCCATGTCCCTGCCCTCTTTGTTGTCCCAGCACATCGTCCGCCGTCCTCAGCGCATCGCCTTGCTGCAACACATCGCCGAACAGGGTTCGATCACCCGCGCCGCGAAAAGCGCCGGCCTGAGTTACAAGGCGGCGTGGGATGCCATCGATGAGCTGAACAACCTTGCGCAAAAGCCTCTGGTCGAGCGCGCGGTCGGCGGCAAGGGCGGCGGTGGCGCCAGACTGTCGAGCGAGGGCGAGCGAGTGCTGCGCCTGTATCAAAAGCTGCAAGCCTTGCAGGCTCAAGTACTGGAAGCAGCCGAGGACGCCAGCGATCTGGACCTGCTCGGTCGGCTGATGCTCAGGACCAGCGCGCGCAATCAGTTGCACGGCAAAGTCGTGCTGATCGAAGGTCAGGGCCGCAACGACCTGATCCGCCTCGAACTGGCCGAAGGCCTGTCGATCGACGCGCAGATCACCCACGACAGCACCGTTCACCTGGAGCTGCAACCGGGCACCGAAGTGGTGGCACTGATCAAGGCCGGCTGGCTCGAACTGCTCGCTCCACAGGCCACACCTGCCGTCGGCCACAATCTGTTGAGCGGCCGGATCGAGGCGATTCTCGACGCAGAAGACGGCCCGAGCGAAGTGCGCATCGCCCTGCCCAACGGCCAGACCCTGTGTGCGCTGGCCGAACCGCTGGACTTGCGCACCCGGGGCCTGACGGTCGAGCAAGCGGTGCAGGTGCAGTTTTCCCCGTCCAATGTGCTGCTCGGAACACCGCTCTAAACAGCGCTGCAACGAAAGCGTCATCGACCCGCATTAAGGTGGCTGCCAAAACCATGCAGGGAGCCTGATGTGAGCCTATTAGAAGAAAACCAATCCACAGACCTGGAAAAAATGGTCGGCCTGAGCCGTCGCGGGTTCATCAGCGCCGGCGCGCTGTGCGGCGCGGCGATGTTCCTCGGCGGCAACCTGCTGAGCCGCAGCGTGCTGGCCGCCAGTGTCAGCGCCGGCAACAGCCGTCTGCTCGGCTTCGACAGCATTCCGGCGGCCACCACCGACACCATCAGCCTGCCCAAGGGCTACAAGTCGTCGGTGCTGATCAGCTGGGGCCAGCCGCTGCACAAGAACGGCCCGGCCTTCGACCCGAGCGGCAATGGAACCGCGGCCGCACAGGAAGTGCAGTTCGGCGACAACAACGACGGCATGAGCCTGTTCGAATTCCCGGGCGAGAAAAACCGCGCGTTGATGGCGATCAACAACGAATACACCAACTACCGCTACCTCTACCCGCACGGCGGCATGCCGCAGTCGGCCGAGGACGTGCGCAAGGCTCTGGCCTGCGAAGGCGTGTCGGTGATCGAAGTGCAGCGCAAGAACGGCCAGTGGCAGTTCGTCCAGGGCTCGCGCTACAACCGGCGCATCCACGGCAACTCGCCGCTGCGTATCAGCGGCCCGGCCGCCGGTCACGAGCTGATGAAAACCAGCGCCGACAAGCACGGCAAGAAAGTCCTCGGCACCTTCCAGAACTGCGCCAACGGCAAAACGCCGTGGGGCACTTATCTGACCTGCGAAGAGAACTTCACCGACTGCTTCGGCAGCAGCAACGCCCAGCAGCAGTTCGACCCGGCGCAGAAACGCTACGGTGTGTCGGCCGCCAGCCGGGAGATCAACTGGCATCCGTTCGATCCGCGCTTCGACATGGCGAAGAACCCCAACGAGCTCAACCGTCACGGCTGGGTGGTGGAGATCGATCCGTTCGACCCGCAATCGACCCCGGTCAAACGCACCGCGCTGGGCCGCTTCAAGCATGAAAACGCCGCACTGGCCGAGACCGACGACGGTCGCGCCGTGGTGTACATGGGCGACGACGAACGCGGCGAGTTCATCTACAAATTCGTCAGCCGCGACAAGATCAATCACCGCAACGCCAAAGCCAACCGCGACATCCTCGATCACGGCACGCTGTACGTCGCCAGGTTCGATGCCGGCGACGGCAATCCGGATCACCCGAAAGGCCAGGGCCAGTGGATCGAACTGACCCACGGCAAGAACGGCATCGACGCCAGCAGCGGTTTCGCCGATCAGGCCGAAGTGCTGATTCATGCCCGACTCGCGGCCAGCGTGGTTGGCGCCACGCGCATGGACCGTCCGGAGTGGATCGTGGTCAGCCCGAAAGACGGCCAGGTTTATTGCACCCTGACCAACAACGCCAAGCGCGGCGAAGACGGCCAACCGGTGGGCGGGCCGAACCCGCGCGAGAAGAACGTCTACGGGCAGATCCTGCGCTGGCGCACCGACCGCGACGATCACGCGTCGAAGACTTTTGCCTGGGATCTGTTCGTGGTCGCCGGCAACCCGAGCGTCCACGCCGGTACGCCGAAAGGCGGTTCGTCGAATATCACGCCGCAGAACATGTTCAACAGCCCCGACGGTCTCGGCTTCGACAAGGCCGGGCGGTTGTGGATCCTCACCGACGGAGATTCGAGCAACGCCGGTGATTTTGCCGGGATGGGCAACAACCAGATGCTCTGCGCCGATCCTGCGACCGGGGAAATTCGCCGGTTCATGGTCGGGCCGATCGGGTGTGAAGTCACCGGGATCAGCTTCTCGCCGGATCAGAAAACCCTGTTCGTCGGGATTCAGCACCCGGGCGAGAACGGCGGTTCGACCTTCCCCGAGCACCTGCCGAACGGCAAGCCACGCTCATCGGTGATGGCGATTACCCGTGAAGATGGCGGGATCGTCGGCGCCTGATCGGGCGACGCTCTGATCGTTCCCGTGCGCTGCGCGGGAACGATCCCACTCAAGACCGCCCGTCTGCGCTACCATGCTGAGCCGGACGCGGCAGCCTGCTGCGCGCAGGAGTCAGCATGGCCCACCCGTTTGAAACCCTCACCCCAGACCTCGTGCTCGATGCCGTCGAAAGCATCGGTTTCCTGAGCGACGCGCGCATTCTGGCGCTCAACAGTTACGAAAACCGCGTCTATCAGGTCGGCATCGAAGACTCGGAACCGCTGATCGCCAAGTTCTATCGCCCGCAGCGCTGGACCAACGAAGCCATTCTCGAAGAACACCAGTTCACCTTCGAACTGGCCGACGTCGAGATCCCGGTGGTGGCGCCACTTATCCACAACAGCAAAACCCTGCACGAACACGCCGGATTTCGTTTCACCCTGTTTCCCCGTCGCGGTGGCCGGGCGCCGGAACCGGGCAATCTCGACCAGTTGTATCGCCTCGGCCAGTTGCTCGGGCGCATGCACGCGGTCGGCGGGACCAAACCGTTCGAGCACCGCGAAGCGCTGGCGGTGAAGAACTTCGGCCATGACTCGCTGACCACTTTGCTGGAAGGCAACTTCATACCGAAAAGCCTGCTGCCGGCCTACGAGTCCGTCGCCCGCGACCTGCTCAAACGTGTGGAAGACGTCTACGCCAATACGCCGCACCAGAACATCCGCATGCACGGCGACTGCCACCCCGGCAACATGATGTGCCGCGACGAGATGTTCCACATCGTCGACCTCGACGACTGCCGCATGGGCCCGGCGGTGCAGGACATCTGGATGATGCTCGCCGGCGACCGTCAGGATTGCCTGGGACAACTGTCGGAGTTGATGGACGGCTACAACGAATTCCATGACTTCGACCCGCGCGAACTGGCGCTGATCGAACCGCTGCGCGCCCTGCGCCTGATGCATTACAGCGCCTGGCTGGCACGACGCTGGGACGATCCGGCGTTCCCCCGCAGCTTTCCGTGGTTCGGCAGCGAGCGGTATTGGGGCGATCAGGTGCTGGCGTTGCGTGAGCAGCTGGCGGCGCTGAACGAAGAGCCGTTGAAGCTTTTCTGACACGACACGTCTATACAACTGCCCGTACAACCGCTGCTTTGTTAGCTGCCTAAGCAAGGATTCTGCATGCAAGCCGCCAACCCGCGTCGCGGGTACATTCTGGGCCTCAGCGCCTACATCATCTGGGGACTGTTCCCGCTCTACTTCAAAGCCATCGCCGAAGTGCCGGCGGTGGAAATCATCATTCATCGAGTGCTGTGGTCGGCGCTGTTCGGCGCGCTGCTGTTGATGGTGTGGAAGCATCCCGGCTGGTGGCAGGAACTGCGCGACAACCCGAAACGCCTGGCGATTCTTGCGCTCAGCGGCACCTTGATCGCGGCCAACTGGCTGACCTACGTCTGGTCGGTGAACAACGGCCGGATGCTGGAAGCGAGCCTCGGTTACTACATCAACCCGCTGGTGAACGTGCTGCTGGGCATGCTGATCCTCGGCGAACGCCTGCGGCGCATGCAGTGGCTGGCGGTCGGTCTGGCGGCTATCGGTGTGGCGCAGCAGGTGTGGCAGGTCGGCAGCCTGCCGTGGGTATCGCTAGTGCTGGCGCTGACCTTCGGTTTCTACGGGCTGATCCGCAAGCAGGCACCGGTCAAGGCGTTGCCGGGGCTGGTGGTGGAAACCTGGATGCTGGTGCCGATCGCCCTCGCGTGGCTGCTGTTCAATCCGACCGCCACCAGCGCTCAGGCCGAGTTCTGGACCACCTCCGAAGCCTGGTGGCTGGTGGCGGCCGGCCCGGTGACGCTGGTGCCGCTGGTGTGCTTCAACGCGGCCGCGCGGCATCTGCCCTACACCACCCTCGGTTTCCTGCAATACCTGGCGCCGACGTTGGTACTGCTGCAAGCCGTGCTGCTGTTCGGCGAGCACTTGTCGTCCAGCACGCTGATCGCCTTCATGTTTATCTGGGCCGGTCTGGCGGTGTACAGCGTCGATGCTTGGATGAGTCTGCGTCGGCGCAGCTGATCAAAAAACGCACAAACCTTCACAGGCCACGGTTCTCGTGGCCTGTATCGTTCCTTCCCAAGGTTATCCACAGCGTGATCCCCGCCGTTTGTGCGCAAGTCACTGAATGCTGGCGGTTTTTTGATCAATCTTCGGCAAGCCACGGCGGACGTGGCCTGGCGCTCAGTCTCTACAGGTTATCCACAGGCAGGTGCACGTTTAAACTGGATAACCCGATCCGTCTTCACAGGTCGGTGCGCAGCACCAGTTCCACCATCAAGTCATCGGCCAGGGTTTCCAGGCGCGATTGCAGCACGTCCAGCGACAAAGTCAGCGGCACCGCGAGAATCGCTTCGGCATGGAACAGCGGTTCACTGCTCATCGGTGCCGGACGTACTTCGGTCACCAGCCGTTCGAGATTCACGCCCTGCTCGCTCAGCAGCCGGGTGATGTCACGCACGATCCCCGGACGATCATTGCCCACCAGTTCCATGGCGATCGGTTTCCAGGTGCAGGCCTGTTCGATACCGCTTTCGGCCACCAGCACGCGAATCCCCTGTGCCGACAGTGCTTGTAAGGCATCGACTAATTCGTCGTAAGCCTCCGCCGGCACGCCGACCCGCAGGATCCCGGCGAACTGTCCGGCCATGCGTGACATGCGGCTTTCCAGCCAGTTGCCGCCGTGTTCGGCGATGCATTGGGCGATGCGCTCGACCTGCCCGGGCTTGTCCGGTGCGAAGACGGTGAGTACGAGGTGATCCATGGCGCAGCCCTCTTGTCATGACTTTTGTTATAGAAGAGCAAGTATAGGCAAGCGTTCGACAGACGCCTCAGACGCTCGAAATCACAAATCGTGTACAACTTTTTATATTTAGCTGGAACAATCCATTGGTTTTTTGAGAACATCCCGTTCCGCGCCGTGACCGCAATGCGTCATGGGGTCGCAGAACGACGTAATTAGTCCGATTTTCACAACCGCAACTCATCATGTAGTATGCCGCAGCGCGCACTACATAACGCTGGATCGATGTCTGCCCAAGGCACGTTCGCAACCCTGAAAGCCCCGTCAGCAAGGCCCCCAAGCCGTTGATTGGTCCCAGCCCAGCCGCCAGCGATGGCATGTACTGGTCGAGGGGTTTGTGGTTTAAATGGCCAGAGGCTTCATTGTTAAATTGAAGAGCTGAAAAGCGAAATAGCTGAGCAGAGTGAGGCAAGCAATGACTGAACACGTTCAAGTCGGTGGCCTGCAGGTCGCCAAAGTCCTGTTCGACTTCGTGAACAACGAAGCCATTCCCGGTACCGGCCTCACCGCCGACAAATTCTGGGAAGGTGCCGACAAGGTCATTCACGACCTGGCGCCGAAGAACAAAGCCCTACTCGCCAAACGCGATGACTTCCAGGCTCGTATCGATGGCTGGCACCAAAGCCGTGCCGGTCAGCCGCACGACGCCGTGGCCTATAAAGCCTTCCTGCAAGAGATCGGTTATCTGCTGCCAGAAGCGGCTGATTTCCAGGCAACGACGCAAAACGTCGATGACGAAATCGCCCGTACCGCCGGCCCGCAACTCGTGGTCCCGGTGATGAACGCCCGCTTCGCCCTCAACGCCTCGAACGCCCGCTGGGGTTCGCTGTACGACGCCCTGTATGGCACCGACGCCATCAGCGAAGCCGGCGGCGCGGAAAAAGGCAAAGGCTACAACAAGGTGCGTGGCGACAAAGTCATCGCCTTCGCCCGTGCGTTCCTCGACGAAGCCGCGCCATTGGCGACCGGCTCCCACGTCGATTCCACCGGCTACAAGATCGCTGACGGCAAACTGGTCGTCACCCTCAAGGGCGGCAGCACCAGCGGCCTGCGCAACGACGCACAGCTGATCGGCTTCCAGGGCGATGCCAATGCGCCGATTGCGATCCTGCTGAAGAACAACGGCCTGCATTTCGAAATCCAGATCGACGCCAGCACCCCGGTCGGCCAGACCGATGCCGCCGGCGTCAAAGACATCCTGATGGAAGCAGCGCTGACCACCATCATGGACTGCGAAGACTCCGTGGCGGCCGTCGATGCCGACGACAAGGTGGTGATCTACCGCAACTGGCTCGGCCTGATGAAGGGCGACCTGGCGGAATCCGTGTCCAAGGGCGGCCAGACCTTCACCCGTACCATGAACCCGGATCGCACCTACACCAAGGTCGACGGCAGCGAACTGACCCTGCACGGCCGCTCGCTGTTGTTCGTGCGTAACGTCGGTCACCTGATGACCATCGACGCGATCCTCGACAAGCACGGCAACGAAGTGCCGGAAGGCATCCTCGACGGTCTGGTGACTTGTCTCGCGGCGATGCACAACCTGAGCGGCAACACTTCGCGCAAGAACACCCGCACCGGTTCCGTGTATATCGTTAAACCGAAGATGCACGGCCCGGAAGAAGCGGCGTTCACCAACGAGCTGTTCGGTCGCATCGAAGACGTGCTGGGCCTCAAGCGCAACACCCTGAAAGTCGGGATCATGGACGAGGAACGCCGTACCACGGTCAACCTCAAGGCCTGCATCAAGGCAGCGAGCGAGCGCGTGGTGTTCATCAACACCGGCTTCCTCGACCGCACCGGCGACGAAATTCACACTTCCATGGAAGCCGGCCCGATGGTGCGCAAGGCTGACATGAAGGCCGAGAAATGGATCGGCGCCTACGAGAACTGGAACGTCGATATCGGTCTGAGCACCGGCCTGCAAGGTCGTGCGCAAATCGGTAAAGGCATGTGGGCAATGCCCGACCTGATGGCGGCGATGCTCGAACAGAAAATCGCTCACCCGCTGGCCGGCGCCAACACTGCCTGGGTTCCGTCGCCGACCGCCGCTGCGCTGCACGCGCTGCACTATCACAAGGTCGACGTGTTTGCCCGTCAGGCCGAGCTGGCCAAACGTGCCCGCGCGTCGGTCGATGACATCCTGACCATTCCGCTGGCGGTCAACCCGAACTGGACGCCGGAACAGATCAAGAACGAACTGGACAACAACGCCCAGGGCATTCTCGGTTACGTGGTGCGCTGGATCGACCAGGGCGTGGGTTGCTCGAAAGTGCCGGACATCAACGACGTCGGCCTGATGGAAGACCGTGCAACGTTGCGTATCTCCAGCCAGCACATCGCCAACTGGCTGCGTCACGGTGTCGTGACCGAAGCGCAAGTGATGGAAAGCCTCAAGCGCATGGCGCCGGTGGTAGACCGTCAGAACGCCAACGACCCGCTGTACCGTCCGCTGGCCCCGAACTTCGACAGCAACATCGCCTTCCAGGCGGCAGTCGAACTGGTGATCGAGGGCACCAAACAGCCGAACGGCTACACCGAGCCGGTCCTGCACCGTCGTCGTCGCGAGTTCAAGGCTGCCAACGGCCTTTAACCTGCGCGGATGCCGGACACGAAAAAGCCCTGATCTTTCGATCAGGGCTTTTTTTGTTTGCGCCGGATTGGCTAGGGCTCGATCCCCAACTCATGTCTGACCAGTCCAAGCAATTTGGCGGTATCGATAGGTTTGAGCAGGAAATCCACCACGCTCAAATGCATCGCCGCAATCGCATCCTTCACGTCGGCATCGCCCGAAACGATGATGATCGGCATGGCCGCCCGCACTGACTCGCGCACCTGGCGGATCAGCTCCAGGCCATCGACGTTGCCCATGCGCAGGTCGGTGATCACCAACCCGATCGAAGGTTTTTCCGCGAGCATTTTCAGCGCGGTTTCGCCGCTGGCCGCGGTCATGCAACGAATGCCATCCAGCCCGAGAATCTCCGACAACAGCTCCCGCGCATCCTTGTCGTCATCGACGATCAATACACGCTGCGGTGGCAGATCGGGTTCGAGCATTACAGCGCTGAGCGCTTCCCGCTCGGCGTCGCTCAAAATATCGTGGTCGGACATGGCGTTCTCTACGTTTTCAATTCGATCCCCTGGCACAGTGGTCAGACATCGCTGGGCAGAGCTTCAATGTGCACTTCGTCGGATTTTTTTCCAAGGGGCGAACCGAAGAATTTCCGACTGATTTTGTAGGGCATATCAGAAAACTCCCCAACGGCATGCCCAACCTAGACTTACGTCCAATGGGCACCCCGCGCGATGGGGTCGACCATGGCTGCAACGATCCGACAACAACAATTCGAAAAAGACTGCGGTAATGGTTATGAGTAAAGCGGACGCCTTCACCCAGGCAGGGAAAACCGCGGTGTTGCAGAACATTCAGGGCACTTTGCAATTCCTCCAGCGCTTCCCCCCTTTCAATCAAATGGAACACGCTCACCTGGCCTATCTGGTGGAGCAATGCCAGCTGCGCTTCTACGGTCAGGGCGAGAGCATCATCAAACCCGCTGACGGGCCGGTCGAACACTTCTACATCGTCAAGCAGGGCCGGGTGGTGGGCGAGCGTCCGCACACGGCCAAGGGCGGCACCGAAACCACCTTTGAAATCACCACCGGCGAGTGTTTTCCCCTTGCCGCGCTGCTCGGCGAACGGGCGACCCGCACCGAGCATCTGGCCGGTGAAGACACCTTCTGTCTGCAACTGAACAAACTGGCGTTCATCAAGCTGTTTGCTCTCTCCAGCACCTTCCGCGATTTCGCCTTGCGCGGGGTCAGCAGCCTGCTCGATCAGGTCAACCAGCAAGTCCAGCAAAAAGCCGTGGAAACCCTCGGCACCCAGTATTCGCTGAACACCCGTCTCGGCGAATTGGCCATGCGCCATCCGGTGACGTGCAGCCCGACCACACCGTTGCGCGAAGCGGTGAAGCTGATGCACGAACAACAAGTCGGCAGCATCGTCGCGGTGGATGAGCACAAGGCGCCACTGGGGATTTTCACTCTGCGCGACTTGCGGCATGTGGTGGCTGAAGGTGTTGACGATTTCAGCGAACCGATCGAACGTCACATGACGCCCTCGCCGTTCTATCTTTCGCCGGATCACAGCGCCTTCGACGCGGCGATAGCGATGACCGAGCGGCACATTGCCCACGTCTGTCTGGTCAAGGATCAGCGCCTGTGCGGCGTGGTCTCCGAGCGTGATCTGTTCTCGCTGCAACGGGTCGATCTGGTGCACCTGGCACGGACCATCCGCAGCGCCCAGCGGGTTGAACAACTGGTGACCCTGCGTGGCGAGATCGGCCAACTGGTCGAGCGCATGCTGGCTCACGGTGCGTCTTCGACCCAGATCACCCACATCATCACCCTGCTCAACGATCACACCGTGTGCCGGGTGATCGAGCTGACGCTCGCGGAGAAAGGCGACCCCGGTGTGCCGTTCAGTTGGCTGTGCTTCGGCAGCGAAGGCCGGCGCGAACAGACCCTGCACACCGATCAGGACAACGGCATTCTGTTCGATGCGCGGGATGCGGCCCATGCGGCGGAGATTCGCGGCAAGCTGCTGCCCATCGCCCAGCAGATCAATAACAGCCTGGCGCAATGCGGCTTCACCCTGTGCAAGGGCAACGTCATGGCCGGCAATCCGCAGCTGTGCCTGTCCCGTGCAGAATGGGCCCGGCGCTTTGCCGCGTTCATCCGCGAGGCAACGCCGGAGAACCTGCTGGGCTCAAGCATTTATTTCGACCTGCGGGTGGTCTGGGGCGATGAACAGGGTTGCGAGCAACTGCGCCGGGGGATTCTCGATCAGGTCGGCGACAATCGTTTGTTCCAGCGGATGATGGCCGAGAACGCCTTGCGCAACCGCCCGCCGGTGGGGCGTTTTCGTGAGTTCGTGCTGACCCGCAAGAACGGCGAGAAAGCCACGCTGGACCTGAAGATCCAGGGCCTGACGCCGTTTGTCGACGGTGCACGTTTGCTGGCACTGGCCAATGGCATCGACGCCAACAACACCCTCGAACGCTTCCGCCAACTGGTGGATAAAGAAGTCATCGACCGACTGGATGGCGCCGCGTACGAAGAGGCGTACCACTTCATTCAGCAGACGCGCATGCAGCAGCATCAATTGCAGACCCGGGAAAACCTGCCGTATTCGAACCGGGTCGATCCCGACAGCCTCAATCATCTGGACCGGCGCATCCTGCGTGAATCCCTGCGCCAGGCCCAGCGCCTGCAAAGCAGCCTGACCCTGCGGTATCAGCTATGAGCCTGTTCTCGTGGCTGCGTCCGGCCAGCCCCGTTGTGCCGGACGACCTGCAACAGCGCCTGACGAAACTGCCGGCCATCGGCGAACTGCGCGAGTGCAGCCTGCGCGAGCAGCGCTGGGTAGTGCTGGATCTGGAAACCACCGGGCTGAACCTGAGCAAGGATCGGGTGCTGTCGATCGGCGCGGTAGTGATCGAGGACGGTGCGATCGACTTCAGTCAGCAGTTCGAACGCACCCTGCAGTGTCACGAGTTGAAACTCGGCCCGAGCGTGTTGATTCACGGCTTGGCCCCGAGCGCGATTGCCGCCGGCAGCGAGCCCACCGAAGCTTTGGTCGAGCTGCTGGAGTTCATCGGCGACAGCCCGGTGCTGGCGTTTCACGCTTCGTTCGACCAGCACATGCTCGGCCGCGCACTGAAGGAACATCTCGGGCACAAGTTGCAGACGGTGTTTCTCGATGTGGCGCAGATCGCCCCGCTGGTTTGCCCGCAGGCACATATTCGCGAGGCGGGGCTGGACGAGTGGATCGACTGGTTCAAGCTCGAAGTGTTCGAGCGCCACCATGCGAGTGCCGATGCCCTGGCCACCGCGGAACTGGCGCTGATCCTGTTCAGTCGGGCGCGCCAGCAGCAGATCCACAGTCCGCTGAATCTGCAGCAACGCCTGAGTCAGTGGAAGCGCCGCCAGCAGACGCATTCGTTCTGAATCCGGGTTGTCGCCCGACAACCCGACCGGTGGCCAATTGCTAACCATTCCCACCTCTGCCACAATCGCGAACAATTCTCGTTAGTTAACACTTCCCAATCGGTGTCGTCGTGTCTTCAGCCCAAAGCCCTCACAGCGAGCTCGTCGGTGCGTTGTATCGCGACCACCGTGGCTGGCTGCTGGCCTGGCTGCGCCGTAACGTGGCTTGCCCGCAACGGGCCGAAGACCTGAGCCAGGACACTTTCGTCCGCCTGCTTGGCCGCGACGAACTGCTGACACCGCGCGAACCCCGGGCATTTCTGGTGGCGATCGCCAAAGGGTTGTTGTTCGACTACTTCCGCCGGGCGGCGCTGGAACAGGCGTATCTGACCGAACTGATGCTGATCCCCGAGGGCGAACAGCCCTCGGTCGAAGAACAGCAACTGATCCTCGAAGACCTCAAGGCCATCGACCGCATGCTCGGCAAGCTGTCGACCAAGGCTCGCGCCGCTTTCCTCTATAACCGCCTCGACGGCCTGACCCACGCCGAGATCGCCGACAAACTCGGCGTGTCTGTCCCCCGCGTGCGTCAGTACCTGGCCCAGGGTATTCGACAGTGCTACATCGCGCTGTACGGTGAGCCAACATGAGCCCGGCCAGTTCTAGACCGGTCCCGGCCCATGTGCTGGACGCGGCGATTGCCTGGCAATTGACCCTCGATTCCAGCACGCCGCTGGAACGCGAAGAATTCGCCAAGTGGCACGCGGCCAACGAAGAACACGCTCGCGCCTGGCGCCAGCTGGGCATGCTCGACCAGCGTTTCAGCGTGGCCAACGGCCCGGCACGCAACGCGTTGCTGCAATCGCGCGAAGGCATCCGCCGCCGGGTGCGCAAGCTGGGCAGCGGGCTGGCCAGTGTCGTGGCGGTGGTCGGGCTGGCGTTGTTTGCCAGCGAACGTTATCTGCCGCTGGATTACTGGCTCGCCGATCAACGCACCGCCACCGGCGAACAGCGCACCGTGCGCCTGGCCGACGGCACCGTACTCAACCTCAACACCCACAGCGCCGTGGATGTCCGCTTCGATGAAAAACAACGCCTGATCGTGTTGCAGGAAGGCGAAATCCTTGTCGAAACCGGTCACGGCGATGCGCGGCCGTTCATCGTCGAAACCGCCGAGGGCAGCATGCGCGCCCTCGGCACGCGGTTCCTGGTCAAACGCGAAGACGCCGGCACGCGCCTGAGCGTGTTGCAGTCGGCGGTGGCGGCGCATCCGCAATCCGATCCGCAGGAACAGATCCTGCGCGAAGGCCAGCAAGTACTGATTCGCCAAAACGGTCTGGATTCGGTGGTGGCGCTCAACCCCGGCGCCGATGCCTGGACCCGCGGCATGCTGGTAGTGGACAACGCGCGCCTGGAAGACCTGGTGCATGAACTCGGGCGCTATCGTCGCGGCCATCTGGGCATTGCGCCGGAAGTCGCCGATCTGCGCATCACCGGCAGCTTCCCGCTGCACGACACCGACAAGGCGCTGAACGCCCTGCTGCCGACCCTGCCGGTGCAGATCGAACAGCACACGCCATGGTGGGTGACCGTGGCCAAGGCGGATCCGAAGCCCTGACATTCAGCGCTGCCTGAGTCATAGCGATCGCGAGCAGGCCGCGACAGAAACACCCATCACATCCCATGAAAACGGACTTTCTGCTGACTTGCGCAGCGATGTCGTTCGTTAATCGAAATTATTTTCATCCAGCCCTATCACTTTTCGAATCTCGTCCGGCACACAGGCAATTGAGAAATATTTCCATTCAGGAGCCGCCGTATGTCCCGTTCGCTAGACACCTTGTTGCGCCCCAGTTTGCTGGCGGTCGCCATTGCCCTCTGCACCCCGCTGGCCAGCAGCCAACTGATCGCCGCTGAACAGGCGTCGAGCGTACGCGCCTACAACCTGCCGGCGGCTCCGTTGTCGACCACCCTGAACCAGATCGCCAGCCAGGGCGGCCTCACGCTGTCGCTGAACCCGTCGCTGGCGGCGGGCAAGACCTCGGCGCCGGTCAACGGCCAATATGACGCGGCCGGCGCCCTGCGCGCGGCACTGCGCGGCACCGGTCTGCAACTGGAACAGAGCGGCGCCGGCACCTACACCCTGGTCGCCGTGCCGGAAGGCGTGATGGCCCTGCCGGAAACCTCGGTGATCGGCGTGGAAAACTACGAAAGCGCCTGGGGCCCGGTCGAAGGCTACACCGCCACCCGCACCGCCGCCGGCACCAAGACCGACACTGCACTGGTCGAAGCACCGCGTTCGATTTCGGTCGCCACTCGCCAGCAAATGGAAGACCGTGGCGTGCACAGCCTCGATGACGCCGTGCGCTACATGCCGGGCATCACCGCCAGCAGCTACGGCAGCGACACTCGCGCCGACTGGCTGCGCGTGCGCGGCTTCGAACCGACCCAGTTCCTCGACGGCCTGCCCCTGCCAAAAGGCGTGTACGCCAACCCGAAACAGGAAACCTGGAACCTCGACCGCCTCGCCCTGCTGCGCGGCCCGGCCTCGTCGGTATACGGCCAGACCCCACCGGGCGGTTTGCTGGACATGGTCAGCCGTCGCCCGAGCGATGTGCAGAGCAACGAAATCCAGCTGCAATACGGCAGCGACAACCACCGCCAGATCAACTTCGCCAGCACCGGCAAGATCGATGACGCTGGCCAGTTTCTCTACGGCCTCAGCGGTGTGGTACGTGACAGCGGCACGCAGATCGACCACGTCGACAACAAGCGCTACAACATCGCGCCGAGCCTGACCTGGAACATCGACGACGACACCAGATTCACCCTGCTGACCCAGTTCACCCGCGACGATACCGGCATCACCAGCCAGTTCCTGCCGGTGCAGGGCACCAAGATCGACATGCCGTTCGGCAAGGTTTCCCATCACAAGAACCTCGGCGATCCGGACTGGGAATACTACGACCGCACCTACTACGCGTTGGGCTATGCCTTCGAACATCGCCTGAACGATGTGTGGCAGTTCAAGCAGAACCTGCGCTACACCAAGTCGGATCTGTCGTTCCAGGGCATCACCGTCGGCTCCTACCCGTTCACTCAAGTGGACAATGACGGCAACGTCGGCCGCACGACCACCATCGTCGACGAAGACATCAGCCAGTTCGCCGTGGACAACAACTTCCAGGCCGACTTCGCCACCGGCGACATCCGCCACACCCTGCTGCTGGGTCTGGATCACCAGCGCAGCAACACCAACTACACCTCGATCTTCGGCAGCGCGCCGGAGATCAACGTGAACAATCCGATCCATGGTCAGCCGATCGTGCGTCCGGCGCGCTCCACCGCGTTCTATGACTACAACCAGAAGACCTACCAGACCGGCCTCTACGTTCAGGACCAGATGGCCCTGGACCAATGGCGCCTGACCCTGGGCGGTCGTGAAGACTGGGTGCATACCAGCACGCAATTCATCAACAAGGGTGACGCCACCAACACCCAGCGTGAC
Organism: Pseudomonas sp. FG35; assembly: GCF_057809295.1. Classification (NCBI taxonomy): domain Bacteria; kingdom Pseudomonadati; phylum Pseudomonadota; class Gammaproteobacteria; order Pseudomonadales; family Pseudomonadaceae; genus Pseudomonas; species Pseudomonas sp. FG35. The sequence goes on along the minus strand of NZ_JBMDJR010000009.1, from coordinate 213,373 downwards.
AAGGCGTTCAGCGGTAACGCGGCGATCAGCTATGTCTTCGACTCCGGTTTCGTGCCGTACCTGTCCTACGCCGAATCGTTCCAGCCGACCACCGGCGCCGACGCCTCGTCGACCGAATCGCTCAAACCGACCGAAGGCAAGCAGTGGGAACTGGGCATCAAGTACCAGCCACCGGGCAGCAAGACCCTGCTGACGGCGGCCGTGTATGACCTGACCCAGAAAAACGTTTCGGTCAGCTCGTTCGTCAACGGCGTATCGATCACCAGCCAGACCGGCGAAGTGAAGGTCAAAGGCCTGGAGCTGGAAGCCGTCTCCGACGTCACCGACAACCTGAAGGTCATCGCCGCGTACACCCTGGCCAAATCCGAAGTGCAGAACGGCGCCGACAAGGGCAACCGCCTGCAACTGATGCCGAACCAGCAAGCCTCGCTGTGGGCCGATTACACCTGGCACAGCGGTGTGCTCGACGGCTTCGGCATCGGCGCCGGCGCGCGCTACACCGGCAACACCTACGGCGACAAAGCCAATACCTGGCTGGGCAAGGCGGACGCGTACACCGTGTTCGACGCCGCCGTGCATTACGACCTCGGCCGTCTGGACAACAGCCTCAAAGGCGCGTCGCTGGCACTCAACGCCACCAATTTGCTGGACAAGGACTACATCTCCACTTGCGACAGCTTCTACTGCTACTACGGCGACCAGCGCAGTGTCGTCGCCAGCGCCACTTACAAGTGGTAAGCGCCTGAGCTGAACAGGCCCTGCAACCAGGCCGTCCCTCGTGGACGGCTTGGGTGTTTTTGAAGGTCATGAAATGAAAAGTAAAACAATTCGCCGCTGGTCCTTGGTCCACACCTGGACCAGCCTGATCTGCACCGTGTTTTTGCTGCTGCTGGCCCTGACCGGCCTGCCGCTGATTTTCCATCACGAGATCGACCACCTGCTGGGCGATGCGCCCGAGTTGCGGGTGATGCCGGCGGACACGCCGCATCTGAACCTGGCGCAACTGGTCGAAGCGGCGGAAAAGCATCGGCCCGGCGAGGTCGTGCAGTATTTCGGCTTCGAAGACGACGAGCCGAATGCCGTGCTGACGATCATGGCCAGGACCGCCGGCACCGAGCCCAATTCCTCGCACACCTTCATGCTCGACGCGCGTACCGGCGAAGCCCTGGAAATGCCGTCGGCCAACGGTGGGCTGATGCTGTTCATCCTGCGCCTGCACGTCGACATGTTCGCCGGGCTGCCGGGCAAGCTGCTGCTGGCTTTCATGGGTTTGCTGTTCGTGGTCGCGATCGTGTCCGGCACGGTGTTGTACCTGCCGTTCATGCGCCGCTTGAAGTTCGGCACCGTGCGCCAGGACAAGTCCACCCGCCTGCGCTGGCTCGACCTGCATAACCTGATCGGCGTGGTCACCTTGACCTGGGCGCTGGTGGTCGGCGTGACCGGGGTGATCAGCGCCTGCGCCGATCTGATCATCGCTGCATGGCGCAACGATTCGCTCAACGCCATGATCGCGCCCTACCGCGATGTCCCGCCGCTGATCCACCTCGCCCCGGCCACGCGACTGCTGGATATCGCCAACGAAGTCGCACCGGGCATGAAACCGGACTTCATCGCCTTCCCCGGCACCCGTTTCTCCAGCGAGCACCATTACTCGGTGTTCATGAAGGGCGGCACCCACCTGACCTCGCACCTGCTGACCCCGGTGCTGATCGACGCCAGCACCCTGCAAGTGACAGCGGTGGCAGAGCGACCGTGGTACATGGACGCCATGGGCATGTCGCAGCCGCTGCACTTCGGTGACTACGGCGGCATGCCGATGAAAATCCTCTGGGCCACGCTGGACGTGCTGACCATCATCGTCCTCGCCAGTGGCGTGTACCTGTGGGTGGTGCGGCGCAAGGCCGCGAAACCGGTGTTGGAAACGGCAGAGGCCGCTGCATGAAACCGCGTCAGTCGAATTTCTGGAAAGTCTTCAGCACGCCGCTGGTGATCGCGCTGCTGAGTGCGGCGGGCCTGTTCGCGGCGCTGCTGGGCGACGGGATCTGGGATGGCTTGAGCTGGATTGGTCTGGGCGTTCCGGCCGCCATTGCCCTGCGTGGATTGCTGCAACGCCGCTGAACGGCTTGAGCCTGACGGGCAACGCGCTATGCTGCCCGTCTTGCCCTTGACCGAGACCCTGCCAATGTCCGCTCCCAGCATGACCCTGTTCCACAACACCCTGTCCCCGTTCGTGCGCAAAGTCATGGTGCTGTTGCACGAGACCGGCCAGCAGGATCGCGTCGCGCTGCAGGACTGCGTGCTCAGCCCTGTCAGCCCGGACGCCGCGCTCAACGAAGACAACCCGCTGGGCAAGATCCCGGCCCTGCGCCTGGCCGACGGCAATGTCATCCATGACAGCCGGGTGATCCTTGATTATCTCGACCACCAGCACGTCGGCAACCCGCTGATCCCCCGCGACGGCTCGGCCCGCTGGCGGCGCCTGACCCTGGCCTCGATGGCCGACGGGATCATGGACGCCTCGGTCATGGTGCGTTACGAGCAAGTGCTGCGCGCCCCGGAAAAACACTGGGACGAATGGCTCGAAGCCCAGCGCGAGAAGATCCGCCGCGCCCTCGCCTTGCTGGAGCGCGACGCGATTGCCGAACTGACCTGCCACTTCGATGTCGCCGCGATCAGCGTGGCCTGTGCACTGGGTTATCTCGACCTGCGCTTCCCGGATCTGGGCTGGCGTGACGCCAATCCGCAACTGGCCAACTGGTTCTTTGAAGTGAGCCAGCGGCCGTCGATGATTGCGACCATGCCGAAGGCTTGACGCACCGGGCGGGAGGCAACGAGGCAAAGATCAGCGTCATCAACACCTCGGCCTCCCGCTGCTCCTCACGCAATCCCACAAACCGGCTCATTGCACCGCTCCGATATCGAATTCCAGCGGTTTGGCCGGTTTCTGCCCGATCCCGTACCAGTCCAGATTGCGGGTCAGCACCATGAACACACCGAGCAGACCGAACAGCAGCAGCGAACCCATCAGCAGCGCGTAATCCTCGGCGCTCAGCAGGCCGTAGAGCAAGCCATACAACGCCGCCAGCCCCGCCGAAAAACTCAAGCCATGCCGCACGCTGCGCAGCACGTGGCAGACGTAGAACCCGATCAACACCACACAACCGCTGGCCGACAACAGATACGCCAGGGCAAACCCGATGTGCTCCGACAACGACAGCAGCAACAGATAGAAGAACGCCAGCGCCACACCCACCAGCGCGTATTGCACCGGGTGCACCGCCAGGCTTTTCAGCACTTCGAACAGGAAGAAACCGGCGAACGTCAGGACGATGAACAGCAGCGCATATTTGATCGCCCGGTCACTCTTCAGGTACTGATCCACCGGATCGATGAAGCTCACGCCGAAACTGCGCCCGTTGAACGCCTCGCAATCATTGCCCGACACACAACGGCTCATCGCTTCTTGCAAATTGGTGGAGAAAAACGAGGTCTGCCAGTCAGCGGTAAAACCCTGATCGTTGATCTCGCGCCTGGCCGGCAGGAAGTTACCGATGAAGCTTGGGTGCGGCCAGTTGGCGGCGAGGTTCACGCGACTGGTCTTGCCCACCGGCAGCACCTGCAACGAGCCGGTGCCTTGCAGACGCAGGTCGAAGCCGAAGGCCAGTTCCGTGGTCTTGCTGGTGTCCAGCGCCGGCAGCGTCACTCGCACACCCTCGCCCAGCCAACCGACTTGAGTACCGGGCACGAAGTCCAGGCGTTGCGCGCCCAGCTCCAGCTTCAGGGCATTTTCGATCCCGCGAATGTCGCTGATGCCGACCGCCAGGAACGGCGCATCGAAGGTGTAATCGGCAAAATCTTCCTTGATCCCCAACTGCGCCGGCAGCGAGAAATGGCCACTGATACGGTTATCGGCATGGAACAGCCGCGCCTCGTAAATGCCCCGGGCGCGCAGTTCGGTCTGTACCTGGCCATCGAGTTCAAAACGCTCCGGCAGGAAATACAGGCGTCCGCGCTCTTCTCCGATTTCCTGATAGCGCTCGTCGCTCTTCTCTTTGGTCTTCCAGGTGCGCACCACTTTGCGATACGGCACAACCATCACCGGCCCGCTGAGTTGCTGGCTGTAGCTTGAGCTTCTGGCGATGTCTTCGAGCACACCGTCACGCAGTTGCTGGCGATCGTCGATGATGCCGTCGATCATCAACAGCGGCACCAGCAATACCAGAATCAACAGGGCAATGGCCCCGAGTTTGAATGTCAGATTTCGGTTCATCGGAACGCTCCCTTGTTGGAATGGAGCGAGTCTGCAAACGCTGTATGGATTTGTTATGGAGGTTGTGTGGGCTTTACGTGGAAATACCTGTAAAACGCTTTTCCACAAAAGCTACCACCCGCCCTTCCGGGCACCGACGGACAAGACTGGAATAAAGGACTATCGGATTGCGCAACAACTCATTTGATCTGATCAGGCACGTTGCCGCGATATTGGTACTGGTCAGCCATCACTTTGCCCTGAGCGGATTGCAGGAACCGGGCATCACTGGCTACAACTCGCTGGGTGGCATTGCGGTCATTGCCTTCTTTTCGATTTCCGGCCTGCTGATCACCCACAGCTTCCTCAACGCCAAGGGCATCACTGACTATCTGAGCAAACGTATCGCGCGGATCTTTCCGGCGCTGATCGTTTGCGCCTTCCTCATGACATTTGTGGCCGGTGCGGTGTTTGCCGACGGCTATGTGACGAGCCCCGCCGCCCTGATCGATTTCCTGCGCATCTCGCTGTTCGGCCGCGCGAACATCGAGCCCGTCACTGACGGGTTTATCTTCAGCGAGTCGTTCAACGGCAGCCTCTGGACGCTGAAAATCGAATTCGCTTTCTATCTGCTGGTGGCGGTGGTGCTGAGTCTGCACCGACGGGCGACGGCAGCGGCTGCTTTGCTTGTGTTGTTCTGTGTGGCGACCTTTGTACTGGGCAACGGCCCGGCTACCGCACTGACTCAGAAACTGGCGGTGTATGGATGTGCCGGCATCGCGTTTTTTGCCGGATCGCTGCTGGCCTTCTACAAGCCATTGCTGGGCTACAAACGCCGATTGGCAATCATGCTGGTGGTCTGTATCGGGATTGCTTCACTGGCGATCGGGACACCGATGGCCGGGGTGATCGTCACTCTGTGCGTCTGCCTGGCCACCCTGGGTGTCGGCCTGCTCTACGTCGATCGCACCATCCGCGGTCGATTCGACCTGTCCTACGGCATCTACCTGTATGCGTTTCCCGTCCAGCAGTTGGTGATCAACAAGACATCGCTGACGTTCGTACCGTCCATGATGCTGTCGGCGCTGATCGTGATCGTGCTGGCCATCGCCTCCTGGCACTGGGTCGAGCGACCGGCGCTGCAATGGGCGCATCGCCGAAACAAGGCTCGACTCAACGAGGCCGCAACGCCGTCCTGAGCGGGCGACGGTTTGCCGGGCGGGTCACGGCAGTTGCACCTGCACCTGCACGCCGCCTGCGAGGTTCTCGATGCGCAGAGAACCACCGTGCAACTTGACCACTTCCTCAACGAAATTCAGCCCAAGCCCTGTGCTTTTGCGCCCGCTGTCAGGACGCGGCAATGAGTAAAAGCGCTCGGTCAGACGCGTCAGCGCGTAATCGGGAATGGCCGCGGCCTCGTTGAACAGGCGAAACACAATCTCCTCGCCAACCCGCTCGGCATCGAATCGCAACAAGCCCTTGGGCGGCGTGAAGTCCAGCGCGTTTTCCAGCAGATTGCCCAAGGCCTGGCGCAGCAGAAACGGCTCGCCGAGCAACGCCAGATCGGCGGGGATGGCCCGTTCGATTCTCAATTGCCGCCCTGCAATCCGTGCGGTCTGTGCCTGCAAGACTTCATCGACCAGCGCCACGAGCGGCACGGCGACGCGCTCTTCAAGACCCTGACGCTGCTCCACCTGAGCCAGATCGAGCAGGCGCTCGATCAACTGCTGCATCCGAGCACTTTCACTGTCGATGTTGCCGACAAAGCGCAATCGCTGATCCGCCGACATCTCGTCCTGCAGCAACTCGGCGGCACCGCGAATGGCGGCCAGCGGGCTCTTCAATTCGTGAGTCAACGTGTGCACATAGCGCTCGACGTAGGCCTTGCCTTCGAGCTGGGTGCGCATCTGCTCGACGGCGGTCGCCAACTGCTCCAGCTCGCCGCCGCGATAGTGCGGCACCGCCACCCGACGACCCTCGCTCACGGCCTGGGCGTACACGGTCAAGCGGTGCAGCGCGCGGCTCAGCCACCACGACAGCACGGCGCCGAGCAGCAGGCCGAGGACGATCAATCCGGCGCCGTAACCGAGCAAGCGGCGCTCGGTGCGATCGACATAGGGTTGCAGTGAACTGTTGGGTTTGGCGACCGTGACCACGCCGATGATCGCGCCGTTGTCGCGGATCGGCGCGCCGACGTGCATCACTGAAGAATTCGGATCATTCGGGTCACTGCGGCTGGAGCGTGCGCCGTATTCACCGCGCAGGGTCAGGTAGACGTCGTTCCAGCGCGAGTAGTCCTGACCGACCGAAACACCGCTGGAGTCCAGCACTACGATGCCCTTGGCGTCGGTAACGTAGATCCGGTGGTTGACCTGGTTTTTTGCCAGGCCCCAGATCGTCGCCTTCGGCTGGCGTTCGCCATAGGCGCGAAGCAGCTGCGGCCAGCGATTCTGGTTGAGGGTGCCGGCCTTGAAATCGTCCCGCAAGATTTCTGCCATCAGGTTGGCGGTGTCGACCAGGGTTTCTTCGGTGGACTGGCGCACGCCCGGGCGGATTTCTTCCATCACCGTGTTGAGCACGAAATACCCGGTCAGGCCGATGAACAGCACGTACACCAGGAAAATTCGCAGCCCCAGCGTCATCAGCTATTCCCCGGACTGTAGCTGTAGCCGAGGCCGCGATGGGTCTGGATCGGCTCGGCCTCGGCGCGTACGAGACGCAATTTGGCGCGCACGCTTTTGATATGGCTGTCGATGCTGCGCTCGTATCCGGCATCCGCCGCCACGCCCAACGCATCGAGCAATTGCTCGCGGCTGAATACCCGCTCGGGTTGCTCGAGCAGGCATTGCAACAATCGGAATTCATGGCGGGTCAGGCTCAGGGGCTGGCCGCGATAGCTGATCTGCACGCGTTCGGGATCGATGCGAAACAGCGCCGAGGATGCTTCGATGACCGGGCGTGGCGCCATGCGCTTGAGAATCGCCCGGACCCGGGCCGCCACCTCTCGCGGTGAAAACGGTTTGACGACGTAATCGTCGGCTCCGATTTCCAGGCCCACCACCCGGTCGATTTCGGCATTGCGCGCGCTGAGGAACAGCACCGGTACTTCACTGAAGCGACGAAGCTGTTTACAGGTCTCGAAGCCGCTGATGTCCGGCAGGCCGATGTCGAGGATGATCAGATCGGCCGGAGTCTGACGCTGATGCTCCAGCGCCGCCGCGCCCAGGCTCAGCCAGGTCGTGGTGAAGCCCTCGCCCTGCAAGGCAAAAATCAGCGTGTCGGCAATCGCCGCTTCGTCTTCGACAATCAGGATATGAGGCATGGCGTCCGAGCCTGTGGGTTAAGTGCGCGAACGGTGCCCCAAGCCCGGCGTTACGTCAATGAGACCACTTGGTTTAGCAGTCCGGCTTGTCCGCCGTGAAGCGCCGCGCCGGGTTCACCGCCGCGCCGAACTCGCGCAGGGCCTTGGCACCGATCAGCAACGGGTAGTTGAAGTTGCTGCGGTCGGTCAGGTTGACCTCCACGGTACGCTTGACGTCGCCCAGGCACAGCTCCAGATCGACTACCGGGCGCTTGGCCACTTCGGTGCTTTCGCCCTCGTCTTCTTCATCCGAGCGACTCTTGATCTTGCTGATCCGCGCAATCTTGTGCTCGTACACCTTGTTGCTGGCGTCCTTGGTGGCCAGACGGAAACGCACCCAGTCTTCGCCGTCGCGTTTGAACGTCTCGATGTCCTTGGCCGACAGCGAGGCGGTCAGCGCACCAGTGTCCATCTTGGCCTTGAGCACTTCGCCGCCGATTTCCGGCAGTGCGATGTATTCATAGCGTCCGTAAAGGGTCGGCTCGGCTGCCAGGACCGGCAGGGCGACGAGGGAAAGCAGTGCAAGGAGGGATTTCACGTAAGGGGCTTCCTTGGGAAATGGGGGCGTCAGACGCGAGATTTTAGACCGTTGTTCGCATGAACGTTCCCGGCAGGTTATCGCGCCACAGGTGAAACATTCGTCACCGGCGGATTTGGCCTGTCGGCCGAAGCCACTTATCATGGCGCGCCCATCCGTTTTCCAAGAGTTGCTTATGCGCCGCCTGCTCACCGGCTGTTTCGTCACCCTGCTGCTGTTGTCCAACACCCTCGTGCTGTTCGGCCCGCTGATGGTGTTCGCCCTGCTCAAGCTGATCCTGCCGGGGCGCTTTCGCGACTACGCCTCGTGGGCGGTGATGTGGATCGCCGAAACCTGGGCGGAAATCGACAAGCTGATCTTCCGCCTGTGCATCCCCACGCAATGGGACATTCGCGGCGGCGAAAACCTGCGCAGCGACACTTCCTACCTGGTGATCAGCAATCATCAGTCCTGGGTCGATATCCCGGCGCTGATCCAGACCCTCAACCGGCGCACGCCGTTCTTCAAGTTCTTCCTCAAGAAAGAGCTGATCTGGGTGCCGTTCCTGGGCCTGGCCTGGTGGGCGCTGGATTACCCGTTCATGAAGCGCTACACCAAGGCGTTCCTGGCGAAGAACCCCGAGCTGGCCGGCAAGGATCTGGAAATTACCAAAGCCGCCTGCGAGCTGTTCAAGCGCCAGCCGGTGACGGTGGTGAATTATCTGGAAGGCACCCGTTACACCGCCGCCAAAAGCACTCAGCAGCAGTCTCCGTTCAGTCACCTGCTCAAGCCCAAGGCGGGCGGCGTGGCGTTCGTGCTGGCGGCGATGGGCGAACAGCTGGACGCGATTCTCGATGTGACCGTGGTTTATCCACAGCAGAAGATTCCGGGGTTCTGGGACCTGATCAGCGGCAACGTGCCGCGCGTGATCATCGACATCCAGACCCGCGAGCTGGATCCGGCCCTGTGGCAGGGTGATTACGAAAACGATCCGGTGTTTCGCGAAAAGGTCCAGAACTGGGTCAACCAGCTCTGGACCCTCAAGGATCAGCGCATCGCCGAACTCAAGGGCGAGCGCCGCTGAGTCAACCGTTGGTGCCGGTGCCCCAGATGCTGCCCAGGCTTTGCAGCAACGAACCGCCGACACCCTGCTGACCGAGGTATTGCAGGAGGATCGGGGCAAACTGGCCGACCATCCCGCTGTCCATGCCCAGCGCACCGAAGGCGTTGTTCAGGTCATTGGTGTCCTTGACGTTGCCCAGCGCATTTTCCAGCCCGGCAGACTTGCCCGACGAGCCGAGCAAACCGCTCAGCGCCGCCAGATTGCCAGCGCCGCCCGAGAGCTTGTCGATGCCCGGCACTTCCTTGGCCAGCTCGGAATAGTCCGTGTTGCTCAGCTGGTTCTTCGCCAGTCCCAACATCGCACTGGTGCCGCCGACCGCTTGCTGCGGCGTGACGTTCAGCGCGCTCAAGGCACTCAACAGACCGGCGGTTTCCGACGTCGGCGCCGCGGCGGCGGCCTTGTCCCCGCCCTGCATGCCCGATACCGCACCGGCCACGTCATTCAAACTGAAACCGGCAAACACCGGCCCTGCCGCCAGGGTCAGGAGCGATGCCAGGGCAAAACCGCGTGAAATCTTCATTCAGACATCCTCTTGTGGCGTAAAGACCGCCCGGATACAGGCGATCAAACTGCCGGTTTGACCGGGTAGGCGGCAGCATGTTCCCCCAGACAGAAGCTGTGTTTTCTTGCATCAACCACAGGAAAACATTTCGTCCTGAGTCCACTTACTTCTAAGTTCTGCAGCAACCATTACAAATAGAACTAAAAACCTGTCATTTATGACAGTTGGAAATTTGGAAGGGGAAATGGAATATATGAACTCCAATTACGTAACGGAGTACGAACAATGAAACTGAAAGTTCTCGCAGGTGCACTTGCTTGCCTGGCAATGCTGAGCACTGCTCATGCACTGGAATGCCCAAAGGTCTCGGTGACCGATTCCGGTGGCGCGGAAGATCCGGTATTTACAGCTGCACGCATTAAAAACGGAAACAAGTTCATTTGCCAAAATGATGGTAAAGGCAGTCTGGGCGTCACGACTGTTTTAGAGTCAAGCACTCCAATTACGCCTACTGGATCGGGTTGGGATAAAAACTTAGAGTGTGCAGTCACCGATGGTGATGCCAGCAAATGCTCGGTGAAATTGTAAGTTAGATGTTTAAAAAAAGAGCAACCTACGCGGTTGCTCTTTTTTATGGCTGAAACTTACGCCGCGCTGAACAACTTATGCGGATCAATCACAAACTTCTTCGGCACGCCGGCATCGAACTCGCCGTAACCTTCCGGCGCCTGATCGAGGCTGATGACTTGCACGCCCACCACTTCGGCAATGTTGATGCGGTCCCACATGATCGCCTGCATCAGCTGACGGTTGTACTTCATCACCGGAGTCTGGCCGGTGTGGAAGCTGTGGGATTTGGCCCAGCCCAGGCCGAAGCGAATGCTCAGGCTGCCCATTTTCGCGGCGGCATCGACAGCACCCGGATCTTCGGTCACGTACAGGCCCGGAATACCGATCTTGCCGGCTACGCGCACCACGCCCATCAGCGAGTTGAGCACGGTGGCCGGGGCTTCGGATTTGACGCCGTCGTGACCATGACCACGGGCTTCGAAGCCCACGCAGTCCACCGCGCAATCCACTTCAGGCTCGCCCAGCAGCGCGGCGATCTGTTCGTGCAGCGGGGTGTCTTTCGACAGGTCGACGATTTCGAAACCCTGAGCCTTGGCGTGGGCCAGGCGGATGGTGTTGACGTCGCCGACGATCACCACCGCGGCGCCGAGCAAACGGGCGGAGGCGGCAGCGGCCAGACCGACCGGGCCAGCGCCGGCAATGTAAACGGTGCTGCCCGGACCAACGCCAGCGGTAACGGCGCCGTGGTAACCGGTCGGCAGAATGTCGGAGAGGCAGGTCAGGTCACGGATTTTCTCCATGGCCTTGTCGCGGTCCGGCAGTTTCAGCAGGTTGAAGTCGGCGTACGGCACCAGCACGTATTCGGCCTGGCCGCCGGTCCAGTCGCCCATGTCGACGTAACCGTAGGCACCACCGGCACGGGCCGGGTTGACGGTCAGGCAGACGCCGGTGTGTTGCTCCTTGCAGGAACGGCAGCGCCCGCAAGCCACGTTGAACGGAACGGAGACCAGGTCGCCGATTTTCAGGCTTTCGACGTCGCTGCCCTTCTCGATCACTTCACCGGTGATCTCGTGTCCCAGCACCAGACCGACCTGAGCGGTGGTGCGGCCGCGCACCATGTGCTGGTCGGAGCCGCAAATGTTGGTTGAAACCACACGCAGGATGACACCGTGCTCGATCTTCCTGCCGCGCGGATCCTGCATTTTCGGATAGTCGATTTTCTGTACTTCGACCTTGCCAGCGCCGAGATACACCACACCACGATTGCCAGACATGCTTTCACCTCGCTGTTGTTTTTATGGAACCGCGCCGCCCAGGCAGGTAGCGCGTTAAGTGCTCGGGTTATTGCTTGTTGGTTTTGCGTTGCTTGTGACTCAAAGAACGACGGTGCGATTGGCGTTCAAAAACACCCTCCGCTCAATGTGATACCCCACGGCCCGGGCCAGGGTCAGACCTTCGATGTCGCGGCCCTTGGCAATCAGGTCTTCGGGGTAATGACTGTGATCCACCGCCTCGACGCCCTGGGCGATGATCGGCCCCTCGTCCAGGTCGTTGTTGATGTAGTGCGCGGTGGCGCCGACCAGTTTCACGCCCTTGTTGTAGGCCTGGTGATACGGCTTTGCGCCCTTGAAGCCCGGCAGCAGCGAGTGGTGAATGTTGATCGCCTTGCCATCGAGCTTGCGGCACAGCTCCGGCGACAGCACCTGCATGTAGCGGGCGAGGATCACCAGTTCAGCGCCGGCCTCTTCGATCACCTGCCACACCTGCCGCTCCTGGGCCGGTTTGTCGTTGGGGTCGAGGGGGAAATGGTAGTAGGGAATCTGGTGCCAGTCGGCCAGCGGCTTGAGGTTCGGATGGTTGGACACCACCGCCGCCACGTCCATCGACAACTGGCCGATGCGCTGGCGATAGAGCAAGTCGTTGAGGCAGTGATCGGCCTTGGACACCATGATCACCACTTTTGGCCGGTAGTTCGGCGCAGTCAGCTCGAAGATCATGCCGAACGCCTGACCGCGTTCGGCGAGGCCGGCGCGGAAGGATTGCTCGTCAAAACCGTCGGGCTGACGGAACTCCACCCGAATGAAGAACCGGCCCGAGAGCCGGTCATCGAACGAGTGATGCTCGGTCACGTAGCAACCTTGCTCGAACAGAAAACGCGTCACCGCGTCCACGGTGCCGAGAACGCTGGGGCAGTCGGCGGTCAGAATCCATGTATCCGGGGCGCGGCTCATCGTTTTCTCCTGATCAGGCCTGAACGCTAAGGCCGTATTCGGCGGACGCATCCTGCAACCACAACCACCAGTAATCCGAGAAGCTGCGGCGAATCAGCAGCTCCCAGGTGTCTTCGGCGGTGTGGCGGATCATCAACTGCGACTTGGCGAACACCGTGCCGACCGCCTTGCCGACCGGGAAGTTGTTCGGGTGCACGTCGTAGCTGGTGGATTTCATCAGCACCTGACGCACGTTCGGGCCGCTCAGTTCGAGCAACTGCTGGCCGCCGCTGACGTTGACGATTGCGATGTGCAGATCGCCCAGCGCTTCGCGCAGTTTCTGCTCGGCAGCGAACTCTTCACCGCTCGGCACGATCAGCAGCCACTCGTCCGGGCCCATCCATTGCAGGCTGGTTTCACCTTTGACGATCACGCTCAGGGCACCCGGCAATTCAATGCCCAGCGCCTTGTGCACACCGGCAGCGAACGCGGCATCGTGGCCATCACCACGGATGGTCAGATGACCGAGGAGTTTCTTCTCGCGCACGGTCACGCCGGCGTTCTTGCGGCCCTTGCCGACCAGGCTGGCGAGGTCGGCATGATGCAGCGACGACTCGGCCTTGGCCCCGGTGGTCGGGCGTTGTTGGTAAACGTTGGCTGCGGTCATAAAGCACCCTTCCTGAATTCGGTGTCGCTCCCGCGCCAGGCGCGGGAGCGATCAATTAGATGTTCTGGCGATCGCCTTTCGGATCGAAGAACACCGAAGAAACGATTTCCGCCTCGATCACGCTGCCATCCGCCAGCGGTGCGAACACCCGCTCGCCCATGCGCTTGAGACCGCCCTTCACCACGCCCATGGCAAACGAATAGCCGAGGGAGTTGTGCGCATAGCTGGAGGTCACGTGGCCGACCATGGTCATCGGGATCGACTGCTTGGTGTTGAACACCAGCTGTGCACCTTCCGGCAGCCAGACGTTCGGATCGATCGGTTTCAGGCCGACAAGCTGTTTACGCTGGTCACGCACGCAGTCTTCACGGTTCATGCCGCGCTGGCCGATCCACGAGAACGGTTTGGTGCGGCCAACGCACCAGCCCATGTTCAGGTCGTCCGGGGTCATCGAGCCGTCGGTGTCCTGGCCGACGATGATGAAGCCCTTCTCGGCCCGCAGAACGTGCATGGTTTCGGTGCCGTAAGGCGTCAGGTTGTACTGCTTGCCCGCCTCGACAATCTTCTCCAAAACACCCATCGCGTAATCGGCCTGGACGTTGACTTCGTACGACAGCTCACCGGTGAACGAGATACGGAACACCCGCGCCGGCACACCGCCGACCAAACCTTCTTTCCAGGTCATGAACGGAAACGCTTCATTGGCCAGGTCGATGTCGGTCACGGCGCTGAGCAGCTTGCGGCTGTTCGGGCCGGACAGGGTCATGGTCGCCCAGTGGTCGGTGACAGAGGTGAAGTACACCTTCAGGTCCGGCCATTCGGTCTGGTGGTACAGCTCCAGCCACTGCAGTACGCGAGCCGCACCGCCGGTGGTGGTGGTCATGACGAAATGGTTGTCGGCCAGACACGCCGTCACACCGTCGTCGAAGACCATGCCGTCTTCCTTGCACATCAGGCCGTAACGGGCCTTGCCCACGTCGAGCTTGGTCCAGGCGTTGGTGTACACGCGGTTGAGGAACTCGCGGGCGTCCGGGCCCTGGATGTCGATCTTGCCCAGGGTCGAAGCGTCCAGCAGACCGACGCTGTCGCGCACGGCCTTGCATTCGCGTTTGACGGCGGCATGCATGTCTTCGCCGTTTTTCGGGAAGTACCACGGACGCTTCCACTGACCGACGTCTTCGAACTCGGCGCCGTTTTTCAGGTGCCATTGATGCAGTGCGGTGTAACGCACCGGTTCGAAGATGTGCCCGCAGTGACGGCCGGCTACCGCGCCAAACGTCACCGGCGTGTAGTTCGGACGGAACATCGTGGTGCCCATCTGCGGGATGGTCACGTTCAGCGAACGGGCGGCAATCGCCAGACCGTTGACGTTGCCGAGCTTGCCCTGATCGGTGCCGAAGCCCAGCGCGGTGTAGCGTTTGACGTGCTCGACCGACTCGAAACCTTCGCGGGTCGCCAGTTCGATGGCGGCGGCGGTCACGTCGTTCTGCAGGTCGACGAATTGCTTCGGCGCCCGCGAAGTGCCCTTCTCGTGCGGAACCTGGAACAGCGCCAACGTCGGCTCTTCCAGACGGCTCAGGGCTTTCGGCAACACGGCTTCAACGGTCTGGAAACCGGCTTCGGACGCAGCGCGCACGCCGCCTTCAAAACCGTCGGCCAGGGAGTCGCCGAGGCCGTAGACACCATTGATGCCACCGACGCACACACGTTTCTGCGGTGCTTCGCCCGGTACGAAGCCGAGGATGTCTTCGCGCCAGATCGGCTTGCCGCCGAGGTGCGACGCCAGGTGAACCACCGGACTGTAACCGCCGGAGCTGGCGATCAGGTCGCAGTCGAGCCATTCGCCCGGGCTGGTGACCTTGTGGCCTTTGACATCGATCGCCGCCACGCGGGCAGCGGTCACGTGCTTGCTGCCACGGGCCTCGATCACGGCGCTGCCGGTGAGGATGCGAATGCCTTTGGCGCGCGCTTCTTCAACCAGTGCGCCACGCGGATTGCTGCGGGCGTCGGCGATGGCGACGACTTGCAGGCTGGCGTCGAGCCAGTCCAGCGCCACGCGGTAGGCGTGATCGTTGTTGGTCGACAGCACCAGTTTCTTGCCCGGTGCCACGCCGTAACGGCGCACGTAAGTCGACACCGCACCAGCCAGCATGTTGCCCGGCACGTCGTTGTTGCCGTAGACCAGCGGACGCTCGTGAGCACCGGTCGCCAGCACCACGCGCTTGGCGCGGACGCGGTGGATGCGCTGACGCACCTGGCCGATCGGCGCGCGGTCACCGAGGTGATCGGTGAGGCGTTCGTGAATGGTCAGGAAGTTATGGTCGTGGTAGCCGTTGACCGTGGCGCGCGGCAACAGCAGCACGTCCGGGGTGTTCTTCAGCTCAGCGATGACGCTGGCGACCCACTCCATCGCAGGCTTGCCGTCGAGGCTTTCGCGGGAATCGAGCAGGCTGCCGCCGAACTCTTCCTGCTCGTCGGCGATGATCACCCGGGCACCGCTGCGCGCAGCGGCCAGGGCAGCGGCCAGACCGGCCGGACCGGCGCCGACGATCAGCACGTCGCAGTGCTGGTTCATGTAGTCGTAAGTGTCCGGATCGACTTCGGTCGGCGAACGACCAAGACCTGCGGCCTTGCGAATGTACTTCTCGTAAGTCATCCAGAACGATTGCGGGTACATGAAGGTTTTGTAGTAGAAACCCGGCGGCATCAGCTTGCCGCCGACCTTGCCGAGAATCCCCATCATGTCGTTGTTGACGCTCGGCCAGCCGTTGGTGCTGGTGGCGACCAGGCCCTGGTACAACGCCTGTTGCGTGGCGCGCACGTTAGGAATCTGGGTGGCTTCGGTCGCGCCGATTTGCAGGACAGCGTTCGGCTCTTCGGCACCGGCGGCGAAGATGCCGCGCGGACGCGAATACTTGAAGCTGCGGCCAATGATGTCGACGCCGTTGGCCAGCAGGGCGGCGGCCAGCGAGTCGCCTTCAAACCCTTTGTAGGTCTGGCCATTGAAGGTGAAGCTCAGCACTTTGTTGCGGTCGATCCGTCCACCGTTGGACAGGCGATTGGTCTGGCTCATACCTTCTCTCCCAGCGCCGTCGTGGCTGTTTTCGCAGTGTCAGCCTTGTCGGTGAATTGCGGCTTGGTGCCGATCTTGTAGGTTTCGAGAATCTCGTAGGTCACGGTGTCGCGGGTGACGTTGAAGTACTGGCGGCAACCGGCGACGTGATCCCACAACTCGTGGTGCAGACCGCGAGGGTTGTCGCGGAAGAACATGTAGTCGCCCCACTCCTCGTCGGTGCAGCTGTTCGGATCCAGCGGACGCGGAATGTGCGCCTGACCGGATGCGTGGAATTCCTCTTCGGAGCGCAGTTCGCCGCAGTGAGGACAGAAGATATGCAACATGGGGATTTCTCCTGTTAGTGGGCGACAGCCGCAGCGCCGTGTTCGTCGATCAACGCACCGTTGTGGAAACGGTCGATGGAGAAAGGTGCGGCCAGCGGGTGCATTTCACCCTTGGCCAGGCTTGCGGCAAACACGTTGCCCGAGCCAGGTGTGGCCTTGAAGCCGCCGGTGCCCCAACCGCAGTTGAAGAACATGTTCGGTACCGGGGTTTTCGAAATGATCGGGCAGGCGTCCGGCGTGGTGTCGACGATGCCGCCCCACTGACGGTTCATGCGCACTCGCGACAGCACCGGGAACATCTCGACGATGGCCTGGATGGTGTGCTCGATCACCGGGTACGAACCGCGCTGGCCGTAGCCGTTGTAGCCGTCGATACCGGCGCCGATCACCAGGTCGCCCTTGTCGGACTGGCTGATGTAACCGTGCACGGCGTTGGACATGATCACGCTGTCGATGATCGGTTTGATCGGCTCGGACACCAGCGCTTGCAGCGGGTGGGATTCGATCGGCAGACGGAAACCGGCGAGCTTGGCCATGTGCCCGGAGTTACCGGCGGTGACCACGCCGACGCGCTTGGCGCCGATGAAGCCCTTGTTGGTTTCAACGCCGATGCACACACCGTTTTCCTTGCGGAAACCGATCACTTCGGTCTGCTGGATCAGGTCCACACCGAGGGCGTCTGCGGCACGGGCAAAGCCCCAGGCCACGGCATCGTGACGGGCCACGCCGCCGCGACGCTGAACGGTCGCGCCCATCACCGGGTAGCGGGTGTTTTTCGAGCAGTCGAGGTACGGAATTTCGTCCGCGACCTGCTTGGCGTTGAGCAGTTCGCCGTCGACGCCGTTGAGGCGGTTGGCGCTGACCCGACGCTCGGAATCACGGATGTCCTGCAGGGTGTGGCACAGGTTGTAGACGCCGCGCTGGGAGAACATCACGTTGTAGTTCAGGTCCTGCGACAGGCCTTCCCACAGTTTCATCGCGTGTTCGTACAGGTGCGCCGACTCGTCCCACAGGTAGTTGGAGCGAACGATGGTGGTGTTGCGCGCGGTGTTACCGCCGCCCAGCCAGCCCTTCTCGACCACGGCCACGTTGGTGATGCCGTGCTCTTTGGCCAGATAGTAAGCCGTCGCCAGACCGTGCCCGCCGCCGCCGACGATGACCACGTCGTAGACCTTTTTCGGGGTCGGCGTGCGCCACATGCGCTGCCAGTTTTCGTGGTGGCTGAGGGAGTGTTTGAAGAGGCCGAAGCCCGAATAGCGTTGCATAGTCATGTACTCCAGAACGCTCAGCGATAAACCGGGAAGTCAGCGCACAGGGCCGAAACCTGCTGGGCGACGTTGGCCTCGACATCGGCATCGCCGAGGTTGTCGAGGATGTCGCAGATCCAGCCGGCCAGCGTCACGCACTGGGTCACCTTGAAGCCGCGGGTGGTCACCGCCGGGGTGCCGATGCGCAGGCCGGAGGTGACGAACGGCGACTGCGGGTCGTTCGGTACGGCGTTCTTGTTGACGGTGATGTGCGCGCGACCGAGGGCGGCGTCGGCGTCCTTACCGGTAAGGCCCTGACGGATCAGGCTGACCAGGAACAGGTGGTTGTCGGTGCCGCCGGACACTACATCGTAGCCACGTTTGATAAAGACGCTCGCCATCGCCTGGGCGTTGTCGATCACTTGTTGCTGATAGGCCTTGAAGCCGGGCTCCAGCGCTTCCTTGAAGCACACGGCCTTGCCGGCGATAACGTGCATCAGCGGGCCGCCCTGGGCGCCGGGGAATACCGCGGCGTTGAGCTTCTTCTCGATTTCTTCGTTGGCCTTGGCCAGGATCAGGCCGCCACGGGGACCGCGCAGGGTCTTGTGCGTCGTGGTGGTGACCACGTCGGCGTACGGCAGCGGGTTCGGGTACAGACCGGCGGCCACCAGTCCGGCGACGTGGGCCATGTCGACGAACAGCAGCGCACCGACCTTGTCGGCAATCTGACGGAAGCGCGGGAAGTCGAGGGTTTTCGAGTAGGCCGAGAAACCGGCGACGATCATCTTCGGTTTGCACTCGACAGCCAGACGCTCGACTTCGTCGTAATCGATCAGGCCGGTTTTGGTGTCGATGCCGTACTGCACGGCGTTGTACAGCTTGCCCGAGGACGACACCTTGGCGCCGTGGGTCAGGTGACCGCCGTGGGCCAGGCTCATGCCGAGAATGGTGTCGCCCGCTTGCAGCAGGGCCAGGTACACGGCGCTGTTGGCCGAGGAACCGGAGTGCGGCTGGACGTTGGCGTAATCGGCGCCGAACAGTTGCTTGGCGCGTTCGATGGCCAGCGCTTCGACCTTGTCGACGTGCTCGCAGCCACCGTAGTAGCGCTTGCCCGGATAGCCTTCGGCGTATTTGTTGGTCAGGCCGCTGCCTTGCGCTTGCATGACGCGTTTGCTGGTGTAGTTCTCCGACGCGATCAGCTCGATGTGATCTTCCTGACGTTGCTCCTCGGCATTCATCGCCGCCAGCAGTGCATCGTCGTAACCCTGGATCTGGTCTTGCTTGCTGAACATCGCGTCTCTCCCAGCGGCATCTGTGCGCCATTCGTCTCGGTAAGGCACGGCGTTCAGCCAGTGCCCTTTGATGCGATGGTATGGCCGGCGCAGGGAGGTCAAATGCCTACGGACGCCACGCAAAGGTGCGTTTACGACATGGCGGCGGCGACAGACTCAAACAAGTAGCTGGCGCAAGGCCAGAAGAACCACGAAATGCGCGGGATAGAGCGCATACGCCCAGCGCCGCATGGGTGGCGCGTGGAGGTAAATGGCGTGTCGCAGCAGGCACATTCCGAGCAATGGCGCCATCAGGCAGGTCGCAATGCCGCCGATGGCGACCAAGTTGCCGAACTGCGCGGATTCGAAGAGCACCTGCCACTGATTCGCCGCCAGACACACCAGCCCCGGCAGCAGGCTGAAATACCAGGGTTTGCGAAACACCAGCAACATCGCCAATGGCAGCAGGACGCCGAACAGACCGAACATCAGTCGCTCCGGGAACAACGCGGCCACCAGCAACGCGCCGACAGCCAGCAATCGCGAAACCAGTGCCTGATCCTGCCAGCCCCGCGCCACCAGCAAACCCAGCGCCAGCGTGGGCATCACGTTCAAGGTGTCGGGCTCGGGAATGTACAAACGGTAGGGAATCTCGCTGAGCAGGCTGAACAGCAGCAACCAGCCCAGATAGCGCCATTCGGTCTTGCGCGTGCCGTCCCGCGCCAGATTCGCCGCCATCGCCAGGCAGAACCACGGGAACGCCAGCCGCCCCGGCACATACAGCCAATCGGCGCTGATCCCGACATATCGCAGGTGATCGAGCAGCATGCTCAGCAGCGCCAGCCACTTGAGCAGATCGAGTGCGCCGTCACGCTGGCTCAGGTGCATAATCGGCTCGCATCCTTGTAAAGTTCTCACAGCGACATCCCGTGTGCTCCCCGGATGATCTTCGGTAAAGTGCGCACCCTCATTGACCAACGGAGCGCCACAAGCGCACCGATCACGGAAGCCGGCCATGACCGACAAGAGCCAACAATTCGCCAGCGACAACTACTCCGGTATCTGCCCTGAAGCCTGGGCTGCCATGGAACAGGCCAACCACGGCCACCAGCGCGCCTATGGCGACGATGAATGGACAGCCCGCGCCTCGGATGATTTCCGCAAGCTGTTCGAGACCGACTGCGAAGTGTTCTTCGCCTTCAACGGCACCGCCGCCAACTCGCTGGCGCTGTCGTCGCTGTGCCAGAGTTACCACAGCGTGATCTGCTCGGAAACCGCCCACGTCGAAACCGACGAATGCGGCGCACCGGAATTTTTCTCCAACGGTTCGAAACTGCTGATCGCCGGCACTGAAAACGGCAAGATCACCCCGGCCTCGATCCGCGAAGTCGCCCTCAAGCGCCAGGACATCCACTACCCGAAACCGCGCGTGGTGACGCTGACCCAGGCCACCGAGGTCGGCAGTGTCTACACCCCGGAAGAAGTCCGTGCCATCAGCGACACCTGCAAGGAACTGGGCCTGAACCTGCACATGGACGGCGCGCGGTTCTCCAACGCCTGCGCCTTCCTCGGCTGCTCGCCGGCGGATCTGACCTGGAAGGCCGGCGTCGACGTGCTGTGCTTCGGCGGCACGAAAAACGGCATGGCGGTGGGTGAGGCGATCCTGTTCTTCAACCACAAACTGGCCGAAGACTTCGACTACCGCTGCAAACAGGCCGGGCAACTGGCTTCGAAGATGCGTTTCCTGTCGGCGCCGTGGGTCGGCATCCTGGAAAACGACGCCTGGCTCAAATACGCCCGCCACGCCAACCACTGCGCGCAACTGCTGGCCGAACTGGTCAGCGACATCCCGGGCGTGGAACTGATGTTCCCGGTCCAGGCCAACGGCGTGTTCCTGCAACTCTCGGAACCGGCCATCGCCGCCCTGACCGCGCGCGGCTGGCGCTTCTACACCTTCATCGGCAAGGGCGGCGCGCGCTTCATGTGCTCGTGGGACACCGAAGAGGAACGCGTACGCGAACTGGCGCGCGACATCCGCGAAGTCATGTCGGCCTGATCGCCTCCCCGTGGCGCGGGAGCCTGCTCCCACGCCACAGCTCCTCCCCCTCCTGTTTCAGCTCCATCGTCTACATTGTCTGTCGAGCCATCGCTCACATAACAATAAGCAGGAGCTTGCGCATGTCGCTAAAAGGCAAAACCTTGTTCATCACTGGCGCCAGCCGTGGCATCGGGCGCGAGATTGCGCTGCGGGCTGCACAGGACGGGGCCAATATCGTGATCGCGGCCAAGAGCGCCGAGCCGCACGCCAAGTTGCCCGGCACCATCCACAGCGTCGCCGCTGAAGTCGAAGCGGCCGGCGGCAAGGCCCTGGCGCTGCAACTGGATGTGCGGGATGAGGAGGCGGTGCGACAGGCGCTGGCCCAGGCCAATCAACATTTTGGCGGGATCGATGCGCTGGTGAACAACGCTGGGGCGATCAAGTTGACCGGTGTGCAGCACATCGAACTCAAGCGTTTCGACCTGATGCACCAGATCAACACCCGCGCGGTGTTGCTGTGCAGCCAGGCGGCCTTGCCCTACCTGAAGAAATCCTCCGGGCACATCCTTAACCTGTCACCGCCGCTGAATCTGGCCAGTAAGTGGTTCGCCCAGTACAGCCCCTACACCGTGACCAAGTACGGCATGAGCATGCTGACGGTCGGGATGAGCGAGGAGTTTGCCAACTACGGCATCAGCGTCAATTCGCTGTGGCCGCAGACCATGATTGCCACGGCGGCCATCGAGTTTCAGCTGGGCAATCGGGAGTCGTTCAAGCATGCGCGCACACCAGCGATCATGGCGGATGCGGCGCATGTGATTCTGAGCAGCAGCGGGCGGCGGATTACCGGGCGGTTGTTGATTGATGAAGAGATCTTGCGCGAAAGCGGCGTGAGCGAATTCGACCACTATCGGTTTGAGCCGAAGAGTGACGCGAAGTTGATGACGGATCTGTTTATCGACTGAGCATTTTCAGAATAAACCTACACCAGGACCTACATAAACCAAACAGGCTTCGCCATAGACTGCCTGCTCCTTTTTCGAGGAGTGCTGACTATGGCGAACCCTGCCTACATGACCATTACCGGCAAGACTCAAGGCCTTATTTCAGCCGGGTGTTCGACCCCGGAATCGGTCGGCAACAAATACCAAAAAGCCCATACCGATGAAATCATGGTGTTCGCCTTGAGCCATGAAATGCGCCGCGACAACAACCTCGGCAAAGCCGTCCACCAACCGGTCATCATCACCAAAGCGGTCGACAAATCCTCCCCCTTGCTGGCCCAGGCGCATTCGAACAGCGAAGAACTCGAATGCACGATCAGCCTTTACCGAACCTCGCCTCAAGGTCAGCAGGAGAAGTTTTATTCAATTTCCCTCGATGGGGCCGTTCTGGCTGAACTCTCGCAGGAAGTGCCCCACGTCATTCTGCAAAACGACGCTCAACCTCAAGAACAACTGGCCATTCGTTACCGCGGCATCAGTTGGGTACACCACATTGCGGGCACCACCGGCCATACCTCGTGGGGCAGCCAGGATTGAACCCTCGACCACATGATCCCTGCGGCGTTGAGGATGCCGCCGGCAATCTGCTCGGCCAGGCGCTGACCGCCAGTGCTCGCCATCTGGCGTTCGGCATCGCGCGCGTGCAGTTCAATCAACAAGTCGCATATTTCGCCAAGCACATCACCGATGAGGTTGCCGCCGGACGCCTGACTCCGGAGCAGGGAATCCTTGCGCTTGTGCAGGAACAACACAACCTGCTGAACCAGTCTCGGATCCTGCAGCAAAACAGGCACGGAGCGATCACCGGCACGGCCAAGGCACGACGCTTGTCGATGCTCCCACAGCCTGCAGCAACTCCCGATCCGGAACGTCTGCTGCGGGCCGCTCACCAGCAGAACCTGAAAGTGACACGCCCGAACTCAGCCCCGCCCTCCTCTCCGCGTCCGGTCAACGACTTGCGAATGGTTCCCCGCGAGCATTGGCCGCAGGAGCTGCCGGCGCCCGAAGAGCCAGGGTTCTACATCGTGCCCAAAAGCGTGTCCGCCGAGAAACTTCAGGCGCAGCTGTTTGCGTCGCCAAACCCGAGTGTCATCGCCAAATTCAAAAGCCTGAATCCACTGGAGGACGTGGTGAAGGCCGGATCGATGATTGTTCTGAGTGATCCAGACAATCAGCAATGCACCTATGAAGAATCACTGCTGATGGAAACCGCGCACATCGTCAGCATGGCGCTGGCGCCGTTGACGGTGGAAGAGGCGGACTTTTTTGCCCAGCACTATGAGGTCATCAGACGGACGCTTTCAGATGGGTCAAAAGTTATTGGGGTTGGTACTGCCATGGCGGCTAATCATCTGGATGGCATAAAAGCCGCTTTGAAAGAAATTGAGGCATTGCATATCAGCACTATCGAGACCAATGGCAGCCTGAACTCAAAAGCATTCAAAAAGCGGCGCGCCGAATTACTTCAACGGCTGGACGGACAGCTAACCGGATTGACGAAGAAAGTCATTGGCCTCCCTGATCACCCAAACCTCAAGATCGCTCTAGGAATCGAGCATCCGCACCTGGTGCACCGCTGGAGGAAGGCTGGCGGCATCGGCCAGCCGCCCGGGTACGCCACTCACATTCAAGGCGTGGTGAAAGCCTCGCAATACGTAAAATATGGCGGATGGATTGGTACGGCCGTGGCTGGCGGAGCCTCGGTAATGAAGGTTCAGGATGTCTGTACGAACGAGAACGCCGAGGAGTGCGAAAAGATTAAATTCACCGAAACCGGAAGTTTTCTGGGTGGAGCTGTCGGTTCTGCTGTAGGTGCAAGCACGGCCTCCACCATTTGCGTAGCACTCGGGGTATCCAGTGCAGGAATCGGTGGGGCACTGTGCGGGATCGTGGTTGCGGGAGCCGGATCCTTTACGGTCGGCTATATGGGCGAAAAAGGCGGCGAAATCGCCGGTGAATTGATTTACGAGAAAACCCGATGAGTTATGAAACTGCAAGAGATGCCTTTATCATTCTAAACATCATAAACGTCGCCGCACTCATAATAATTAACTGCATCGTTTTATATATCGCAAAAACAAAAATAGAACTAATAATGAACAGCCTTCAAAACAGTTCGATCGCCGGAGGCCTTATGATGCTATGGCATGGAGGCGTGCGGGGGCGGATCTACATGATGGGGGAAATTTTTAGCTTCCTGAAACGTCCAGAAATCTACCTTTACCAAGGGAAACTGAGCGCAAAAGATATTAAAAATTTTCCGCCAGACTTCAAACGCACGCTACTTACACTATATAAATATCAGAGAATTTCCGGCTTAACTTTTTTGCTCTTTGGACTTCTCGCCGCATTAGAAGTTATTTAAAAACAGCAACTAATTACTTCATACGATCTCCCCTACGAGAGATCGCCCCCAAGCCTGCAAACTGAATTCAATATTCGATCCGAACATCCCCCTTCGGCACACTGCAGCAAGAAAGAATGTACCCCTCCGCCTCGTCGTCCTCGGTGATCCCGCCGTTGTGATCCATCTCCACCTCGCCGCCCAGCTTGAGCACCTTGCACGTCCCGCAGATCCCCATGCCGCAGGCTTTCGGGATCATCAGGCCGACCTTGGCAGCCGCCGCATGCACGGTCTCGCCCGGCGCAACACGGATGCTCTTGTCCGAAGAGGTGAATTCCACCAGGTGCAGATCCGCCGCCGGGACTTCCGGTGCTTCCGCTGCCTGTTCGGCCTGTTCCACCGCGTCGGCACGGGCTTCCGGCGGCGTGGCGCCGAAGGATTCCTCGTGATAGCGCTTCATGTCGTAGCCGGCGTTTTCCAGCAGGCGTTTGACCGCCGTCATGTACGGCGTCGGGCCGCAGCAGAAGACTTCGCGCTCGAGGAAGTCCGGCACCATCAGTTCGAGCATCTTGTGGTTGAGGTAGCCGCGATAGCCGGCCCACGGCTCGCCCAGCCCATGCTTTTCGCAGATCAGGTGCAGGCTGAAGTTGTCGATCCGCGACGCCATGTGTTCCAGCTCGCGGTGGTAAATGATGTCTTTCGGCGAGCGGGCACTGTGGATGAACGTCATGTCGACGTTGCCGTTGGTGTCGTAGAACCAGCGCGCCATGGACATCACTGGGGTGATTCCGACGCCACCGCTCAGGTAGAGCACTTTCGGGCTCGGGAAATCGATGGCGTTGAACAGCCCGACCGGTCCGTGCACCGCCAGCTCCTGGCCTTCATGCAGGGTGTCGTGCAACCAGTTGGAGACCTTGCCCCCCGGCACGCGCTTGATGGTCACCGAAAAACTGTACGGCACCGACGGCGAGCTGGAGATGGTGTACGAACGCATGATCGGCTGGCCTTCGATCTCCAGCTCCAGGGTCACGAACTGCCCGGGCTTGAAGAAGAACAGGATCGGCTGGTCGGCCATGAAGCAGAAGGTGCGCACATCCCAGGTTTCCTGGATGACTTTGACGCAACGGACGATGTGTCGGCCATTGGCCCAGGTCTGGGTGGTGACCGGATTCAGGAAGCTGTTCGACATGCTGTTCTCCACGGCCGACTGTCGGCCTTCATGTGGCGATTCTGCGTATAGCGCGAACGCCCCGTTTACCTATCCGCGACATTGACATACTTATCGCGACCAGCCCCCAACCACCGGGGGTTGCGCGTCGGGAACAGATTGCACCATGTCGCCCATGGATAAGGTTCCGGGCAGCGGCGGCCCCACACTCGCCCCCAACACAAACAGATTCTTTACACCTTGCGCTGCAACCCTGATCAGCCACTTTCGCGGCCACGCAGATGGCCTTGAGGAATTCATCGATGGACACCGCAAAAATCAGCCTGGGCGACCCGCTGGAACCCGCACGCAAGGCCACCGCACAAATGCTCCAGGAACGCGAGCGCACCTATTCGCTGCCGCAACCGTTCTACAGTGACGAACGCCTGTTCGATATCGACATGCAGGAGATCTTCCAGAAAGAGTGGTTGATCGCCGGCATGACCTGCGAGATCCCGGCCAAGGGCAACTACATCACCCTGCAGATCGGCAAGAACCCGATCATCGTCATTCGCGGTGCCGAAGGCGTGGTGCACGCGTTCCACAACGTCTGTCGTCACCGTGGCTCACGCCTGTGCACCAGCGACAAGGGCAAGGTCGCCAAACTGGTCTGCCACTACCACCAGTGGACGTATGAGCTGGACGGTCGCCTGCTGTTCGCCGGCACCGAAATGGGCGCCGACTTCGACATGAAGCAGTACGGTCTGAAACCGGTGAACGTGAAGACCGCCGGCGGTTACATCTTCATCAGCCTGGCGGAGAACCCGCCGGCCATCGATGACTTCCTGTCGACCCTGAACCACTACATGGAACCGTACGACATGGAGAACACCAAGGTGGCGGTGCAAACCACCTTGATGGAAAAGGCCAACTGGAAACTGGTGCTGGAAAACAACCGCGAGTGCTACCACTGCAGCGGTTCTCACCCGGAACTGTTGAAAACCCTGCTGGAATGGGACGACGTCACCGACCCCCGTGCCGATCAGGCGTTCAAGGATCACGTCGCCGCCTCCGCTGCCGCGTGGGAAGCCGAAAAGATCCCTTACGCCCACGCCAGTTTCGGCCTGCGCAACCGCATCGTGCGCATGCCGCTGCTCAAGGGCACCGTGTCGATGACCATGGACGGCAAACAGGGCTGCGCCAAGCTGATGGGCCGGATCAAGAACCCGGACCTGGGCTCGATGCGCATCCTGCACCTGCCGCACTCGTGGAACCACTGCATGGGCGACCACATCATCGTGTTCACCGTGTGGCCGATCAGCGCCCAGGAAACCATGGTCACCACCAAGTGGCTGGTGCACAAGGATGCGGTCGAAGGCGTGGATTACGACGTCGAACGCATGCGCCAGGTATGGGACGCGACCAACGATCAGGACCGTCGTCTGGCCGAAGAGAACCAGCGCGGGATCAACTCCACCGCCTACCAGCCGGGCCCGTACTCCAAGACCTATGAGTTCGGCGTGGTCAACTTCGTCGATTGGTACAGCGAGCGGATGCTGAGCAACCTCGGGGCCGAGCCTGCGCCGTACCTCAAAGGCGTGCCGGTCCAAGGCTAAAAAGCATCGCTGGCAAGTTGAATCGTGACAGATCTTTCCCACGCTCTGCGTGGGAACGATCACACAATCACCGCATCATTTCGATGACCACCTCACCGATCCATCCTCCCCGATAAACTCCTCGAAAATCTCCTCCCCCACCAACCTGATCTTCGCGTACCCGTTCAACACCCGCAGCGGGTAGTCCGGATCGTTCGCATCCTTCGTCTCCGAAAACAGCACCCGCGAATGCCCGTTCAGCTCGCTGGTGGTGCCGTAGGGAATCGCTCCGTGCCCGGCACAACGCGCATGCAGTCCGCCCTGGGCCGCATAGACAATGCCGTTGTGCAAATGGCCCCAATACCAATAATCCGGCTCACGCCCCAGCGCATCGCACACCGGTTGATACAGCGCAGTCTTGTGGTGCCCGGTGATGTCGAAGCCCTGATGGTGGCTGAGCACCATGAGTTTTTTGCGCTTCGGCAGGCCCTTCATCCATTCGATCTGCGGCTTGTTCAGGGTGCCGTCCATGTACAGGTTCATGACGTCCGAGGCGTACGCCGTATCCAGCCCGACAATCAGCCAGTCGTCATTGATCAGGGCAAAGTAACTGGTGCCCTGCTGCCCCGGAAAGCGCGCCGCCAGTTCCTTGAAGTAACCGTGGGCGCCGCTGTACATCTCGTGGTTGGAATTGAGGGTGAACGAGCCGTGGGTGCCCATCGGCCAGCCGGCCATGTCGGTGTCTTCCTGGGAGTGAGTGCCGGCGTAATAGACGTCCCCCAGGTGAATGGTGAAATCGGCATTGGCCAGTTGCATCTGGTTGGCCACCGACACCGCCGGCGCATGGCTGTTGAACGGTCCGGTGCCCCAGTCGCCGGCAATCGCCAGCGTCACTTCGCGCTCCATGGTCACCAGCGCCGGATCGGTGCCGAAAGTCGCGTGATGGCGCAGGTTCTCGATCCACTTGAGCAGAGCCTCGCTCCACAGCAGATCCAGCAGTTCCCATTTGCGGCAGCCAAGCAACGTGCCGTCCTTGAGCACCTTGGTCTGCAATTGATCGGGCGATTGCGGCAACGGCGTCGCGTTGCCGATGCGCAGGATCGACAAACCGTGGGCCAACTCCCACGGCACGGCCGGCTCGTCGGTCGGCAACTCGCCGTGCTTGAGCACGTATTGCGCCTGATCGTGACCGCGTTGGAGCAACTTGATGATGGCCTCGAATTCCTTGGGTTCGAGTTCGCTGATGAGCTTCATCCAGGCCATTTCGATGCGCGTGAACAAGCCGTGCAGGCGCAGCTTGACCTTGTCGTATTCGTGTTTCAGATGACCGACCGCTGACATGGCGAAATCCTCTATCCGTAAGGGTTCACAGGGTTTTCATGAATTCGATCAGCGCACGCTTGTCGTCGTCCGACAGCGTCGTGCCGTACAGGTGACCGCTGTTGTGGTTGCCTTCCAGACGCGTGTCGTAGGTGAAATCCGCCGAGGCTTTGGCCTGGGCGCCACTCGTCACGAAGCCGACGTTGACCGGGTCGTAGACATCGGAGCCGGTGATGAACACCTGCGGACGTTTTTCCGGCGGTTGCAGCAAGTCCCACAGGGTCGGCACCGAACCGTTGTGCAGGTACGGCGCACGCAGCCAGATGCCGTCGGTGGGCGTGTTGCTGTAGCTCTGGGTCTTGCGATAGGCACCGAAATCGAACGGCGGTTTCTTGAAGGTGTGGAACGCCGCTACCAGCCCGGTGGTGAACGAGTTCAGCCGGTGCGGATCGGTGCCGAGCTGGTCGATGTTGGTAGTGACTTGCCCGGTATCGACGCGACCGAAATCGTGACAACCCGCGCAGTTAGCCTCCCACACCGGTTTGCCCTGGGCGACTTTTGCCTGATCCAGTGCCCACGGCCACGCCGGCGCCTTGTGCCCGAGCAGCCAGTTGGTCACCCGGTTGAAACTCGGCGGCAGCACCGACTCCGGCGTCGCGCCCACCGCCATCGCAGCGGCGTAGTTG
Organism: Pseudomonas sp. FG35; assembly: GCF_057809295.1. Lineage (NCBI taxonomy): Bacteria > Pseudomonadati > Pseudomonadota > Gammaproteobacteria > Pseudomonadales > Pseudomonadaceae > Pseudomonas > Pseudomonas sp. FG35. The sequence continues at coordinate 184,123 of NZ_JBMDJR010000009.1, read as the reverse complement.
CGCTCGTGGATCTTGTTGTTATTGCCGTCCCAGTGCAGGTACATCGATTCCCGGGGTTTCTGGTTCCACACTTGCGGCAGGTCGACAGTGCCGATGGTCGAGTCATCCGGGAAGCCGAACACCACCATTTTCGTCGGGTTGAAGGTGTCGGTGCGCCCCGGCCCCTGTTGCGGGCGCAGCTTCTGCCAGGCGTAGGCCTGCTTCTGTTTGAGCAGCGCGGTCTTGGCCATCGGGATGATCAGGTAGCGGTTGTAGAGCTTCTCGAAAAAGCCCAGCTGGAATTTGCTGTTGATCGCCGCCATCACCGCGTCGGTGGTGAATTTCGGATCGCTGGCGCAATCGTAGGCGAACCACTGGAAGGCCTGCAGTTGCAGGGTGTTGGCCGGCGCGCTCGGCACATTCACCGCAACGTCGCTGGCATTCGCCCGGTAGGAACCGGTGTGGCACAGCGCGCAGTTCGGCTCGACGGTCGGGTAGCCGATCTGCCGCTTGGCCATGCCGATCGGCAGGTCCTTGCCGTTCTCGAACAGGAAACCGAAGACTTCCCAGCCACCGGGTTTCGGCAGTTTTTCCGGGCACATTTGTGGCAGCACGGAGAACAGGTAATAGGGAATCCGCGCCTCGATACCCAGGCCAATCGCGGCGTACTTGTAGTGATCTTCGTCTGAGGAGTAATCCTGCTCCGGCACCACGCGCAGCATCTGATACCAGGTCTGGTAACCGATGAACGCCAGCAGCGCCACCACGATCAGGGTGCCGACTTTGAACGCGTGACTCTGCCACTGCCGCGCCCACGCCGCCCGCCATTCGCGCCAGCCGTCACACAGCAGCGCCAGGGGTCGGTTTTCAGGGGGGGTGCCGAGGTACAGCAGGATGCCGAGGATCAGGAAAAAGCTCAGGTCACCCATCAGCATCGGCACGAACACCGAACCCTGGCTGCTGGTGTTGATCAGGTAGATCCAGAACACCACCGCAATCAGCCGCGTCAGCACGCACAACCAGGAATGCACCACGTAGCGCGGCGCGTCGAAGCCCGACGGCATGTAGAACACGCTGATGCCGACCAGCAGCATTCCGGCGTTTTCCAGCCACGGGTCGGAGAGTTGCGGCGGCAGGCCGACCACCGATGTCAGCAACCCCGGCGCGAACAGCGCCGGGATCGCGAACACCATGTTCATCGCAATGCCGAGCCAGATGAAGCGTTGAAACCAGCGGATGTAGCTGTCCATATCAGTTCCCCAGATCGTTCCCCCGTCGAAGCGTCGAACCGTCCGCGGGGGAATGCATCTCGTGACGCTCCGCGTCACAAAAGCGGACGCAGAGCGTCCATGGCGGCGTTCCCACGCAGAGCGTGGGAACGATCGACACGATCGGGGGCTATCCGAGGGCCGTTTTCTCCAGGTGTTCAAGGATGATCGGATACACATCGACCACCGCGTTCTTGCCGAACATGCAATCGATGTGGCCGTAACCCGGCACCACATGCCGGCTGTAGCGTTCCGGCCCGTGCTTCTCACAAACCCGCTGATAGGTCTTGAGCGTGCTTTCCGGCAGATAACACTGGTTGTCGGCACCGCTGATAAAGCAGATCGGCATGGTCAGCCGATCAAAGTGCGGCATGTACACGTCGCGCCCTTTGAAATCCACCAGATGCCCTTTGCGCACGATCAGCGCCAGGTGCTCGAAGGTCTCGATGTTCGACTCGCCGAACAGCTCGTGCAGGTTGTCATGCAGGGTTTCATTGAGGGTGTCGTGGCGATACAGCGAGGCGTACATGAAGGTGATGCGGTGGCACACCGGGTTGGTGCAATAGCCCTGGGCTTCGATCCGCGCGTAGCCGTTGAGCGCCTTGTCGTAGAGCCGGTTGAACCAGTTCTCCTTGCTGTCGGCGTAAGCGGTCATCGATTTGATGCCGATCGCATCGAGCATCCCCGGCAGGTGCAGCCCGGCCTTCAACCCCGTTGCGGTCGCGACCACAGTGTCGGCGGCAATCTGCGAGCAGACCACCGAACGCACGCCCTGCAAACCAGCGAGCAGCGACATGAAGAACGTGGTCGCGCCGTAGCAATGCACCACGCACTGCACGTCTTTGGCTTTGGTTTCCTGCTGGATCTGTGCTATGGCGGCCTTGAAGTCGTACTGGGCGATCTGGTCGCCGTTCCATTCCTTCTTGCTTGCCGGCAGCAGGATGCTCACCCGGAAATCCAGCAGCCACACGTCGTAGTCGTGCTTGCACAGAAACTCCAGCAGGTTGGTCTGGATCGTGTCGGTCGAGAAGATATTCGAGCCCACACCCAGACCATGCACCAGCATTACCGGGCCTTTGCTGCCGGCCTGATAACGGGTCAGGCGCAACTGCACGCCATCTTCGGTGGAAAAGAAATGCACGGCCGGCGCCGGCGCATCCAGCGGCCGTTTCAGCCGTGGCGGCGCGTCGGGGTTGAAGTATTTGTCACCGGCAAACACCCCGCCATAACTCTCCCAGAGAATTCCGGCGAAGAACTTGCCGAACCGCGCCAGCCCTTCGATCCGCTCACGCTCGTTGCGCGCGTTGAGGACTTTCATGGTGGTCATCTGCTTGGCGAAGTCGGTCGGTTTGATGTGCATCACTCCGGAGCCGATCACCTCGCCGGTCTTGTCCGGCCCACGATACAGCGTGACGTAGAGGGTGCTGGTGTCGTGCCAGATATTCAGCACGCCGTTGTCTTCCGGCACGGTCTTGAAGGCGCTGAAGAAATAGTCGTTGCCGTCTTCGGCGGTCAGTTTCATGTCGTACTTCATGTGACGCGTATCGACCTGCTGCTCGAATTGCTCGAACAGGTTGAACACGCCGTTGCTGGCGGTCAGCGGTTCCGGCGACAGCGCCGGAGCGATCACCGTGCCGACGATGGTCGCGGCGTGTTCCGGCTCCTTGATCATCCGGTTGAGGTCGTTGGCGGTGATGGTCAGGGTGAAATCGATTGGCGAGTTGTCCGCCTCGCCACGTTTGGCGGCAGCTTCATAGACTTTGAGGTCGGTGCTTTGCGCGGCGGTGAAGGCGCGGGAGAAGTAGCCTTTCATGGTTTCGGTGAACTGCACGCCAAGGGTCGGCGGCGCGGTTTGTTTGCGCGGCGCCGACGGCAGCGTGTAGTCGATCGTCCAGCCACGATCGGCCGCCAGCAGGCCCATGTTGCGCTCGCTCACGGCGGAGATGGTCAGCAGCGGATTGACCGCCAGTGATGTCGGGATCACCGCGCCGTCGGTCACGTACAGGTTGGCGTAGACATCGGTGCCGCTGGCGCCGCTGAACACCTGGCCCTTGTGATTGACCACGCCTTGCGCGGCATCTTCACCCATCACACAACCACCCAGCGGATGCACCGAGACGATGCTGTGCTTGAGCAACTTGGTCCAGATCGGATTCTCGACCCAGATCCCGCCCAGGGCCTTGGTGCTCTGGTACAAGCGTTCGTTGCCGATCTTGAAGTTTTCCTGCTCGCCGACGCCCGGCCAGTCGATGCGCAGTTGATCCTTGTTGTCGAGGACCATGCGTCCCTGGCCGCTGTCGTGGCTCATGATCAGGTAGGTCTGCATGTTGTGCAGCGCGCCGTGGTACGGGCCGCGCAGGAAGCTTTCGGCTTCGCGCTCCTTGTACTTCACCTTGCCGCTGAAGCTGTCGTCGGTGGGCTTGCCGATCATCTCGGCGAACCCGGCCATCGCCGGCACCATCGGCCGGCCAAGGGCGCCGGGGATCGAGCCTTCCTCGATGACCATGCGACTGCTGCGGTCACCCTCGGTGCGCATGTCGATGATCGAGGTGATGCACGGGCCGACCGGTTGCAGTTCCTTGGCCGAATGCGCGCCGAAACCGATGCCGTTGATGGTCTGCTCGCAGTTGTGGCCGAAGCCGAGGATGTCGCCGTTGCCGCTCATGTTCTCGCCGAGCTGGCCGGACATCACCAGGCCTTTGTCCCGCGAGCGCAGCAGAATTTCAGTGGAGCCGAGGGTGCCGGCGGAGACCACGACGATGTCGGCTTTCACAAACAGCGTCGGCGCGTCGAATTTTTCGCGACCGCTGTCCAGGTACTGAAAGTGCACGATCCAGCCATTGCCGTCGCGCTCCAGATGCCGCACCTGGGCCTGACAGAAAATCTCCGCGCCGTGATTGGTGGCGTCCGGCAGGTAGTTCATCAGCGTGGTGTTCTTGGCCTTGTTGTTACAGCCCGACACGCAGTCGCCACAGTGGTTGCACGGCAGTTGCTCGACGCCGACGTGATTGAGGTTGTTGGGCAGTTTGTCGAAGGTCACGTTGATCGGCGGCTTGTAGAAATGCGCGCCTTGCTTGAGGAAGTCTGCCGATTTTTTGTTGGCATCAAGCTTCGGCAGGTTCGGCGCGGTGCTTGGGTAGGGATTGGGCTTGAGCATCTCTCGGGCTTTTTCGTAACCCGCCTTGAGTAAGCCGTCGTGATCCTCGCGCACCGCCAGTGGCCAGCGTGGATCCTTGAACACGTCGGCGGTCGGTTCCAGCGAGACGTTGGCATTGATCAGCGACGTGCCGCCGAGGCCGCAGCCGACCACCACGTTCTGCTGGGCGTTGACGTGCAGGTCGAACAACCCGGTGCGCGAGCCGATGTGGCCGTCCGGATCGTGTACCTGCAACTCCTCGGTCGCGGCGATCATGGTGTTGGGGTATTCGCCGGGCTGGATTTCCCGACCGCGTTCCAGCAGACAGACCCTTTTACCGGCCCTGGACAGGCGCGACGCGGCAATGCCGCCGCCATACCCGGAGCCGATGACGATCACGTCGTAGTGTTCCTTGATTTCGCTGATGGGCGTTGCGATCCGTGTCATGAGGGGGTTCCTCTCTCAGGCAGATGGGGCAACTCTGCGGTTGCCTGCAATCAATGGGCGAACGGGCACCTGGCCTCCGGGAAATCCCGACGGCAGTACAACGGTTTGGGCAGGAATCAGGTGCTACAGACGGGCGTGCTGATTGACGGCACGACGCAACGTACGCTTGCGCGGCGAAGGAGCCGGCAGAACGCGGAGCGTGCAGGGATTGGGGGGTAAGCGGTGTGGCTGGGTATCCATCACGCGTTCTCCCTGAACCAGATGTGGATAAGTGACAGCTGTCCTTGTGCCATTGCAGTGAAGACAGGCACCGGATCGAAGTCAAGGCGGGCTCTTAGAACTGTATGAAATCTGATCAATTGCGATTTGGACTAAGCCCGCCGGGGGTTGCAGGGTTTGGCGAACAAGTTATCCACACAGAAACCCACAGCTAATGGGGACAACTGTGGATGACCTGGAAAAATAATCGGGGTTTTGTGAAGAAAATTGGTGACTTATCCAGATGCAGGGTTTCCATTAGCGATTGATCATTTTTTGATCAATCCTCTACATGGCACGGATTACCTGGCTTGCAGAGGATGGCGAACACCTTATCCACAGAAGCGCCAACAGAGTTCGGGGGTAACTTGGCGAGTGCTGTGGAAAAGCGCTGAGGGCGTTGGTAAATCGGGGTTTGCGTGGGGATTGGCGGGTTAAAAGGTTGAATTGAGCGTTTTTTGATCAGATCCTTGTAAGCCACGGTTTATAGGGCTCTTGGCGGATAGCGAACATCTTATCCACAGAAGCGCCAACAGAGATTGGGGGCAAGTCTGGGCGTTGTTCTGGGGAAAACCTCAGAAAAAACCGCGAGTTAGGCTGGTTGTTTTTTGACCTGAGGGCTGGAGAGCTTGATTGGCGTGGGGTACAGGGAGGGGCGAACACGTTATCCACAGATCCGCCAACAGGGATTGTGGGTAAAGCGCCCTCTCCTGAAGGGAGAGGGTCAGCAAAGGTTTCAGCGGACAACACCTTCTTCGATCAGCAGTTTGAGAATGGCTTCGGCACCGGCCTGCGCCGTTACGCCTTTCAGGACTTGCCCACCACCGCCGCTAGCCTTGGCCGTCGCCGCCTTCATCCGGTCCGCCCCGCTCTTGGCCTTGATCACCTTCAACCGTTTCGGCCGGGGCTTGGCTGGTTGCAGGGTCGCAACGGCCAGCAGTTCGTCATCCACCACTTCCACGTCTTTCGCCTGAAGAACACCACGCCGCGCAGGCCCGTAAGCACTCTGCCGAGGCTTGGGCGCGGCGTTATCCACAGTCGCGAGAAACGGCAGGCGCACCTTCAGCCGGCGCCGCTGCCCACGGGGCAACGCTTGCAGCACCAGCGCCGAACCGTCGTTGATCGACTCGACCTGCGCCAGCCCCACCACCAATGGCCAGCCCAGCCCTTCGGCCAGCAGGAACGGCAGCATCCCCGAACCTTCGCCGGTTTCCGCCTGGCTGCCGGTCAACACCATCTGGGCACCGGCATCTCGCAGATACTCGGTCAACGCCGGCAACGCATCGGCGCCCGCCGGTTGTTCCAGCACATGCATCTGCGCAAGCCCCATGCCCAGATAGGCGCGCAGCGCCGGTTCCGCGATGTCACCGGCGTGCAGCACTTGCAGGTTGTCCCCCGCCAATTGCAGGCCGAGCTCCACCGCGCGGGCGTCCTGATCTGCGCGGCGAGGGCGGCCGGAGGTCGGGTGGGCGCCGATTGAAACCAGACTGATGATCTTTGTGCTCATAACCGTTCCTTAAGCCGCATCGCGCTTGGCTTCGTTGCGGTAAGCGTCTACCGCCGCGATCAAGGCCTGAAGAATTTCCGCGCTCTCGCCGATCACCGACAGGTCGGCACGTTTGATCATGTCGCAGCCCGGATCGAGGTTGATCGCCACCACCTTGTCGCAGGCACCGATGCCTTGCAGGTGCTGGATCGCCCCGGAAATCCCCACGGCCACGTAAACCCGCGCGGTGACCCAGGTGCCGGACGCGCCGACCTGACGGTCGCGGGCCATGAAGCCATCGTCCACCGCCACCCGCGAAGCGCCTTCGGTAGCGCCGAGGGCGGCGGCGGTCCTGTGGAAAAGCTCCCAGTCCTTGACCCCGTTACCACCTGAGAAGATGAACTCGGCTTCGGCCATCGGAATCGCTGCCGGATCCACCGCCACCGCACCCAGATCCTCGATCCGCGACAGGCTGCGTGCGACGGGTGTGGATAACTCCACCGGCAGCGCTTCGTGACGGGTTTCGCTGACCGGTTCCGCGCATTCGGCCGACGCCAGAATCAACCGCGCCACCGGGCGGGCCAGATCCTGCAGACCGGCACCGGCGCGGCCGATGCACTCCTGATCCTTGACCTGCCACACCCGTGTCGCCGGGCGTTCACCCAGTGCGGCAGCAAAGCGCCGACCGAGTTCGCCGCCGCCACTGCGGCTGTCCGGCAGCAGCCAGTGACGCGGGTTGAACTGGTTATCCACAGCCCGCAGGCCCTGGATCCGTTGCTCCGGTGCATAACCGCTGAATTCTTCGCCTTCCAGCACCAGCAAGCGGTCAACGCCTGCGGTGGCGAAAGCGTTTTCCTTGTGCTCACCGAACACCACGGCCAGCACCGCGCCGTCGCTGCCGGCCAGCTGATGAGCCAGACCAAGCAGGTCGCGGTCGTGGCTGCTCAAGCGGCCGCCGACCATGTCCGGCACCACGCTGATGTAGAACGCCGGCGCCGGCACCTGATGCAGCGGCAACTGCACTTCGACCGCGGCCGAGCGTTTGACCGCCCCGCCCTGCTGGGCGCCGCTGCGGTCGATACGCTTGATGCCGTTCGGCCCGATGAAGCCGATGCCGTGCAGGTTCTTGCGGATGATCCCGTTGGGGCCCATCCAGCTGTGTTGCGCCGGCTGCATGGCCGCGTGCAGCGGGTGCAGACGGTTGCGTGCGATCCATTCGGCGCGGGGATCGCGGCGGATAATGTCGCTCATCAGTGGGCCTCCGCAGGTTCACGCTTGGCCGGGGTGGCAGGCTTGTTCGGCGCGGCGTCTTCGAGCAGCGCGTCGGCCACCAGTTCGGCAATGTCCTTGATCAGCGGACGCGGTTCGACCACGCCTTCGAGCATCGCCGTGCACTGTGGACAACCCACGGCCACCAGCTCGGCGCCGGTCTCGCGGATGTCTTCCATGCGCATGTCGGGGATCCGCTGCTTGCCCGGAATGTCAGTGATCGGCGCCCCGCCACCGCCGCCGCAGCAGCGCGAACGGAAGCCGGAACGTTGCATCTCCTTGATCTCGATGCCGAGCGCACGCAGCACTTCGCGCGGTGCCTCGTACTCGCCGTTGTAGCGGCCGAGGTAGCACGGATCGTGGTAGGTCACGCTGTTGCCTTTGTGCTGACCGAGGTTCAGCGCGCCGGCCTGGATGATTTCCGCCAGGTAGGTGCTGTGGTGCTGCACGAGGTAGTTGCCGTCGAACGCGCCGTACTCGTTTTTCAGCACGTGGAAACTGTGCGGATCGCAGGTAACGATGCGGTTGAAGCTGTATTTGGCCAGGGTCTGGATATTGCGCTTGGCGAGCAGCTGGAAAGTCGCTTCGTCACCCAGACGTCGGGCCACGTCGCCGCTGTCGCGCTCTTCCAGACCCAGCACCGCGAAGTCGACCTTGGCCGCTTTCAGCACTTTGACGAACGCCCGCAGAGTGCGCTGGTTGCGCATGTCGAAAGCGCCATCGCCGACCCAGAACAGCACGTCGGTGGACTTCTTCTCGCTGAGCAGGTTGAGGTTCAGGTCCGCCGCCCAGTTCATCCGTCCGCCCGGGGCAAAACCGCCAGGGTTGTCGGTGGCGATCAGGTTTTCCAGGACTTCGGCGCCCTTGTTCGGGGTCGCGCCTTTTTCCAGGGTCAAGTGTCGGCGCATGTCGACGATGGCATCCACGTGCTCGATCATCATCGGGCATTCCTCGACGCAGGCCCGGCAGGTGGTGCACGACCACAGGGTTTCGGCATCGACCAGACCGTTGACGATCGGTTGGTGCGGATTGCCGCTGTGTTCGCCCACCGGTTTGCCCGGATACGGGCTGCCGGCGAACTGGGCATCGGTGCCGCCGGCGAGGCCGACGACCATGTCCTGAATCAGCTTTTTCGGGTTCAACGGCTGGCCGGCGGCGAACGCCGGGCACGCGGCTTCGCACTTGCCGCACTGCACGCAGGCATCGAAACCGAGCAACTGGTTCCAGGTGAAATCCTTGGGTTTCTCCACGCCCAGCGGCGCGGTCGGATCGTTCAGGTCCAGCGGTTTCAAACCGGTGGAACGACCACCACCAAAACGTTCGGCGCGACGGTGCCAGGCCAGGTGCAGGGCCCCGGCGAAGGCGTGTTTCATCGGCCCACCCCAGGTCATGCCGAAGAACAACTCGGACACGCCCCACAACACACCGATGCCGAGAATCGCTGCCAACACCCAGCCACCGAAGTTCTCCGGCAGGATTCCGGCCACCGGCAAGGTCACCAGGAAGAACGAGGCCGAGAACGCCAGCAGGCTTTTCGGCAGGCGCATCCACGGGCCTTTCGACAGCCGCGCCGGCGGGTTGAGCCGGCGCCGATAAACGAAGATCGCCCCGACGAACATCACCGCCGTCATCAGCAGCAACGCGTAGCCGAGAATGCGGTTATGCAGGCCGAAACCGTGCACCAGAATCGCCAGCACAATCGACGCCACCGCCCCGCCCGCCGTGGCGACGTGGGTGTTGGCGATGTATTTGTCCCGCGCCACCACGTGGTGCAGATCGACCATGTAACGCTTGGGCATGGCGAACAGGCCGCCGATCAGATCGACCTTCGAGGCCCGGCCCCGACGCCACATGGCCACCCGCCGCAACGCCCCCAGCACCGCAAGGGCCAGGGCTGCGAACAACAGGATTGGAAGAAGGGTGTTCAACATGGTGAAGCTCCCACCAGTACAGCCTGGAGAAACACGTTCGGCGTGTTCCTGTGGGAGCGAGCTTGCTCGCGAAAGCGCCGGGTCAGTCGATGCAGCGGTGACTGACAGCATGCATTCGCGGGCAAGCCCACTCCCACAGGGTCATGTGCAAGCCTTTAGAAGTCTTTGCACAACCGCAGGGCGTCATAGATCGCAGCGTGAGTATTACGCTGCGCCACGCAGTCACCGATGCGGAACAGCAAGTAACCGTCGCCGGTGCTGCTCAACGAAGGTTGTGGCTGGATCGCAAACAGTGCCTCGACATCGATCTGGCCCTTGTTACGCGAGCCGTCCTTGAGGGCGTAGTAGATTTCTTCGTCCGGGCGCACGCCGTTCTCGACGACCACCTGATCCACCACCCGCTCCTCTTTGGCGCCGGTGTATTCGTTCTCCAGCACGGCGACGAGTTTGTCGCCTTCGCGGTAAACCTTCTCCAGCATCATGTCGCCGGTCATGATCACTTCTTTCGGGTACATGCTGCGGTAGTAGGTCGGGAACGACGTACCACCGATGGCCACGCCCGGTTTGATGTCGTCGGTGACGATCTCGACCTGGCTGCCCTTGTCGGCAAGGAAGTCGGCCACCGACATCCCGGTGAATTCGCAGATGGTGTCGTAGACCAGCACGTTCTTGCCCGGCGCGACCTTGCCGTCGAGCACGTCCCAGCTGCTGACCACCAGCCCTTCGGCGGCGCCCCAGTGTTCGTTCTGTTCAAGGTATGGATGCCCGCCAACCGCCAGCACCACGATGTCCGGGCGCAGGTCCATGATGGTGTCGGCGTCTGCGGCAGTGCCCAGGCGCAGGTCGACTTTCAGCCGTGCCAGCTCCAGCTGGAACCAGCGGGTGATGCCGGCGATCTGGTCACGCTGCGGCGCTTTCGAGGCCGTAGTGATCTGGCCGCCGATGAATTCCTTCTTCTCGAACAGGGTCACGTCGTGGCCACGTTCGGCCGCCACGCGGGCAGCTTCCATCCCCGCCGGACCGGCACCGACGATCACCACCTTGCGTTTCGGCCCGGTGGATTTCTCGATGATGTGCGGCACGCCCATGTATTCACGGGAGGTCGCGGCGTTCTGGATGCACAGCACGTCCAGACCCTGATACTGACGGTCGATGCAGTAGTTGGCGCCGACGCACTGTTTGATCTGGTCGATCTGGCCCATCTTGATCTTGGCGATCAGGTGCGGGTCGGCGATGTGGGCGCGGGTCATGCCGACCATGTCGACGTAACCGCCCTCGAGAATCCGCGTGGCCTGGTTCGGGTCCTTGATGTTCTGCGCGTGCAGCACCGGAACCTTGACCACTTCCTTGATTCCGGCCGCCAGGTGCAGGAACGGCTCCGGCGGATAACTCATGTTCGGAATCACGTTGGCCAGGGTGTTGTGGGTGTCGCAACCCGAGCCGACGACGCCGATGAAATCGAGCATGCCGGTGTCGTCGTAATATTTGGCGATCTGCTTCATGTCTTCGTGGGACAGACCGTCCGGGTGGAACTCGTCACCGCAGATGCGCATGCCGACGCAGAAGTCGTCACCTACCTCGGCGCGTACGGCTTTCAGGACTTCCAGACCGAACTTCATGCGGCCCTCGAAAGTGCCGCCCCATTCGTCGGTCCGCTTGTTGACGCGCGGGCTCCAGAACTGGTCGATCATGTGCTGGTGCACGGCCGACAGTTCGACGCCGTCCAGGCCACCGGCCTTGGCGCGGCGCGCGGCTTGCGCGTAGTTACCGATCACCCGCCAGATTTCTTCCGGCTCGATGGTCTTGCAGGTGGCGCGGTGCACCGGTTCGCGGATACCCGACGGCGACATCAGGGTCGGCCAGTGGAAACCGTCCCAACGGGAGCGACGGCCCATGTGGGTAATCTGGATCATGATCTTGGCGCCGTGCTTGTGCATGGCGTCGGCGAGATTCTGGAAGTGCGGGATGATCCGGTCGGTGGACAGGTTCACCGAACTCCACCATTGCTGCGGGCTGTCGATCGCCACCACGGACGAACCGCCACAGATCGCCAGGCCGATGCCGCCCTTGGCTTTCTCTTCGTAATACTTGACGTACCGCTCGGTGGTCATGCCGCCGTCGGTCGCGTAGACCTCGGCGTGCGCGGTGCTGAGCACGCGGTTGCGGATGGTCAGTTTGCCAATTTGAATTGGCTGAAACATTGCTTCGAAAGCCATGGCGGGTTCCTCGACTTACAACGGCTTGACGGTGAACAGGCCGTCGTCGTGGCCTTCTTCGGAGCCACCGTAGACCTGCTCGGCCACGGTGCGGATCTTGCTGCCACGAGCGGCGAGGATCTGGTCCATCGCGCCGGCAAACCAACCGGTGAACATGTAGTCGACCTTGCGCCCGACCTTGCCGTAGACGTAGACGAACGCCGAGTGTTCGAGCTTGACGCTGGCGGTGCCTTTGTCGAGGTCGATGTCCTGGATCTTGAACAGGCCCCAGCCGCGTTGCGACAGACGCTTCATGTAGTGTTCGAACACCGCGACGCCTTCCAGGCCGTGGCACTCGGCTTCTTTTTCACACCAGTGCCAGGCGGATTTGTAGCCGGCCTTGTAGAGGATCTCGGCATAGGCGTCAGCGCCCAGTACTTCCTCGATGCCCATGTGGTTGTTGACGAAAAAATGCCGGGGCACGTACAGCATCGGCAGGGCGTCGGAGGTCCAGACACCGGTCTCGCTGTCGACTTCGATTGGCAATTGCGGGGCGATCTTGGCCATGGAAACTTAACTCCAGAAAATTTTGGTGTTGCCCCCGGCACGGACGGCCGGGGGAAAGTATTCGGGAAGCGGCGGCTTATTCGCCCCAGACGTCTTTGAGGACGCTCACCCAGTTTTCGCCCATGATCTTGCGTACCACGCGCTCGGAGTGGCCGCGCTTGAGCAGGGTCTCGGTCAAGTTCGGGAACTCGCCGACGGTGCGGATGCCCAGCGGGTTGATGATCTTGCCGAAGTTGGTCAGACGGCGGGCGTAGCCCTTGTCGTGGGTCAGGTATTCGAAGAAGTCCTGACCGTGACCCTGGGTGAAGTCGGTGCCGATGCCAATAGCGTCTTCGCCGACGATGTTCATGGTGTATTCGATGGCTTCGGCGTAGTCGTCGATGGTCGAATCGATGCCCTTGGCCAGGAACGGCGCGAACATGGTCACGCCGACGAAACCGCCGTGGTCAGCAATAAACTTAAGCTCTTCATCGGACTTGTTGCGCGGGTGCTCTTTCAGCCCCGACGGCAGGCAGTGGGAATAGCAGACCGGTTTTTTCGATTCGAGGATGACTTCCTCGGAAGTCTTGGAGCCGACGTGGGACAGGTCGCACATGACGCCGACACGGTTCATTTCGGCGACGATTTCGCGACCGAAGCCCGACAGGCCGCCGTCACGTTCGTAGCAACCGGTGCCCACCAGGTTCTGGGTGTTGTAGCACATCTGCACGATGCCGACGCCGAGCTGCTTGAACACCTCGACATAGCCGATCTGGTCTTCGAACGCGTGGGCGTTCTGGAAGCCGAAGAGGATGCCGGTCTTGCCCTGCTCCTTGGCCTTGCGGATGTCGGCGGTGGTGCGGACGGGGATCACCAGGTCGCTGTTTTCGCGAATCAGTTTCTGGCTGGCAGCGATGTTGTTGACCGTGGCCTGAAAGCCCTCCCACACCGACACGGTGCAGTTGGCCGCCGTCAGACCGCCCTTGCGCATGTCTTCGAACAGCTCGCGGTTCCATTTGGCAATGATCAGACCGTCGATAACGATGCTGTCGGCGTGTAATTCGGCTGGGCTCATCAGGCGTCCCCTTATTGGCGATTCATGCGCCGAATCGTCTGCCGGCGCTTTGGGGCCAGCATATGCCTCGGTGCGCGACCAGCCGGGTGCAAAAACGACAGGGGAATTGCCGAAAGCGTCAATCCGCGACAAAGGGTCGCCAACCGGTCCGACCGGCCACCTGTTCAAGCCCGCGAGCTTGAGCCAGAATCTGCCGCATCCCGGAAACACCACTGGATTAGAGCGGCGACATCAATGAAATCGATCTTCCTGGCCCTGGCCCTGATTGCGACCGGCGTACACGCCGCCGAAGAGTCCGACAACAACCCGTGCGACGCGGTGGAAAACGACATCCAGACCCTGGAATGTTCGGCCTACAGCCGCACCACCGCCGAGGACCTGCTCAAGGACAACTACGCCAGCCTGAACGAGCGCATGCAGACCGCCTACGGCAAGAACCCGGCACAACTGGCCGACATCACCGCCAGACTCAAGGCCGCCCAGCAACAATGGCTGAAAACCCGCGACGCCGACTGCGCCGTAGAAGCCTTCCCGGCGACGGACGGCAGCAAGGCGTTCAAGATTGCGCAGAATGACTGCGTGGCGCGGATGAGTGACGAGCGGTCGGAGTTTTTGGAGTCGATTGGTCAGGAGTGACTCTCCTCATTCCGTATATCGTTGTAAGCGGTGACTTTATTATTTCAGGAACGATTTAGCTAAAAATGGAACAGGAAGATATTCTCGAAGACGCACTCTTTCATCAATCCGGAATTAGTGAGACGGATCGAATAGATCGACTGCTGAGCCATGCAAAATCCGCAGACAGCCTTAGCTTGATCCCAGCGTCTCTAAAAACATATTCTTTCGTTTGTGTAGATAAAACGCCGATCTTGACGCTGGACGAGACGAAGACCAAAGCGTTCCTTAAGATCATCAGTTTTTTCCTGCACAAAAAATATTTAACGCTCGAAAGACTGGAAGTTGAAGGACATGAAGGCAAGAGCGTTCGCTTACCAAGCCTCCCGCTAGTCAGTCTCAAAAGAATAGCAAACTCCCCAAAAATACTGTTTATTCAAAAAGACTTCCTCCAGGCACACGCAAAAATAACTGAAATCCTCAAGAGCTACATCCAACATCTGGAAAAAATTTCGACTGATACTATTTTTATACTGGCAAAAACTACTGAAAAAGCGCTGACTACTGATGGAGTAGACTTGGAGTCCTTGACTCGAGCTGGCGGTATCGTTCATAAATACGATGCACTAAAGACGGCAAACTCAAGCACACTCTTAATCGAAGGTGTTCTAGATTCAATTATTCGGCAAAACAATATTTCACTGACGATCAGGCAGGGCTCATTCCCGTCATTTTCCAATAAAATTGATGCCCTGGATAAAGCTGGAACCTTGTCCCCAGCAACACTCGATGGTCTGAATCTTTTAAGAGCTGTCAGAAACAGCTTGGCTCATAGTTCATGGAGCAATCTCGAAAGCGCAAATAAAAACACCGAAAACCATCTGAGAAGATTTGTCGCCCACACCTACTTATGCATGCCAAAGTCAAAACGACGTGGCTTTACAAATGCATGTAAAGGAAAGTTTTCAGCGTCCATTCTATTTCTACACGAGACCCTATTAGCGGAAGGAAATCTGCCCCCTTCCGAAGGAAAGCTTGAACAAGACATTATTGGGAATTACAAAAGCCGTGCACAAACACGTTGGGATTCACTTTTCCAATGGTGATCTCACACATCCTTCATAACTGGGTTCATTTCCATAATTATCGCGGTGCCTGGCATCTTCATCTAAAGGGATTCACATGAACATTTGCGGTATCGAAATCAAAGGCAGTGAAGCGATTATCGCGGTGGCGTCCCTCGACGGTTCGGCGCTGAGCCATGTCGCGCTGAGCACCAAGAAAATCGCGCTGGACGATGACGACGAGACGGCCAACGTCAAACTATTCGCCGCGCAGGTCGCGTCGTTCGTGCGCGAGAACTCCATCGATCGCATCGCGATCAAGAAGCGCAGCAAGAAGGGCGAGTTTGCAGGTGGCCCGACCACGTTCAAGATCGAGGGTGTGTTTCAGTTGCTGGATGGTTGCGAGGTGACGCTGCTTTCGCCGCAGACGATCAACGCCGAGGCCAAGAAGCACAATTTCGAGCTGCCGGGCACGCTGAACAAATATCAGCATGAGGCGTACAAGGCAGGTTGCGCGGCATTGGCGAAAAAATTTAGGTCTTGATCGGTAAACACTAACCGGCTTGTACCCAGACCGAATCTATTTACACTCATTGTGGCTAATGCATAGCGAAACAATTACAACAAGACCAAACTTATCTCGCGCAAAAAAAATCAGCATAATCATAAACATACTAAAACATTAAAATATGACAAACAACACACTAGAAGCACTATTACAAACAAACCCTGAAGAGCGCGACTGCCAAAATTTTTTCGAGTCTAATGTTGGAGCCATCTGCGGAAGCGGGTACCTCATGGGCAACGCCGTTATCCGAAAATTCCCACTTGGCACCGACTACATAACTGACTTCTCATATGTCAACCCTCAGTCGGGACGGTGTTTTGTTTATCTGGTCGAGCTAGAAAGCCCGAGCAAATCCATTTTCACAAAAAACGATCAATTTACACAAGATTTCAATCAAGCATTGCAACAAGTCAATGACTGGTTAATCTGGTGCTCCAAAAATAGAGAATCACTAAGCCAACAATTAGAACCTTTAAGACGAAAATCCGGGGACGCAATCACAATGTATGCCCCACGAGGGATACTGATATACGGTCGAAGCGCAGAAATTAACAGCATCCAAAGACAGGATAGATGGACAGCCAAGACGGAAGAAAACCACTATATCCAAATAAGAACCTATGACGGTTGGGCAAGAGAAAAAAAAGACTTTCTCACCGGCAGCAACTTTCCCAATTATTTAGAATGTGTAGCCTATCAAAACAGGAATTATAACAAACTCCGCTAAAAGCCCTCCCAACTAAAAGGAGCAAATGTTAGCGGCAGTCTTTATTGACCTTCAACTACCAAAATCATCCAACATCTAATCTATAGGTATCGTACGCCGATCCTCCCGCGGACACCGGGCAAACTTCGCCCGGTAGCTGCGGGTGAAATACGACGGGGATTCAAATCCGCAGGCGATGCTGACTTCCAGCACGCTCATGTCGGTCTGGCGCAACAGCTGCCGGGCCTTTTCCAGTCTTAGGCGCAGATAGAAATTGCTCGGCGTGTCGTTCAGGTGCAGACGGAACAACCGCTCAAGTTGCCGCCGGGTCACCTTGATCGATTCCGCCAGTTCCAAAGTTGTCAGCGGCGGTTCGCTGTGCTGCTCCATCTCGCCGATCACATGCACCAGCTTCTTGTTGCTGATGCCGTAGCGCGTGGCGACCTCCATGCGCTGGTGGTCCTTGCGCGGACGAATCCGCCCCAATACAAACTGCTCGCTGACCTGGATCGCCAGTTGCGGGCCGTGGGCCTGGGCAATCAGGTCGAGCATCAGGTCGATGGACGCGGTGCCGCCGGCGGATGTGATGCGCCGACGGTCGATCTCGAACAGCTCCTGGGTGACGCTGAGCTGTGGATAAGATTCCTTGAAGGCGTCGATGGCCTCCCAGTGCAGGGTCAGGCGATGGCCATCGAGCAGACCGGCTTCGGCAAGGACGAAGCTGCCGGTGTCGATGGCGCCGAGGGTCACGCCTTCGTTGTCCAGCCGTCGCAGCCAATGCTCCAGCGCCGGGGTGGCGAATTTCAGCGGCTCGAAACCGGCGACCACCAGCAGTGTCGCCCCTTTCTTCAGCGGCTCCAGCGCCGCATCGGCGTTGACCGACATCCCGTTGCTCGCCAGCACCGCCCCGCCATCGGCACTCAAGACGTGCCAGCGATACAGCTCGCCGCGAAAGCGGTTGGCCACCCGCAGCGGTTCGATCGCAGAGATGAACCCGATGGCGGAAAAACCCGGCATCAACAGAAAGTAGAAATCCTGGGACATGGCGCGCACTCGGTCAGCGGGTAGCGTGCAACGTTGATACGCCAGTTGCGAGCGGCATTCAAGAGCACAGGTCGCTGCAGTGCAAGAGCTGGTCGCCGCAGTGCGCTTTCAAGGGCGTACAGCTGCGTAATTTGAGCATCACCGGCGCACAGACACCGGAACCCACAATAACGACCTGCCGAGGAACCCGACATGAAACGACTGATCAGCAGCTGTGTTCTCGCACTCAGCGGTACCGCGTTTTTAAGCGCCAGTGTCATGGCGGCCGATTCCCCATCGTGTCAGAACGTGCGCATGGGTGTGGTGAACTGGACCGACGTGATCGCCACCAGCGCCATGGCCCAGGTTCTGCTCGACGGCCTCGGCTACAGCACCAAACAGACCAGCGCCTCCCAGCAGATCGTCTTTGCCGGCATCCGCGACCAGCGTCTGGACCTGTTCCTCGGCTACTGGAACCCGCTGATGACCCAGACCATCACCCCGTTCGTCGATGCCAACCAGGTCAAAGTGCTCGAAGCACCAAGCCTCAAAGACGCCCGCGCCACCCTCGCCGTGCCGACCTATCTGGCGGACAAGGGCCTGAAAACCTTCGCCGACATCGCCAAGTTCGAGAAAGAACTGGGCGGCAAGATCTACGGCATCGAGCCTGGCTCGGGCGCCAACACCCAGATCAAGGCGATGATCGCCAAGAACCAGTTCGGCCTTGGCAAGTTCCAGCTTGTGGAATCCAGCGAGGCCGGCATGCTCGCCGCCGTTGATCGCGCCGTGCGTCGCAAGGAGGCCGTAGTGTTCTTCGGCTGGGCGCCGCACCCGATGAACGTCAACGTGCAGATGACCTATCTGACCGGCAGCGATGACGCCCTCGGCCCGAACGAAGGTATGGCCACCGTGTGGACCGTCACCGCGCCGAAATACGCCGAACAATGCCCGAACGTCAGCCGCCTGCTGAGCAACCTGACGTTCACCGCCGAAGACGAGAGCCGGATGATGCAGCCGCTGCTCGATCACAAGGACGCTTTCGAATCGGCCAAACAATGGCTCAAGGATCACCCGCAGGACAAACAGCGCTGGCTCGAAGGCGTCACCACTTTCGATGGCAAACCGGCGGCTGAAAACCTCCAGCTCACCAGCAAATAAACCGCAACGAACGAACCACTTCGCAGCCTGCCACGGGCTGCGAACAGACCCATCACGCCTGAAGGAAAACGCACCATGAATCACGACGTCATCATCACCTGCGCACTCACCGGTGCTGGCGACACGACCGCCAAAAGCCCACACGTGCCGGTCACCCCAAAACAGATCGCAGCTGCCGCAGTAGAAGCGGCCAAGGCCGGCGCCACGGTCGTGCACTGTCACGTTCGTGACCCGCAGACCGGCAAGTTCAGCCGCGACGTGGCGCTGTACCGCGAAGTCATGGAGCGTATCCGCGAAGCCGACGTCGACATCATCGTCAACCTCACCGCCGGCATGGGTGGCGACCTGGAAATCGGCCCGGGCGAGAACCCGATGGAGTTCGGCCCGAACACCGATCTGGTCGGCCCGCTGACCCGCTTGGCCCACGTCGAAGAACTGCTGCCGGAAATCTGCACCCTGGATTGCGGCACCCTGAACTTCGGTGACGGCGACACCATTTATGTCTCCACCCCGGCCCAGCTGCGCGCCGGTGCCAAGCGCATCACCGAGCTGGGCGTGAAGGCGGAGCTGGAGATTTTCGACACCGGCCACCTGTGGTTCGCCAAACAGATGATCAAGGAAGGCCTGCTCGACAATCCGCTGTTCCAGCTGTGCCTGGGCATCCCGTGGGGCGCGCCGGCCGACACCACCACCATGAAAGCCATGGTCGACAACCTGCCTGCCGACGCGGTGTGGGCCGGGTTCGGCATCGGCCGGATGCAGATGCCGATGGCCGCGCAAGCGGTACTGCTCGGCGGCAACGTGCGGGTCGGTCTGGAAGACAACCTGTGGCTGGACAAAGGCGTGCTGGCGACCAACGGCCAACTGGTCGAACGCGCCAGCGAAATCCTCAGCCGCCTCGGCGCCCGCGTGCTGACCCCGGCTGAAGGTCGCAAGAAAATGGGCCTGACCCAGCGCGGCTGAAATCACCCTTTCCCCCGGTGGGCGGGCGATTGACGCCCACCGTTTTTTTGCCTCACTCCAGGAAGTGACCATGAGCTTTATCACCGAAATCAAAACCTTCGCAGCACTCGGCAGCGGCGTCATCGGCAGCGGCTGGGTCGCCCGCGCCCTCGCCCACGGCCTCGACGTGGTGGCCTGGGACCCGGCGCCGGGCGCTGAAGCGGCGCTGCGCAAACGCGTGGCCAATGCCTGGGGCGCGCTGGAGAAAAATGGTCTGGCGCCGGGTGCGTCGCAGGATCGCCTGCGCTTTGTCGCGACCATTGAAGAGTGCGTGCGCGATGCGGACTTCATCCAGGAAAGCGCCCCGGAACGCCTCGAACTGAAACTGGACCTGCACAGCAAGATCAGCGCAGCGGCCAAGCCGAATGCGCTGATCGGTTCCAGC
The DNA here is from genome assembly GCF_057809295.1 of Pseudomonas sp. FG35. NCBI lineage: Bacteria > Pseudomonadati > Pseudomonadota > Gammaproteobacteria > Pseudomonadales > Pseudomonadaceae > Pseudomonas > Pseudomonas sp. FG35. The sequence continues at coordinate 164,012 of NZ_JBMDJR010000009.1, read as the reverse complement.
ACTTCCGGCCTGTTGCCGAGCGAGTTCTACGAGAGCTCGACCCACCCGGAACGTTGCGTGGTCGGTCACCCGTTCAACCCGGTTTATCTGCTGCCATTGGTGGAAGTGGTCGGCGGCAAGAACACCGCGCCCGAAGCCGTGCAGGCCGCGATGAAAGTCTACGAATCCCTCGGCATGCGCCCGCTGCATGTGCGCAAGGAAGTCCCGGGCTTCATCGCCGACCGCCTGCTCGAAGCGCTGTGGCGCGAGGCGCTGCACCTGGTCAACGACGGGGTGGCGACCACCGGTGAAATCGATGATGCAATCCGCTTTGGCGCCGGGCTGCGCTGGTCGTTCATGGGCACATTCTTGACTTACACCCTGGCCGGTGGCGATGCCGGTATGCGCCACTTCATGTCGCAGTTCGGCCCGGCGTTGCAGCTGCCGTGGACATACCTGCCAGCGCCGGAACTGACCGACAAGTTGATCGACGATGTGGTGGACGGCACCAGCGATCAACTGGGCCGGCACAGTATTTCGGCGCTGGAGCGCTATCGTGATGATTGCTTGCTGGCGGTGCTTGAGGCGGTGAAGACCACCAAAGAAAAGCATGGAATGAGTTTCAGCGAGTAATCGCATATTGAGCGTCCCACGCAAAGCGTGGGAACGCTCGTGTCTGGAGATAAACATGCCCACCCTCACCACCTACCAAACCCGCATCATCCCGGACTGGGTCGACTACAACGGCCACCTGCGCGACGCCTTTTATCTGCTGATTTTCAGCTACGCCACCGACGCCCTGATGGATCGCCTCGGCATGGACAGCAACAACCGCGAAGCCAGCGGCCACTCGCTGTTCACCCTCGAACTGCACCTCAACTACCTGCACGAAGTGAAGCTCGATGCCGAGGTCGAAGTGCGCACGCAGATCATCGGCCACGACCAGAAACGCCTGCACCTCTATCACAGCCTGCACCTGGCCGGCGGTGACAAGGAGCTGGCCGGCAACGAACAGATGCTGCTGCACGTCGACCTCGCCGGGCCGCGTTCCGCACCGTTTACCCCGGACACCCTGGGCCGTCTGCAAGCCATCGTCGCCGAGCAGGCCGATCTGCCCGCTCCCGCTTACATCGGCCGGGTCATCGCCCTGCCCCCAGCCCGGTAAATCCATCCCTCACAAGGAGCCGCCATGCAAACCGCCGCTGCAGTTGCCGATTTCCGTACTTATCCGTTGATCAGCGCGCTGAACGGCGTGCAGAACCTGGCGGATCGCGTCCTGATTGAATGGGCTGACGGGCGTGTCAGCCCGTTCCACCACGTGTGGTTGCGCGACAACTGTCCGTGTCCGCAATGCGTCTACAGCGTCACCCGCGAGCAGGTGTTCGAGATCGTCGACGCGGCACAGGATCTGTCGCCCTCCGCCGTGCACATCGACACCGATGGTTGTCTGCGCATCGACTGGCAGGACGGCCACCTCAGCCGCTTCGATGCCGGCTGGTTGCGCGCCCACGCCTATGACGACGAATCCCGTGCCGAACGCCTCGCCGCCAAACCTGAACCCTTCCTGTGGCGCAGCGATTTGCAGTTGCCGGTGTTCGACTATGCAGCCCTGATGAACGACAACGCCGCACTGCTGCAATGGTTGCTGGCGGTACGCGATATCGGCCTGACCCAGGTGCGCGGCGTGCCCACCGAACCCGGCTCACTGAAGCTGATCGCCCAGCGCATTTCGTTCATCCGCGAGAGCAACTTCGGCGTGCTGTTCAACGTGCAATCCAAGGCGGACGCCGACAGCAACGCCTACACCGCTTTCAACCTGCCATTGCACACCGACCTGCCGACCCGCGAGCTGCAACCGGGGCTGCAATTTCTGCATTGTCTGGTGAACGACGCCGAGGGTGGCGAGAGCATTTTCGTCGACGGTTTTGCGATTGCCGAAACGCTGCGTCAGGAAGATCCCGCGTCGTTTCAGGCGCTGTGCGAAATCCCGGTGGAGTTTCGCAACAAGGACCGCCACAGCGACTATCGCTGCCTCGCGCCGGTCATCGCCCTGGACGCGTTGGGTCGGGTCGCAGAAATCCGCATGGCCAACTTCTTGCGCGGGGCGTTCGACACGTCCGTGGAGCAAATGCCCCTGCTGTATCGCGCTTATCGGCGCTTCATCGCCATGACCCGCGAGCCACGTTTTCGGGTCATGCAGCGGCTCAATCCGGGCGAGCTGTGGTGCTTCGACAACCGCCGCACTTTGCACGCGCGCAACGCCTTCGACCCGGCCACCGGGGCCCGACATTTTCAGGGCTGCTACATCGATCGGGATGAATTGTTGTCGCGGATTCTGGTGTTGCAGCGCTAGACCGCATCATCGTAATTCGCAGGCAAAAAAAGCCCCGATACAAGCCGTGACAGGATCGGGGCGAGGGTACTGTTGAGGAGCTGCCGTGGCGAGGGTGACCAAACCTTCGTGAAGCAAGCTGAGGCCAGTGTGCCCACTCCCCTTGACGGCAAGTTAGCCGAAAACGACCTGTTCATAGTTGTCGCGGCCACTGCGACAAATCGCCCTTGCCGTGCCTGGGCAGGCCTACCAGAATCGAGCCACGACCTCCGTTGCCGAAGAAGGATTCGCGTCATGATGTATGCCGATTTGATCGATCAGGAAGACCTGTTGGGCCAGCTCAAGTCGTTGGGATTCGAAGTACCGTCGGGCTCCACCGCCCAGCAGGCCTGCGAGTGCGCGGTGCGGGGTCTGGATGATGTGCGGGCCAACACGCTGCGCACCATGGTCAAGCAAATGTACACCAGCAGCGCGAGCATTCAGCCGACCGTGCGCGAAGCCATCGACAAGCAGTTGCTGCCGGCCCTGGCGCAGTATCAGCAAACCCGCGCCTGAAACCTGACAAAAAAAGATCGCAGCCTGCGACAGTGCCTTTCCTGAAGGCGCTGTCGCAGGCTGCGATCTTTCGTTTTAGAGGCGCACGCTGGCGAAGGTCGACTCGTTGCGTGCCTGGCTCAGCGCCGACATCGGCCCGGACAGCGGCGACATCACGATGGCCTGCGGCAGCGGCATCATCGCCACCTGCTGGGTGGTGTTGGAGCCGACGCGCTCGTCACGCGGCGGAATGCCGAAGTATTCGCGGTAGCACTTGGAGAAGTGCGGTGTCGACACGAAGCCGCAGACCGACGCCACTTCGATGATCGACATCGGCGTCTGCTTGAGCAGTTGCCGCGCACGGATCAGGCGCAGCTTGAGGTAGTAGCGCGACGGCGAGCAGTGCAGGTATTTCTGGAACAGGCGCTCGAGCTGGCGACGGGACACGGCGACGTACACCGCCAGTTCGTCGAGGTCGATCGGCTCTTCCAGGTTGGCTTCCATCAGCGCAACGATTTCCTGCAGTTTCGGCTGGTTGGTGCCGAGCATGTGCTTGAGCGGGACACGCTGGTGATCCTGCTCGTTGCGGATGCGTTCGTAGACGAACATTTCCGAGATCGCGGCGGACAGTTCACGGCCGTGATCGCGGCTGATCAGGTGCAGCATCATGTCCAGCGGCGCGGTGCCGCCGGAGCTGGTGAAACGGTTACGGTCGAGGGTAAACAGGCGGGTGCTCATCGCAACACGCGGGAAAGCTTCCTGCATCGCCGCCAGACATTCCCAGTGCACGCTGCAATCGAAGCCGTCGAGCAGGCCGGCGCAGGCCAGGGCCCAACTGCCGGTGCACACGGCACCGAGGCGGCGTGACTGACGCGCCTGGCTTTGCAGCCACGAGACGTGTTCACGGGTAACAGTGCGCTGAATGCCGATCCCGCCGCACACGATGACGGTGTCGAGGGCCGGGGCTTTGTGCATGGAGGCGTCGGGGGTGATCTGCAGACCGTCACTGGCCCAGACCTGGCCGCCATCAACGGTGAGGGTGGTCCAGCGATACAGCTCGCGACCGGACAACTGGTTGGCCATGCGCAGGGGTTCGACTGCGGAAGCCAGGGAAATCAGCGTGAAATTGTCCAGCAGCAGAAAGCCGATGGATTGAGGCGCACGGTTCTGGGGTTGAGCCCCGGAGTTGAACGACGTCATCGCGGTATCTCCTCACACAAAGCGGGTGATGGCCTCAGGCGGAGGCTCTTGTTATTGCCATCGTTCTCTTGCGTGAGACGGGCTTTGTTATGACAGAGCAATTGCCATGCCTAAAATTGAATGGCTGTTCAATAACTCCTGAAAACGACGTCGCGACGCGTCTATACAAGCGCTCCGCCGGAGGGTAATTCGAAGTGCCATCAGCGGCCGCGAAAGCCCTGCCCCGGAGCGTGTGAGCAAATCGGTAGCACTTGTGGGAACTGGCCTGTGCGCGATTGTCCTACAGTGTCACCGCAGGCACGGGTGACGGACGGTAGCGCCTGCGAATCAGGCGCTGGAGGTGGGAAAGGCTCTTATCTGATAACGACGCGCCAAAAGGTGGCGCGTTTTATTGCCCATGCTCACTTGGTGCGCAGTTTTGACTGGTCCGACGTTATCTGAGGAATCAGCATTCCACCGCGCTGACCGCCAACCCGCCCCGCGATGTCTCTTTATATTTGTCATGCATGTCGGCGCCGGTATCGCGCATGGTGCGGATCACCCGATCCAGCGAAATAAAGTGCTGACCGTCCCCGCGCAAGGCCATCTGCGCCGCGTTGATCGCCTTCACCGCCGCAATCGCATTGCGCTCGATGCACGGCACTTGCACCAGACCACCCACCGGATCGCAGGTCAGGCCGAGGTTGTGTTCCAGGCCGATTTCCGCCGCGTTGCACAATTGCTCCGGGCTTGCGCCGAGGATTTCCGCCAACCCTGCCGCCGCCATCGCACAGGCCGAACCGACCTCACCCTGACAGCCGACTTCGGCGCCGGAGATCGAAGCGTTCTTCTTGCACAGAATCCCCACCGCCGCCGCCCCGAGGAAATAGTCGACCACGTTGGCGTCAGTCACCGCCTCGCTGAATTTCATGAAGTAGTGCAGCACCGCCGGAATGATCCCCGCCGCGCCGTTGGTGGGCGCCGTGACCATGCGTCCGCCGGCGGCGTTTTCCTCGTTCACCGCGAGGGCGAACAGGTTGACCCACTCCATCGCGCTGAGGGTCGAGCCGATCACGTTGGGCTTGTTCAACTCCTGAAGGCTGCGGTGCAACTTCGCCGCGCGGCGGCGCACGTTGAGACCGCCGGGCAGGATGCCTTCGTGCTTGAGGCCCTGCTCGACGCAATCCTGCATCGCCCGCCAGAGCTTCATCAGGCCGGCGCGGATTTCCTCTTCGCTGCGCCAGACCTTTTCGTTGGCCATCATCAATTCGGCCACGCGCAGGTTGTGGGTCTTGCACAGCTCCAGCAACTCCACCGCGCTGGAAAAATCGTAAGGCAACTCGGTGCGATCCAGATCCACCACACCACTGGAAGCCTGCGCCTCGTCCACCACAAAACCGCCGCCGACCGAATAGTAGGTGTCGCGATGCAGCTCGCCGTGATCGCCTTCGGCAACCAGGGTCATGGCGTTAGGGTGAAACGGCAGGTTTTCGTCGATCAGGCGCATGTCGCGGCCCCATATAAAGGGCACCGACAAACGACCGTCGAGCAACAGCGTGTGGGTTTCGCGCAGGGCCTGGATCCGCGGGCCGATCTGCGACGGGTCGATCGCGTCCGGCCACTCGCCCATCAGGCCCATGATCACCGCGTTGTCGCTGCCGTGACCGACACCGGTGGCCGACAGCGAGCCGAACAGCTGCACCTCGATGCGACGCACCTGCTCCAGTAGATGTTTGTCGCGCAACGACTCGACGAACAGGGCGGCGGCGCGCATGGGCCCGACGGTGTGGGAACTGGACGGGCCAATGCCGATTTTGAACAGGTCGAAAACGCTGATAGCCATTGCTGCAGAGCTCCTGAGAGTGCCGGTCCGGGGCGTGAAGCGCCCGCTGGCGGAGCTGCTACGCTCAAGCTGCGATCCGCCGGAATGCCCGCATCATCGGGCTTTTCCCGGGTCGTTCGGCGTCTGACACCGACGCACTCATGCCCACCAACGCCGTGCCGGTTTCAGCCCGTGTTTTCGCCGTTTTTATGCGGTTCAGATGGCCAGACAGGGCAGAAAAAAGCTGTAAACGACGTCACTGACACTGGATGCGACCATCCCTGTACTGGATACGACGCACCCTGTAGGCGTCAGATTTTCACTGGTACATGATCGTATCGACTCGATTGCAAGGCGCTGCGGTAGAGCTGTCTCCAGAACGCCATCCAACCGCAACCCATAAGTGCGGTGGTCCAATCGGAACACTGCCAAAAAAAACACCAAGGAGTCCATTCATGAAAGGTTCCCCGTCGTTGTTGTTGGCCGCCATGCTGAGTCTGCCGTTACTGGCTCAAGCCGCAGAACCGGCGCAGTGCAGTACCGTGAACTTCTCCGATGTCGGCTGGACCGACATCACCGCAACCACCGCCACCACCAGCGTTGTGCTCAACGCCCTCGGCTACAAGACCAAGACCACCATGATTTCCGTACCCGTGACCTACAAGTCGCTGGCCGACGGCAAGAACATGGACGTGTTCCTTGGCAACTGGATGCCGACCATGGAAAACGACATCAAGGCCTACCGCGACGCCGGCACCGTGGAAACCGTGCGCACCAACCTCAAGGGCGCCAAGTACACCCTCGCCGTTCCGCAGGCCTTGTATGACAAGGGTCTGCACGACTTCGCCGACATCGCCAAATTCAAGAAAGAACTCGACGGCAAGATCTACGGGATCGAACCGGGCAACGACGGTAACCGCCTGATCCAGAGCATGATCGACAAGAACGCCTTTGGCCTGAAAGACGCCGGTTTCAAGGTCGTCGAGTCCAGCGAAGCGGGCATGCTGTCACAGGTCGACCGCGCGCAGAAACGCGACACCGCCGTGGTGTTCCTCGGCTGGGCGCCGCACCCGATGAACAAGCGCTTCAAGATTCAGTACCTGACCGGCGGCGATGACTTCTTCGGCCCGGATTTCGGCGCCGCCACCGTGGCGACCAACACCCGCAAGGGCTACGCCGAGGAATGCAGCAACGTTGGCCAGCTGCTGAAAAACCTGGAGTTCACCGTCGACATGGAAAGCGAACTGATGGGCAACATCCTGGACGACAAGATGAAGCCTGACGCGGCCGCCAAGGCCTGGCTGAAAAAGAATCCACAGGTGCTCGATACCTGGCTCGCTGGCGTGACCACCATTGACGGTAAACCTGGCCTGGAGGCCGTGAAAGCCAAGATTGCCCAGTAATCGCTTATGCCGGGCGGGCTAGTCCCGTCCGGGCTGTTTATTTCCTTGCATGCGGACGTTCACTACCATGCTGATTGATCAGAAAATCCCTTTAGGCCAGTACATCGCGGGCTTCGTTGAATGGTTGACGCAACACGGCGCCAACACCTTCGACGCAATCGCCGTGACACTGGAAACGATGATCCACGGCGTGACGTTTGCGCTGACCTGGTTCAACCCGCTGGTGCTGATCGGCCTCATCGCCCTGCTGGCCCACTTCATTCAACGCAAATGGGGCCTGACCGCGTTCGTGGTCGCTTCCTTCCTGCTGATCCTCAACCTGGGGTACTGGCAGGAAACCATGGAAACCCTCGCCCAGGTCATGTTCGCGACCCTGGTCTGCGTGGTCATCGGCGTGCCGCTGGGCATCGTCGCCGCGCACAAACCGATGTTCTACACTTTGATGAGGCCGGTACTCGATCTGATGCAGACCGTACCGACCTTCGTTTACCTCATTCCTACCCTGACCCTCTTCGGGCTGGGCGTGGTGCCGGGCCTGATCTCGACGGTGGTGTTCGCCATCGCCGCGCCGATCCGCCTGACCTACCTGGGCATCCGCGATGTCCCGCAAGAACTGATGGACGCCGGCAAGGCCTTCGGCTGCTCGCGTCGCCAACTGCTTTCACGGATCGAACTGCCTCACGCCATGCCGAGCATCGCGGCCGGCATCACCCAGTGCATCATGCTGTCGCTGTCGATGGTGGTGATCGCGGCACTGGTGGGCGCCGACGGACTCGGCAAACCGGTGGTCAACGCACTGAACACTGCTGATATCGCCCTGGGCTTCGAAGCGGGCCTGGCGATCGTACTGCTGGCGATCATGCTCGACCGTATCTGCAAACAACCCGACGCCAAAGCAGGGGGTGACGCATGAGCATAATTCGCTTCGATAACGTTGACGTGATCTTCACCAAGGATCCGCGCGAAGCACTGAAACTTCTCGATCAAGGCCTGACCCGCAGTGAAATCCTGAAAAAGACCGGGCAGATCGTCGGCGTTGAAAAGGCCAGCCTGGACATCAACAAAGGCGAGATCTGCGTGCTGATGGGCCTCTCCGGCTCCGGCAAGTCGAGCCTGCTGCGCTGCATCAACGGCCTCAACACCGTGAGCCGCGGCAAGCTGTTCGTCGAACATGAAGGCAAGCAGATCGACATCGCCTCCTGCTCCCCGGCCGAGCTGAAAATGATGCGCACCAAACGCATCGCCATGGTGTTCCAGAAGTTCGCCCTGATGCCCTGGCTGACGGTGCGCGAGAACATCAGTTTCGGTCTGGAAATGCAGGGTCGTCCGGAGAAGGAACGGCGCAAACTGGTCGATGACAAACTCGAACTGGTGGGCCTGACCCAATGGCGCAACAAGAAGCCCGACGAGCTGTCCGGCGGCATGCAGCAGCGTGTCGGCCTGGCCCGCGCGCTGGCGATGGACGCCGACATTCTGCTGATGGACGAACCGTTCTCGGCCCTCGACCCGCTGATCCGTCAGGGCCTGCAGGATGAACTGCTGGAACTGCAACGCAAGCTGAGCAAGACCATCGTGTTCGTGAGCCACGACCTCGACGAGGCGCTGAAACTCGGCAGCCGCATCGCGATCATGAAAGACGGCCGGATCATCCAGTACAGCGTGCCGGAAGAGATCGTGCTCAATCCTGCGGACGATTACGTGCGCACCTTCGTCGCCCACACCAACCCGCTGAACGTGCTGTGCGGTCGCAGCCTGATGCGCACCCTGGACAACTGCAAACGCATCAACGGTTCGGTATGTCTGGATCCGGGCGGCGATTCGTGGCTGGACCTGGCCGAAGGCAACACCATCAAGGGTGCGCGGCAGAACGGTTCGGTGCTGAACCTGCAGAACTGGGCACCGGGGCAAGCCGTGGAAGGGCTGGAGCGCAAACCGACGCTGGTGGACTCGAACATCGGCATGCGCGACGCGTTGCAGATCCGATACCAGACCGGCAACAAACTGGTGCTGCACGACAACAACCATGTGGTGGGGATTCTCGGGGACAGCGAGCTGTATCACGCGTTGCTCGGCAAGAACCTGGGGTAAAGAGAGCAGACACAAAAACGCCGCGAGAGGATCGCGGCGTTTTTGTTTTCATCATTCCCACGCATCGCGTGGGATTGATCACTTCACAACTCAGCTATAGACCCGGCCAAGGAGCTGCCGATGGCTTTCAAACTGATCGAGCACATCGCGTGTGATCTGATCCTGTGTGAAGCCCATCAGGTCGTAGTCCTGGCTGCCGTTGTGCAGGTACACCTCGGCGCGATAGAAACGCTGGCGCGCTTCATCGGACTGAACCGACTCGCTCGGGGTCGCCAGGTAGCCGTCCAGGCTCACTTCGTAGACAAAAGGGTTGCCCTCTTCCATCTCGACCCGCACGCCCATGCAGCGCTTGGATTTGCCCAGCAGCGTCTGCACTTCCAGACCCTGTGCACGCATTTGCGCAGCGGCATCTTCCAGTGCCGGGCTGACGTGTTTGTCCATGAAGCGCTGAACCACCGACTGGCTCGGTTGCAGATCCAGCTGGGTCAGGCGCTCGCTGAAACCACGACGACCGCGTTCAGCCAGTTGCGCCTGCTCCTGTTCGATCTGCATGTCCTGGCGCATCGCCTTGTGCAGGCCGAACATGAAGCACACCAGCACCACCGAGAACGGCAGACCGGCCAGCACCACCATGGTCTGCATGGCTTCGAAGTTACCGGCGAACAGCAGGCCGATGGTCACCAGAGTGATCACGACCGACCAGAAGATCCGCAGCCAGTGCGGGGCGTCTTCGTCGACGTTGCCGCCCTTGCAGGACAGGTTCGCCATCATCACCGCGCCGGAGTCGGCCGGGGTCAGGAACAGCACGAAACCAACGAAGATCGAAACACCGATCACGACTTTCGACGCCGGGTAGTGTTCCAGCAACTGATAGATCGCCATCGACGGCTGTTCCAGCGCCGTCTTGCCGAGTTCCACCGCGCCCTGGTTCATCACCAGATCCAGCGCCGAGTTACCGAAGATCGACAGCCACGCCAGGGTGAAACCCAGCGGAATCAGCAGCACGCCAGCCACCAGTTCACGCACGGTACGACCACGGGAAATCCGCGCGATGAACATGCCGACGAATGGGGCCCAAGAAATCCACCAGGCCCAGTAGAACAGCGTCCACAGGCCCAGCCAGCGGTCGGACTTCTCGCTGTCGCCTTCATAGACGTACAGGTCGAAAGTCTTCAGCACCACGCCGTTGAGGTAGTCGCCGATGTTCTGCACGAAGCCGTTGAGCAAATGCAGGGTCGGGCCGAACAGCAGGACGAAAATCAGCAGGCCGCTGAACAGGATGATGTTGAGGTTGGACAGACGACGGATACCGTTTTCCACGCCGGACACGGCAGCGATGGTCGCCACGGTGCTCATCACGATGATCACGATCAGCAGGTTGGTGTTGCTGTGTTCCATGCCGAACAGGTTTTCCAGGCCCGAGGACACTTGCAGCGAGCCGATCCCCAGGTTGGTCACCAGACCCAGCAGGGTCACGAACATGCCGAAGCCGTCCACCGCATGACCGGCAGCGCCCTTGACCCAACGCTCGCCCACCAGCGGGTACAGCGCCGAACGCAGGGCCAGCGGCTGGTTATGACGGTAAGCGAAATAGGCCACGGCCAGACCGACCAGTGCGTAGATCGCCCAGCCGTGCAGGCCCCAGTGCAGGAAAGTCAGCTGAACAGCCTGACGTGCCGCCATGTTGGTGGCCGACGCGCCTTCCGGCGGATTGAAGTAGTGATCCAGTGGCTCGGAGGCGCCAAAGTACAGCAGCGAAATACCGATACCCGACGAGAACAGCATCCCGGCCCAGGCGCCGTAGCTGAAATCCGGGGTGTCGTCCTTGCTACCCAGTTTGAGTTTGCCGTACGAGGAAAACGCCAAGCCCACCACAAACACCAGGTAAGCGGCGATCACCACCATGTAGTACCAGCCGAAGCTGCGGGACAACCAGGCCTGAGCCACTCCCAGCATTCTGCCGGCCTCTTGCGGGGCGATGATCAGAATGGCGGTCAACAACAGAATCAGCGCGGTAGAGGTGTAGAACACCCAACCGTTGACCGTCACCTTCTCGGGCGGGGTCTTTATTAGCGAGGCAGAACTCATGGCACAAATGCTCCAGGCAGTGCGAGAGAAGAACACAAGGCAACACGGAACCCGACCAATCGGTTAGTTGGCAGCCGACCGGCGGGTGATATAAAGACACCCCGAAAAAAGCCCGAACCTGCAGAGTTGGCACCGCGAATCGCCGTCGTGGCCGAGGCTTGGACGTTCATCCGAAACCTGGCCTTGAGCGTCTTGCCCATTCAACACGTCCATCGAACGTCGAACCGCGCCTTGCCCCGCGCAGGTTTCGAGCATTTTCGGATGTCGGTTTTATCGCCACTTACACGTAGGAAAAATCTGTAGGCAGCGACGATTTGTCGCAGATCTTATTCTTTGTTGATTGAACGTTCAATCAAAACAAAATAGACTGGCCCTCAATCCGATCGGCGTTTGTCGTCCGTCGGAAGGCCTAAGGAGATGTGCAAGATGCCCAAGGTCGGTATGCAACCCATCCGCCGCCAACAACTGATCGAAGCCACTTTGCAGGCGGTTGATCAGGTCGGAATGGGGGACGCCAGCATTGCGCTGATCGCCCGTTTGGCCGGTGTCTCGAATGGCATCATCAGTCACTATTTTCAGGACAAGAACGGCCTGATTGCCGCCACGATGCGGTATCTGATGAGCGTCCTCAGCGAGAACGTCACCGCGCGCCGTCAGGCGCTGGCAGACAGCAGCCCCCGGGCGCATCTGCAGGTGATCATCGAAGGCAACTTCGACGCCAGCCAGGTCAATGGCCCGGCAATGAAAACCTGGCTGGCCTTCTGGGCCACCAGCATGCACCAGCCGTCTTTGCACAGGTTGCAGCGGATCAACGATCACCGTCTGTATTCCAACCTGTGCTGCGAGTTCCGCCGTGTGTTGCCGCTCGAAGATGCGCGCACCGCCGCCCGTGGACTGGCAGCTCTGATCGACGGCTTGTGGTTACGCGGCGCGCTGTCGGGAGACGCTTTCGACACTGCGCAGGCGCAACAGATCGCTTACGAATACATGGATTTCCAATTGGCCAAGCAGGTGAGCTAGAGCACAGAAAAAACGCTCGGCCCCTGAACTGTCACCGACCAGCGATGCCACAGCTACATGGCTCACCCGGTGACCAACGCCAACCACTAATGCACTTGCGAGGACACTATGGCCCGTTTCGAACTGCAAAAACTCTACATCGATGGCGCGTACTCCGACGCCGGCAGCGATGCCACCTTCGAAGCCATCAACCCGGCTAACGGTGAAGTCCTCGCACACGTGCAACGTGCGACCAAGGAAGACGTCGAGCGTGCTGTGGTCAGCGCCGAAAAGGGCCAGAAAATCTGGGCCGCGATGACCGCCATGGAGCGTTCGCGCATCCTGCGTCGCGCCGTCGACATCCTGCGCGAGCGCAACGATGAACTGGCTGCCCTGGAAACCCTGGACACCGGTAAAGCCTTCTCCGAAACCAAGTACGTCGACATCGTCACCGGCGCCGACGTGCTGGAATACTACGCAGGCCTGGTACCCGCCATCGAAGGCGAGCAGATCCCGCTGCGTGACACTTCCTTCGTTTACACCCGTCGCGAGCCGCTGGGCGTTGTCGCTGGTATCGGCGCGTGGAACTACCCGATCCAGATCGCCCTGTGGAAATCCGCGCCAGCCCTGGCGGCCGGTAACGCGATGATCTTCAAGCCAAGCGAAGTCACCTCGCTGACCACCCTGAAACTGGCCGAGATCTACACCGAAGCCGGCGTTCCGAACGGCGTGTTCAACGTACTGACCGGCAGCGGCCGTGAAGTCGGCACCTGGCTGACCGAGCACCCGCGCATCGAGAAGATCTCTTTCACCGGCGGCACCGACACCGGCAAGAAGGTCATGGCCAGCGCTTCGGCTTCGTCGCTCAAAGACGTGACCATGGAACTGGGCGGCAAGTCCCCGCTGATCATCTGCGACGACGCCGATCTGGATCGCGCCGCCGACACCGCCATGATGGCCAACTTCTACAGCTCCGGTCAGGTCTGCACCAACGGCACTCGCGTGTTCGTGCCGAGCCACCTGAAAGCCGCTTTCGAAGCCAAGATCGTCGAGCGCGTTGCGCGCATCCGTGTTGGCAATCCGGAAGACGAGAACACCAACTTCGGCCCGCTGGTCAGCTTCCCGCACATGGAAAGCGTGCTGGGCTACATCGCCAAGGGTAAAGAAGAAGGCGCCCGCGTTCTGTGCGGTGGCGAGCGTCTGACCGACGGCGAATTCGCCAAAGGCGCGTTCGTGGCTCCAACCGTGTTCACCGACTGCACCGACGACATGACTATCGTCCGTGAAGAAATCTTCGGCCCGGTGATGGCGATCCTGAGCTACGAAACCGAAGAAGAAGTGATCCGCCGCGCCAACGACACCGACTTCGGCCTGGCCGCCGGTATCGTCACCCGCGACCTGAACCGCGCCCACCGCGTGATTCATCAACTGGAAGCCGGTATCTGCTGGATCAACGCCTGGGGCGAGTCCGACGCAAAAATGCCGGTTGGCGGTTACAAGCAGTCGGGCGTTGGCCGTGAGAACGGCATCAGCTCGCTGAACAACTTCACTCGCATCAAATCGGTACAGGTCGAGCTGGGCGATTACGTCTCGGTGTTCTAAGACCCGCCATTGTGTGCTGCCCGCGAAGCCGCCTTCGCGGGCAAGCCCGTTCCCACCAGGGAAGCGCTGGCTGTCTGACCTGACCAACTTCAAAGAGGGTGCATTCAATGTCCCAAGAATTCGATTACATCATCGTCGGTGCCGGCTCTGCCGGTAACACCCTGGCGACCCGTCTGACTGAAGACGAAGGCGTCACCGTCCTGCTGCTTGAAGCCGGCGGCCCGGACTATCGTTTCGACTTCCGTACGCAAATGCCGGCCGCTCTGGCATTCCCGCTGCAAGGTCGTCGCTACAACTGGGCGTACGAAACCGATCCGGAGCCACACATGGACGGTCGCCGGATGGAATGCGGTCGCGGCAAGGGCCTCGGCGGTTCCTCGCTGATCAACGGCATGTGCTACATCCGCGGCAACGCAATGGACTACGACGGCTGGGCCAAACTGCCAGGCCTGGAAGACTGGTCCTACCTCGACTGCCTGCCGTATTTCCGAAAAGCGGAAACCCGCGACATCGGCCCGAACGACTACCACGGTGGCGACGGCCCGGTCAGCGTGACCACGCCGAAAGCGGGCAACAACCCGCTGTTCCACGCCATGGTTGAAGCTGGCGTGCAGGCCGGTTACCCGCGCACCGAAGACTTGAACGGCTATCAGCAGGAAGGCTTTGGCCCGATGGACCGCACCGTGACGCCGAATGGCCGTCGTGCTTCCACCGCCCGTGGTTACCTGGACGTGGCCAAGAAGCGTTCGACCCTGACCATCGTTACTCACGCCCTGACCGACAAGGTTCTGTTCGAAGGCAAGCGTGCCGTTGGAGTGCGTTACCTGGTCGGCGCCGCTGAAGAGCGCGTCGAAGCCCGCGCCCGCAAAGAAGTCATCGTCTGCTCCGGCGCGATCGCTTCGCCGCAACTGCTGCAACGCTCCGGCGTCGGCCCGGCAAAACTGCTGGAAAGCCTCGACATCCCGGTCGTTCACGATCTGCCGGGCGTCGGCGAAAACCTGCAGGATCACCTTGAGCTGTACCTGCAATACGCTTGCACCCAACCGGTCTCGCTGTACCCGTCGCTGCTCTGGTACAACCAGCCAGCCATCGGTGCCGAGTGGCTGTTCAACGGCACCGGCATTGGCGCCAGCAACCAGTTCGAAGCCGGCGGTTTCATCCGTACCCGTCCGGAATTCGAGTGGCCGAACATCCAGTATCACTTCCTGCCGGTGGCGATTAACTACAACGGCAGCAACGGTGTGAAAGAGCACGGTTTCCAGGCGCACATGGGTTCCATGCGTTCGCCAAGCCGCGGTCGCGTCCAGGTCAAATCCAAGGATCCGCGCCAGCACCCGAGCATCCTGTTCAACTACATGGCCACCGAGCAGGACTGGCAGGAATTTCGCGACGGCATCCGCCTGACCCGTGAAATCATGCAACAGCCTGCACTGGACGCCTTCCGTGGCCGCGAAATCAGCCCGGGCATCGAGGTGCAAACCGATGAGCAGCTGGACAAGTTCATTCGCGAGCACGCCGAAACCGCGTTCCACCCGTCCTGCTCGTGCAAGATGGGCACCGACGACATGGCCGTAGTGGATGGCGAAGGCCGCGTGCATGGCATGCAGGGTCTGCGTGTGGTCGATGCGTCGATCATGCCGATCATCACCACCGGCAACCTGAACGCGCCGACGATCATGATGGCCGAGAAAATCGCCGACAAGATCCGTGGCCGTCAGCCGCTGCCGCGCAGCAAGGCGCCGTACTACGTCGCTGGCGATGCGCCAGTGAAAGGCAAGGCGATGCGTGATGTGAGCGCTGTTGCTCAGTAAGTTGTAATACCGGGCGGTGATCGTTCCCATGCAATGTGGGAACGATCAGCCTACTCAAAGCAGTAAATCCCCCTACACCCCCTCTTCACTTGATCCTACCCCCTCGCAGGCCTACTCTAGTCCTCGCCCAATCGTTTCACCCCCTCCCCGCCGAATTCGCTTCGCCGCTGCTCCCATGACAAGGAGGTTCCCCTGATGTTCGATTTCCACCCCCAGCTCAAGCAGCGCTTTGCTGCCTTGCGCACGGGCGCCGAGTTTTTTTCCCTGCGGTATGTACGCGAGTCCGGCCAGTACCTGTCGGTGCGCAAGAACGTCGCCGAGCCGCCGAGCCTGAGCCGCGACGAAGGCGCGATGCTCACCGTGCGCGTCAACGGCGTCGAAGCCTACGCCGCGACCAATGACCTGTCGCAACAAGGCCTGCAAGCCGCCCTCGAGCGCGCCGAACAGCAGGCCCGGCGGATCAAGCCCCACGCCCTGCTCGATCTGAGCCAGCAGCCGGTGTCCAGCGACCGCGCCGACTACTTTTCACCCAATCTCGAACAACCCTTTCCGTCCCTGAGCGAATGCTTCGAGCTGCTCGGCGCGGAATCCGCCTCGGTGCCAAAGGATGAGCGCCTGGTGAATTGGGAAGTGAGCATCGGCATCACCTACGTCGAACAGATCTACCTGAGCAGCGCCGGCGCTGAATTGCGCCAGGCCCAGCGCTTCGTCTATCCGGGCCTGGACGTCACCGCCTACGACGGCAACGACAGCCAGACCCGCAGCCTCGGCCGCGAGAACTTCGGTCAGCAGGGCGGCGCCGACGTGATCAGCCGTTGCGGCCTGATCGGTGCCGGCCCACAAGTCGCCGATCAGGCGCTGCAACTGCTGCTCGCGCCGAACACCCCGCAAGGCCCGCGCGATTTGCTGCTGATGCCCGACCAGATGATGCTGCAGATCCACGAATCCATCGGCCACCCGCTGGAACTCGACCGGATTCTCGGCGACGAGCGCAATTACGCCGGCACCAGTTTCGTCAAAGCCTCGGATTTCGGCAGCCTGCAATACGGCTCGAAACTGCTCAACGTGACGTTCGATCCGGGCATTCCCGAAGAACTGGCGAGTTACGGTCACGATGACGACGGTTCCAAGACCAGCAAGCAGTTTTTGATTCACGAAGGCCTGCTGGTCCGTCCGTTGGGCGGCGCACTGTCGCAGTTCCGCGCGGGTCTGGACGGCGTCGCCAACAGCCGCGCCTGTGGCTGGAACCGCCCACCGATCGATCGCATGGCCAACCTTAACATCGAGCCGGGCGACCAGCCGCTTGATCAGCTGATCGGCGGCATCGAAAACGGCATCCTGATGAGCACCAACCGTTCGTGGTCGATCGACGATGCGCGCAACAAATTCCAGTTCGGCTGCGAATGGGGCCAGTTGATCGAGAACGGCGAACTCAAGGGCGTGGTGAAAAACCCGAACTACCGGGGCATTTCCGCGCACTTCTGGAAGAGCCTGCGCGCCGTCGGCAACGCCGGCACCACCCAGGTGCTGGGCACGCCGAACTGCGGCAAGGGCGAACCGAACCAGGTGATCCGCGTCGGCCATGCGTCGCCGGCCTGCGTGTTCAGCAATGTTGATGTGTTTGGGGGAGACGCCTGATGAGTATTTCCAAGAACCCGTCCGAGGCGTTCAAGGTGCTGGTCAACTGGCTGCGCGATGCCGTGCGCGAGCCGGAACAGTTCACCCTGAGTTACGACGCCGAATCGTCGGCCTTCGTCCGTTTCAACCACGCCAAGGTGCGTCAGGCCGGGCAAGTTCAGCAAGCCGGTATCGGTCTGAAACTGATCGACGACGGTCGCCATGCCGACCTGCACATCACCCTGTCCGGCGAGCAGGCCACCGACCTGCAACGTCTTGCCGAAGGCTTGCAACAACTGCGCGAAACCCTGCCGCTGCTGCCGCAGGATCCGTACCTGTTGCTCAACCACAACGGCTGGCAGAGCAAGAACGTGCAGGAACATCCGCTGCCGGACACCGAGCAGGTGGTGGCGGAAATCGCTAATGCTGCCGAAGGCCTGGATCTGGTCGGCTTCTATGCCGCCGGGCCGATCAGCCGTGGTTTTGCCAGCTCTTCCGGCGCGTTCGGCTGGCATCAGGCCAACAGCTTCAACTTCGATTTCAGCCTGTTCCACGAGAACGGCGAAGCGGTGAAAGCCAGCTACGCCGGGCATGACTGGAACAGCGAAGACTTCGCCAGACGCATCCAGCAGGCCCGCGAGCAACTCGAATTTCTGGGGCGGCCGCTGCGCACCCTGCCGCCCGGCCAATACCGCGCCTACCTGGCGCCGGCAGCCCTGGAAGAAATCATGGGCATGCTGTGCTGGGGTGGTTTCTCGGCGCAGTCGATTGCCAGCAAGAGCAGCCCGTTGCAGAAGCTGTATGCCGGCGATCAGGCGTTCAGCCCGCTGGTGTCCCTCGACGAGAAAGTCAGCGAATCGCTGAGCCCGGCGTTCTCCGGCGAAGGTTACCCGCGCAGCGATCTGCGGCTGATCATCGAAGGCAAAGCAGGTGACCAGTTGGTGGGTTCGCGCAGTGCCGCCGAGTACGGTCTGACGGCCAACGGTGCCGGCGGTGGCGAATCGCCGAGCGCGCTGAACATGGGCGCAGGTGACCTACCCCAGGCCGAGATCCTCAAGCAGTTGGGCACCGGGCTGTATATCAGCAACCTGTGGTACCTGAACTTCTCCGATCAACCGGCGGCGCGCCTGACCGGGATGACCCGGTTTGCCACCTTCTGGGTCGAGAACGGCGAGATTCAGGCGCCGGTCAGCACCATGCGTTTCGACGACAGCGCCTACAGCCTGCTGGGTTCGCAGCTGGAAGCGTTGACCGCCGAGCGCGAGCTGCTGCTGTCGGCGAGCACCTATAGCCAGCGCAATACCTCGTCGGCGTTGTTGCCGGGGGCGCTGGTGAGCCGATTGACCCTGACCCTGTAAATCCCGGACCTGATCGTTCCCACGCTCTGCGTGGGAATGCATCCCGTGACGCTCCGCGTCACTTTACAGCGGACGCAGAGCGTCCATGGCGGCATTCCCACGCGGAGCGTGGGAACGATCATCCAACAACCAACAAGAGGTTCCATGCCCAACCGCCCGCCTCTCGACGCCATCACCGCCCGCTGGTTGCCATGGGTCGTCGCCATCGCTTTCTTCATGCAGTCCCTCGACGGGACCATCCTCAACACCGCCCTGCCAGCCATGGCCAGGGATCTGGCCGAAGACCCGCTGCGCATGCAGGGCGTGATCATCGCCTACATGCTCACCGTGGCCCTGCTGATTCCCGCCTCGGGCTGGATCGCCGACCGCTTCGGCACCAAGAAAATCTTCTTCGGCGCGATCCTGCTGTTCAGCCTCGGCTCGCTGCTGTGTGCCTTGTCGAGCAGCCTGAGCATGCTGATCGGCGCGCGAGTGATCCAGGGCCTCGGCGGTGCGCTGATGCTGCCGGTCGGACGCCTGGTGGTGCTGCGCGCCTACCCGCGTTCGGAACTGGTGCGGATCATGGGCTTCATCACCATTCCCGGCCTGCTCGGCCCGCTGATCGGTCCGACCATGGGCGGCTGGATGGTCGAATACCTGACGTGGCACTGGATCTTCCTGATCAACCTGCCGGTCGGCGTCATCGGCTGCTACGCGGTGTGGAAATTCATCCCCGACCTGCGCGGTACCGAGCGCACGCGTTTCGATAGCCTCGGTTTCCTGCTGTTCGGCGCGGCGATGGTGCTGATCACCATCGCCATGGAAGGCCTCGGCGAACTGCACCTGCCGCACCTGCGGGTGATGCTGTTGCTGTTCGGCGGCATGGCATGTCTGGCGGCGTACTGGCTGCGCGCCGGGCACATTGAAAACCCGCTGTTCGCGCCGTCGCTGTTCAAGACCCGCACCTTCGCGGTCGGCATCCTCGGCAACCTGTTCGCCCGACTGGGCAGCGGCGCCCTGCCGTTTCTGGTGCCGTTGCTGCTGCAAGTGGCGCTGGGTTATTCGCCGTCCCAGGCCGGGATGAGCATGCTGCCGCTGGCGGCGGCCGCGATGGTTGCCAAGTGGGGCGCGCGGCCACTGATCGAGCGCTTGGGCTATCGCATCGTGCTGACCGGCAATACCCTGCTTCTGGGAATCATGCTGGCGAGCATGGGGCTGGTCAGCGAGCAGACGCCGTACTGGCTGCTGCTGTGCCTGCTGGCGGTTCTCGGGGCGATCAACTCGCTGCAATTCACCGCGATGAACACCGTGACCCTGATCGACCTCGACGACGCCAGCGCCAGCAGCGGCAACAGCCTGCTGTCGGTGGTGGCGCAGTTGTCGCTGAGCCTCGGCGTGGCGTGCGCCGGTGCGCTGCTTGGCGGCTTTACGGCGGAAGTCGGCAACGACGGCGTTGAGACCGTGTTGGGCGCATTTCAGCTCACGTTCGTGACCGTGGGGATCATGGCGATGCTGGCGGCGACGATTTTCTCGCAGCTATCGAAAGAGGACGGACGGCGCGCCAAACGCCGGGAAGAACATATCGAGCATTGACCGGGGTCTGCGTGGCGAGGGAACCGGCCCTCGTCACAGGCTTTGCGTTCGTCCAGAACTTTCGAGGAAAGTGGCCAGAGGCTGCTACACTGCGCGACATTTTGTTTTGCAGGCCAGTCCCGTGACCACCATCGCCACCGCTTTTAATACTTTGCCGCTGTCCGCCGCCATGCTGGCTAACCTCGACTCCCTCGGTTATGCCCAGATGACGCCGATCCAGGCGCAGAGCTTGCCGGTGATCCTCAAGGGGATGGACCTGATCGCCCAGGCCAAGACCGGCAGCGGCAAGACTGCCGCGTTCGGTATCGGCCTGCTGAACCCGATCAATCCGCGCTACTTCGGTTGCCAGGCGCTGGTAATTTGCCCGACTCGCGAACTGGCTGACCAGGTCGCCAAGGAAATCCGCCGTCTGGCCCGTGCCGAAGACAACATCAAGGTCCTGACCCTGTGCGGCGGCGTGTCCTTCGGCCCGCAGATCGGCTCGCTGGAGCACGGCGCGCACATCATCGTCGGCACCCCGGGCCGCATCCAGCAGCACCTGCGCAAGGGTTCGCTGGTCCTCGACGGCCTCAACACGCTGATCCTCGACGAAGCCGACCGCATGCTCGACATGGGTTTCTACGACGCCATCGAAGACATCATCGAGCAGACCCCGGCCCGTCGTCAGACCCTGCTGTTCTCGGCCACCTACCCGGTGGGCATCAAGCAACTGGCGTCGAAGTTCATGCGCGATCCGCAAACGGTCAAGGCCGAAGCGTTCCACGACGATACCCAGATCGAGCAGCGCTTCTACGAGATTTCTCCGGAAGAGCGCATGAGTGCGGTGACCAAGGTTCTGCACCACTTCCGTCCGGCCTCCACCGTGGCGTTCTGCTTCACCAAGCAGCAAGTGCAGGAAACTGTCGATCACCTGACCTCCAAAGGCATTTCCGCCGTCGGCCTGCACGGCGATCTGGAGCAGCGTGACCGCGATCAGGTGTTGGCGATGTTCGCCAACCGCAGTACTTCGGTACTGGTTGCCACCGACGTTGCCGCCCGTGGTCTGGACATTGATGCACTGGACATGGTGATCAACGTCGAACTGGCCCGCGACTCGGAAATCCACATTCACCGTGTTGGCCGTACCGGTCGTGCCGGCGAGAAAGGCATCGCGGTCAGCCTGGTGGCGCCGTCCGAAGCGCACCGCGCGCAAGCCATCGAACAACTGCAGAAGACCCCGCTGAACTGGGATCAGGTGGACAACCTCAAGTCCCAGGGCGGTGCCCCGCTGCAACCGCCGATGAGCACGCTGTGCATCGCTGGCGGCCGGAAAGACAAGGTACGTCCGGGCGACATTCTTGGCGCACTGACCGGTGAGGCCGGCATTCCGGGCGCCCAGGTCGGCAAGATCGCGATCTTTGACTTCCAGTCCTATGTGGCCGTCGAGCGCACCGTGGTCATGCAGGCGCTGCAGCGTTTGAACAACGGCAAGATCAAGGGTCGTTCGCTGCGCGTCCGGGTTTTGTAAGCGATCTTCCATCCAAGGAAGATCCCCTGTGGGAGCGAGCCTGCTCGCGATGGCGGACTGTCAGTCAACAACTATGTTGCATGTGCCGACCTCATCGCGAGCAGGCTCGCTCCCACATTGGTTTCCGGTGAATTTGAATTTAGTGTGAGGACACTGTTTTGCGCTCTACCGAAGTCGTGATCATTGGCGCTGGCGCCGCAGGGTTGATGTGTGCACTGACCGCCGCCGGGCGCGGGCGTCAGGTGATGCTGCTCGACCACGCGAACAAGGCCGGCAAGAAAATCCTGATGTCCGGCGGTGGACGCTGCAACTTCACCAACATGTACACCGAACCGAGCAATTTCCTCTCGCAGAACGCGCACTTCTGCAAATCCGCGCTGGCCCGCTACACCCAGTGGGATTTCATCGGCATGGTCGCCAAGCATGGCGTGCCGTATCACGAGAAAAAGCTCGGTCAGCTGTTCTGCGATAACAAATCCAGCGACATCCTCGGCATGCTGCTGGACGAGTGCGATCAGGTCGGCGTCAACCTGCACCTCGACACCTCGATCCAGACCATCGAGAAAGTCGAGGGCGGTTACCTGCTCGACACCACCCTCGGCCAGATCCAGTGCCAGTCGCTGGTGATCGCCACGGGTGGCCTGTCGATCCCGACGTTGGGCGCCACCGGTTTCGGTTATCAGGTCGCCAAACAGTTCGGCCATGAACTGCTGCCGACCCGCGCCGGGCTGGTGCCGTTCACCATCACCGATCAGCTCAAGGAGTTGTGCACCGAACTGTCCGGCACCTCGGTGGATTGCCTGGTCAGCTGCAACGACCAGAGCTTTCGCGAGAACATCCTGTTCACTCACCGTGGCCTCAGCGGTCCGGCGGTTCTGCAGATTTCCTCGTTCTGGGAGCCGGGCGACACGGTGGAGATCAATCTGCTGCCCGATCACGACGCCGCAAGCTGGCTGCAACAGCAAACCGCCGAGCGCCCGAACAGCGAACTGAAAACCCTGCTCGGCGAAATCTTCACCAAGAAAATGGCCAACCTGCTGGCGGACAACTGGTTCGTCTCCAAACCGATGAAGCAGTACACCCATGCCGAACTGGCGGACATCGCCGAGAAGCTGGGCAGCTGGAAAGTCGTGCCGGCCGGCACCGAGGGCTACCGCACCGCCGAGGTAACGCTGGGTGGGGTCGACACCCGCGAAGTGTCGTCCAAGACCATGGAATCGCTGAAAAGCCCGGGCCTGTACTTCGTTGGTGAAGTGCTGGATGTCACCGGGCATTTGGGCGGATTCAACTTCCAGTGGGCGTGGGCCTCTGGCTACGCCGCCGCGCAGTACGTCTGATAAACACAAATCAAACTGTGGGCGAGACTGCTCCCACATTTGTTATCGGTGAAGCTGTAGGGAACACTTTTTGCTGTCAGATGTGATCGGCGCCATTGCGTCGGCGTCATTACTGGCTCAATTTAGCGGCATCGCCTCGGAAGGCCTTCGCACTTCATGTCCTCGACCTCGTTTCGTCAGTCTTTGCGGCGCCTGTGGGCGCTGGATAAATTCAGCTACAGCGTGCGGGTGTTCATCGCCCTGACCGGCAGCATGGCGCTGTGCTGGTATCAGGATGAGATGGGGCTGCTGATCCCGCTGTTCCTCGGGATTATCGCCAGCGCCCTGGCCGAGACCGACGACAGTTGGCAGGGCCGCCTCAACGCACTGGCGGTGACGCTGGTGTGTTTCAGTGTCGCGGCGCTGTCCGTGGAATTGCTGTTCCCCTACCCCATCGTGTTCGTCATCGCTTTGGCACTGGCCAGTTTCGGCCTGACCATGCTCGGTGCGCTCGGCGAGCGTTATGGTGCGATTGCTTCGGCGACCCTGATTCTTTCCGTCTACACCATGATCGGCGTGGATCAGCGCGGCGGCGCGGTCACGGATTTCTGGCATGAGCCTATGCTGCTGGTGGCCGGCGCCGCATGGTACGGCCTGCTGTCGGTGCTGTGGCAGGCGATGTTTTCCAATCAGCCGGTGCAGCAGAGTCTGGCGAGGCTGTTCCGCGAACTGGGCTATTACCTGAAGCTGAAATCCTCGCTGTTCGAGCCGATCCGGCAGATGGACGTCGAAGCACGGCGACTGGAGCTGGCCCAGCAAAACGGCCGGGTCGTCGCAGCCCTGAACAGCGCCAAGGAAATCATCCTGCACCGGGTCGGCAACGGTCGCCCCGGCTCGAAAGTCAGCCGTTACTTGAAGCTGTACTTCCTCGCCCAGGACATTCACGAACGCGCCAGTTCTTCGCACTACCCGTACAACGCCCTGGCCGATGCGTTCTTCCACAGCGACGTGCTGTTCCGCTGCCAGCGCCTGCTGCGCCAGCAAGGCAAGGCCTGTCGGGCGCTGGCCGAATCGATCCAGATGCGTCAGCCATTCATCTACGACGCGAGTTTCGCCGAAGCCCTGAGCGACCTGCACGCCTCCCTCGAACACCTGCGCATCCAAAGCAACCCGGCCTGGCGCGGACTGCTGCGTTCACTGCGGGCACTGGCGGCCAACCTCGGCACCCTCGACCGTTTGCTCAGCGATGCGAGCAACCCCGATGCCCTGGCCGATGCCACCGACAGCAGCCTGCTCGACCGCTCGCCGCGCAACTTCAAGGACGTGTGGATTCGCCTGCGCACCCAGCTGACGCCGACCTCGTTGCTGTTCCGCCACGCCCTGCGCTTGCCGCTGGCGTTGAGCATCGGCTACGGCATGGTGCATTTGATTCACCCGTCGCAGGGTTACTGGATCATCCTCACCACGCTGTTCGTCTGCCAGCCGAACTACGGCGCCACTCGCCGCAAACTCGGCCAGCGTATCTTCGGCACCGCCATCGGTCTGACGATTGCCTGGGCGCTGTTCGATCTGTTCCCGAATCCGCTGGTGCAGTCGTGCTTCACCATCGCCGCCGGCGTGGTGTTCTTTACCAACCGCACCACCCGCTACACTGTGGCCACCGCCGCGATCACGATCATGGTGCTGTTCTGCTTCAACCAGGTCGGTGACGGCTACGGGCTGTTTGTGCCGCGGTTGTTCGATACCTTGCTCGGCAGCCTGATCGCCGGGCTGGCGGTGTTCCTGTTCCTGCCGGACTGGCAGGGTCGGCGTCTGAATAAGGTGCTGGCCAACACCCTCACCTGCAACAGCATTTACCTGCGCCAGATCATGCAGCAATACGCCGCCGGCAAGAGCGACGACCTTGCCTATCGCCTGGCCCGGCGCAACGCACACAACGCCGACGCGGCACTGTCGACCACGCTGGCGAACATGCTGATGGAGCCGGGGCATTTCCGGAAGGAAGCCGACGTCGGTTTCCGCTTCCTGGTGCTGTCGCACACCTTGCTCAGCTATCTGTCAGGCCTCGGCGCGCACCGGGAAACCCAACTGCCGGCGGAAGTGCGCGAACATCTGATCGACGGCGCCGGGGTGAGTCTGGCGGCGAGCATCGATGAAATCGCCCAGGGTCTGGCGAGCAAACAGCCGATTGCGATTCAAAGTGATGAGGAAGAAGCGCTGGCCAATGAGCTTGAGCAGATGCCGGACGAAATCGACGAAGGCCAGCGGCTGGTGCAGACGCAACTGGCGTTGATCTGCCGCCAGCTCGGCCCGTTGCGCACGCTGGCGGCGCACCTGATCAAAGACACAGCCGAAGATTGAGCCGCCTCACATGCCGTGTTGCCTGAGCAGCTTGTCATAGCTGCCATCGGCCTTCATCGACGCAATCGCCTTGTCGAACCCGGCCACGATCTGTTCGTGCTGCGGGTTCTTCAGGCTGACCAGAATATGCAGGCTGTTCTCGCTCAGCGGCTTGGGCAGAAACTCCACCGCGTTGCGCACTTTCGGTGATTCCCGGGCCAGGTAATAGCGAGCGACGTATTCGTCTTCCAGGGTCAGCTTGACCCGGTCCGCCGCCAGCATGCGCACGGCCATGGCAAAGTTATGCACAGGGACTTTCTGCAACGCGGTGTCGGCATCGAACGGCGCCGAATAGGCGTAGCCGCGCACTACCGCAATCGGATAGGTGTGCAGTTCCTGCAGGTTGTTGTATTCGATGGGTGCGTCTTTGCGCTTGAGGAAGCGCACGCGATTGAGCAGGTACTCGGCGGAAAACTGCCCCAGCTTCGTGCGCTCGTCGTTGTACCAGGCGTTGACCAGCACGTCGTAACGTCCTTCGCCAACCCCCATCAACGCCCGCGCCCACGGCACTTGCTCGTAACCGCTGGCATAACCGGCACGGGCCAGGGCCGTGCTGACGATGTCGGTCGCCAGCCCACCGTTGACCAGCGTGTCATCGGTAAAGGGCGGCCAGACGTCGAACACCAGACGCAATTTCTCCGCTGCCGCGCTTTGACCCAGCAACAGCAATCCGATCAAAGCAAAGGCTCGATGCAATCGCGGCATGCTTGAAAATCCTTAGCGGGCGGGCCGCCCGGCGTGTTTTCAGTCAAAACCCCAAGGCCCCTTACCGGCGAATCCCAGGCCCTAACCTTAGCTCATTGAAGCCATCGCACAGCGCTTCCCAGCAGATTACACAAAGTACGGCGGGCCGCGATATTGGAATGATGGCATTTTGGCCTTTGTCACAGATTTCTCAGCCATACAGACATATTTCGACGCTGCGCTTAGTATCGGGCGACGTAGTTCAAGGAATCGGAAGATGACAATCGAGTGGGTCTGCAAACATCACAGCGATCTGGGACTGGAGCAGCTGTATGCCATTTTGAAATCGCGCTCGGAAGTGTTCGTGGTCGAACAGCGCTGCGCGTACCGGGATCCGGACGGTCAGGATCTGGACGGTGACACCTGCCATTTGATGGGCTGGGACGGTGATCAGCTGGTGGCGTACCTGCGCCTGCTGGACCCGGAATCCCAGGGTGGCGACGTGGTGATCGGCCGCGTGCTCACGGCGCCGGCCGGGCGTGGCAAAGGGTTGGGGCATGAAATGATGGAGCAGGCACTGAAACAGGCCGAGAAACGTTGGCCTGAAGTGCCGATCTATCTGTCGGCCCAGGCGCATTTGCAGGGATATTACGGGCGGTACGGGTTTGTGGTGGCGGGTGAGGAATATCTGGAGGATGACATTCCGCACATAGGAATGCGTCGGTCTTGAGATTTCCCCTTCGCGGGCTTGCCCGCGAAGGGACTGCTGAGGTCAGGGATACTCGAGAACAGCCTTGATCTGCCGCAAATTCCGCTCGATCCACCCCCGATCAATCGCCCCCCACTCGCGAATCCGATAGCGCCCCGCATGGTTGCGCGCGCCCTCTTCCTGCTCGAACTCACAGACGATATCCAGATCCGCCAGTGCCGCAATGGTGTCCTGCGCCGTGCGCCGGGGCATGCCGGTGACCTCGGTCAGCGCCGGCACACTGCTGGCCAGGCCGCTGTCGATCAGGTATGCCACGTACAAGCGCCGGTAGAAACTGCTCTTGGTCTTGCTTACTTCCATACCTGCGCTCCGTTGTTTGATGTCTTATTGCATGTCCCGCCACGTCAGGTACACCCGCAGGTCGAACTCGACCTGGTGGTAGCCCGGCATCATGTGCTCACATAATTTATAGAACGCCTTGTTGTGATCCGACTCTTTGAAGTGGGCCAGTTCGTGCACGACGATCATCTTCAGAAACTCAGGCGCGGCGTCCTTGAACAGCGAGGCGATACGAATCTCTTTCTTGGCCTTGAGCTTGCCGCCCTGCACCCGCGACACCGTGGTGTGCAGGCCGAGGGCGCGGTGGGTCAGGTCGAGGCGGTTGTCGAACAGCACCTTGTCGATGGCCGGGGCGTTGCGCAGGTATTCCTGCTTCAAGTCCAGCGCGTAGCCGTACAACGCCTTGTCGCTCTGCACATCGTGGCGACCCGGATAGCGTTGGCTCAGGTAATCACCGAGGCGGTTGTCAGCGATCAATTGGCGCACCTGATCCTGCAGATTCGCGGGATAGGCCTGGAGGTATTTCAACGCAGTCATGGGGCGGCACGGGTCATGAAAAGGCCGCCAGTGTAGCGAATTCAACCGGCCAAAGCGCTCCAGTCGAACGGCTCGGTAAAGCGTGCGGTGTCCTCGGCGACCAACGGCCGCGCCACCAGGAAGCCTTGCACGTACTCGCAACCATGGGCTTGCAGCCACTGATATTGCTCGACGGTTTCCACGCCTTCGGCAATCACCAGCAAGCCGTATTCCTTGCATAAGTCGATGACCGTGCGCACCAGCGAAGCGTCGCGGGACGAGTCCGGCAATCGGGCGATCAGGTGCCGATCGAGCTTGAGGGTGTCCAGTTCCAGATCGCGCAGATGCGCCAGCGAGCAGGCGCCGGAACCGAAATCATCCAGCGCCACCCGCACCCCGAGATTGCGCAGCAGCTTCAGCTGTTTGCGGGTCTCGTCTGGGTTGATCGTCAGCGCCTCTTCGGTCACTTCCACTTCCATCTGGTGCGGCTGCAAACCATGGCGCTCCAGCACCTGACGCAATTCGGTGACCAGATTCGGCAGGCCGAACTGGGTGTTGCTCAGGCTCACGCCGATCACCAGATCCTTGGAAAATTCGGCCTCCCACGCCTTACGCTGCCCGGCGCTGCGATGATAAATCCAGCTGCCGAGTCGGCTGATCAGCGTCGCCTCTTCCAGCAACGGCAGGAATAGCCCCGGCGGCACATCGCCGACGCTCGGGTGCTGCCAGCGCAGCAGCGCCTCGAAACCTCGAATCCGGCCGTCGCCAATCGCCACCTGCGGCTGATACACCAGATTGAAATCGCGGTTCTCGATGGCGTTGCGCACGCTCTCTTCCAGCATCAACCGCGAGCGCGCGCGGCCGTTCATTTCATGATCGTAGAAGCGATATTGCTGCCGCCCCGCGCGCTTGGCTTCGTACATGGCGATGTCCGAGGCGCGCAGCAAACCATCGAGGTTGTTGCCGCAATCCGGGTAGGTGGCGATGCCGATACTTGCACCCAGAGCGATATCGAGGCCTTCGATCTGCTGACAGATCGACACCCGCTCGATGAGTTTTTCAGCAATCTTCGCCGCTTGTTCGGGGAATTCCAGATCCAGCAGCGCGGTGAACTCATCGCCGCCCATCCGCGCCAGAATGTCGAACGGCCGCAAACACGCTTTCAATTGTTCGGAGACCCAGCGCAACACCCGGTCCCCGGCATCATGGCCGAGGGAATCGTTGACCCTTTTGAAGCCGTCGAGATCGAGGTACATCAACACCCAACTGCTGTCCGTGCGCTCGCCGCGCAGCAGCAGGTTTTCCACAGTCTGGTAGAAACCCCGGCGATTGAGCAGCCCGGTCAGCGGGTCGGTGACCGCCTGAAATTCCAGCTGCTGATGCAGATGGCGCACCACCGACATGTCCAGCACCGTCACCACCATCGCGTGCTGTTCACTCGGCAGCGGCGCGCAGGACAAAGCCACTGGCACTTGCTGGCCCGGCGCGGTACGCAGCAACGCGTCGTGTAAGCGCAACGTCTCGCCACGTTTGTAACTGGCATAAAACTCGGAATCGGCCCACAGCGGAATGTGCGGTTTCTGCAGGAAATCGAGAAACTCCTGCCCTTCCAGCTCCTTCACCGGCGCATTCAGCAGCCGGGAAATCGCCGGGTTGGCGAAGCGGATCAAGCCATCCTCGGCCAACACCAGAATGCCTTCAGCAGCGTTATCCAGCACCGAGGCATTGAAGGCCCGCGCCGATTCCAGATCCTGACTCAAACGCTGCAACGCACGGCGATTGCGCTGGTGCTCCAGCAGCGCCTGGACTTTCGGTTTGAGAATCTGCGGATCGAACGGTTTGAACAGGTAATCCACAGCACCGCTGGCGTAACCCTTTATAACGGCATCTTGGGACTGCTCGTTGGCGGTGAGAAAAATAATCGGGGTCAGGCGCGTGCGCTGACTGCCGCGCATCAGCCGCGCGACTTCGAAACCGTCCATGCCCGGCATCTGCACATCCAGCAACACCAGATCGACGTCGTGTTCGAGCAGCAGGCTGAGGGCTTCGAAACCGGACGCCGCAGTCATCACCTGCCAGTCCTGGCGCTGCAGCAACGCGCGCATGCTGATCAGATTTTCAGGGTAGTCATCAACGATCAAAAGGACTGAGCTGCCTTCACCTGGCTGGGGTTGCGCGCATTCCATGCTGCTTCTCTTGTCGGGACATCTCGTGTCGGGGCATCTCGGATCAGCGTTCCGGGCGGTTCCTCGTGAAAACCGTACAGTCACTGAGCCTTCACTCTAGTCCGGGATCTGTAAAAGCAATAGCTGTCATCCAGCCATCATTTAACCAAACCGATAGGCAGCCGACTAACGGTCACCGCTGAAGCCCCCGAAAACCGGGAAAGATGGCATTTCGACAGGATGTTGACGCCAATCATCCGCCAGACGGCCGTTAACAAAAAATCCCTCTACGCTTATAAAGGCCGCCCCCAAGAGGCGCGGGCTAGAGCTTCTGGCACGCGCGTGCAAGAGAAACAGAGTGGAAGAACCGACATGATTGATCTCGCAACCTGGAACCTCAGCGTTCCCGTTGGCAGCCCGCCCTACACCGTCGAAACCTCCAAACTGGTGAACGGCTTCAAGGATCAGTACTTCCATTCCGACACCGGCACCCTGTTCTTCTGGTCCCCGGTGACCGGTTCGAAAACCGAAAACGCCATTTATCCCCGCACCGAACTGCGTGAGACCTACAGCAACGGAACATTGCGCAACTGGTATTACCCCGACGCCGACAACCTGCTGCGCGCGACCCTCTCGGTCAACAAGGTGCCCAGCTCCGGCAAGATCGTCATCGGCCAGATCCACGCCTATGAAAGCCAGAAGCCGATGCTCAAGCTTGAATACCAATACAAAGAAAAAACCGAGACCGGCAACCTGGTGATCAAGCTGCGCACCCATCCGGATCAGGACGAAAGCCGCGTCATCACCCTCGCCACCGGGATCAAACTCAATCGCGAGTTCAACTACCTCATTCACCTGAGCCCCGGCGGCGCACTGGGCGTGAGTGCGGCCGGGTATCAGTGGGATTCGCAGATCAGCGCGACGTGGCGCAACAAGCCGCTGTATTTCAAGGCGGGCGTGTATGTGCAGGACAATACCGGGTACACCAGCGAGGGTGGGCAGGTGACGTTCAGCAAGCTGGATATTGATCACGATAAATAGCAGCCGCGCGACCGTTTAAGGCTTCTGTTTAAAGGCAGTGCGCGTAACGTCCCGAAGCCTACAACGGCTTGCGTCGCTGCCTACCGGTACGCCAGAATCCGCCGGCTTGTGCGCCTGGAGGGCCATCGGTAACTTGATTCGGGTCACTGATTCGCAGTGATCGGGTTTAGTAGCCCGGCAACTCCACCTTCGTACAAGCGTCCTTCAGTCAGGCCTGGCCTGTACCTGATGGTGGCTGTGCGCATGGCGCCTTCGGGTGCGCCGGGATTTGGTGGGGTTGCCCGGTCTACTAACTTGCGTACAGCCGCCACCCTTTCGTGTAGTAGCGGATTGGTTGTGGCCCTATAGGGAATCCACCAAATGTTCAAACCTACGCCCAATCCTCCAGGTATCGATCTGGCCTCCCCCTACGAATCCCTCGATTCCAAAAAACTCAACGAAGCCGCCGAACGCGCCCTCGACCACTACCTCTGCCCCGGCGCCCGCATCATGGCCACGGTCAACGAACCCGACCGCATGTACTTCGCCAATCCCGCCTACAACACCGAATCCCTGCTGGCCAACGCCAGCGAAACGCTCGGCTCCGCCAGCGAAATGCTCAACAACTTCGCCGCCTCCCGAACCCCCGCCGACCGCAAAACCGCGATTGGCATTGCGCAATTGGTGATGCTTGGGGAGTTGGCGGTGAATCAGGCGCTGGATCATGTTGAGCTGACGCCGTAACCGGGAACCGGCTACACAAGGAAACCGTCTCTCGGCGGTTTTCTTTCAAATCTGAAGTCACGAGCTTTTGCTGCGTTTTCTCCACTCGAAATAAAAACCTGCTTTCTAATTCTCAATAAATCATCTCACCTGTAAAAACTGACAGTTGGCAATCCGCTTTCGCCCATCCAACAATGATGGTGCACCCAAAAACTCCACAACAATAAGTTATCAAGCATTGGCCCGCTTCGATTCAAAAAAACTTCTGCATAAAACACTTGATAAACACTGGAGAAAAAATGCCAACGTTAACGAGCATCCTTCAACCAGCGGTTTCCGGCTTCAACCCCGGCTCACAACCAAAAATATACAATGCGCAACCGCCCGGCTCGTTTGCTACAGGCCCGCAAGTGATGCCAACCTTCAAATTTTCCAATAACTACTTGGTGCTTTACCACCTGCTCGACCCCGACACCCGAGTAAATGACGTAATTACCTATTACACTTATCCGATCCCTTCGGCGGGCATCCCTACCGTCACGATTTGTACCGTAACGCTAACCCTGCAATATCTGACACACTGCATTAACAACAAACGGGAACACTTTGAGTTCGAGGCACTTTATAAATTTCCGCTACTAGGGACCTACGACGTTTATTTTGAACAAGTAAATGCCAGCGGCACCTATAACGTAATTTCGCAAAACCTTCGCTTCATTGTTCAATAGAGAAAAAGACTCTCATCTAACGACGATGAAAGTGGGCCGGCTAAATCCCGACTATAAAAACCCGCCTCACGGCGTTTTTTTATGGTCGCGGTAAACGCTAAGACTTAGTTAACCTTCGCGTTCAACTCACCCTTCAGATAACGCTGATACATCGATTCCAGCGAGATCGGCTTGATCTTCGAAGCGTTGCCAGCGGTACCGAAAGCTTCGTAGCGAGCGATTCATACATCGCGCATCGCCTTGACGGTTTCGCCGAAGAATTTACGCGGGTCGAACTCGCTCGGGTTGGTGGCCATCAGGCGACGCATGGCGCGGGTGGATGCTAGGCGCAGGTCGGTGTCGATGTTGACCTTGCGCACGCCGTGCTTGATGCCTTCGACGATCCGTCTGCGGTAAGCCTACGAAACACTACCCCTACGAGAATGTTGTGTTAACGTAACATGCATATATTTATGTTCCGGTAGCAGCACATGGATTATTTTTTGTTGATCGCTCGCCTTGGCGACCAGTTGCGCGAAAAGCGTATTCGCCGAGGCCTGACCCAAGCTCAGCTTGCCGACCTCGCCGGGCTGACACGATACAAGGTCATCGCCGTAGAAAAAGGCACCCTTTCTGTTGGCATGATCGCCTATGCGCGCGTGCTCGGTGCACTGGATTGCGAACTCGCTGTCGTCCCGGCCGCCATGCCAACCCTTGAAGAGCTTGGGGATTTATTCGAATGAAGATGACCTCTCTCAAAGTCAGTACGCCAGAGGGGCATAGTGGCAGGCTTTTCAGCGATGGCGAGGACTTCACGTTCCGTTATCACGACGATGCATTGCCAGATGTGGCTATCAGCCTGTCGATGCCTGTGCGGCATGACGAGTTTCGCCGACGCGAGCTCCACCCTGTTTTTCAGATGAACCTGCCGGAAGGCTACGTGCTGGAGCAACTGCGTAATCGCCTGGCCAAGACCATGAATGTCGACCCGATGCTGTTGCTGGCGCTCTCCGGTAGCACCTCTCCCATTGGCAGGGTTCAAGTGCGCTCTGAAACGGTTGATGCCTTGCTGGAAGAACAACTATTTCCAGGAGAAAAACTTGAGGAGATTCTGACGTGGGACGGCACGGAAGATATTTTCGCCGGCCTGATGGATCGCTACATTCTGCGAGCAGGCATTTCGGGTGTTCAGCCAAAATTGCTGGTTCCGGAACAACAGGAAGCCGCGTTACCCCGCGTGACCTCGAAAACCTCAGACTTGATTATCAAAAGTGGCCGAGACGAATTTCCCGGTCTGGCAGTCAACGAATTCCTTTGTATGTCCATGGCGAAAGAAGCGGGTATTCCCGTTCCGCCGTTTTACATTTCCGATAATGCCAAGCTGTTCGTCATGCGCCGCTTTGACCGCGACGATCAGCTCAACCCGATCGGTTTTGAAGACATGGCAGTGTTGATGGGGTTGTCGGCCAGCCAGAAGTACAGCAAAAGCTATGCGGCAATTGCCAAGGCCATCCGTGTGTACTGCCCGGCCGAGCATGTACGCGCATCACTTGATCAACTTTTCGATAGCGTTGCCTTGAGCTGCATTGTCGGGAATGGCGACGCTCATTTGAAAAACTTTGGGTTGCTTTACTCCGAACCCACTCAGCGCGACGCGCGCCTGGCGCCGGCTTATGACATCGTCAACACCACGGCTTATATTCCGGAGGATGTGCTGGCTCTGGATCTGGCGGGCAACAAGTCGATGTTTGCCTCGCGACAGGGATTGCTGGAGTTTGCCCACACCTGTGAGATCGAGCAGCCGAGGGCGCGCATTCAGCGATTGCTTGCCTCGGTTGAAGCGGTACTTGCGCGCTATCCACAATATCGGGAACAAGCGCCTCATGTGGTCAGTGCCATTGAGCAAGCAGCAGCGCCGTTTACTCTGACTTTTGGATAGCCTCATGACCCGAGGATATCGTCGCTCATAAAAAACCCGCCTTACGGCGGGTTTCTTTCAACTCAGCTAAACACCCAGTCTCAATTGACCTTGGCGTTCAACTCACCCTTCAGATAACGCTGATACATGCTTTCCAGCGAGATCGGCTTGATCTTCGAAGCGTTGCCGGCGGTACCGAAAGCTTCGTAACGAGCGATACATACATCGCGCATGGCCTTCACGGTTTCGCCGAAGAATTTACGTGGGTCGAATTCGCTCGGGTTGGTGGCCATCAGGCGACGCATGGCGCCAGTGGATGCCAGACGCAGGTCGGTGTCGATGTTGACCTTGCGCACGCCGTGCTTGATGCCTTCGACGATTTCTTCAACCGGTACGCCGTAGGTTTCTTTGATGTCGCCGCCGTACTGGTTGATGATCGCCAGCCACTCTTGTGGAACCGACGAGGAACCGTGCATCACCAAGTGAGTGTTCGGGATGCGCTTGTGGATTTCCTTGATGCGGTCGATCGCCAGCACGTCACCGGTAGGTGGTTTGGTGAACTTGTAAGCGCCGTGGCTGGTGCCGATGGCGATGGCCAGGGCATCAACCTGGGTCTTCTTGACGAAGTCAGCAGCTTCTTCCGGGTCGGTCAGCATCTGGCTGTGATCCAGAACGCCTTCGGCGCCGATGCCGTCTTCTTCACCGGCCATGCCGGTTTCCAGCGAACCCAGGCAGCCCAGCTCGCCTTCAACCGAAACGCCGCAGGCGTGAGCCATGGCCACGGTTTGTTGGGTTACGCGGACGTTGTATTCGTAGTCGGTCGGGGTCTTGCCGTCTTCACCAAGGGAGCCGTCCATCATGACCGAGCTGAAGCCCAGTTGAATGGAGCGCTGGCAGACGTCAGGGCTGGTGCCGTGGTCCTGGTGCATGCACACCGGGATATGCGGGAATTCTTCGATCGCCGCCAGGATCAGGTGACGCAGGAACGGGGCGCCAGCGTATTTGCGGGCACCGGCCGAAGCCTGAACGATCACCGGGGAGTCAGTCTTGTCAGCGGCTTCCATGATGGCGCGCATCTGCTCAAGGTTGTTGACGTTGAAGGCTGGAACGCCGTAGCCGAACTCGGCTGCGTGGTCCAGCATCTGGCGCATGCTGATAAGTGCCATTGTGTGTCTCTCTCCCGGTTTGGGTCGTTAATCGTGCCAGCCTGCCGGAGCGGCGGCGGCTATTCAAGTGATTGCAGATCGGGGGTTGAGGCCCGACCTGGTGATTCGATACAGCAAATTCTGTTTTATTCGGCTTTGCAGCCTCGGCCGATCAGATCATTGGTGGCGACCCAGTAAACCAGGCCTTCCTCACCTTTGATGTGAAACGCCAGCATGTCATCGCTGTACAGCGCGCCCGAGGCGCCTGGCTCTTCTTTCAGGCGATAGACCTGATCCCCGCCGCCCAGTCGCACATCGACTTCCTTGCGGGCGGCATCGGTGAAGCGCCAAAGCACCTTGGCCTGGCTGTCGCAGGTCCAGGTGGTCCAGTTATCCACAGGGGCGGACGACTGGAACGGGTTCCACTGCGCGCAACCACCCAACAATCCCAGCGCCGCAATGGCGATCAAGCCTTTCATCCGTGTTCCTCGACCGGCAGCGCACGCCGCCGGACTTGAGTAAAGAGTCAGACCGGTCAAGGACAACCATGTTCCTTGGCCGGGGTTTGCGTCTCGTATTTGTCCAGACCGTCCGGGCCCGAGCGCTTGTTCAGCACCGGGTTGGTTTCGGCCTGCCAGTCGGCCTGGTAGCAGCCTTTCTGGGCCTCGCCGGGTGCCGGTGTCGGCTCGGCCTTCGGGTTACTCCCGCAGGCCGCCAGCGTACCGGTCAGCAACAACAGCGCTAACGACTTGACCATCTGAACACTCCTTTGCCTGGCCAATCGGGCGGCCTCAGGCCTTGGCCCGGCTTTCCAGGACTTCAACGGCCGGCAGCACCTTGCCTTCGACGAATTCGAGGAACGCGCCGCCGCCGGTGGAAATGTAGGAGATCTTTTCCGCTACGCCATATTTATCGATGGCCGCCAGGGTGTCGCCACCGCCGGCAATCGAGAACGCCGCGCTTTCTGCGATGGCTTCGGCCAGCACTTTGGTGCCGTTGCCGAACTGGTCGAATTCGAACACGCCGACCGGGCCGTTCCACAGGATGGTTTGCGACGACTTCAGCAGTTCGGCGAAGTTGGCCGCGGTTTGCGGGCCGATGTCGAGGATCATGTCGTCGGCAGCGACGTCAGCGATCAGTTTCACGGTCGCTTCGGCGCTTTCAGCGAATTCCTTGGCAACCACCACGTCGACCGGCAGCGGCACGCTGACCTTGGCGGCGATGGCGCGCGCGGTGTCCAGCAGGTCCGGCTCGTACAGCGACTTGCCGACCGGGTGACCGGCCGCCGCGAGGAAGGTGTTGGCGATGCCGCCGCCGACGATCAGTTGATCGCAGATCTGGCTCAGGCTGTTCAGTACGTCGAGCTTGGTCGAGACCTTGGAGCCGGCAACGATGGCCGCCATCGGCTTGGCCGGGGCGCCGAGGGCTTTGCCCAGTGCGTCGAGCTCAGCAGCCAGCAGCGGGCCGGCAGCGGCGACTTTGGCGAACTTGGCGACGCCGTGGGTCGAACCTTCAGCACGGTGAGCGGTGCCGAAAGCGTCCATCACGAACACGTCGCACAGGGCGGCATATTGCTGGGCCAATTCGTCGGCGTTCTTTTTCTCGCCCTTGTTGAAGCGCACGTTTTCGAACAGCACGATGTCGCCGGCCTTGACGTCAACGCCGCCCAGGTAGTCGGCCACCAGCGGCACTTCGCGGCCCAGGGCCTTGCTCAGGTAGTCGGCGACAGGCTTGAGGCTGTTCTCGGCAGAGAATTCGCCTTCGGTCGGACGACCCAGGTGCGAGCAGACCATCACGGCCGCGCCTTTTTCCAGGGCCAGCTTGATGGTCGGCAGCGAAGCCAGGATACGCGCATCGCTGGTGACAACACCGTCCTTGACTGGGACGTTGAGGTCTTCGCGGATCAATACGCGCTTACCTTGCAGATCGAGGTCGGACATCTTCAACACGGTCATGGGTCGCACTTCCTACGGTTTTTTTGAAGTCGCTGTTTGCAGATAGTGTTCTGCAACATCCAGCATTCGGTTGGCAAAACCCCATTCGTTGTCGAACCAGGCCAGGATGTTCACCAGCCGTGGGCCGGAAACGCGGGTCTGACTGGCATCGACGATGGCCGAATGTGGGTCATGGTTGAAATCACAACTGGCGTGGGGCAGCTCGGTGTAGGCCAACAGGCCTTTGAGCGGGCCGCTGGTGGCAGCGTCGCGCAGGATCCGGTTGACCTCGCCGGCGTCGGTGTCGCTCGCGGTCTGCATCGTGATGTCGAGGCAGGACACGTTGACCGTCGGCACGCGTACGGCTTTGGCCTGAATTCGCCCGGCAAGTTCCGGCAGCAGGCGCTCGATACCACGCGCCAGACCGGTGGACACCGGGATCACCGACTGGAACGCCGAGCGGGTGCGGCGCAGGTCTTCGTGGTGATAGGCGTCGATCACCGGCTGATCGTTCATCGCCGAGTGAATCGTAGTGATCGACACGTAATCCAGTCCGACCGCCTGATCCAGCAGACGCAACAGCGGCACGCCGCAGTTGGTGGTGCAGGAGGCGTTGGACACCAGCAGTTCGTCGCCGGTCAGGCAATCCTGATTGACGCCGTAGACGATGGTGGCATCGACATCCGCCTCGCTGGCCATCGGCTGCGAAAACAGCACACGCGGCGCGCCGGCGTCGAGAAAACGCTGGCCGTCTGCGCGGGTGTGCCAGGCGCCGGAGCATTCGAGCACCAGATCGACACCCAGCGACGCCCAATCGATGCCTTCGGGGGTGGCACTGCGCAGGACCTTCACGCAGTGGCCATTAATATGCAGACAATCGCCCTCGACCTTCACCTCGCCCGGGAACCGGCCGTGAGTGGAGTCGAAGCGTGTCAGGTATTCGATGCTGGCCATGTCGGCCAGATCGTTGATCGCGACAATTTCAAACCCTGCCGCCGAGCCTCGCTCGAACAACGCACGCAAGACGCAACGACCGATCCGGCCGTAGCCGTTGAGTGCAACTTTGTAGGGACGCGGTTGAGGCATGGGGTTCTCGATTACCGTGGTGTATCCGTTGATGCGATGGCGCCTGAACCATCGCTATCGCGAGCAAGCTCGCTCCCACATGAGTCATACATAACCCTGTGGGAGCGAGCTTGCTCGCGAAGGCGTCAGTTCAGGCGACACCTTTTCTGGATCAGTCTTCCAGCAGCTCTTCAGCCTGACCCAGGATGTTTTCCAGGGTGAAGCCGAACTCTTCAAACAGTGCCGAAGCCGGAGCCGATTCGCCGTAGGTGGTCATGCCGATCACGCGACCTTCCAGACCCACGTACTTGAACCAGAAGTCGGCGTGGGCCGCTTCGATCGCGATACGCGCGCCAACCTGCAACGGCAGGACCGATTGCTTGTAGCTGGCGTCCTGAGCGTCGAACGCGCTGGTGCATGGCATGGAAACCACGCGCACCTTGCGACCTTGCTCGGTGAGTTTGTCGTAGGCCTGAACCGCCAGGCCAACTTCCGAACCGGTGGCGATCAGGATCAGCTCAGGCTCGCCTGCGCAGTCCTTCAGCACGTAGCCACCACGGCTGATGTCGGCGATCTGGCCGGCATCACGGGTTTGGTGCTGCAGGTTCTGACGCGAGAAGATCAGCGCCGACGGGCCGTCCTTGCGCTCCAGAGCGTTTTTCCAGGCCACGGCCGATTCAACGGCATCGGCTGGACGCCAGGTGTCGAGGTTCGGCGTGCTGCGCAGGCTGGTCAGTTGCTCGATCGGCTGGTGCGTCGGGCCGTCTTCGCCCAGACCGATGGAGTCGTGGGTGTAGACGTGGATCACGCGCAGCTTCATCAGGGCGGACATGCGCACGGCGTTGCGGGCGTATTCCATGAACATCAGGAAGGTCGCGCCGTAAGGCACCAGACCGCCGTGCAGGGCAACGCCGTTCATGATCGCGGTCATGCCGAATTCGCGCACGCCGTAGTACATGTAGTTGCCGCTGGCGTCTTCGGCGCTGACGCCTTTGCAGCCTTTCCACAGGGTCAGGTTGGAACCGGCCAGGTCAGCCGAACCGCCCAGCACTTCCGGCAGCAGCGGGCCGAACGCGTTCAGGGCGTTCTGGCTGGCTTTACGGCTGGCGATGGTTTCGCCTTTGGCCGCGACTTCAGCGATGTAGGCATCGGCCTTCTCGGAGAAGTCGGCCGGCAGCTCGCCGCTCAGGCGACGGATCAGCTCGTTGGCTTCGGTCGGGAACGCGGCGGAGTAGGCAGCGAAACGCTGATCCCACTCGGCTTCGGCGGCGCGGCCTTTTTCCTTGGCATCCCACTCGGCATAGATGTCGGCCGGGATTTCGAACGGGCCGTGGTTCCAGTTCAGCGCCTGACGGGTCAGGGCGATTTCCGCGTCACCCAGCGGGGCGCCGTGGCAATCTTCCTTGCCTTGCTTGTTCGGCGAACCGAAACCGATGGTGGTCTTGCAGCAGATCAGGGTCGGCAGCGGGCTCTTGCGAGCGGTCTCGATGGCGGTCTTGATCTCTTCCGGGTCGTGACCGTCGACGTTGCGGATCACTTGCCAGTTGTACGATTCGAAACGCTTCGGCGTGTCGTCGGTGAACCAGCCTTCGACTTCGCCGTCGATGGAGATGCCGTTGTCATCGTAGAAGGCAATCAGCTTGCCCAGGCCCAACGTGCCGGCCAGGGAAGCGACTTCGTGGGAAATGCCTTCCATCATGCAGCCATCACCCAGGAACACGTAGGTGTGGTGGTCGACGATGTTGTGGCCAGGACGGTTGAACTGCGCGCCCAGGACTTTTTCTGCCAGGGCGAAGCCCACGGCGTTGGCCAGACCCTGACCCAGCGGGCCGGTGGTGGTTTCAACGCCCGGGGTGTAACCGAATTCCGGGTGGCCCGGGGTGCGGCTGTGCAGTTGACGGAACTGCTTCAGGTCGTCGATCGACAGGTCGTAGCCGGTCAGGTGCAGCAGCGAGTAGATCAACATCGAGCCGTGGCCGTTGGACAGCACAAAGCGGTCACGGTCGGCGAACGATGGATTGCTCGGGTTGTGCTTGAGGTAGTCGCGCCAAAGCACTTCGGCGATATCTGCCATACCCATGGGGGCACCGGGATGGCCGCTGTTGGCTTTTTGCACGGCATCCATGCTGAGGGCACGAATGGCGTTGGCACGCTCACGACGGCTAGGCATCGCTGATCTCCTGGGTGTGAATAGATTGAAACGGAAAAAAGGAGGGCATTTTCCCTCACCCGAGCGCCTCGGGGCAATGACAGATAGTCATCCGGAGGCGTTTTTCCCATGGATAACATCGGTTTCGGTTGGTGAAACCTTTCCGCTGTTCGTTTGTAGAGTTAACCGGGCAGTGAGAAGTGCAATCGAATGCG
This sequence comes from Pseudomonas sp. FG35, assembly GCF_057809295.1. Classification (NCBI taxonomy): domain Bacteria; kingdom Pseudomonadati; phylum Pseudomonadota; class Gammaproteobacteria; order Pseudomonadales; family Pseudomonadaceae; genus Pseudomonas; species Pseudomonas sp. FG35. The sequence goes on along the minus strand of NZ_JBMDJR010000009.1, from coordinate 123,116 downwards.
CCATCCATCGAGCAATATCAAAACTTTTTGATATAGACCTTGCGATGCCTTCCGGCCGTCACTAGACTGCCAGCCCTATGAACTTACGCGTGCCTTCCATTCGCCATGACGATTGCGACGAGCTGGCGGCCCTGTGCAAGGCCGGCGGCGATCCGCTGCGGCTGAATGTATTGCGCGCCCTGGCCAACGACTCGTTCGGCGTACTGGAACTGGCGCAGATTTTCGGTATCGGCCAGTCCGGCATGAGCCATCACCTTAAAGTGCTGGCACAGGCGGATCTGGTGGCCACTCGCCGTGAAGGCAACGCGGTGTTCTATCGCCGCGCCCTGCCCCACACCGAGTTGCTGGGTGGCAAGTTGCATGCGGCATTGTTAGAAGAAGTCGACAATCTGGCGCTGCCAGCCGACGTGGAAACCCGGATCGCACAGGTCCACGGGCAACGCGCGGCCAACAGCCAGGACTTTTTCGCCCGGATCGCGGAGAAATTCCGCGCCCAGCAGGATTTGATTGCCGGCCTGCCGCAGTACCGTGAAAGCGTGCTGGCCCTGCTCGACAAACTGAATTTCGATGGCGCAGCCACGGCCATTGAAGTCGGCCCCGGCGATGGAGCTTTCCTGCCGGAACTGGCGCGCCGCTTCGGCACCGTAACCGCACTGGACAACAGTGCAGCGATGCTCGAACTGGCCCGCCAGGTATGTGAACGTGAACAGCTGGCTAACGTCAGCCTGCAATTGGCCGATGCATTGAATGGCGTGAGCCTTCAGGCCGATTGCGTGGTGTTGAACATGGTGTTGCACCATTTCGCCGCGCCGGCCGAAGCGCTCAAGCACATGGCCAGCCTGCTGCAACCGGGCGGTAGCCTGCTCGTGACAGAGTTATGTAGCCACAACCAGAGTTGGGCCAGGGAGGCCTGCGGTGATCTGTGGTTGGGGTTTGAACAGGACGATCTGGCCCGTTGGGCCACCGCTGCGGGACTCGTTCCCGGGGAAAGCCTCTATGTAGGCTTACGTAATGGTTTCCAGATCCAGGTTCGCCATTTTCAGCGACCGGCTGGCGACACTCACCATCGGTAAATTCAGGAAAACATCGAGATGAGCGAATACTCCCTCTTCACCTCCGAGTCCGTGTCTGAAGGACATCCGGACAAAATCGCCGACCAGATTTCCGATGCAGTGCTGGACGCCATCATCGCCCAGGACAAGCACGCACGCGTTGCGGTGGAAACCCTGGTCAAGACAGGCGTGGCCATCGTTGCCGGTGAAGTGACCACCAGCGCCTGGGTTGACCTGGAGCAGATCGTTCGTGACGTGATCTGCGACATCGGCTACACCAGCTCCGACGTCGGCTTCGACGGCGCTACCTGCGGCGTGATGAACATCATCGGCAAGCAGTCCCCCGACATCAACCAGGGTGTTGACCGTGCCAAGCCTGAAGATCAGGGCGCCGGCGACCAGGGCCTGATGTTCGGCTACGCCAGCAACGAAACCGACGTGCTGATGCCGGCCCCGATCACCTTCTCGCACCAGCTGGTACAGCGTCAGGCCGAAGCCCGTAAATCGGGTCTGCTGCCTTGGCTGCGTCCGGACGCCAAGTCGCAAGTGACCTGCCGTTACGAAGGCGGCAAGGTTGTCGGTATCGACGCGGTGGTTCTGTCGACCCAGCACAACCCTGAAGTGTCGTACAACGACCTGCGCGAAGGCGTGATGGAGCTGATCGTCAAGCACGTGCTGCCTGCCGAACTGCTGAGCAAGGACACCCAGTTCCACATCAACCCGACCGGCCAGTTCATCATTGGCGGCCCGGTAGGTGACTGCGGTCTGACCGGTCGCAAGATCATCGTCGACAGCTACGGCGGCATGGCCCGTCACGGCGGCGGCGCGTTCTCCGGCAAGGATCCATCCAAGGTTGACCGTTCGGCGGCCTACGCTGGCCGTTACGTTGCCAAGAACATCGTGGCGGCCGGCCTGGCCGAGCGTTGCGAGATTCAGGTTTCCTACGCGATCGGTGTGGCCCAGCCTACCTCGATCTCGCTGAACACCTTCGGCACCGGCAAGATCAGCGATGACAAGATCATCAAACTGGTCCGCGAAGTGTTCGACCTGCGTCCATACGCGATCACCACCATGCTGGATCTGCTGCACCCGATGTACCAGGAAACCGCAGCCTACGGCCACTTCGGCCGTGCTCCGCAGACCAAGACCGTTGGCGAAGACACCTTCTCCACGTTCACCTGGGAAAAAACCGACCGCGCCGACGCTCTGCGTTCCGCTGCCGGCCTGTAATACTCCTGGCGGTACGAGAAGCCCCGCACGGTTCGCCGTGCGGGGCTTTTTCATGGTCGCGAAACAACCGGCAAAACAGCCGCCCGGCCCGCTGGAAAATCCCGGCTAGCCTTCAGGTATCTCTCTGAGCAAGGACGCTCACGATGCTTGCCACACTGCGCCTGTTTTTGTTTTTCCTGCCGGTTTTCCACCTCAACGCCTTCGCTGACGACTGCCCCGACTGGGCCGCCGCCCGGGCATCGAGCGAAGTCGCCGCCCTGCAACAACAGATCCACCGCTGGGACGACGCCTATCATCGCGAAGGTCGCTCGGTGATCGCCGATGAGCTCTACGATCAGTCCCGCTTGCGCCTGAACCAATGGCGCCGGTGCTTCAAACTTCCCTCACCGCCCGAGCCGTTGCGCACCGCATCAGGCCCGGTTGCGCACCCGGTCGCTCACACCGGTCTGGACAAGCTTCACGACGCGGCGGACATCGCCACCTGGCTGCGCGACCGCCAAAACGTATGGGTGCAACCCAAGGTCGATGGCGTGGCGGTGACCCTGATCTATCGCGACGGCCGATTGCATCAGGCGATCAGTCGCGGGGATGGTGTTCGCGGGCAGGACTGGACGGCATCTGCAAAAAAGATCGGAGCCATTCCGCAACAGCTGACGCAACCGCAGGATCTGCTGGTGCAAGGCGAACTCTACTGGCGCCTGAACGGACACATGCAGGCACGTGCCGGCAGCGCCAACGCCCGCGCCACCGTGGCCGGCCTGCTGGGACGCAAGGATCTCGGCGCGGAACACGCCGCCGGTATCGGGCTGTTTGTCTGGGACTGGCCGCACGGGCCGAGGGACTTGCCGGAGCGAATCACGGCCCTGACACAATTCGGTTTTCCTACCACGGTGCCCTACACCCAGGCCGTCGCCAGCCTGAACGACGCGCAACACTGGCGCGATCACTGGTATCACTCGCCACTGCCATTCGCCACGGACGGCGTGGTTCTGCGCCAGAGCCTGCGACCGCCCGCCGAGCGCTGGCAGGCTCGTCCGCCCTACTGGGCTGTCGCCTGGAAATACCCGTTCGCCCAGGCACTGGCCGATGTGCGCAAGGTGCACTTCAAGATCGGCCGCACCGGGCGCATTACGCCGGTGCTTGAACTGTCGCCGGTGATGCTCGATGACCGGCAGATCAAACGGGTCAGCGTCAGTTCGCTCAGGCGTTGGCAGGAGCTGGACATTCGCCCCGGCGATCAGGTCGCAATCAGCCTGGCCGGGCTGACGATTCCGCGCCTCGACAGCGTGGTACTGCGCAGTACCGAACGCGCCGATCTGAACGTTCCGCTTGCCAGCGATTTTCACGCCCTGAGCTGCTGGCAACCGACACCGGGCTGCGAGAGTCAGTTCCTCGCGCGCCTGACCTGGCTCAGCGGCAAGCAGGGACTGGCCCTGCCGCATGTCGGTCGCGGCACCTGGGAGAAACTTCTCGAAACAGGCCGCCTGAACAGCCTGCTGGATTGGTTGACCCTCGACGGGCCGGAGCTTGCTAACATTGCCGGTCTCGGCGAGCGTAGCAGTGCCCGCCTGCTGCACAGTTTTCACAGCGCCCGCCAACGGCCGTTCGCACAATGGCTCAAAGCCCTGGGGTTGCCACCGACCGGTCAGGCAACACTCGCCGATTCATGGCAGGCGCTGGCACAACGCAACACCGAACAATGGCAGGCAGAAGCCGGGATAGGCCCGGGTCGCGCGGCGCAATTGAGCGCCTTTTTTCGCGACCCGCAGGTACTGACCCTGAGTGAAACCCTGCAAGCCGCCGGCGTCGACGGCTTCTGAACACGCAATCCCCGGCCAGCCGGGAACCCAATGTCCGCCGGAGCGCTCCAACAGCGCAGTGCTTTACCGACCCGATTGCCTTTGCACATGGAGCTTTTATGAAATTTCTCGCACCGCTCGCCCTGTTGTCGTTCTGCGCAGTCCTCGCCGCCCCCGTGATGGCCGACGAAGACGCACCGGGCCTGACCGGTTGTGCTGCCAAGAAGCAGGGCATCATCAATCAGATCGAACAGGCCAAGTCCCGCGGCAACGCCGACCAGCAGGCCGGCCTCGAAACCGCCCTGCGCGAAGTCACCGAGCACTGCACCGACGCAGGCCTGAAGAAAGAGCGCGAAAACAAGGTGCTAGACGCCAAGCACGAAGTGAGCAAGCGTCAGGCCGATCTGGACAAGGCCATGAAGAAAGGCGATCCGGAGAAGATCGACAAGCGCAAGAACAAGCTCGCCGAATCGCGCAAGGAATTGCAGGACGCGCTGGACGAACTCGACAAGTAAGAAAGCCGTGATCCCTTGAACATCAGTGGTCGCGAAACTCTTTATGGCAGGCACTGCAGGCATCTTCGACTTTCTGCACGGCCGGCCCCAGGTTACTGGCCTTGTAGGGTTGAACCTTGCTGGCGATCACCAGTTCACCGGTAGCCGCTTCAAGGCTGCGGGCCATTTCCTGGAAGCGCGCCTGTTTCTGCCATACATCGTCCTTGGCGCTGGTGTGATCTTCTTCGCGCACCTGCGGGAAATGTTTCCACGGCTCACGGGACAACGCATCGAGCTTGACCGCACCTTCCGCAAATTTCGGCCCGTCGAAGGCAATGCGTCCGCGCAGCATGCCGCCCAGGTCTTCGCCGGTCTTGAGCATCTGCTTGAAGATTGCCTTGCGCTGACCCAGCGGGGAATTCGGGTCGACACCGCCACAGGCGGACAAGGTCAGACAGGCCAGCAATACAACAGAAATTCGTTTAAGAGTCATGGTGGCTTCAGGTCACGGAAATCGGCGGCCAGTATCCTCGCGTCACCGCCAAACACCAATAGCCCTATTAACAATAAGGGTTGCTTGAGCGCATGGAGCACTTCAGCAACCGGCACAGGAAATTCTCCATGAACAGCCGCTTCAAGGCCTGGCGTCATCCGCTCCTCGTCACCCTCCCGTTGCTGGCGATCCTCGCCGGATGCACCGGTGGCGACAGCGCCAAGCCGAAAACCCACGCCCTGGCCACGTATTCCAGTGCCACCTGGGAAGCACTGCCAACAGTGTCCGATAGCGATCTGGTGGCCGGTTTCGGTTCCTGGCGCAGCGCCTGCACCCGGCTCAAGGCTGACCCGGTCTGGGGCGCGACCTGTGCGGCAGCCGCCAACGTGCCGCAAAAAGCCGGCGACATCCGCGCGTTCCTCAAGCAGAACCTCGACGTCTTCGGCCTGCGCGCCGAGAACGACAACCCCAACGGTCTGATCACCGGCTATTACGAACCGGTCTATCCCGGCAGCCTGACGCAAACCGCCAGCGCCAACGTGCCGGTGTACGGCGTGCCCGAGGACATGATCATTGTCTCGCTGGACAGCATTTATCCGGAACTGAAAGGCAAGCGCCTGCGCGGCCGCCTCGAAGGTCGCGTGCTCAAGCCTTACGACGACGCGGCGACCATCGAGAGCCAGGGCGTCAAGGCGCCGGTCGTGGCGTGGCTGACCGATCCGATGAACCTGCAATTCCTGCAGATTCAGGGTTCGGGGCGGATTCAGACCGATGACGGCCGACAACTGCGCATCGCCTACGCCGACCAGAATGGTCATCCGTACCGACCGATCGGCCGTTGGCTGGTGGAACAGGGCGAGCTGAAAAAAGAAGAAGTCACCATGGGTGCGATCAGCAACTGGGCCAAGGCCAACCCTTCGCGCATTCCGGAACTGCTGGCGAGCAATCCGAGCTACGTGTTCTTCACCCGCAATCCGGACAGCAACGAAGGGCCACGCGGCTCGCTGAACGTGCCGCTGACCGCCGGTTACAGCGCGGCTGTGGACCGCAAGGTGATTCCGCTAGGCAGCCTGTTGTGGCTGTCGACCACTCGCCCGGACGGCACGCCGCTGGTACGCCCGGTGGCTGCGCAGGACACCGGCGGCGCGATTGCCGGTGAGGTTCGCGCGGATCTGTTCTGGGGCACCGGCGATGCCGCCGGGCAACTGGCTGGCGACATGAAACAGCAGGGGCAGATCTGGATGCTCTGGCCAAAAGGCGCGGCGTTGCCGCAAGTCCCGCAGGTGGCCGACAAGCCGTAAGCGCAACGCAAAAGATCGCAGGCCTCGTCAGCCTGCGATCTTTTCAGGTTCAGATCGAAACGAAGAAGAAGCTGGCAATCAGCACTATCCCGACAAACCACACCAGCGAGCGCAAAGCCGCCCAGTCCGCCAGATAGCAAATGATGTAGAGCAGGCGACTGGTGATGAACAGCACCGCCAGCACATTGACCGTCACCAGCTCTGCCGTGCCCACCAGGTGCGCGACGATCACCGCCGCCGCAAACGCCGGGGTCACTTCAAAACTGTTCAGTTGCGCCGCATGGGCACGACGCGCCACGCCATCCACGCTGTCCAGAAAGTCCCGGGGATCATGATTGTCCCGCAGTCTGAAACCACCCGAGGCCTTGGCCACGACGGTGCACAGATAGGGCAGAAAGATCGCGATCAACACACACCACAAAGCCACCGTCATAACACCGTCCTTCTTTCGAGTTTTAGAGTTGCCGGGCGCTCAGAACTTCATGACCAGCATGCCGATCAGCACCAGCCCACAGGCTAAGAGCCGCGGCCGGCCGAAAGGTTCTTTCAGGTAACGCATGCCGAACAGCACCACCAGGATCACGCTGATTTCACGCAACGCCGCCGCTTCGGCAATCGAGCCCAACTGCATCGCCCACAGCACCAGAGCGTAGCTGAACAACACGCAGAACCCGACCGCCAGCCCCAGCTTCCATTGCTCGCGCCAGAACAGCATGAACGCCGGACGCTTGGCCACCCATGCCAGCATCGGAAACGGCCAGGCACTGAACAGCGTGACCCAGACCAGGTAATCCAGCGGATGCGACCAGCGCCGCAACGCCTGGCCATCGATGTAGGTGTAGCAACCGATGCACAAGCCGATCAGCGCCACCACCGGCAGCATCGCCCACGGCAAATGTTTCCCGCCGCCGCCCTGCCAGAGCAGGCAAGCCATGCCCAGCGGGATCAGCAGGATTCCGAAGATTTGCTGGGTGGTCAGCACTTCGCCGGCGAAGATCAGGGTCAGCGCCAGTACCACCAGCGGCGACAATCCGCGCATCAACGGATAGACCAACCCCAGATCGCCGACCCGATAGGCCTGGATCAACAGGTAGCGATACAGCAGTTCGAACGCCGCCGACGCCAGAATCCACGGCCAGATTTCCGCCGGCGGCAGGCTGATGAAAGGCATCGCCAGCACCACGAACAACAGCGCCACGCTGTCCATGCAGGCCACCACCAGCAGCCGTTCGGCGCTGAACTTGATCAACGTGTTCCACGCTGCGTGCAACAGCGCCGCCACCAACACCAGAGCTGTCGCCAGCACGTGCCACTCCTTTGTTCTTGTTGTTGAACCTGAGCCAATTAGTCAGATTATTGATTCGCGATGTGTCAGCAGCTGTTTATACTGCAAGCGACCACGCCGCACTCAGTTGCGCACAGACAAATTCCAATAATTCCTGCCTGCCCCGTTCTCGCCCGAGACCGGTCGCCGGCCTGCGTATGCCTGATCAAAGCGTCAAGACTACCGACAGAGACCTTGCGCATGCCACTCGCCTTGCTTGCACTCGCTGTTGCCGCTTTCGGCATCGGCACCACTGAATTCGTCATCATGGGCCTGCTGCCCGATGTCGCTCGCGACCTCGCGGTGAGCATTCCCCATGCGGGCCTGTTGATCACCGGCTACGCCCTGGGCGTGGTGTTCGGTGCGCCGATCCTCGCGATCGGCACCGCCAACATGCCGCGCAAGGCCACGCTGCTGGGCATGACGCTGATGTTCATTCTCGGCAACGTGCTGTGCGCGTTGGCGCCTAACTACGCGACACTGATGGCGGCGCGCGTGGTCACCGCGCTGTGCCATGGGGCGTTCTTCGGCATCGGTTCGGTGGTGGCCGCAGGGCTGGTCGCACCGAACAAACGGGCGCAGGCGATTGCCATGATGTTCACCGGCCTGACCCTGGCCAACGTCCTCGGCGTACCGCTGGGCACAGCACTCGGACAGTACGCCGGCTGGCGCTCGACCTTCTGGGCGGTCTCGGTGATCGGAGTGATCGCGGCCCTCGCCCAATGGCTGTGGTTGCCGAAACACATCCCGATGGACAAGGCCAACCTCGCCAGCGAATTCAAGGTGCTGGGCAAGGTCAACGTGTTGCTGGCGCTGGGTATGAGCGTGCTCGCGTCCACCAGCCTGTTCAGTGTGTTCACCTACATCGCGCCGATTCTGCAGGACATCACCGGCGTCAGCCCTCACGGAGTGACCGTGATGCTACTGTTGTTCGGTGTCGGCCTCACCGGTGGCAGCATGCTCGGCGGACGCCTGGCCGACAGTCGTCTGTTGCCGTCGCTGGTGGGTGTCGCACTGGCGGTGGTGGTGATTCTGGCGGCGTTCAGCCAGACCAGTCGTTCGGTGGTTCCGGCGGCGATCACGCTGGTGCTGTGGGGGATTTTTGCCTTCGCCCTGTGCCCGATCCTGCAACTGCTGATCATCGATCAGGCTCACGAGGCACCGAACCTCGGTTCGACCCTGAACCAGAGCGCGTTCAACCTCGGCAATGCCGCCGGCGCCTGGATCGGCGGGCTGGTGGTGGCCAGTGGCGCGGATCTCGCGGACTTGCCCTGGACCGGCGCGCTGGTGGGCGTGCTGACCGTGCTGACGGCGCTGTTTTTCATCTACCTGCAACGTCGGGGTGTCGCTGCGGTCAATGTGTCCGGCTGATTCCCGGGGGACACCATTGTGTCCCCACCCGGCGTCAGCCCATCCAACCCTTGCGTCCATGAACGGGCGCGATGTCTTTCCACCCCCCATCCAAAGGACCCCGGATGCTTGAACTCGTCGCCGCTTTCATCTGCCTCACCACCCTCCTCACCTTTGTGAATTTCCGCTTCATCGGCCTGCCCCCGACCATCGGCGTGATGGTTACCGCGCTGATGTTTTCCCTGTTGCTGCAAGGCCTGAGCCTGCTCGGCTACCCCGGTCTCGAAGAGCGCGTACAGCAACTGATCGGCCAGATCGACTTCGGCGATCTGCTGATGAACTGGATGCTCTCGTTCCTGCTGTTCGCCGGTGCGTTGCACGTGAACCTCAACGACCTGCGCAGTTACCGCTGGCCCATCGGCCTGCTGGCGACCTTCGGCGTATTGATCGCCACCGCCGTGATCGGCAGCCTCGCCTACTACATCTTCGCCCTGTTCGGCTGGCACGTGAGCTTCCTCTATTGCCTGTTGTTCGGCGCGCTGATTTCCCCGACCGACCCGATCGCGGTACTCGGCGTGCTGCGTACGGCCAATGCCTCGAAGCCGCTGAAGACCACCATCGTCGGCGAATCGCTGTTCAACGACGGCACCGCCGTGGTGGTGTTCACCGTGTTGCTGGGCATCGCGCAACTGGGCGAAACCCCGACCGTCGGCGCCACGGCCATGCTGTTTGCCCATGAAGCCATCGGCGGCGTGCTGTTCGGCGGGCTGATCGGTTATCTGGTGTACCTGATGATCAAGAGCATCGAGCAGCACCAGATCGAAGTCATGCTGACCCTGGCGCTGGTGATCGGCGGTTCGGCGATGGCCACCGAGCTGCACGTCTCGGCGCCGATTGCGATGGTGGTTGCCGGGCTGATCATCGGTAACTTGGGTCGCAACCTGGCGATGAACGACATGACCCGCAAATACCTGGACGGTTTCTGGGAATTGCTCGACGACATGCTCAACGCCCTGCTGTTCGCGCTGATCGGGATGGAGCTGTTGCTGCTGCCGTTCAACTGGCTGCACGTGGCGGCGGCAAGCCTGCTGGCGCTGGCGATTCTGCTGTCGCGCCTGCTCACCGTGGCCCCGGCCATCGTCTTGCTGCGGCGCTGGCGCACCGTGCCGCGCGGCACTATCCGGATCCTGACCTGGGGTGGATTGCGCGGCGGTGTGTCGGTGGCACTGGCACTGGCCCTGCCGTTGGGCCCGGAGCGCGATCTGCTGCTGAGCATCACCTACATCGTGGTGCTGTCATCGATCCTGTTGCAGGGCCTGACCATCGGCAAACTGGTCAAGCACGCAACGCGCGACGAGCCGGCGAGCGCTGCCGAGCCCGCGCACCATTGATCATTTCTTGATCTGCTGCGGATCGGGCTTTTCGGCCTGATCCGCAGACTCTTTCGGCTTTCCGCTTTCACTGCGGATCTGCGCATGACTGATCAGGGCGAAGATGAAACTGCCGCCGATGATGTTCCCCGCCAGGGTCGGCCCGGCGAACACCGCCCAGAAGTCACTCCACGGCAACTCGCCGGCAAACACCAGATACGACACCTCCGCCGACCCCACCACGATGTGCGTGAAATCGCCCAGTGCCATCAGATAGGTGATGAGGATGATGATCCACATCTTCGCGCTCTCCATGGACGGAATCATCCAGACCATGGTGGCAATCATCCAGCCCGAGACGATGCCCTTGGCGAACATCTGACTCGCGTGGTTTTCCATGACCTTGCGGCCGATTTCGAGGAAGGCTACGTCAGTCTTGCTGTCGAAGATCGGCAGTTCGAGCATCACGTAGGCCACCAGAATCGTCCCGCACAGGTTGCCGAACAGCACCACCGTCCACAGCCGGATCAACCGGCCGAAATTGGCCAGGGTCGGTTTGGTCATCACCGGCAGCACAGCAGTCAGGGTGTTTTCGGTAAACAGTTGCTGGCGGGCGAGGATCACCGCGAGAAAGCCTGCGCAGTAGCCGAAACTGGCGATCACCTTGAATTCGTCGCCCTCGGGCAGACGCGAGTTGAGCAGGCCCATGCCCATCAGCGACAGGCCCATGGTCAGCCCGGCCGCGAGCGCCGACCACCACAACGCGGCGATGCTGCGCTCCAGTTCCTGGTCGCCCTGTTTGCGGATGATTTCATGCAGAACCGCCGCGCGGGGCGGCTGGTTTTTCTCGACTTCGTGCTGTTCCTTGGCCGAGAGATCGGGGGTCTTGCCGTCTGTTGGTGTGGTCATGGCGGGAAACCGGTGGCGGGGTCATAAGGCTACGACACGCGCCGCTCGGCTTCCGTTCGCCGGTGTGACGCGATTACTCGGTAACGGGCATGTCATCCTTGAACTGGTCTTTGACATACCTGATCTCGGTTCGCCCGTGCGGCGCCGGCAAGCCGTCTTCGCCGAGGTTGACGAAGACCATTTTCTCGACGGTCAGGATGCTCTTGCGGGTGATCTTGTTGCGCACTTCACAGGTCAGGGTGATCGAGGTGCGGCCGAACTCGGTGGCGGTGATGCCCAGTTCGATGATGTCGCCCTGGCGCGAGGCGCTGACGAAGTTGATTTCGGAAATGTACTTGGTCACCACGCGCTGGTTGCCCAGTTGCACGATGGCGTAGATCGCCGCTTCTTCGTCGATCCAGCGCAGCAGGCTGCCGCCGAACAGGGTGCCGTTGGGGTTGAGGTCTTCGGGTTTTACCCACTTGCGGGTGTGGAAATTCATCTTCACTCCTGAGCGTCTTGCCGAATGATGGGGCCATCTTGGCAGACTGAGCGGTCATGCTCCATGAGGCTTCTACTATGGTCGCGATTGGCGATCTTCATCTGGCCGACAGAAACCCTTTGGAAGATCAGTCTAGACGGCTATAATCGCCCCCGTTTCAAAACGGTAACCTTCACTTGGTACCGTTTTCCCGCCACCTGTCCGAGGGGCGCTGCAGCAGGTTCAACCTGTCAGGCTCGGATGGGGCGTTGACCGGCTCAGGCCGGACACTAAACGCACAACGGCGCCCATTCGCATACATTACGAATGGAGGCTCTCATGAGCGCTGTTATCACGCCTGCAGATTTTAACGATTACAAAGTTGCCGACATGTCCCTGGCTGCCTGGGGCCGTCGCGAAACCATCATCGCCGAGTCGGAAATGCCGGCCCTGATGGGTCTGCGTCGCAAGTACGCTTCCGAGCAGCCTTTGAAAGGCGCAAAAATCCTCGGCTGCATCCACATGACCATCCAGACCGCCGTGCTGATCGAAACCCTGGTTGCCCTGGGTGCCGAAGTACGCTGGTCGTCCTGCAACATTTTCTCGACTCAGGACCAGGCCGCTGCTTCCATCGCCGCTGCCGGCATCCCGGTTTTCGCCTGGAAAGGCGAAACTGAAGAAGAGTACGAGTGGTGCCTGGAGCAGACCATCCTGAAAGATGGCCAGCCATGGGACGCCAACATGATCCTCGACGACGGCGGCGACCTGACCGAGCTGCTGCACAAGAAATACCCACAGGTTCTGGACCGCGTCCACGGCGTGACCGAAGAAACCACCACCGGCGTGCACCGTCTGCTGGACATGCTGGCCAAGGGCGAGCTGAAAATCCCGGCCATCAACGTCAACGACTCGGTGACCAAGTCCAAGAACGACAACAAGTACGGCTGCCGTCACAGCCTGAACGATGCGATCAAGCGTGGTACCGACCACCTGCTGTCCGGCAAGCAAGCGCTGGTCATCGGTTACGGTGACGTGGGCAAGGGTTCGGCCCAGTCCCTGCGTCAGGAAGGCATGATCGTCAAAGTCTCCGAAGTCGACCCGATCTGCGCCATGCAAGCCTGCATGGACGGTTTCGAACTGGTTTCGCCGTTCATCGACGGTATCAACGACGGCACCGAAGCGAGCATCGACAAAGCGCTGCTGGGCAAGATCGACCTGATCGTGACCACCACCGGTAACGTCAACGTTTGCGACGCAAACATGCTCAAAGCCCTGAAGAAGCGCGCCGTTGTCTGCAACATCGGTCACTTCGACAATGAAATCGACACCGCTTTCATGCGCAAGAACTGGGCATGGGAAGAGGTGAAGCCACAGGTACACAAGATCCACCGTACCGGCGCTGGCTCGTTCGATCCACAGAACGACGACTACCTGATCCTGCTGGCCGAAGGCCGTCTGGTGAACCTGGGCAACGCTACCGGTCACCCAAGCCGCATCATGGACGGTTCGTTCGCCAACCAGGTTCTGGCGCAGATCTTCCTGTTCGGCCAGAAGTACGCCGACCTGTCGCCAGCCCAGAAAGCCGAGCGCCTGACCGTTGAAGTACTGCCGAAGAAACTCGACGAAGAAGTGGCCCTGGAAATGGTTCGCGGCTTCGGCGGCGTGGTCACTCAACTGACCAAGCAACAGGCTGACTACATCGGCGTGACCGTCGAAGGTCCGTTCAAGCCACACGCTTACCGCTACTAAGAGCAGCTGCGAGCTTCAAGCTTCAAGCGGCAAGCAAGGCCACAAGCCGGGCTTGCCGCGCGAAGCCCGAAAGCTCTGCCCCTATTTGTCAAAACAGTGTCAGGCCGCAAGCTTCAGGCACAAGAGACCAGCGCACCTCCGCTGCTCTTGCAGCTTGAAGCTTGCAGCTTGTAGCTGGAGGTCCCCTCCATGTCCCAAGACCGTCGCTACAGCTTCGAGTTCTTCCCGACCAAGACCGATGCTGGGCATGAAAAACTGCTCGCCACTGCCCGTCAGCTGGCCACCTATAAGCCTGACTTCTTTTCCTGCACCTACGGCGCTGGCGGTTCGACCCGTGACCGCACGCTGAACACCGTTCTGCAGCTGGAAAGCGAAGTCAAAATCCCCGCCGCACCGCACCTGTCGTGCGTCGGCGACAGCAAGGACGACCTGCGCGGCCTGCTGAACGAGTACAAGGCCGCCGGCATCAAGCGCATCGTCGCCCTGCGCGGTGACCTGCCGTCCGGCATGGGCATGACCAGCGGCGAGCTGCGTCACGCCAATGAACTGGTTGAATTCATTCGTGAAGAAACCGGCAATCATTTCCACATCGAAGTCGCCGCCTACCCGGAGATGCATCCGCAAGCGCGCAACTACGAAGACGATCTCGCCAACTTCGTGCGCAAGGCCCGTGCCGGCGCCGACAGCGCGATCACCCAGTACTTCTTCAACGCCGACAGCTACTTCTACTTCGTCGACCGTTTGCAGGCGCTGGGCGTGGACATTCCGGTGGTACCGGGGATCATGCCGATCACCAACTACAGCAAACTCGCGCGCTTCTCCGATGCCTGCGGTGCGGAAATCCCGCGCTGGATCCGCAAGCAGCTGGAAGCCTACGGCGATGACAGCCAAAGCATTCAGCGCTTTGGCGAACAAGTCGTCACGGAAATGTGCGAACGCCTGCTGCAAGGCGGCGCGCCCGGCCTGCACTTCTATTCCATGAACCAGGCCGAACCAAGCCTGGCGATCTGGAACAACCTGAAGCTGCCGCGCTAAAAAGACGTAAACGCAGAACCCGAAGATCGCAGCCACGACGGCGCCTACAGCGCTTTCGCCGCTGCGATCTTTTGCTTTTAACGCCCGAAACAGAGCTTCTGCGGCCAGTTTCTGGCTCTTTCCGGTTTCTCGTCGTAATCTCAAGCCATGCCTTTGATCACGCAGTTATTCGCCGTGCTGGTTTTTGCTTGCCTGAGCTTTGCCGCTCGGGGCGAGAAGCTGCGTATCGTCACCGAGCCGTGGGCGCCGTACGTCTATGAACAAGACGGCAAGAACCTCGGCCTGGACTACGAAACCACCGCCATCGTGTTCAAGCGTTTGGGCATCGAAGTCGAATGGCAGTTTTTGCCATGGAAACGCTGCCTGTCGATGCTCGAAACCGGTCAGGCCGACGGCGCGCTGGACATCTTCCACAGCGACGAACGCGACGCCACCCTGCTCTACCCGAGCGAACCGTTGTCGGACGTCGAATTCGTGATGTTCTATGCCAACGACCGCCCGCACCCTTTTCGCAGCCTCGAAGACCTCAAGGGTCTGACCATCGGCACCTCACCGGGCTATCTGTACAGCCCCGATTTTCGCGAATCGACCTTGTTCACTCGGGAACCGGCCCCGACCCACGAAGCCAATTTCGGCAAACTGGTGCGCGGGCGCATCGACCTGCTGATCACCGATCGCCGCGTGGGTCAGCATTTGCTCGATGAACTGGGCATTCGCGACAAGATTACTGAGAACCCGACCGTCATCAGCCGCCAGAGCCAGTTTCTGGCCGTGCGGCGCAACGCCGGGATGGATTTGCTGGTGCAGCGCTTCGGTGCCGAACTGAAGCGTTTCAAGCGCGAACCGGCCTATGCCGAGCTCAGCGCCCGCTACGGCGCGGCCCCCGCCCTGACGGCGCCGCTGGGCAACGCCACCGCCAGCGGCAAAACCGTTGAGCAGCAGGAAAGCGGCGCGCAGTGATTGCTCTGTTATACTCCGGCGTTCCCGCCAGGCTCACGCCCGGACGCCCGGAACCGTAACAGGCCTCCCGACCCGCTACAGCGCAGCTTTTCAGCCCGCGCGAGCGCTCCGGACGTGCCTTCGGAACCGCAGCAGGACCGGACGGGATTGCGTCCTCTCAAACGCCATTCGCGCCAGGCAAGACTCCCATTGGGCCAAGCCCTAACTAAAACAGGATTACTCATGTCCTTTGCTTCCCTCGGTCTCTCCGAGGCTTTGGTCCGCGCTATCGAAGACGCGGGCTATACCGAGCCTACTCCGGTGCAACAGCGGGCCATTCCCGCCGTGTTGCAAGGTCGCGACCTGATGGTTGCGGCACAGACAGGTACCGGTAAAACCGGCGGTTTCGCCCTTCCGATCCTGGAGCGGCTGTTCCCCAACGGCCACCCGGACAAGTCCCAGCGTCACGGCCCGCGCCAGCCGCGCGTGCTGGTCTTGACCCCGACCCGCGAACTCGCGGCCCAGGTTCACGACAGCTTCAAGATCTACGCCCGTGACCTGAAATTCGTCAGCGCGTGCATCTTCGGCGGCGTCGGCATGAATCCGCAGGTTCAGGCCATGTCCCGTGGCGTTGACGTGCTGGTGGCGTGCCCCGGTCGTCTGCTCGACCTGTGCGGCCAGGGCAGTGTCGATCTGTCCCATGTCGAAATCCTCGTGCTCGACGAAGCCGACCGCATGCTCGACATGGGCTTCGTCCACGACGTGAAGAAAGTCCTCGCCCGTCTGCCGGCCAAGCGCCAGAACCTGCTGTTCTCGGCGACCTTCTCCAAAGACATCACGGATCTTGCCGGCAAACTGCTGCACAACCCGGAACGCATCGAAGTGACGCCGCCGAACACCACGGTCGAGCGCATCGAACAACGCGTCTTCCGTCTGCCAGCCAGCCACAAGCGTGCACTGCTGGCCCACCTGATCACCGCTGGCGCGTGGGAACAGGTGCTGGTGTTCACCCGCACCAAGCACGGCGCCAACCGTCTGGCCGAGTACCTGGACAAACACGGCCTGCCGGCTGTGGCGATCCACGGCAACAAGAGCCAGAACGCCCGCACCAAAGCCCTGGCCGACTTCAAGGCCGGTGAAGTGCGCATTCTGGTTGCCACCGACATCGCGGCACGCGGTCTGGACATCGACCAGTTGCCACACGTGGTCAACTTCGAACTGCCGAACGTCGATGAAGACTACGTCCACCGTATCGGCCGTACCGGCCGGGCCGGTCGTTCGGGCGAGGCGATCTCGCTGGTCGCACCGGACGAAGAAAAACTGCTGAAAAGCATCGAGCGCATGACCAAGCAGAAAATCGCCGACGGCGACCTGATGGGCTTCGATGCCAGTACCATCGAGGCCGAGAAGCCTGAAGTTCGCGAGCGTCCGGACATGCGCAACCCGCGCAATGCCCGCGGCCCACGCGGTGACGGCCCGAATGGCGGCGGCGGTGGCGGCGGTCGTAAAGACAAAGGCAAAGACAAGGGCAAGGAAAAACCGGCCGGCGAACGTGGCGAGCGTCCAGCCCGTCAACAGAAGCCGCGCGAAGGCACCCCGGCCCGCGAACAACGCCAGCCAAGCCAGCCGCCACGCGCCGCTGCTGACCGTGCTCCGGACGAATTCCTCGACGACGATATCGATAACTTCGGTAACCGCGTCGACTACGTGCCGAAGCAGGCTCCGGCCGGTGGTCGCAACCGTCGTCCAGGCGCTCCGGCGCAAGGCGCAGGTTCAGGCGCACCCCGCGGCGGTCAGTCGCAAGGTCGCCAGAACGGCCCGCGTAACAGCAACGGTTCGAGCACCGGCACGCCGCCAGGCAAGCGCAGCGGCCCACGCAACGGTGCACCGCGTGACGGCCAGGGTCGTCGCGATGAAAACTCGCGCAACCGCCGCCCGGCCCGTGATGATCAGCAACGCGCTGAACCGGCCGTGCAGAACCCGCGCAGCAGCGGGCCGAAGATCATGCACAAGGAATCGAAAGCCGACCGCTTCCCGACCCCTGAGCAGCTGGATCAACTGCCAAGCCGCCCACGCGGTGAAAAACCGGCCTTACTGACCCGCAATCGCTGATTTTTCCACTGCAATGAAAAATGCCCCGGCCTGAAAACCGGGGCATTTTTTGTGCGCCGCTGAAACGAAAGTGGCGGCAGGCAATAAAAAACGCCCCCGGTCGCAAGACCGGGGGCGTTTTTGTGTGTCAGGCGAAAATTACTTCGCTTTGACGCCTTCAAACGAAATGTACAGGTCGACGTTGTCGGACTGTGGACCCAGGTCCATCATCTTGCCGAAATCAGAGCGCTTGATGCTGGTGGTGCCTTCGAAGCCAGCACGGTAGCCGCCCCATGGATCCTTGCCTTCACCCAGGAAAGTGGCCTTGACCACGATCGGCTTGGTCACGCCGTGCAGGGTCAGGTCACCGGTCACGTCGGCAGTGTCTTTGCCAGCGGCGTTCTTGCCGGTGGATTTGACGCTGGTGGAAACGAACTTGGCGTCGGCGAACTTGCCTACGTCCAGGAAGTCTTTGCTGGAGATGTGTTTGTCACGCTCGGCGTGGTTGGTGAACACGCTGGCGGTTTTCACGTCGAACTCGATCTTGCTGTCTTCAGGCTTGGCAGCGTCGAAGCTGAACTTGCCGCTGATGTCCTTGAAGGTACCGGTGATGTAGCTGTAGCCCAGGTGGCTGATCTTGAAGTCGACGAAGGCGTGCTGGCCTTCTTTGTCGACTACGTAGTCAGCGGCCATCACGTTGGCGGACAGGACGGCAGAGCCGATTGCCAGAGCGGCCAGAGTCTTTTTCAACATGCTTTGTTTTCCTTTGGAGTCGAGGTTGAACATCAGGCTTTGCGTCCCAGCATTCGTGTCAGGGTCGCATCACGATCGATAAAGTGGTGCTTCAATGCTGCCAACGCATGAAGGCCGGAAAAAATTACCAGCGCCCATGCCAGGTACAGATGAATCACACCGGCGGTATCTGCCTGATCCGGTAGTCCGGAAACCAGTGCAGGAACTTCAAACAGGCCAAACACCGGAATCCCGACACCGTCTGCGGTGGAAATCAGGTAACCGGCAATCATCACGGCGAACAGCGCAAGGTAGAGAAACCCATGGCCGAACTTGGCGCCGATGCGGGTCATGCGGCTGTAGCTCTGGAGCGTTGGCGGCGGTGGGCTGACAAAGCGCCACAACACCCGCAACACCATCACAGCCAACAGCACCAGACCGATGCTCTTGTGCAGATCCGGCGCGTCTTTGCGCCAGGTGCTGTAGTAATCCAGCCCCACCATCCACAGACCGAGCGCAAACAGCCCGAAGACCGCCAGCGCCACACCCCAGTGCATGAAGATGCTGACCCAACCGTAGCGCGAAGAAGAGTTACGTAGCTGCATTGCCCAAATCCTGTGAGAACTGCGAACCAAGACTAGCGAGTTATCTATCGAATTAAAGCGGAAAATTTCGCTTTGAAATATCGAGAAATACGATCAAGAGTCTTGAACAGGGGAGTTAAGGAAAGATTAAAGACAAAAGTGTGACTGGAGGTTAGCTGAGAGGTCTTCAAATTTCAGTGCCCGCATTGATCCCATCGCGAGCCTGCTCGCGATGGCGATCTTTCAGGCAAAAAAAAGCGCGGCCTGAAAGCCGCGCTTTTTCATTCACCGCAAAGCCTTACTGCGCTTTGGTCTCGGTGGTTGCCGCCGGTTTGGCCGCTGGCTTCTTCGCCGGTTCAGCTTTTTTCGCCGCCGGTTTGGCCGGAGCTTTTTTCGCTTCGGTCTTCGCCGCCGGTTTCTTCGCTGCTGGCTTGACTGCCGCTTTCTTCGCCGGCTCGGCTTTTACCGGAGCTGCTGGCTTCGGTGCTTCCACCGGGGCTGGCGCAGGGGCCGGAGTCGGTGCAGGCGCTGGGGCGGCTGGAGCGGGTGCCGGCTCTGGCGCTTTCACTGGCTCTGGCTTCTTGTCGTCGTCCGAACCGCCGAACAGGTTGGTGAAGAAGTTGCCTTTCTTCGCCGCCACGCCCGCACCCGCACCCGCCGCTGCGGCGGTGGCCGCTGCCGGGCCGACCTTGACCGGTTCGAAGGATTTGCCCGCCGCCAGGTCTTCAACCTGACTGGCTGCACGCTGACCGGTGCGCAGTGCGCCTTCCAGCGTGCCCGGGTACAAGGTGTCGGTGTGTTCGCCGGCAAACGCTATGCGTTGCAGCGGACGCTCCCACAGACGCCAGTATTTGCTGATCTGGCCAGGGCCGAAGGCCAGGTAAGAACCGCCGGTCGATGGATCGGTGCTGTAGCGACGGATTTCATAGCCGGTGAACGAGCCACGGGCCTGTGGATAAAACGCGTGCAGACGGATCAGCACCTGATCGACCATCTGCTTGTCGCCGAAGGCCTGCATGACGCGGGCGTTGTCGCCGGACAGGTTGATCACCACGTTCGCGCCGCCCTTCAGGGCTGGCTCGATCCACAACATGCCAAGACCGGTGTTGCTATAGATCTCGCCGGACATCCGCGCCTTGCTTTCCCACACCGGCGTCTTGAACTTCAGCATGATCTGGTCACGCCAGCCGTAGTTGGTGCCCTTGATCGCAGCCAGGTGCTGGGCGTCCAGCGCCGGAGTCAGCTGGATCTTGTTGAGGGCGCGCAACGGCACCGCCAGCACAACGTAATCGGCCTGGTAGCCAACGCTGCCGACCTTGACGGTCACGCCGTCCTTGTCCTGGGTGATGGCAGATACTGGCGAGTTGGTCTTGATGGTTTTCAGCTGTTTGACGAAGGCCTGAGCCAGCACCGGGCTGCCACCGACCAGACGCGAAGCGCGCAGGTCACGGTCGGACACGCCGCGATACACCCGGCTCTGCTGTGCGAAGTACAGCAGCGACAGGCGCGAAGGCTCGTCGTAGTGGGTGCGGATGTCCTGGTTGATCAGCTGACGTGCGGTGGCCGGCAGGTTCTGCTTGTCGAGCCAGCTCGAGACGTTGATCTGGTCCAGGGCGTGCAGGGTGTTGGTCGCGGCCGGGTTCTGCGGATCGTCGATCGAGCGCGCCAGATCGTCACGGGTTTTCTCGTAGCGCTTCAGCGCTTCGGCCGTGGCAGGTTGTTTGGTGGTCAGGTCGGCGGCGGAGAAATACTCGCCATCGATCAGGTAACCCGGGGTCCGAACGAATTCAGGCGCCGGCGTGGTGCTCAGCTTGAACGTCGAAACGTACTTGTTCAGCACCGGTTGAGTCTTGTCGTTGCCGATCCACTCGCTGGTGGCCATGCCCGAGCGACCGCCCAGGCTCGGCTTGGCTTCCAGCAGCGTGACCTGCCAGCCCTTGTTCTGCAGTTCGTAAGCCGCCGTCAGGCCCGACAGGCCGCCGCCGATCACGATTGCGGTTTTATCCTTGGCCAGCGCCGTAACGCTGAACAGCCCCAACACCACCAGCGCACAGGCGCGCAGCCAACCGACAGACATTCAGCGAACTCCGGAAAAACACGTAGGAAAATGCAGTTTTGCGGGTCAGACGACCCAAAGAACCGCGAAGAATACGTCAGCCATCAAAACGCCGCCAGCGACGTCTATCGGCCCATACAAAGTAGCTCAATCGACACAATGGGTTGTTCCGGCGCGACGCATTGCATAGGCTTGCGCGATTGTTTGCCCGCGCCTGACGCGAGCCGCCTCGAGGAGACTGAACATGGGCCTGAACAACCAGTGGATGCAACGCGATCTCGCGGTGCTGTGGCATCCCTGTACCCAGATGAAAGACCACGAACAGCTGCCGCTGATCCCGATCAAGCGCGGTGAAGGCGTCTGGCTGGAAGACTTCGAAGGCAAGCGTTATCTGGACGCGGTCAGCTCCTGGTGGGTCAACGTGTTCGGCCACGCCAACCCACGCATCAATCAGCGCATCAAGGATCAGGTCGATCAGCTGGAACACGTGATTCTGGCCGGTTTCAGCCATCAGCCAGTGATCGAGCTGTCCGAACGGCTGGTGAAGATGACGCCGGAAGGCCTGAACCGGGTGTTCTACGCCGATAACGGTTCGTCCTGCATCGAAGTCGCGCTGAAAATGAGCTTTCACTACTGGCTCAACCGCGGCCAGCCGAACAAGAAGCGCTTCGTCACCCTGACCAACAGCTACCACGGCGAAACCATGGCGGCGATGGCGGTCGGTGACGTGCCATTGTTCACCGAAACCTACAAAGCCCTGCTGATGGACACCATCAAGGTGCCGAGCCCGGATTGCTACCTGCGCCCGCAGGGCATGAGCTGGGAAGAGCATTCGCGCAACATGTTCGCGGCCATGGAACAGACGCTGGCGGAAAATCATGACAGCGTCGCGGCCGTGATCGTCGAGCCACTGATCCAGGGCGCCGGCGGCATGCGCATGTACCACCCGGTCTATCTCAAGCTGCTGCGCGAAGCCTGCGACCGTTACGGTGTGCACCTGATCCACGACGAAATCGCCGTCGGCTTCGGCCGCACCGGAACGATGTTCGCCTGCGAACAGGCCGGCATCCGCCCGGACTTCCTGTGCCTGTCGAAAGCCCTGACTGGCGGTTATCTGCCGTTGGCCACGTGCCTGACCACCGACGAGGTGTACAGCGCGTTCTACGACGATTACCCGACCCTGCGTGCGTTCCTGCATTCGCACAGCTACACCGGCAACCCGCTGGCGTGTGCGGCGGCGTTGGCGACCCTGGATATTTTCGAACAGGACAACGTGATCGAGAACAACCGGGCGCTGGCTCAACGCATGGCCTCGGCGACGGCGCATCTGGTGGATCATGCGAATGTTTCGGAAGTCCGTCAGACCGGCATGGTGCTGGCGATCGAGATGGTCAAGGACAAAGCCACGAAAGAGGCCTATCCGTGGCAGGAACGTCGCGGGTTGAAGGTGTTCCAGCATGCGCTGGAGCGCGGCGCGTTGCTGCGCCCGTTGGGCAGCGTGGTGTATTTCCTGCCGCCGTACGTGATCACCCCGGAGCAGATCGACTTCCTCGCCGAAGTCGCCAGCGAAGGCATCGACATTGCTACCCGCGACAGCGTCAGCGTGGCGGTGCCGAAAGATTTCCATCCCGGGTTCCGCGATCCGGGCTAAGCATCACTCGCCACAACAGCGATCCTGATCCAATTTTCTAGAGAACCACCATGAGACTGTCCCGCTTCTTTATCGACGCCCCGCTCAGCACCGGCGAACACGAACTGCCGGAAGCCCAGGCGCATTACATCAGCCGCGTGCTGCGCATGGCCGAGGGCGATGCGGTGCAGTTGTTCGACGGTTCAGGCCACGAGTTTCGCGGCTCCCTGGTGGAAGTCGGCAAGAAACGCGTGGTGGTGCAGATCGACGAGCAGTTCGCCGGTCAGGTCGAATCGCCGCTGAAGATCCACCTCGGCCAGGGCCTGTCCCGCGGCGAACGGATGGACTGGGCAATCCAGAAAGCCACCGAACTGGGCGTGACTGAAATCACCCCGATCTTCAGCGAGCGCTGCGAAGTCCGGCTCAAGGACGAACGCGCCGACAAACGCCTGCTGCACTGGCGCCAAGTGGCGATCAGCGCTTGCGAGCAATGCGGTCGCTCGCGAGTGCCAGTGATTCATCCACCGGTGCTGCTGGCCGACTGGCTGAAGCAGACCGAAGCCGAACTGAAACTGGTGCTGCACCCGGTGGCCGAGCCGCTGGTCAGCCATGCAAAACCATCGACCCTGGCGTTCCTGATCGGCCCGGAAGGCGGTTTGTCCGACGCCGAAGTCGAGCAAGCCAAGGCCGGCGGCTTCCACGCCGCCCGCCTCGGCCCGCGCGTGCTGCGCACCGAAACTGCGCCGGTTGTGGCGCTGGCGGTGGCGCAGCAACTGTGGGGTGATTTCTAACCCGTCACTGCACCGGATCACTGGTTGGTCTGGCGATGATTGCCTTGAGTTCGCGGGTCATCGGGAACTCAAGGTTCAGGCCCTTCGGCGGGATCGGCTGTTCGAACCACTTGCGGTAGATCCCGTTGATCTCCCCCGAGCTGTACAGGTCGGCCAGCACACCGTTGACCAGCGCGAGAAATTGCGGATCATCCTTGCGCACCATGCAGCTGTAGATTTCCCGCGATTGCTCCTCCCCCACCACGACCCAGTTATGCGGGTCGCGCGCCTTGGCCCGCTCGCCGTAAAGCAGCGCATCGTCCATGTAGAACGCCGCCGCGCGCCCTGATTGCAGCATCTGGAACGCCTCGCCGTGATCCTTGGCGCTGATCACGAACATGTTCAGTTTGTGGTCAAGGTTGTAGCTCTTCAGATAACGCTCGTTGGTGGTGCCGGCGGTGGTCACCACGTTCTTGCCACGCAGGTCATCGAAGCTTTGGATGCCGCTGTCCCTGGCGGTCAGCAACTGCCCTTTGACGTAGATGAAACCGTAGGAGAACGCGACCTGCTTCTGCCGTTCGGCGGTCACCCCGGTGGAGCCGCATTCAAGGTCGACCGTGCCGTTCTGCACCAGGGGAATCCGCGTCTGCGACGTCACCAGGTTGTACTTCACCTTCAGCTCCGGCAACGCCAGTTGCTGCTTGATACGCTCGACGATCTTGTCCGCCAGTTCCACCGAATACCCCATTGGCTGGCCGGTGTGATCGCCCACATACGAGAACGGCACCGACGCATCGCGATAACCCAGGGTGATGCTGTTGGCGCTGGCGACCTTGCCGAGCGTACCGGTCAGCGGCACTTCACTGGCCTGCGCCTGAGCGCCGAAAACCAGCGCCAGAGTGCAGCCGAGCAACGTGATTTTTTGCATTGTTATTCTCCGTTGTGGGTGGGGTGTTTTAGCAGAAACCGTCACGCCGCACGGGGATTGAACCCGTGCAGATCAATGGATGTGCGCTGCTCGCCAATCAGCTCGCTGAGCAACTGCCCGCTGCCGCAGGCCAGGGTGAAACCCAGCGCGCCGTGGCCGAGGTTGAGCCACAGGTTGCGATACGCCGTGGCGCCCAGCAGCGGAACGCCGGTGGGCGTGGCCGGGCGCATGCCGGCCCATTCGACGGCCGCATCGTAGTCGCCTGCGTCGGGAAAGGTGCCGCGGGCCTGACGTTTGATCAGCGCCAGCCGCTCGGGATCCACCGCCGGGTCGAAACCGACGATGTCGACCATCGCCGCCACGCGCAGTTGTTCGCCGATACGCGCGTAGACGATCTTGCGGTCGTAGTCGGTGATGCTCACGTCCGGCGCCCGATGCTCGCTGCCGATCGGCACGGTCAGGCTGTAGCCCTTCAGCGGGTACAACGGCAGGCGCAGGCCGGGCAGCGCCAGCAACGGGCTGCGATGGCCGGCGGCGATCACCAGTTGTTCGACCGGCAGGGTTTCGTCGCCAAGTTCAATGGCCGTGACCGCGCCGTGGTTGTGGCGAATGCCGGTGACTGCCTGCCCAAGGCGAAACTCGCAGCGACCCGACGCCTTCAATCGCGCCGCCAGCTGCTGGCAGAAGCCGTGACAGTCGCCGACTTCTTCATCCGGCGTGTAGATCGCGCCCACAAACGGCGCATCGGCCAGTGCCGGTTCCAGTCGTGCACATTCGGTGGCGGACAACACCTGTTGTTGCTGCGGATCGGCCAGACCGTTGCGTGCATGCTCGAAGCTGGCGGCATTGCGGAAGGTCACCAGTTTGCCGTTGCGCCGCCAATTGAAACCGACCAGTCCGTCGTCTTCGCGCCAGCGTTTCAGTGTGCTCTGGCTGAACAGCGCCAGACGCAACAGATGCGCGGCGTTTTCGCGGTTGACCGAGGTGCGGCACGCGGCGAGAAACGAGGCCATCCAGCGCCATTGCGCCGGGTCCAGGCGCGGGCGCAGCTTGAGCGGTGAGTCGCCGCGCAGCATCCAGCCGATTGCCTGCAACGGCACGCCGGCATCGGCCAGCGGCGCAACGTAGCGGTAGGACAACTGGCCGCCGTTGGCGAAGCTGGTTTCGCTGCCCAGCGACTGCCGCGCCTCGACCACCGTCACCTCGAAGCCGTCGCGCACCAGCGCCCAGGCCGTTGCCAGCCCGATCACGCCGCCGCCGATGATGCACACACGCTGAGCCATGTCCGTCCTTAATCGTTCTTGAAGATGAGGCCGAGGTTAGGGTGAGGTGACAGGCGCCGAACAATGAATAAAGATGCCAGACCTATAAACAAAGGTTATGGAATCGTCATGCGCCTTCGTCATATCGAGATTTTCCAGGCCATTCGCCAGACGGGCTCGGTCAGCGCCGCTGCGCAGTTGCTGCACGTCTCGCAACCGGCGGTGACCAAGGTGCTGCAGCACGCCGAGCAGCAGCTGGGCTTTCCGTTGTTTCTGCGGGTGCGCGGCAAGTTGCAGGCGACCCCGGAAGCGCTGGAACTGGAGCGCGAAGTCGATAAGGTCACCGAAAGCCTGCAAGGCGTGCGGCGTCTGGCCCAGAGCCTGCGCCGCGCACCCGGTCACAGCCTGCGGATCGGCGCGACCCCGGCGCTTGCGCTGTCGTTGCTGCCGCCGGCGATCCAGCAGTGGACAGCGCAGTTCCCGGACATCGCCTGCGAACTGTCGAGCGCCCACAGCCGCGAGCTGATGCAGAACCTGCTGATGCGCGAAGTGGACGTGGCCCTGACGTTACAGTTGCCGGATCATCCTGGGCTGAAGGCCCAGGCATTGGCCTCGGGGGTTCTGGTGGCATTGGCGCCGAGAGGTTATTGGCCGGAGGAAGATGCCGGTCAGCCGTTGCCGCTGATGGCGTTGGCCGGGGCGCCGCTGATCGGGCTGTCCAGTGCCGATCCGCTGGCCGCCCGCCTCGATAGTTATCTTGAAGCGGTCGAACCGCCGCCGCGTGTGCGGATTGCCGTGCAGACGTATTCGCTGGCGCGGGCGATGGTGGAATCCGGAGCTGGCGTGGCGGTAATCGATCCGTTCACCGCGCTGGGTGCCTCATCGGCCACCACCTCTATCCGCCCTCTCGCCCCGCCGCTACCGATCACGCTGTACGCCGTGACCCGCGCCACTGAACCTTTGCCGCACACCCTGAATGATTTGCTGCAGATCTTCAGTCAGCGCGCCCGGGAACAACTCGACCGACTGATGCGCCCTTAAAGGACATAAAACAGAATCGCCACAAAGTGCAGCAAGCTTCCGGCGATCACGAATAGATGCCAGATCCCATGGGCATGCCGCAACCGATGGTCGAGGGCAAAAAAGATGATCCCCACGGTGTACAGCACGCCGCCCGACGCCAGCCAGGCAAACCCCGCCGTCCCCAGCGCCGCGATCAACGGTTTGACCGCCACCAGCACGATCCAGCCCATCACCGCGTAGATCACGATCGACAGGATCCGCGCCTCCGAGCGCGGCTTGATCTCCTGCAGGATGCCGATCAGCGCCAGCCCCCAGACAATCCCGAACAACGTCCAGCCCCACGGCCCGCGCAAAGTCACCAGGCAGAACGGCGTGTAACTGCCGGCGATCAGCAAGTAGATCGAAAAGTGATCGACCTTCTTCATGATCGCTTTCTTGCGCCCGCGCACGCTGTGGTACACGGTGGATGCGCTGTAGAGCACCAGCAACGTAAAGGCATAAATCGCCACGCTGACAATCTTCCACGGGCTGCCGTCGAGGCTGGCAATCACCAGCATCCAGACGCCTCCGACAAACGCCGCCACCGCCCCGACCAGATGCGTCCAGGCGTTCAGTTTTTCTCCGTGATACATGTGTCGCACACCTCGATTTCATTTACCGCAGCGCGCAAGGCTCGGGCCTTGAGCGTAAAAGCGCAATGTTTCCGTTCAACACGGGCAGGCACCTGTCCTGATATTTGGGCACAATCGAGCGATACCAAGAAGAGTCCGCGCCATGCTGATCGACGAAGAATTGACCCTGAAGAAACTCGAGGTGTTCCTCGCCTTCATGCGTACCGGCAACCTCGCCCGGGCCGCCGCCGAGCTGCAGACCAGCAACGTCAGCGTGCACCGCGCGATCCATTCGCTGGAAAGCGCCCTGCGCTGTCCGCTGTTCAAGCACGAAGGGCGCAACCTGACGCCGCTGGAAAGCGCCTACGTGCTCGAGGAGCGGGCGCAGAAGCTGATTCAGGACGTGGTCGAAAGCGTACGCCTGACCCGCGAAGCCGCCGGGTTCTCGGCTGAACGCTTCAAGCTCGGCTCGCTGTATTCGCTGACGGTGAAAACCGTGCCGCAGCTGATCATGGGCCTGAAGATCCGCCGCAGCGAACTCAATATCGACCTGATCCTCGGCTCGAACATCGACCTGCTCTACAAGCTGAAAAACATGGAAGTCGACGCGATCCTGGTGTCGCTGGACGAAACCGTCAACGACCCGGACTGCGAGCAGATTCCGCTGTTTTCCGACGACATCTTCCTCGCCACCCCGGCGGATTCGCGTTTCGCGCAGCGCAGCGAAGTGGACCTGGCCGAGGTGCGCGACGAAACCTTCATCACCCTGACCCAAGGCTTCGCCACTCATCAGGACGGTATTCGGGTGTTCAGGCAGGCGGGGTTCGAGCCGAAGGTGGCGATGCAGGTCAACGACATCTTCACCCTGCTGAGCATGGTCAGCTCCGGGGTCGGTTATGCGTTGCTGCCGGGGAGGATTGCGGCGGTGTACGAGAACCGGGTGAAGCTGATTCCGTTGCAGGAGAAATACCGGTTGCAGCAGCACATCGGGGTGGTGTTTTTGAAGGCTAAAGAGCGGGATCCGAATCTGCTGGCGTTGTTGGCGGAGTGTCGGATGTATGCCAATCGCCAGTCCACCTAACGATCGTTCCCACGCTCAGCGTGGGAACGAGCTTCAGAACCTAGCCAACGATTCCGCGAACAATGAAGAACAGCAGCGAAGGCCCAAGCAGGCAGCCAAGCCCAGTGTGGAAGGTCGCGGTCAACGCCCCATAAGGCACCAACCGCCGATCCGTCGCCGCCAGCCCCGCCGTCACGCCACTCACGGTCCCGGCCAGCCCGCCAAACACCATCGCCGAGCGCGGGTTATCCAGGCCCATCCAGCGCGCCGCCACCGGCGTGCCGACCATCACCAGAATCGCCTTGATCAATCCGGTGGCAATCGACAGCGCCATCACATCCGACGTCGCGCCAATCGCTGCACCAGTCACTGGCCCGACGATGTAAGTCACCGCACCGGCGCCGATGGTGGTCATGCTCACCGCATCGCGATAACCGAACGCGTAGGCCATGCAAGCACCGACAATGAACGGCAGGATCGTGCCCAGCAGCAGCGCAATCACGCCGATCATCCCGGCCTTCTTCGCCTCGGTCGCCTGCACTTCAAACGCCGTGGCAACGATCGCGAAATCCCGCAGCATCGCGCCGCCCATCAGGCCGATGCCGGAGAACAGCGTCAGGTCCGCCAGGCCTTTCTGCCCGCCCGTCATCGTCCCGCCGACCCAGGCCAGCACCAGACCGATGACGATGGCAATCGCCGAGCCGTGAATCCGCCCGAAGGTCAGGCGTTTGGAGAGAATCACCGAAACCCACATGATCACGCCGACGAAGGCGAACGCGGTGATCAGACCGTTGTGTTCCAGACCTTTTTCAATGAGATCCCACATATCAGCGACCTCCTACAGGTGTGCCGACCGGAGAGATTTCCGTCGGCTCGTCGGGCAACGGTTCGCCCTTGTGGGTACGGCTGATCAGGGCAATCGTGCAGCCACAGACCACCACCGAACCGATCGCCGCCAGCACCGCCACCGGGCCACCGTGCAGGGCGGTGACGACGTTTTGTTGCGCGGCCATCGCCACCACCACCGGAATGTACATGGCGCCCCAGAAGCCGACGCCCATCTCGCAATCCTTGGTCATGCCGCCGCGCTTCTGCATCCACAACCGTGCGCAGATCAACAGGATCATGGCGATGCCGACCCCGCCGACGTTGGATTTGACGCCCAGAAGTACACCGAGCATGTCACCCATGATCACCCCTGCCAGCGTACAGATCGCCAGCAGCGCCACACCGTAAATAATCATTGTTGTAGTCCTCAAAGTGCATCGTCGAATGTTGTTTTTGTTGTTCGAAGCCTGAGTCGGTGGTCTAGGGTCGTCGGCCCTCCTCTTCACGCAACAGCGCCTGCAAGGTGTCGAGCCGGGCACTGTCGAAGGCAGCGACAGTCCCCTGTTCAAACACCCGGCGCGCCAGCCCGGTCAGCACCGCACCGGGCGGCAGTTCGATCTGTAAACGTACGCCGCGCTCGTAAGCGCTTTGCACGGTGCCGCGCCAGTCCACCACGCGGCACATGTTGAAGGCGAGATCGTCGCGCAGCGCTTCTACCTGGGTCACAGGCCTGGCGCGACTGCCGCTCAGGTAAGCGATTTTTGGTGATTTCAGTTCAACCCTGGTGAACGCTTCGGCGAGGGTTTGCGCGGGTTCATCCAGCAACGGGCAGTGCGACGGCACGCTGACCGCCAGCCGTTTTGCCAGACCGGCGCCACGAGCGCGTGCCAACTCGGCGACCGCTTGCATCGCCTTGTCGCTGCCGGCAATCACCACCTGGTTATCGGCGTTGATGTTGGCCAGGTATACCGGCGTTTCTGCGCCATGCACCTGCGCCAGCAGCGTTTCGACGGTGGATAATTGCAGGCCGATGATCGCGGTCATGCCGAAGCCCTGTGGATAAGCCTGCTGCATCAGCTCGCCGCGCAGGCTGACCAGATGCAGCGCATCGCTGAAGCTCAAGGCTCCGGCAACCACCGCTGCCGGGTAGGCACCGATGGACAGGCCGGCGACGTAGTCCGCTGTGAGTCCGTCCTGCAACAATCGCCGCGAGGCTGCGACCCCTGCGATCAACAGACAGAGCTGAACCGCCCGCGTGCTGCGCAACGCTTCGCTGGAATCCAACTGCAAGACATCTTCACCGAGGCTGTCGCTGGCCTCGATCAGCGTTTCCCGAGGCAAACGCTGAAGCATGCCGGGCTGTTGCGCGCCCTGACCGGGAAACACCAGCAGACTGCTCACGCTGCCTGCTCCTGCGGGTTCCACGGATCAGACACCAGACAGGCTTCACGGGCATTTTTCAACAGCACCCGCGAAGCGTTCCCGGCCCATTCGCGCAGGGCGACGGCACCGAACGGCGTCTGCAATTGCAGATCGACCCGGCAGATCGCCTGTTCAAAATACGCCACCAGTTTGCGCGCCTGGTTACGGGTGATGAGTTGCGGTGTACGCAGAATCAAGTCGAGATCGCTGCGCTCGTGCATTGCCGTAAATCCACTGGCCAGCTCAAACCCGACACTGCCACTGACACCCCAGGTCCAACCGCAATCATCGAGCACCGGCCGCAATTGCCGCAGCGCCTGCATGACCGGCAGATCACGCGCGCTCTCGACCTGACAAAGCGCTTCCGGGCTGACCCGGCAAGCAATCGAATCGACAGACATAAACGCCGCCAGCCGCTGCTCGCGAAACCGACCGCGCACGCCCACCGCCACGCATCCGTCTTCACTCAACGCCCGCCGCACCACCACCGGTTGCCCGGCAGCCAGCGAATCAATCGCCCACTGCGGCGCATCCGCCGGCAACTGCGCCGGCGTCATGCCCCACAGCAGGTCGTGGGCCAGAGGCGTGTTCACCACTGCGCCCTCAGCAATTCACGCACGCGGCTGGAGGCTTCGCGATTTTTCGCGCCGAGACGATTGCTCAAATCAGTCGCCGCAATATCGCTGATCGCTTGCTTCAAGCATTCGCTGACCCGCGCCTGATCCTCCGCCGTCGGCTGTTCGATCTGCTGCACCGACAGGGTTTCCCAGAGCAATCCGAGGCTGGCGTAGCTGTCGATGTCATAGGCCATCGGCGGCACGCTGGACGCCAGGGCTTCCAGTTCTTCGACGCTGCGCAACGTCACCCGCGCCGCCGACGCCTTGCCCATCGCATGCACCATCACCCCCGGATCACGCAGAGCGATCAAGCGGTTGGCCTGGTAGCCGTGAGCCAGAAACGCCCCGGACATGGCCTTGCCCACCAGCAGCGCAATCACCGGGTGCCCGGCCAGCCGCGCACGGGCATAAGCGTGCGCCGCACCGGCCAAAGCCTGATGAATGCCGAGGGCTTCTTCGCGGCGACCGTAGGCCTGGCTCGGCACATCGACGATGGCGATCAAGGGACGCTTTTGCGATTTGTCTTGGTCGGCGGTGATCGCGTCATCCACAGCCTTGGCCAGACCCCAGCCTTCGAGCAATCCGACTTCGCCGTTGCGGGCGCGAGGGAAACGGTTTTGCGGATCGGCGACCACCGCGATCAAGCGCCCGAGTGCCCCGTCAGCGACCTTCAGCGATGGCGGCAAACCTTCAACCGCATTCGCACCAGCGCTCAAGGCGTTGAACCAGTTCAAACCGCGCACGGAATAACCACTCATGAGCGCTCTCCTTGATACAGATCGCGAACCACCGAAGGCTCGATTTGCTTGTCAGTGTCCAGGCTCGTCAGGCGTTGCAGGAACCACTCGGCCCGTTGACTGCGCGGTTGCGCTGGCAGGCCCTGTTGCAGCAACTCGCCGACCTGCCCGCGAATCTGCGCCACGTCATCGGCGACATAGCGATCCACCAGGCCGCTGGCAAACCGTTGCTCGCCACCGGTCAGGCTCCAGATGAAGGGCCGGTCGCGGGAGTCGTATTCCTCGATCCCGGCTTCCTGCTCGATCACCTGCGGGCCGTTCAGGCCGAGGCGTGCTTCCTGGGTCACCAGCAGATAGCTGCATAGCGCGGCGGCAATCGACATCCCGCCAAAGCAACCGACGCTGCCGGCCACCACGCCAACCACCGGTTGGTGCTGCTGCAGATCGACAATCGCCGCGTGGATGTCGGCAATCGCCGCCAAGCCGAGGTTGGCTTCCTGCAAGCGCACGCCGCCGGTTTCCAGCAGCAGGATGGCGCGGGTCGGGATGCCTTTGCGGTTATCTTCGGCGGCCAGCTCCAGCGCGCCGGCGATTTTTGCGCCGCCGACTTCACCGAGGCTGCCGCCCTGAAACGCGCCTTCGATGGCGGCGATCACCACCGGTAAACCGTCGAGGCTGCCCTTGGCGATCACCACGCCGTCATCGGCTTGCGGCACCACGCCCTGACGCTCCAACCATGGCGACATGACGCGCTGGAACGGGTCGAGCAGTTCGCGGAAGGTGCCGGTGTCGAGCAAGGCTTTCGCCCGCTGCCGTGCGCCGAGTTCGACGAACGAATGTTTGTGTAGAAGCGCTGAGGTGTCAGTCATGGCCGATCTCCTCGAAGCCTTGTTCCAGGCGCAGACGCACCACGCCCGGGGTCGCGCCGAAGTCGTGGATATCGATGGCCATCGCCGGTGGCGTGGTGCCGCCGAACATCCGCGCAAACAGATGCTGCCAACGCTGCTGCGCGCCGTTGACCGAGGTCTGCACATTGATCGTCAGCTTGCCGGCCAGGCCCGGTTCGATCAGCACCTCCAGATCGCCCGAGCCGACACAACCGACCAGCGCCCGACCGCGCGGCGGCTGCCCGGCGGGGAATTCAAAGGATAAGGTTTCCATCAAAACGCTCCCTGAAGGATGCCGTCGCGCTCGATTCGATCAAGCAGCAGAGTGGCGGCGAGCAAGTCGGCGGCGCCACCGGGCGAGGCATTCAATGCGATGAGTTGTTGATCCAGTTCGTGCAGGCGACGGCGACCGGTGAGGCTGGCGCTGCCGCCGGCGTCGAGCACTGCCTGGGCGCCGTGCTGCATGGCGTGCAGGCCCTGTTCGCCGGCGCGGTACAGCACGCAGGTGTCGGCGAGGTCGGTCATGATTGCGAGCAACGCATCGAGCCGGGCGTTCTGTTCGCCATGGCCGGCGGCGCGGCTGCGTTGGAGCTGCGGCAGGCCGCGTTGCACCACCGACGGGAAGCCAAGTTGCGCTTCTTCCCGGGCACCGCGAGCGCCGTAGCGTTGAGCGACCTGTGCGCCGTGGCTCAGCGGGCGCGGCGCATAACGGTCATCGAGCAACGCCAAACGCGCAGCGCGCAGGGTGACGGCGCCAGCGCTGGTGGACTTCATATCCAGCGCAGCAGCTGTGACCAACAGGCCCAACGCCCAGATCGCCCCGCGATGGGTGTTCACACCGTGGGTGGTGGCGAGCATCGCTTGCTCGCCTTCCCGGCCGATGCGGCCGATCGCTTCGCGCAGCGGCAAGCCGATCTCGCCGAACTCGAGCGCGGCTTCGGCCATTTCCTTGAACGCCGGCCACAGCGCCAGCGCCGAGGCGTGCATCAATCCCAAATGCAGATCGGTGTGCGCACCGTTGCCGCGCCGGTCGACCAGCGCCGGTTTCGGCGACAGGTCGGCTTCGTCGATCAGCGCGTCCACCGCCAGATCCGCCAGCCGTTCCGCGAGGGTGATGGTTTTCGGTTGCAGGTTGAGTGCGTGCATTACCAGCTCCTGAACTTGGCGGGCGGGTTGTAGAGGCCGCCGGACCACTCGACCAGATCGGCCACGCTCTTCGCCGCGAGCAGTTCGCGGGTGGCGTCGGTGCGACGGATGCCGAGGTCTTCGGGCAAGGCGATCAGGCCTTCGCGGCGCATGCGTTCGGTGTCTTTCGGGTTATGGCGCAGGCCGATGGCGGTGACGCCAGCGACCGCAGCGATCATCGCCTGACGCTCTTCCAGCGAGCGCGCCTTGTACAGGTAGGCGATGCCTTCTTCGGTGAGCAGGTGAGTGACGTCGTCGCCGTAGATCATGATCGGCGCCAGCGGCATCCCGCTTTTCTTCGCCACCTCTACCGCGTCGAGGGTTTCGACGAAGGTCGGTTTGCCGCCCTCCTGGAACGTCTCGACCATCTGCACCACAAGTTTCTTGCCGCGTTCGAGCATCGGTTGCTGCGAGTCGTCGTGGCGCATGTCGAGCCACGCCGGGGTGCCGTGACGGCGACCGCGCGGATCGTGACCCATGTTCGGTGCGCCACCGAAACCGGCGAGGCGGCCTCGGGTGACGGTGGAGGAATGGCCGTCGCCATCGACCTGCAGGGTCGCGCCGATGAACAGGTCCACCGCGTACTGCCCGGCCAGTTGGCAGAACATCCGGTTGGAACGCAGCGAGCCGTCGCGGCCGGTGAAGAACACATCGGGCCGGGCGGCGATGTAGTTTTCCATGCCCAGTTCGGTGCCAAAGCAATGCACGCTTTCGACCCAGCCGCTTTCAATCGCCGGGATCAACGTCGGGTGCGGGTTGAGCGTCCAGTTGCGGCAGATCTTGCCCTTGAGGCCGAGGGATTCGCCGTAGGTCGGCAGGATCAGTTCGATGGCGGCGGTGTTGAAACCGATGCCGTGGTTCAGCGACTGCACGTTGTGTTTTTCGTAGATCCCGCGGATCGCCATCATCGCCATCAGCACGTGCACAGGCTTGATGTGCCGGGGGTCGCGCGTGAACAGCGGTTCGATGTAGAACGGCTTGTCCGCCACCACCACGAAATCCACCCACGATGCCGGAATATCCACACGAGGCAGTTCGCTGACGTCGTCCACCAGTTGATTGACCTGGACGATGACGATGCCGTCGCTGAACGCTGCCGGCTCAATCAGCGCCGGGGTGTCTTCGGTGCTCGGGCCGGTGTATATGTTGCCGGCACGGTCGGCCATGAACCCGGCCGAGAGCACGACGTTGGGGATCAGGTCCACCACCAGCCGGGCGTAGAGTTCGATGTAGGTGTGGATCGCGCCGATCTCCAGTAGACCGTCTTCGAGCAA
The DNA here is from genome assembly GCF_057809295.1 of Pseudomonas sp. FG35. Lineage (NCBI taxonomy): Bacteria > Pseudomonadati > Pseudomonadota > Gammaproteobacteria > Pseudomonadales > Pseudomonadaceae > Pseudomonas > Pseudomonas sp. FG35. Next base: position 87,914 of record NZ_JBMDJR010000009.1, on the reverse strand, counting down.
CTGGCTGATGCGCAGGCTCTGGGTACCGGCGAAGGAGAAATCGAGCTTGCGGGCGATGCCGCGTTCGAACAGGTCCAGATGCTCGGAGCGACCGACGCTGGGCATGATCATGTGCAGGTCGTGGAGCTTTTCCGGATCGGCCTTGGCCAGGGCGCGGGAAAGGAAATCCGCCTGCTTCTGGTTATTGCCCTCCAGCACCACACGGTCGCCCGGATGGATCAGCGCTTCGAGTGCCGCGACGATTTTGTCGGTAGGCAACACCGCACCGTCGGCCAGCCCGCGCACCTTGTCGAGGCGCCGCTGCTTCTCGTCACGCCGCCGCGTCCAGCGCGAGTCGGGGGAAATGGTTGTTGTCATGCTCACTCCACGGGGTTCGCTGTTGTGGAGCTACCTTAGGAGTGTCGGGTGGGGGCATCAATCAAGCGCGGTGGTGAATCATTACGGTCAGCGTAATGATCAAGAGCTGCCCTCACCCTAGCCCTCTCCCGGAGGGAGAGGGGACTGACCGTGGGATCTTAGCGAGATGCACCGAAATGAACGATTTGCTCTGAATCCATAATCAACTCGGTGGCTCAGGTCGATGGATGATCCAAGACACCTCGGTCGGCCCCCTCTCCCTCCGGGAGAGGGCTGGGGTGAGGGGGAAACGGGGCAACTCAAAATTCAAGCGAACTCAAACCAGCCCCGCATCCACCAACAACGTCTCCAATGCCAACAAATCCGGCACCTTCGCCACCTGCTCCCCGACCTGCACCGCCGCCTGCTCCAGCGCACACAGCGGCACGTCGACATAACTCAACTGGCTGTCGAGCTTGTACGAGCGCGGAATCCCCTGCACCAGCAGCGCGATGAACTTCAACTCCGGCCGCCCGCCGAGGGCATTGAGGATGACGATCCGCGCCCGTTCGCCAATGACGATCTTGTTGCCGCACGCCGACTCGAAACTCAGCAGCGGAATCTGCCGTTCACGCCAGGTCACCCGACCGAGATACCACGGTGGCGTGTCGAGGTCGAAGGCGCTGGACTGGTAGTCGATCAGCTCGGCGACGGCGACGTTGGGCAGGATCAGGTTGCGATCCGCCAGCGGCAGCAACAGCCCGGTGAGCTGACTGGCGCGTTGATTGTGCTGGCGTTCATGCATGTTTTTTGCTCCACAGGGCGATGCTTTCGAGCAGCACCGATTCCTGGTACGGCTTGCCGAGGTAGTCGTTGACGCCGATGGCCATCGCGCGGTCGCGGTGTTTCTGGCCGGTGCGCGAGGTGATCATGATGATCGGCAGGTGTTGCAGGCGTTCGTCGTGGCGCACCTGGGTCGCCACTTCGAAGCCGTCCATGCGCGGCATTTCGATGTCGAGCAGCATCAGGTCCGGCATGTGTTCTTCCAGCAGCAGCATCGCATCGACCCCGTCCTTGGCGGTCAGCACGTTCATGCCGTGGCGTTCGAGCAGACGGCTGGTGACCTTGCGCACCGTCACCGAATCGTCGACCACCATCACCAGCAACGGCTTGTGCGGTTCGCTCTCGATATCATGACTGGCCGGACGCTGCGGCAACCGCGCCTGCATCGCGCGGATCGGCGCCAGCAGGTCGAGAATCAGCACCACCCGGCCATCGCCGAGGATCGTCGCCCCGGACACGCCCTGCACCGACGCGAACTGCGGACCGAGGCTCTTGACCACGATCTCGCGGGTGCCGGCCATCGTGTCGACCTGCACCGCGATGTGCCGGTCGTTGCACTGCACCAGCAAGACCGGCACCGGCAGGCTCTGGCCTGACAGTTTTGGCCGTGGCGCGGTTTTCAGCAGCTCGCCCAGGTAGCACAGTTCATAACGCTGGCCGCCGTATTGATAACTCGGCGGATCGAGACGGAAATGCCCGTCCAGTTCATTCGGCAGCACGCGGACAATGCCGTCGATGGTGTTCAGCGGAATCGCGTATTGATCCTCACAGCACTGCACCATCAACGCACGGTTGACCGACACGGTGAACGGCAGGCGAATGCGGAAGTGCACGCCCTGCCCCGGCACCGAATCGATGCTCATGCTGCCGCCCAGTTGCCGGACTTCTTCGTGCACCACGTCCATGCCCACGCCGCGCCCGGAAATCTGGGTGATTTTCTCGGCCGTGGAAAAACCTGGCTGGAGGATGAACTGCAACACCTCGCGGTCGCTGATCTCGGCGTCCGGCGCCAGCAGGCCGCGCTTGATCGCCTTGCGCCGCACGGCGTCCAGCGGCACGCCGGCGCCGTCATCGCGGATGTCGAACACGATGTCGCCGCCCTCGCGGGACAGGTCGAGGCTGATCTGCCCTTGCGCCGGTTTGCCCGCCGCCAACCGGACTTCGGCGGACTCCAGACCATGGTCGACGGCATTACGCAACATGTGCTCCAGCGGTGCGGCCATGCGTTCGAGGACATTGCGGTCCATCTCGCCTTCGGCGTTGCCGACGCTGAACGCCACGTCCTTGCCCAGTTCTTCCGCGACCTGGCGCACGATGCGCTTCAGACGCGGCAACATGCGCTCGAACGGCACCATGCGCGTGCGCATCAGGCCTTCCTGCAACTCGGTGTTGATCCGCCCCTGCTGCTGCAACAGGTTCTCGGCGTCGTGGGTGCTCCGGTCGAGGGTTTCCTTCAAGTCCAGCAAGTCGGAAGCGGACTCGAACAGCGCTCGTGACAGTTGCTGCAACTGCGAATGACGGTCCATTTCCAGCGGGTCGAAATCTTCGTAGCCGAGGCGCTCGGCATCCACTTGCTGACGGCTGAGGATCCGCCCCTGGGTTTCGGTGTCGAGCCGGCGCAACTGGTCGCGCATGCGTTCGATGGTGGTTTCCATCTCGTGCAGGGCGGTCTGCGCATCGCTGACCTGCTGCTCGATGCGCCCACGGAAAATCGAGGTTTCGCCGGCAAGGTTGACCAGTTCATCCAGCAGCTCGGCGGAGACCTTGACCATGTCCGCCCCGGCCTCGGGCGCCGGGGCGGCAGGCTCGGCCTTGACCGCAACCGGCGGCACGGGCGCCGGGGTCTGCACAACCAGCGGATGGCTGAAATTCTGGATCGCGCTGATCAGCCGATCCGCCGGAGGACACGGCTGACCGGCGCGCACCGCGTCGAGCATCTGCGCCAAGCGGTCCTGGCCGCGTTGCAACAACGCAAACAGTTCGGCGCTGCCTTGCAGGGTGCCGGCAGACAGACTTTCGTACAGGTTTTCCAGCTCATGAGCGAGGTCGCCGATCGGGCCGATTTCCACCATCCGCGCACCGCCCTTGAGGGTGTGCAGGTCGCGCAGCAGGGTTTCCACTTCCTGGCGATTGCCGGGTTCGGCCTGCCAGCGCAGCAGCGCGGCGCCGGAGTTTTCGATGATGTCGAAACCTTCTTCGAGGAAGATTTCCAGCAGCTCCGGATCGTGTCCGGGACCGTCCTGCGTGACGGAAGCTGTCGGTGTTTCGGGACTGGCGCTCGGGCCCTGGCGAAAGCGGCGGATCGCTTCGATCAGGTCCTGCGCCGGATCCAGCGTCTGGTGCCGGTGCAATTGTTCGAGGAACTGCGCCAGACGCTCGTGGCTCTGGCGCAACAACCGCCCCAGAGCTTCGCTGTGGCTGTAACGACGATCCACCAGTCCTTGATAAAGACCTTCCAGCTCATGGGCCAGATCGCCGACCGCTGCAACCTCGGCCATCCGCGCGCCGCCCTTGAGCGTGTGCAGGTCCCGTTGCAGCGACGACAGCGGTGCGCCGTTCTCAGGATCTTTCAGCCAGCGCTGCAAGGCTTGCCCGGCGCTGTCGAGAATGTCGACCGCCTCTTCGAGGAAGATCTCGACGATCTCGTCGTCCGGCCCGCTGTCGGCGCTGTGTTGTTGCAGTTCGGCGGTGGCGCTGCCCAGTTCACGGATGCTCAGGGTGCGGCTGCCATCGCTGCGGATCAGGCCCATGGCCGACGGATCGAGGCTCTCGTCGAGCAGTTCGTGCAAGGCGAGGATGCGCTGCGGTTGCGGGGTGATTTCCTGGCCGGCGGCCAGTTCGTCGAGCATGTTGATCAGCGCTTCGTGGGCCTGCTGCGCTTCATGGAAAAACCGCTCGCTGACCGCCAGGCTGCTTTCTTCGACCGCGCCGTACAGATCGAGCAAGGCTTCACACAGCACATCCACCGGCAGCAGATCCGCCAGGTGTGCGGCTTCGCCCAGGGTAGTCAGCTCATCCAGCAGCGCGCTGAGTTCCTGACGTTCGCCGGGGTGCTGCTGCCAGCGCTGCAAGAGGTTTTCGGCGTCGAGCAGGATGTCCATGCCCTGGGCCAGGAAGTTGTTGATCAGTTGCGGATCGCGCTTGACCCGCACCGCACTGCTCGGGGCATTGAGGATCGATTCCAGACGCTCGCCGAGCAGGGTTTCGGTGCGTTTGATCAGTGACTGCGCACCGACAATCGGCGCCAGTGGATCGTGTTTGAGCTGACGCAGACCGACACGGAACAGGCCCTCGGCTTCGAGCAGCAGTTCCACTTCATCCAGGTCCAGCGCCAGTTGATGGGCCTTGAATTCCCGGGCCAGTTTATCCAGCGGCGCCGCCAGTTCGGCAATCGGTGACACCCCCGCCATCGAGGCGCTGCCCTTGAGGGTGTGCAGGGCTCGCTGCAACTCGTCGCTGGCCTGCAACGGCACATGCTCGGCAGCCTGATCGAGAAAACGATTGAGGCTGGCGAGGTGGGTTTCGGCTTCGTTGCGGAAAATCTCCAGCAACAGCGGATCGAGGGCCGCGACGTCTTCCACGTCTTCGGCAGGCAGCGGTGTGTCGCCCTTGGCCAGCGCATGGGCGCGGGCCGCCAGTTGATCGACATCGTGGCGCTGACGCTGGCCATTGGTGGCGAATTCGGCGATCAGGTCCGGCAACAACAGCAGTGTGTCGGCCAGCAACTGGCGCACCGCCGGGCCGGGCTCGACACTGTTTTCCAGCACACGGTTGAGCAGGTTTTCCACCGCCCAGGCCAGCTCGCCGAGGACCAACGCCCGCACCATCCGGCCGCTGCCCTTGAGGGTGTGGAAGGCGCGGCGCAGCTCACTGAGGGCGGCGCGGTCATCAGGCTCGGCAGACCAGCGCGGCAGGTATTCGCTCAGCACCTCGAGCACTTCACCGGTCTCTTCCAGGAACACTTCACGCAGCTCGTCGTCCACCGGTTCTTCATCGGCCGGTGGCGGCAGCAGGCTGCCCGGCGTGGTCTGCGCCGGCGGGTTGACCGCTGACACCGGACTGGCCAGCACTTCGGCCAACGACTGCACGATCTGCGGGTCGTCCAGCTCCTGCAAATCCTGCATCACCAGCGCTTCGCTGGGGCTGAGCACATCATCGAGCACCGGCACATGCGGCTCGCCGGGCTCTTCATCAGGAAAGAAACCGAGACTGGCGAGGCTTTTCTGCGCGATATCCAGCAAGTGCTCGCTGGGTGCCTGCGGGTCGCCGCTCAGGCGCTCGAGGTAGTACTCGAGGCTGGTGATGGCGTCGGCGAGGCTGTCGAGTTGCTGCCAGCCCGGCTCGTGAGGGTCGAGCAACAGATGCTCGCGGATAAATCCATTGCAGGCTTCGAGCAGGCTTGCCGCCCGCGCCAGCGGAATCATCGCCAGCGCGCCGCGCACCTGGGTCAGCAGCGCCGGCAGGCTTTGCAGTTGCTGGCGATCCCAGTCGGCGTCGATGTAGTCGACGATCATGTCCTTGGCCTGTTGCAGGCAGATGCGCGCTTCCTTGATCACGATCTGATGGATCTGCGTCAGGTCGGTGGTCGGCAGCCGCGAGTCTTCCGGGCTCTCCGGCTCCACCGTGCCAACCATCCCGGCCAGGGTCGCTTCGACGTAGAGCAAGGCGCCGGCGACGTCCATCAGCGTAGCGTCGTTCGGTTCGCGCTGGCCTTGCGCGAGGCTGAGCACCACCGCCAGTTGATCGATGATCACCTTGCGCGGCTGGCCGAAACCGAGCACCGCCAAGGTGTCGGCGATCTGCCGCAGTGGCGCCAGCAGGCTGTCCAGATCCGAGGCGTGCTGACGGTCGCTGCGCACGAACAGGTCGAGGCGTTCCTTGACCCGCACCAGTTCTTCGCACAGCGCCGCGAGCACCGAGCGCATGGCATCGCGGTCGGGGCCGGCCAGGCGCGCGCGTTCTTCGTCGACCATCGCGCTGTCGGGCAGCGCGTCGTCCAGGGAGTAGCGATCTTTCATGGTCAGCATCTGCCCGGTGGGATGTTCGGCTTTGGCGATATAAAACAGCAGGCTTTTCAGCAGTTCAGGCGGTGGCGGCTGGTTGAGGCCGGGCATGCCCTGTTCGAGCAGGCGCTTGAGTTCCTTGTCGGCGTCCTTGAACAGGCTGCGCAGGGCCGGGCTGTTGGCGATTCGCCCTTCGCGCATGCCCTCGACCAGCGCCGAGGCGACCTGCCACAACGGGCTCAGCGGCGAGTTACCGCTGATTGCTTCAAGCCGGGTAAAGACTTTGGCCAGATAAGCGAGATGCGTCTGGTCATCCTGCTCGCGGAGCAGTCCGACCAGCGCCATTTGCAGCATCTGGCGCAATTTGCGCAGCACGTTCGGCAGCTCCGCCGGCTCCAACAGTGCCAGAGTTTCCTCGCCCAACGGCGCCAGTTCGGGCAACTGCGGGCTGAACAGGCTGGTTTCCGACAACCGGCTTTCGCCTCGGGCACTGCGCAAGTCGTTGATCAGCGGCAGCACCACCAGCGGCAGGTCACGGCGGGCGCCCTGCACGCGGTCGAGGTAGATCGGCAATTGGCCCAGCGCCTGCAGCAACAAGTGCAGCGCTTCGTCACGATGGCTGACGCGGTCGTTCTGCAACGCTTCGACCAGGTGTTCCATCTCTTCGGCCAGCAGCGCCGCGCCGTAGAACTCGACCATCTGCAGGCTGCCGTGCACCTGATGGATGCAGGCCAGGCACTCGCCCAGTCCCGGCACCGACTGCGGATCGTCGAGCACGGCTTCGATGGCCTGATGCGCCTGCCTCAGCGTCTCGGCGATTTCACCCTTGACCCATTCGAGGGCCACGTAGTCGTGCCGGTCACCCATAACCACTCCGCTCGACATGAACTCGCCCGCAGGCCTCACGCCTTGTCCGCGACGGGCGCAGGCGTCGTCGGCAAGGTGAACCCGGACACCGAGCGACGCAACTGGCTGGCCATTTTCGCCAGGTTGCCGATGCTCTCGGCGGTGGCCGTGGAACCGGACGAGGTCTGCGAGGTGATCTGCTGGATCACGTTCATCGTCAGGGAAATCTGCCCGGCCGAAGACGTCTGCTGCTGCGCCGCGTTGGAAATGCTCTGAATCAGCGCCGCAAGGGTCTTGGACACGCCTTCGATTTCTTCCAGGGCCACACCGGCATCCTGCGCCAGCCGCGCGCCGCGCACCACTTCGGTGGTGGTCTGCTCCATGGAAATCACGGCTTCGTTGGTGTCGGTCTGGATCGCCCGCACCAGCGTCTCGATCTGCCGGGTCGCGGCGGACGAGCGCTCGGCCAGCCGCTGCACTTCGTCGGCCACCACGGCAAAACCGCGCCCGGCATCACCGGCCATCGACGCCTGAATCGCGGCATTGAGGGCGAGGATGTTGGTCTGGTCGGCAATGTCATCGATCAGGCTGACGATGTCGCCGATTTCCTGGGACGACTCGCCCAGACGCTTGATGCGCTTGGCGGTGTCCTGGATCTGTTCGCGAATGTTGTCCATGCCGTGGATGGTGTTGTGCACCACCTCGTTGCCCTTGTTGGCGATCTCCACCGAACGTTCGGCCACTGCCGAGGATTCGGCGGCGTTGGCCGACACCTGATCGATGGACTGAGCCATGTCGCTGATCGCGGTCGAGGCTTCGGAAATCTGCTGGGCCTGATGCTCCGAGGCCTGGGCCAGGTGCATGGCGGTGGCCTGGGTTTCCTGCACCGCAGCGGCGACCTGGCCGGCGGTGAGGTTGATGGTGGCGACCAGATCGCGCAGTTGGTCGACGGAATAGTTGATCGAGTCGGCGATGGTTCCGGTGAAGTCTTCGGTCACCGAGGCAGTCACGGTCAGGTCGCCGTCGGCGAGGTCTTCGATCTCGTCGAGCAGGCGCATGATCGCGTTCTGGTTGCGCTCGTTCTTCTCGGCGGTCTCGCGTAACTGACGGTTGGTTTCCCGGACCATGACCATGCCGATCAGAATGATCGAGGCCAGCGCCAGCAGGCCCAGCACATAACCGCCGATGGTGTCGGTGCTGCGCCCGCCTGCCAGGTTTTCGAAACGGCTGGCCAGGTGCGAGGCTTCGTCGAGCAGGGTCTGCGACAGGCTGAAGATGTTGGTGGCCGACTCACGAACCTTGAACAGCTCCGGCGAGGTTTCTAGGATTTCATCCACCGAACCGGACACGAACTGGAACAGCTCGGAAATCTCGCTCAGACGCGCACGGGCGTCGCGGTCTTCGACCTGGCTGACTTTCAGCGCCGGGTTGCCTTGCAACATGCCATTGAGCACCTGACCGAAGCGCGCGGCATCGCGACCGAAGGCGTCGGCGGCCTGCTGGGAGTTTTCATCGCCCGACAGCACGGTGTTCACCGCACCGAGAATCCGTTCGGCCAGCAGCGACTGACGCTGGGCCATCGCCACCTGCGCCGCCGGGGCACCGCGTTGCAGGAGAATCTCGACGACTTTTTCGTATTCGATCTGCAACTGCGGCACGGTTTCGGCCAGGGTCGCGGCCACCTGATGCAGGGACAGCACGGTCTGTTCGCTGGAGAGAATCGCGTCGGTGTTTTTCAGCAGGCGTTCCCAGTCCAGCTGCACGGCGCGCATTTCCGGGCGCACGACGGACGGCGCCGGCGGCAGGCCGGTGGCCGGGTCGCCCTTCTTCAGGTAGCCCCAGCGCTGGGCAAAATCGTTGCGCGCATCGCTGAGCAGCTTGAACGCGGCAGCCTTGCCGGCGGCGGCTTCGGTGGCGTTCTTGGCGATCCGCTGCGACAGCACCCGCAGCTCGCCGGCGTGGCCGATGTACTGCTTGTCGTAGTTGGCCTGGGTGTTGAGGTAAGCGAAGTTGGCGAACAGCAGCATGATGAACACGATCAGTGCGATGAACAGCACGATGATCTGCGAGCGGCTGCGCGAGCCTTCTGCGGGCTTGCCTGTTTTTGCTTTGATCATCGGTCCTCGCCTGTTAAACCGCGACGTGCATGAAACTCGGTGACTGCGCCAGCGCAAACAGGCTGAACACCCGCCAGTTCTGCTCGCGCCGGAAATACCCTTTGACGAACTCGCCCTTGGAGCCTTGCCGTTTACGGATCGAGACGGGTTCGAAACTGTCCTGCTCGAAGTGCTGCAGGCCGAAGACCTCATCGACCAGCAACCCGGCAAACACATCCTGATGCTCTACCACCAATACCCGCCGCTGTTTGCGCATCTGTGACAGCTCATGGCCGAAAAAGCCGCACAGGTCCATGACCGGCAGCAGCCGTCCGCGCAGATTGGCCACGCCCTTGACCCAAGGCTTGACGCCCGGCAACTGGGTGACGCGCAGTTCAGGCAGCACTTCGCTGACTTCGCCCATCGGCGTGACGTACCAGTGCTCGCCCAGACGAAAGCCGATGCCGCTCCAGCGATCCTGGCGCGCCGGTTGCGACGGCAGGTCCGCCGCCAGCAGGCGACAGCGCTGGTCGATCTGCCACAACAGTTCGAACGCGGTCAGCGACTCGCTCATGGCGGCGCGATCAACCGGCCAGCACGTTGTTCAGGGTCTTGATCAGCGTGTCTTCGTCGACCGGTTTGGTCAGGTAGTCCCTGGCGCCCTGGCGGGTGCCCCAGACCTTGTCGGTCTCCTGATCCTTGGTGGTGATGATGATCACCGGGATGTGGCTGGTTTCCGCATCCTTGGTCAACTGACGGGTAGCCTGGAAGCCGTTGAGGCCGGGCATGACGATGTCCATCAGCACCGCATCGGGTTTTTCCTGACGGGCCAGGGCCACGCCGTCGGCGCCGTTTTCGGCTTTCAGCACTTCGTGCCCGTGCTTTTCCAGCATGCCGGTGAGTTTGTACATTTCGGTCGGCGAATCGTCGACGATCAGGATACGTGCCATGGTCTTCCCCATTTTTCTTGTCGACACCGGGCCCGCTGGCCGAGCGTCTCTGTGCGTGTCTTACTGCGGCAAAGCGGCAGCGAAGCCCGGAACATGGGCCGAAATCGCGTCGAGCAGTTCTTCCTTGCTGAAAGGCTTGGTCAAAAATTGATCGGAACCGACAATCCGCCCCTTGGCCTTGTCGAACAGCCCGTCCCGGGACGACAGCATGATCACCGGCGTGCCCTTGAACGCGTTGTTGTTCTTGATTAAAGCGCAGGTCTGATAACCATCCAGACGCGGCATCATGATGTCGACAAAGATGATTCCGGGATGGTGATCGGCGATCTTCGCCAGGGCGTCAAAACCGTCGATTGCGGTGATGACTTCGCACCCTGCATTTTTCAACAGGGTCTCGGCGGTGCGACGAATCGTTTTCGAGTCGTCGATCACCATGACCTTCAAGGCGCTGGACTGCTGTTCCATAAGGGGGCTCTACCGTCGCCTTTGCGAATCAATTTGTCCGTTTTGCGATGACTGATGGCTGGAAACCCTTGATGCTCAAGGGCAGGGGGCGTTCTCAGCTGGTTTCCCCTCCGCGCCGGGTCTGCTGTTGTGCAGGGCAAGGCGCGAGAAGCGTGGTTTGGTCGTTCCAAATAAGCTTCGAGCAACGCAGCCCTGCACAACAGCAGGCCCGGCCCTTCGGGTTGTGCCTAAAAACGGCCCAGGCTGCGTTGCAGGCCTTGGAAAGGGAATAACCATTCCCTGCGGCCCGCGCCTTGCCTGGGCCGTTTTTAGGCGACAACGCGGAGGGGAAACCAACTGAGAACGCCCCCTGGCACGATGGGAGCCTTTTTAGCACAGTCTCCAGACGCAATCTATCGACGGGTTTTTCCTTGACCGAAAACCCGCCCGGCGCCACTCTGGCGGCACTTTTTTCATACCGATCCGGTAGCCAATTTTCGAGGAAAACCCAATGAGCGTTCGCGTCGGGATTGTCATGGACCCTATCGCCAGCATTTCCTATAAAAAGGATAGCTCGCTGGCCATGCTGCTGGCGGCGCAAAAGCGCGGCTGGGTACTGTTCTATATGGAACAGAAAGACCTTTATCAGGGTGAAGGCCAGGCACGGGCGCGGATGAAGCCGCTGAAAGTCTTCGCCAACCCGGAAAAATGGTTCGAACTGGGCACCGAGCAGGATTCGCCGCTGAGCGACCTGAACGTGATCCTGATGCGCAAGGATCCGCCGTTCGACATGGAGTTCGTCTACTCCACCTACCTGCTCGAACAGGCCGAGTCCGCCGGCGTGCTGGTGGTCAACAAGCCGCAGAGCCTGCGCGACTGCAACGAAAAACTGTTCGCCACCCTGTTCCCGCAGTGCACGCCGCCGACTGTGGTCAGCCGCCGCGCCGACGTGCTGCGTGAGTTCGCCGCCAAACATGGCGACGTGATCCTCAAGCCGCTGGACGGCATGGGCGGCACCTCGATCTTCCGTCACCGCGCCGGCGATCCGAACCTGTCGGTGATCCTGGAAACCCTGACCGCCCTCGGCGCCCAGCAGATCATGGGCCAGGCCTACCTGCCGGCGATCAAGGACGGTGACAAGCGCATCCTGATGATCGACGGCGAGCCGGTGGATTACTGCCTGGCGCGGATTCCGGCCCAGGGCGAAACCCGTGGCAACCTCGCGGCCGGCGGCCGTGGCGAAGCCCGTCCGTTGACCGACAAGGATCGCTGGATCGCCGCTCAGGTCGGCCCGACCTTGCGCGCGAAGGGCCTGCTGTTCGTCGGCCTGGACGTGATCGGCGAGCACCTGACCGAAATCAACGTCACCAGCCCGACCTGCATCCGCGAAATCGACAATGCCTTCGGCACCGACATCGGCGGGATGCTGATGGATGCGATCGAGAAAAAGCTGCAAGCTTGATGTGCATCACATGCAGCCTGTCGCTTGATGCTTGAAGCTAAAGGCGTGAAACCAACATTGCGTTATCATGCGCGGCCTGTGAAAAACGCGATGTTGGTTTTCTTGTCATGACACTTCCGTCCGATCTGCCCGCTGAACTCGCCCATAAAGGCGTGCGCCCGGTCGATCGCCTCGGATTTACCCTGTTTCTCGCGGCGCTGATCCATCTGGCGCTGCTGCTCGGCGTGGGTTTCACCATGGTCGAGCCCAAGCAGATCAGCAAAACCCTGGAAATCACCCTCGCCACCTTCAAGAGCGAAAAGAAGCCGGCGAAGGCCGATTTCCTCGCCCAGGAAAACCAGGAAGGCAGCGGCACCCTCGACAAGAAGGCGATCCCCAAGACCACCGAGGTCGCGCCGTTCCAGGCAAACGAAGTCAAGAAAGTCACCCCGCCGCCCGCCGCCAAGCCGGAAGTGCAGGAAGCCGCACCCAAAGCAGCAGTGACGACCGTCGCGCCGAAACCGAAAAAGGCGCCGACCAAGAAAGAAGAAGCCAAGACCGAGACCAAACCGACGGTCGACGCCCCGACCTTCGACAGCTCGCAGCTCTCCAGCGACATCGCCAGCCTCGAAGCCGAACTGGCCAACGAACAACAGCTGTATGCCAAGCGCCCACGCATCCACCGCCTCAGCGCCGCGTCGACCATGCGCGACAAGGGCGCCTGGTACAAGGACGAGTGGCGCAAGAAGGTCGAGCGCATCGGCAACCTCAATTACCCCGACGAAGCCCGGCGCAAGCAGATCTACGGCAATCTGCGCCTGATGGTGTCGATCAACCGCGACGGCTCGCTGTATGAAGTGCTGGTGCTGGAGTCCTCCGGCCAGCCGCTGCTGGATCAGGCAGCACAACGCATCGTGCGACTGGCAGCCCCGTTTGCACCGTTTACCGGGGACCTGTCGGACATCGACCGACTGGAAATCATCCGCACCTGGAAATTCGCCCGGGGCGACCGGCTGTCCAGTAACTGAGTCGATCTTTTGCCCGCTCCAGCTTGTCAGTTCGCCCCCCGAACGCCACACTAGCGCACATGAAAAACGTCAGCCCCAGCTACCTCAAGCATCACTTCCTGATCGCCATGCCACACATGGCCGACCCGAACTTTGCCCACACCTTGACCTACATCGTCGAGCACACGGCCAATGGCGCCATGGGGCTGGTGGTCAACCGACCGCAAGAGCTGAATCTGGCCGACATCCTCGAACAACTGCGCCCGGACATCGATCCGCCAGCGCTGTGCCAGCACGTGCCGATCTTCATCGGCGGCCCGGTGCAGACCGATCGCGGTTTTGTCCTTCACCCGGCGGGCAAGACTTTCCAGGCGACCGTCGAGCTGGAGGGCGATCTGGCCCTGTCCACCTCGCAGGACGTGCTGTTCGCCATCGCCGACGGCGTGGGCCCGGCGAAAAGCGTGATCACCCTCGGTTACGCCGGCTGGGAAGCCGGTCAGCTGGAGGCCGAACTGGCCGACAACGCCTGGCTGACCTGCCCGTACGACGCCGACATCCTGTTCAACACCAGCAGTGAACTGCGCCTGGAAGCGGCGGCCAGGCACCTGGGGATCAACCTCAGCCTGCTGACCAGCCAGGCAGGACACGCCTGATGGCCCTGCGCCTGATCCTCGGCTTCGACTACGGCACCAAACAGATCGGCGTGGCGGTCGGCCAGGTGATTACCGGCCAGGCCCGCGAACTGTGCACCTTGAAGGCGCAGAACGGTGTACCGGACTGGAATCAGGTCGAAGCCCTGATAAAGGAATGGAAACCCGACGCCGTGGTGGTCGGCCTGCCCCTGAACATGGACGGTACGCCCAGCGAGATGTGCGCCCGCGCCGAGAAATTCGCCCGTCGCCTCAATGGCCGCTTCAACCTGCCTTTCTATACCCACGACGAACGCCTGACGACCTTCGAAGCCAAGGGCGAACGACTGGTGCGCGGCGGACAGAAAGGCAGCTACCGCGATAACCCGGTGGACGCCATCGCCGCCGCCCTGCTGTTGCAAGGCTGGCTCGACGAAAACACCGCACTATTTGAATCCTGACAAGCGCTACGGCGCTTTTCTTTTGGTTACAACCCGAGCCCCGGTTCGCGAGAACCGGCTCGACCCCGAGAAGGAGCAACCATGAGCCTGCCCAATCCCGCCGATCTGATCAGCCAGATGGCGACCCGCCTCAAGGCGCACCTTGCCCAGCGTAATATCAGCGAACCGCGTTACATCGGCATCCGCACCGGCGGCGTCTGGGTCGCCCAGGCCCTGCTCGCAGAGCTGGGTAGCGACGCGCCATTGGGCACGCTGGATGTTTCCTTCTACCGCGACGACTTCAGCCAGAACGGCCTGCACCCGCAGGTGCGCCCGTCCGCCCTGCCCTTCGAAATCGAAGGCCAGCATCTGGTGCTGATCGACGACGTACTGATGAGCGGCCGGACCATCCGCGCCGCCATGAACGAACTGTTCGACTACGGCCGCCCGGCCAGCGTGACGCTGGTCTGCCTGCTGGACCTGGATGCCGGCGAACTGCCGATCCGCCCGAACGTGGTCGGCGCGACCCTGTCGCTGGCCGCCCACGAGCGGGTCAAGCTGTCCGGGCCGGAGCTGGCCCTCGAACTGCAAGACCTTGCCCTTTAATCCGCCCTATTGAGAGTCCCCCTCGCGATGACGCCTCTAGATACCAAGCGCCCGCTGCAGCTCAATGATCAGGGCCAGCTGCGCCACTTCCTCTCGCTCGACGGCCTGCGCCGCGAGTTGCTGACGGAAATCCTCGACACCGCCGACTCGTTCCTCGAAGTCGGTGCCCGGGCCGTGAAGAAGGTTCCGTTGCTGCGCGGCAAGACCGTGTGCAACGTGTTCTTCGAAAACTCGACCCGCACCCGTACCACCTTCGAACTGGCGGCCCAGCGCCTGTCGGCGGACGTGATCACCCTGAACGTGTCGACCTCTTCGGCCAGCAAGGGCGAAACCCTGCTCGACACCCTGCGCAACCTCGAGGCCATGGCCGCCGACATGTTCGTCGTGCGCCACGGTGACTCGGGCGCCGCGCACTTCATCGCCGAACATGTCTGCCCGCAAGTGGCGATCATCAACGGCGGCGACGGCCGGCACGCGCACCCGACCCAGGGCATGCTCGACATGCTGACCATCCGCCGTCACAAGGGCGGTTTCGAGAACCTCTCGGTGGCCATCGTCGGCGACATCCTGCACTCGCGGGTGGCGCGCTCGAACATGCTCGCCCTGAAGACCCTCGGCTGCCCGGATATCCGCGTGATCGCACCGAAGACCCTGCTGCCGATCGGCATCGAGCAATACGGTGTGAAGGTCTACACCGACATGACCGAAGGCCTGAAAGACGTCGACGTGGTGATCATGCTGCGCCTGCAGCGTGAGCGCATGACTGGCGGTCTGCTGCCGAGCGAAGGCGAGTTCTATCGCCTGTTCGGCCTGACCACCGCGCGCCTGGCCGGCGCCAAGCCCGATTGCATCGTCATGCACCCGGGGCCGATCAACCGCGGCGTGGAGATCGAGTCGGCGGTGGCCGACGGCCCGCACTCGGTGATCCTCAATCAAGTCACCTACGGCATCGCAATCCGTATGGCCGTGCTGTCGATGGCCATGAGCGGACAGACTGCCCAGCGCCAATTCGAGCAGGAGAACGCCCAGTGAAGCTCAGCATTCTCGGCGCCCGCGTCATCGATCCAAGCAGCGGCCTGGATCAAATCACCGATATTCACGTTGAAGCCTGCAAGATCGTCGCCCTCGGCGCTGCACCGGCCGGTTTCACCGCCGTCGAAACCATCGACGCCCAAGGCCTTGTTGCCGCTCCGGGATTGGTCGACCTCAACGTCGCCCTGCGCGAGCCGGGCTACAGCCGCAAAGGCACCATCGCCAGCGAAACCCGCGCTGCGGCGGCCGGCGGCGTGACCAGCCTGTGCTGCCCGCCGAAAACCAGACCGGTGCTCGACACCTCCGCCGTGGCCGAGCTGATCCTCGACCGCGCCCGCGAGGCCGGCAACACCAAGGTGTTCCCGATCGGGGCGCTGAGCAAAGGTCTGGATGGCGAGCAGCTTGCAGAACTCGTTGCCCTGCGCGACGCCGGTTGCGTGGCGTTCGGCAACGGCCTGGAAAGCTTCCGCAACACCCGCACCCTGTGCCGGGCGCTGGATTACGCGGCGACCTTCGACCTGACGGTGATTTTCAACTCGCAGGATCACGACCTGGCCGACGGCGGCCTGGCCCACGAAGGCGCCACCGCCAGTTTCCTCGGCCTGCCGGGCATCCCGGAAACCGCTGAAACCGTGGCCCTGGCCCGGGATCTGCTGCTGGTCGAGCAGACCGGCGTGCGTGCGCACTTCAGCCAGCTGACCAGCGCTCGCGGCGTGGCCCTGATCGCTCAGGCCCAGGCCCGTGGTTTGAAAGTCACGGCGGATGTCGCCCTGTATCAGCTGATCCTCACGGACGAAGCGCTGATCGACTTCAGCAGCCTGTATCACGTGCAACCGCCGCTGCGCACCCGTGTGGATCGCGACGGTCTGCGTGAAGCGGTGAAGTCCGGCGTGGTCTCGGCCATCTCCAGCCATCACCAGCCCCACGAGCGCGATGCCAAACTGGCACCGTTCGGCGCGACCGAGCCGGGCATCAGCAGCGTCGAACTGCTGCTGCCGCTGGCAATGACCCTGGTCGAGGATGGCCTGCTGGACCTGTCGACCCTGCTGGCCCGCCTGAGCACCGGCCCGGCCGAAGCCCTGCGCCTGCCGGCGGGCAAACTGGCGGTGGGTGGCGCGGCGGATATCGTGCTGTTCGATCCGAAGGCTTCGACCGTTGCCGGCGAAACCTGGCTGTCGAAGGGCGAGAACTGCCCGTTCCTCGGCCATAGCCTGCCAGGTGTTGTGCGTTACACGCTGGTGGATGGCCGGATCAGCCATCAGGCGTAAAAAAAATGGCGAGGGAGCCAGCTCCCTCGCCATCACTTACTGAAAGGCGCCGCGCCCTTCGGCATTACGCACGGACACCTGATCGTTCAGCGTCCAGAAGTCATACAGCACCCCCAGAAAGAACAACCCGCCGGTCAGCAGATACACCACCCCGCTGATCCACTTGCCCTGATACATCCGGTGCACGCCGAGCGCGCCGAGGAAGGTCAGGAGAATCCATGCCACGTTGTACTCGATCGGGCCCGCGGCGAAACGCAGGTCGGCTTCGCGATCCATCGCCGGGATCAGGAACACGTCGATCAGCCAGCCGATCCCCAGCAACCCGAAAGTGAAAAACCAGATCGTGCCGGTCACCGGCTTGCCGTAATAGAAGCGGTGTGAGCCTGTGAAACCGAAAATCCACAACAGGTAACCGATCACCTTGCTATGGGTGTCTTTTTCCTTCACACGGGGCAGCTGATAGCCGTTCATTAAGACCTCGATACACGCGATAGATAAATATTCTTTAATTCTTTGTGACTTTTTTACAGGTAGCCGACGTATGGCAAATGCTACCGTGTGTCCCGTCAAAGCCTTATAGCACCGGACTTCTGTCCGACAATTGCGTCTTTTTGCCGCTTATTTGGTTCCGTTGGCACCCGATTGAATCGACCAACGGCCTCGGAAGTGACAAAAAAGCTGTTATAAAGTTGCGCGCTAACACACCAAGAGCCCTGCCTAATGCGTCCATTTTTCAAGACATGGCTAACCATTTGCCTATTAATGCCACTGGCCGCCCACGCCACCAATCGTGAGCAACGTCTTCCCAACGTTAACGGTTTCACCCCTAAATCCCATGCCTCTGCTCCTTCGAACAAAGGCAAACAGGTCAAACACACCACGCTGAGCAGCACCGGCCGCAGCAAGCTGGTGCCACCGATGGCGACCAAGGAAAGCAGTAACGTCCTGAGTCGCGCGGTAAACGTCCTCGGTACGCCATACCGTTGGGGCGGCAGCAGCCCGAGTAAAGGCTTCGACTGCAGCGGTCTGGTGAAGTATGCGTTCAACGACGCCACGTTCGACCTGCCACGCACCTCGAACGCCATGGCCAGCGGTCACGGCGAGAAAGTCGAACGCAAGGACCTGAAGCCGGGCGACCTGATTTTCTTCAACATCAAGAGCCGTCGGGTCAATCACGTTGCCATCTACCTGGGCAACGACCGTTTCATCCATGCGCCACGGCGCGGCAAAGCGGTGAGCATCGACACACTGAACAAGCCGTACTGGGAAAAGCATTACGTGGTGGCCAAACGCGTATTGCCGAAAGAATCGGGGCAGATGCGCGTCGTTCAGCGCTGATTGTTCAGGTAAAAAAACGCAGCCCACGGGCTGCGTTTTTTTTGCCTAAAAGTTATCCGGCGTGCGCGCCTTCTCCCGCGCATGTTCGCGGCTGATCAAGCCTTTGGTCACCAGATCCTTCAGGCACATGTCGAGTGTCTGCATCCCCAGCGAGCCGCCGGTCTGTATCGCCGAATACATCTGCGCCACCTTGTCCTCGCGGATCAGGTTACGGATCGCCGAAGTGCCCAGCATGATCTCGTGCGCCGCCACCCGACCACCGCCGATCTTCTTGATCAGCGTCTGCGACACCACCGCCAGCAACGACTCCGAGAGCATCGAGCGCACCATGGATTTTTCGTCCCCGGGGAACACGTCCACCACCCGGTCGATAGTCTTGGCTGCCGAAGTAGTGTGCAAGGTGCCGAACACCAAGTGCCCGGTCTCGGCCGCCGTCAGCGCCAGGCGAATGGTTTCCAGATCGCGCATCTCGCCCACCAGGATCACGTCCGGGTCTTCGCGCAATGCCGAACGCAATGCGGTGGCGAAGCTACGGGTATCGCGATGGACTTCGCGCTGATTGATCAGGCATTTGCGCGATTCGTGGACAAATTCGATCGGATCTTCAATGGTCAGGATGTGGTGATGGCGATGGGTGTTGAGGTAATCGATCATTGCCGCCAGCGTCGTGGACTTGCCGGAGCCGGTCGGCCCGGTCACCAGCACCAGCCCGCGTGGCGCATCGGTGATCTTGCGAAAGACGTCGCCCATGGCGAGGTCTTCCATACTCAGCACTTTCGACGGAATGGTCCGGAACACCGCGCCAGCGCCACGGTTCTGGTTGAAGGCATTGACCCGGAAGCGCGCCACGCCGGGGACTTCGAAGGAAAAGTCGGTTTCCAGATGTTTCTCGAAGTCCACCCGCTGGGTGTCGTTCATGATGTCGTAGATCAGCTCGTGCACCTGTTTGTGATCCAGCGCCGGCAGATTGATCCGCCGCACATCGCCATCCACGCGGATCATCGGCGGCAGACCGGCCGACAGGTGCAGGTCGGAAGCGCCCTGTTTGGCGCTGAAGGCCAGCAGTTCAGTGATATCCATAGCGTCCCTCAATTCCAGTAGAATGCCGCGAACCTTCAGACCGCTGGCGCCTCTTGATGTCCACGATAGCAGACAACATTCTCCAGGTTAGTTCGCGTATTCATGCCGCCACCGCTGCCGCCGGACGCGATGAAAACAGCGTCCAGCTACTGGCCGTGAGCAAGACCAAACCGTCCGAAGCCCTGCGTGAAGCGTATGCCGCCGGCCTGCGCGACTTTGGCGAGAACTACCTGCAGGAAGCCCTGGCCAAACAGCTCGAACTGGCCGACCTGCCCTTGATCTGGCACTTCATCGGCCCCATTCAGTCGAACAAGACCCGCTCGATTGCCGAGCATTTCGCCTGGGTGCACTCCGTGGATCGTCTGAAAATCGCCCAACGCCTGTCCGAACAACGCCCGGCGGATCTGCCGCCACTGAACATCTGCATTCAGGTCAACGTCAGCGGTGAAGCCAGCAAGTCCGGCTGCACCCCGCAAGACCTGCCGGCCCTGGCCCAGGCCATCAGCGCCCTGCCGCGCCTGAAGCTGCGCGGGCTGATGGCAATTCCCGAGCCGACCGAAGATCGCGCCGAGCAGGACGCGGCATTCGCCGCCGTTCAGAAGTTGCAGGCCGGCCTCGATCTGCCGCTCGACACACTTTCCATGGGCATGAGCCACGACCTCGAGTCGGCCATTGCCCAGGGCGCGACCTGGGTCCGTATCGGTACGGCCCTGTTCGGCGCCCGTGACTATTCCCAATCTTGACCATTTCCAGATAAGGACCTGACATGAGCAACACACGTATTGCCTTTATCGGTGCCGGCAACATGGCCGCCAGCCTGATCGGCGGCCTGCGGGCCAAGGGTCTGGAAGGTGCACACATCCGCGCCAGCGATCCGGGTGAAGAAACCCGCGCCAAAGTCAGCGCCGAACACGGCATCGAAACCTTCGCCGACAACGCCCAGGCCATCGACGGCGCCGATGTAGTGGTACTGGCGGTCAAACCACAAGCCATGAAGCTGGTGTGCGAAGCGATTCGCCC
Source organism: Pseudomonas sp. FG35 (assembly GCF_057809295.1). Taxonomy (NCBI): domain Bacteria; kingdom Pseudomonadati; phylum Pseudomonadota; class Gammaproteobacteria; order Pseudomonadales; family Pseudomonadaceae; genus Pseudomonas; species Pseudomonas sp. FG35. The sequence goes on along the minus strand of NZ_JBMDJR010000009.1, from coordinate 67,535 downwards.
GAGCCTGAAACCGAATCAACTGGTGGTGTCCATCGCCGCCGGCATCACCTGCGCCAGCATGACGGCCTGGCTCGGCGAACAGCCGATCGTGCGCTGCATGCCGAACACCCCGGCGCTGCTGCGCCAGGGCGTGAGCGGCTTGTACGCCACAGGCAAGGTGAGCGCCGAACAGCGTCAACAGGCTGAAGAACTGCTGTCCGCCGTGGGCATCGCCCTGTGGCTGAACGAAGAGCAGCAACTGGACGCGGTCACCGCTGTCTCCGGTTCCGGCCCGGCGTACTTCTTCCTGCTGATCGAAGCCATGACCGCCGCCGGCGTCAAACTCGGCCTGCCGAAGGAAACCGCCGAGCAGCTGACCTTGCAGACCGCGCTGGGCGCCGCGCAGATGGCGGTATCCAGCGACGTCGACGCGGCCGAACTGCGCCGCCGCGTGACCTCGCCGGCCGGCACCACGGAAGCTGCGATCAAATCGTTCCAGGCCGGCGGCTTCGAAGCCCTGGTGGAAAAAGCACTCGGCGCCGCCGCGCACCGCTCGGCCGAAATGGCCGAACAATTGGGCAAATAAGGAGCCTTACATGATTGGATTGAACACCGCAGCGGTCTACGTGCTGCAAACCCTCGGCAGCCTGTACCTGCTGATCGTGCTGCTGCGCTTCGTCCTGCAACTGGTGCGGGCGAACTTCTACAACCCGCTGTGCCAGTTCGTGGTCAAGGCCACCCAGCCGTTGCTCAAGCCACTGCGCCGGATCATCCCGAGCCTGTTCGGCCTCGACATGTCGTCGCTGGTGCTGGCGATCCTCGTGCAACTGGCGCTGATGGCGCTGACGCTGCTGCTGACCTACGGCACCACCGGTAACCCGATGCAACTGCTGATCTGGTCGCTGATCGGCGTGACGGCGCTGTTCCTGAAGATTTTCTTCTGGGCCATGATCATCAGCATCATCCTGTCCTGGGTCGCACCGGGCAGCCACAATCCGGGCGCCGAACTGGTGAACCAGATCTGTGAACCGGCCCTGGCGCCGTTCCGCCGCATCCTGCCGAACCTCGGTGGTCTGGATCTGTCGCCGATCTTCGCCTTCCTCGTGCTGAAGCTGATCGACATGCTGGTGATCAACAACCTCGCGGCGATGACGATGATGCCGGAAATCCTGCGCCTGCTGATGTGAGCTGGTTTCGCTGGGACGGTGACGACCTGATTCTGGAATGTCACCTGCAACCGGCCGCCCGCAGCGATGATTTCTGCGGGCTGCACGGTGATCGCCTGAAAATCCGCCTGACCGCGCCGCCGGTCGAGGGCAAGGCCAATGCGTACCTGATGGGGTTTCTGGCCAAGGCTTTTGGGGTTTCCAAAAGCCAGGTCAGTTTGCTCAGTGGTGAGCTGAACCGGCAGAAGCGGGTGAAGATCTGCTCGCCGAAGAAGTTGCCGGATCTGCCCGGACTAGTCAGCTGATCGTTCCCACGCTCTGCGTGGGAACGAGCGCAAATCAGGCCTGATCGTTGCTTGCCGCTAACCCCACCGGTCTTTAGACTTACGCCTCATTTCAACGAGAGCAGGGTCGATGCCAGCTGCCTTTCCCCCCGATTCTGTTGGTCTGGTGACGCCGCAAACGGCGCACTTCAGCGAACCGCTGGCCCTGGCCTGCGGCCGTTCGCTGGCCGATTATGACCTGATCTACGAAACCTACGGCACGCTGAACGCGCAAGCGAGCAACGCCGTACTGATTTGCCACGCCTTGTCCGGCCACCACCACGCTGCGGGTTACCACAGCGTCGACGACCGCAAGCCCGGTTGGTGGGACAGCTGCATCGGGCCCGGCAAACCGATCGACACCAACAAGTTCTTCGTGGTCAGCCTGAACAACCTCGGCGGTTGCAACGGTTCCACCGGCCCGAGCAGCCTCAACCCGGAAACCGGCAAGCCATTCGGCGCCGACTTCCCGGTGCTGACCGTGGAAGACTGGGTGCACAGCCAGGCACGTCTGGCCGATCTGCTCGGCATCGGCCAGTGGGCCGCGGTGATCGGCGGCAGCCTGGGCGGCATGCAGGCGCTGCAATGGACCATCACGTATCCGGATCGCGTTCGCCACTGCCTGGCCATCGCCTCGGCCCCCAAGCTGTCGGCGCAGAACATCGCCTTCAACGAAGTGGCGCGCCAGGCGATCCTCACTGACCCGGAATTCCACGGCGGCTCGTTCCAGGAACACGGCGTGATCCCCAAGCGCGGCCTGATGCTGGCGCGGATGGTGGGGCACATCACCTACCTGTCCGACGACTCCATGGGCGAGAAATTCGGCCGTGGCCTGAAGAGCGAAAAGCTCAACTACGACTTCCACAGCGTCGAGTTCCAGGTCGAAAGCTACCTGCGCTATCAGGGCGAAGAGTTCTCCGGGCGCTTCGATGCCAACACCTATCTGTTGATGACCAAGGCGCTGGACTACTTCGATCCGGCGGCGAACTTCAACGATAACCTGGCGAAAACCTTCGAAGGTGCAAAAGCCAAGTTCTGCGTGATGTCGTTCACCACCGACTGGCGATTCTCCCCGGCCCGCTCGCGGGAACTGGTGGACGCGCTGATGGCCGCGCGCAAGGACGTCAGCTACCTGGAAATCGACGCGCCCCAGGGCCACGACGCCTTCCTGATTCCGATCCCGCGCTACTTGCAGGCGTTCGGCAATTACATGAACCGCATTACGTTGTGAGAAAGCCATGAGAGCTGATCTGGAAATCATCCAGGAATGGATCCCCGCCGGCAGCCGCGTGCTCGACCTCGGCTGCGGTGACGGCGAATTGCTGACCTGGCTGCGCGACCACAAGCAGGTCACCGGCTACGGCCTGGAAAACGACCCGGACAACATCGCCGAGTGCGTGGCCAAGGGCATCAACGTCATCGAGCAGGACCTGGACAAGGGCCTGGGCAACTTCGCCAGCAACAGCTTCGACATCGTGGTGATGACCCAGGCCCTGCAAGCCGTGCATTACCCGGACAAGATCCTCGACGAAATGCTGCGGGTCGGTCGCCAGTGCATCATCACGTTCCCGAATTTCGGTCACTGGCGCTGCCGCTGGTACCTGGCGAGCAAGGGTCGGATGCCGGTGTCGGAATTCCTGCCGTACACCTGGTACAACACGCCGAACATCCACTTCTGTACCTTCGAAGACTTTGAAGAACTTTGTCGCGAACGTGAGGCGAAGGTCATTGATCGGCTTGCCGTGGATCAACAGCACCGCCACGGGTGGGCCAGTAAGCTATGGCCTAATCTGTTAGGTGAGATCGGTATCTACCGCGTCAGCAGCCCGGGGCTTGCGGATCACAGAATCGCGGTCTGAACCACGACATTGCGAGGAGAACGAACATGGGACGCTTGATTACCGCGCTATTGGCCGCCTGCCTGAGCCTGTCGGCCGTGGCCGCCGATGCCATCAAGGGCGAACGCAAGGAAGTGTTCGGTGATGTCACCGTGCATTACAACACCTTCAACTCGACCTTCCTGACGCCGGACATCGCCAAGGCGGCCGAGCTGATCCGCAGCAAGAACCAGGGCGTGATCAATGTCTCGGTGATCAAGGACGGCAAGCCGCTGATCGCCCAGGTCACCGGCACCGTCAAGGACTTGACCAGCCAGAGCGTGCCGCTGACTTTCCGCCAGATCACCGAACAGGGCGCGATCTACTACATCGCCCAGTACCCGGTGGAGCAGCAGGAAACCCGCACCTTTGAAATCAAGGTACAGACCGGCGACAAGATCAACACCCTCAATTTCAACCAAGAGCTTTTCCCTGGCCAATGATCAATCTCAAGCAACTCGTACTGGCCAGCCATAACGCCGGCAAACTCAAGGAACTCCAGGCCATGCTCGGCGACTCGGTGCAATTGCGCTCGATCGGCGAATTCAGCAGCGTGGAGCCGGAAGAAACCGGCCTATCGTTCGTCGAGAACGCGATCCTCAAGGCCCGCAATGCCGCGCGCATTTCCGGTCTGCCGGCGCTGGCCGACGACTCGGGTCTGGCGGTGGATTTCCTCGGCGGTGCGCCGGGCATCTACTCGGCGCGCTACGCCGACGGCAAGGGCGACGCGGCGAACAATGCCAAATTGCTCGACGCCTTGAAGGACGTGCCGGAAGCCGAACGCGGCGCGCAGTTCGTCTGCGTATTGGCGCTGGTACGTCACGCCGACGATCCACTGCCGATCCTCTGCGAAGGCCTGTGGCACGGGCGCATTCTGACCGCCGCCAGCGGTGAGCACGGTTTCGGCTACGACCCATTGTTCTGGGTGCCGGAGCGTAACGTGTCCAGCGCCGAACTGAGCCCGAGCGACAAGAACCAGATCAGCCACCGCGCCCGTGCAATGGATCTGCTGCGCCAGCGTCTGGGCTTGAAATGACCGATAGCTCCTCCGCGTCGTCGCTGATTATCGGCGGCGCCGCCTCCTCGCCTCGGGCGCCGTTGCCGACGCTGCCGCCCCTGGCGCTGTACATCCACATCCCGTGGTGTGTGCGCAAATGCCCCTATTGCGACTTCAACTCCCACACCGCCAGCCCGGTGCTGCCGGAGCAGGAGTATGTCGACGCGATGCTGGCCGACCTTGATCAGGATCTGCACGCGGTGTACGGCCGTGAGTTGAGTTCGATCTTCTTTGGCGGCGGCACGCCGAGCCTGTTCAGTGCCGAAGCCCTTGGTCGCTTGCTGGAAGGCGTCAAACAACGCATCCCGTTTGCCGATGACATCGAAATCACCCTGGAAGCCAACCCCGGGACTTTCGAGCAAGAGAAGTTCGTCGCCTACCGCAAGCTGGGAATCAATCGCCTGTCGATCGGTATCCAGAGCTTCCAGCAGGAAAAGCTCAAGGCCCTCGGCCGAATCCACAACGGCGATGAAGCCGTACGCGCCGCCGGCATGGCGCGCCAGGCCGGGTTCGATAACTTCAACCTCGACTTGATGCACGGCTTGCCGGACCAGTCACTGGACGATGCCCTGAGCGATCTGCGCCAGGCGATCGAACTGAAGCCGACGCATATTTCCTGGTATCAGCTGACACTGGAGCCGAACACCGTGTTCTGGAACCAGCCGCCGGTGCTGCCGGAAGACGACACGCTGTGGGACATTCAAGAGGCCGGGCAGGCGCTGCTGGCCGAGCACGGTTACGCGCAGTACGAAATTTCGGCCTACGCCCAACCGGGTCGACCGGCGCGGCACAACCTCAATTACTGGAGCTTCGGCGACTTCATCGGCATCGGCGCCGGCGCCCACGGCAAGCTCAGTCACCCGGACGGGCGCATCGTGCGTACCTGGAAGACACGCCTGCCGAAGGACTACCTCAACCCGGCCAAAAGCTTCCAGGCCGGCGAGAAAGCCCTGACCAACGACGAGATGCCGTTCGAGTTCCTGATGAACGCCCTGCGCCTCACCGCCGGCGTCGAATCGCGCCTGTACCCGGAGCGCACCGGCCTGTCGCTGGACACGCTTGCCGAAGGTCGGCGCGAGGCCGAACAAAGCGGTCTGTTGCAGGTCGAACCGTCACGCCTGGCGACCACAGAGCGCGGACAGCTGTTCCTCAACGACTTGCTGCAACAATTTCTGAACTGACTTCAGTCCCAAGGGAAAACGCATGGATTTGATACTCGACCTGCTCGCCACCGTCTCCCGCTGGAGCCGCAGCAACCTCTCGGAAATCGCCCTGGCGCTGGTGGGCTGCCTGCTGGTGCTGTTCGGCGCCGACTTCAAGGGCTGGGTCGAGCAACGCCTGGGCAGCATCGCCGGCGCCCTGCGCGTGCCGCTGATGGCCCTGCTGTGCATGATCGGCAGCGGCGCGGCGCTGATCTACGCGACGCCGTGGGTGGTGAAGGGGCTGAGCCAGTTCAACAACTACAGCCTGGCGCCGGTGTTGTTGGTGGTGCTTGTGTTGATTGGCGTGGTCGCGGATCGCCGCTGATTTTCAGCTACTACCCAAAACAACTGTGGGAGCCATTGGCTCCCACAGTTTTTTATTGCGTAACGTTTAAGCGAGCCTTTCGAACTTCAGATCCCACACGCCATGCCCAAGACGTTCGCCACGGCGTTCGAACTTGGTGATCGGGCGTTCGGCCGGGCGGGGTACGCACTTGCCGTCTTCGGCAAGGTTGCGATAGCCCGGGGCGACGTTCATCACTTCCAGCATGTATTCGGCGTACGGTTCCCAGTCGGTGGCCATGTGCAGAATGCCGCCAACCTTCAATTTGCTGCGCACCAGTTCAGCGAAGGACGCCTGAACGATGCGGCGCTTATGGTGACGGCTCTTGTGCCACGGATCCGGGAAGAACAGCATCAGGCGATCGAGGCTGTTGTCGGCAATGCAGCGGTTGAGCACTTCGATCGCGTCGCAGTCGTAGACCCGCAGGTTGGTCAGGCCCTGAGTCAGCACGCCGTTGAGCAGTGCGCCGACACCCGGACGGTGAACCTCGACACCGATGAAATCCTGCTCCGGCGCAGCGGCGGCCATCTCCAGCAGCGAGTGGCCCATGCCGAAACCGATCTCCAGCGAACGCGGCGCGGAACGGCCGAACACCTGGTCGAAATCCACCGGCGCATCGGCCAGCGGCAGGACGAACTTCGGCGCGCCCTGATCCAGGCCGCGCTGCTGGCCTTCGGTCATGCGCCCGGCGCGCATCACGAAACTCTTGATGCGGCGGTGTTGGCGCTCGTCGCCTTCTTCCGTCTGGATTGGCGTGTCGTTCGATTCAGTCATCAATAGCTCTTACTTGATCAGACCATCCAGCGGCGAAGAGGCGCTGGCATAGAGTTTTTTCGGCATGCGGCCGGCGAGGTAGGCCAGGCGGCCCGCGACGATCGCGTGTTTCATGGCTTCGGCCATCATGATCGGCTGCTGGGCGTGGGCGATGGCCGAGTTCATCAGCACGGCGTCACAGCCCAGTTCCATGGAGATGGTGGCGTCGGAAGCGGTACCGACACCGGCATCCACCAGCACCGGAATTTTGGCTTCTTCGAGGATGATCTGCAGGTTGTACGGGTTGCAGATCCCCAGGCCCGAACCGATCAGACCGGCCAGCGGCATCACCGCGATGCAGCCGATTTCCGCCAGTTGCCGGGCGATGATCGGGTCGTCGCTGGTGTAAACCATCACGTCGAAGCCTTCCTTGACCAGCACTTCGGCGGCCTTGAGGGTTTCGATCACGTTGGGGAACAGGGTTTTCTGGTCGGCCAGCACTTCCAGCTTCACCAGGTTGTGGCCGTCGAGCAGCTCACGGGCCAGGCGGCAGGTGCGCACGGCCTCGACCGCGTCGTAGCAGCCGGCGGTGTTCGGCAGGAAGGTGTAGCGATCCGGCGACAGCACTTCGAGCAGGTTCGGCTCGCCTTCGATCTGGCCCAGGTTGGTGCGGCGCACCGCGAAGGTGACGATCTCGGCACCCGAGGCTTCGATGGCCAGGCGGGTTTCTTCCATGTCACGGTACTTGCCGGTACCGACCAGCAAACGCGACTGGTAAGTACGGCCGGCCAGAACGAAAGGCTTGTCGCTACGAACGATGCTCATGGGGAATCCTCTGTTGGAGTGAGGGTCTTGCAGAATTGTCGGCCCATGCAGGCCTGGCGACTAGCCGCCGCCGATCGCGTGCACGACTTCGACGTTGTCGCCGTCGTTCAAAGTGGTGTCGGCATGCTGGCTGCGCGGGACGATATCCAGATTGAGTTCGACCGCGACGCGGCGTCCGGTCAGGTCCAGACGGGTCAGCAGGGCCGCAACGGTTTCACCGTCGGGCAGTTCAAAGGATTCACCGTTCAACTGAATGCGCATGCGCAACGCCGCCATCACTTTTTAGGGGGTGGCATTCTAGCCCGATCATGACCTAAAGGTCAGCACCAAGCGTCAAGCGGTTGGCTGCAGGCGCCAGGCGGCGAGTCCGAGGCACAGCCAGCCAATCAGGAACGCCAGGCCACCGAACGGGGTGATGATGCCGAGCTTGCCGATGCCGAGGGTGGTCAACAAGTACAGGCTGCCGGAGAACAGCAGGATGCCGATGGTGAACGAGATGCCGGCCCAGGCGACCAGACGCCCCTGAAGCTGCGTGGCCAGCAGCGCCACGCCGAACAGCGCCAGTGCGTGCACCAGTTGATAAGTGACGCCGGTGTGGAAGATCGCCAGGTATTCGGGTGTCAACCGGTTTTTCAGGCCATGGGCGGCGAATGCGCCGAGGCCGACACCGGTGAAACCAAAGAAGGCGGCCAGCATCAGAAAGCTACGCAGCATGTAGAACTCCAGTCAGACTCGATCGGCAGGGTCTGTATAATGGCCCGCTCAACCGGTTCGGCCAAGCCATCTCTATGCTGCGTTTATTTCTCCGTCGTTTCACGAAGGCCCTGCTCTGGTTCGCGGGCGGCAGCGTATTGCTGGTGTTGGTGTTTCGTTTCGTGCCGCCACCGGGCACGGCGCTGATGGTCGAGCGCAAGATCGAATCCTGGGTCGACGGCGAGCCGATCGATCTGCAACGCACCTGGAAGCCTTGGGACGAGATCTCCGATGACCTGAAGGTCGCGGTGATTGCCGGCGAAGACCAGAAATTCCCCGAGCACTGGGGTTTTGACCTGAGCGCGATCAAGGCAGCACTGGCCCACAACGAACTCGGCGGCTCGATCCGTGGCGCCAGCACCTTGAGCCAACAAGTGTCGAAGAACCTGTTCTTGTGGTCCGGCCGCAGTTATCTGCGCAAGGGCCTGGAGGCCTGGTTTACCGCGCTGATCGAAGTGTTCTGGCCCAAACAGCGAATTCTCGAGGTGTACCTGAACAGCGTCGAGTGGGATGACGGTGTGTTCGGCGCCGAAGCGGCGGCAAGGCATCACTTTGGCGTAGGCGCCAGGTCGCTGTCCCGGCAGCAGGCGAGTTATCTGGCGGCTGTGCTGCCGAATCCCCGGGTCTGGAGCGCCAGTCATCCGACCGCTTACGTGTCGCGCCGGGCCGGCTGGATTCGCCAGCAGATGAGCCAGCTGGGTGGCGACAGTTACCTGCTGACACTCAATGATTCGCGCCGTGCGCCTTGGGCCCAATGACGTTCTGACAGGCAAACAAAAACGCCCCGATCATCACTGATCGGGGCGTTTTTCATTGCCGGACTACCGGTTATGCGGCAATCGACAACTTGAGCTTGTTCATCGCACTCTTCTCGAGCTGACGGATCCGCTCGGCCGACACGTTGTACTTCTGCGCCAGGTCGTGCAGCGTGGCTTTCTCTTCTGCCAGCCAGCGCTGGTAGAGGATGTCGCGGCTGCGTTCGTCCAGCACTTCCAGCGCTTCGTGCAGGTTGTGATTGGAGTTGTCGCTCCAGTCGGCGTCTTCCAGTTGACGCGCCGGGTCGTACCGGTGGTCTTCCAGGTAGTTGGCCGGCGACTGGAAAGCACTGTCGTCGTCCGCTTCCGCAGCCGGGTCGAAGGCCATGTCATGGCCGGTCAGGCGACTTTCCATCTCACGCACTTCACGCGGCTCGACGCCGAGGCTTTCCGCCACACGGTGGACTTCCTCGTTGTTCAGCCAGGCCAGACGTTTCTTCTGGCTGCGCAGGTTGAAGAACAGCTTGCGCTGGGCCTTGGTGGTCGCGACTTTCACGATCCGCCAGTTGCGCAGGATGAACTCGTGAATCTCGGCCTTGATCCAGTGCACCGCGAAGGACACCAGACGCACGCCCATTTCCGGGTTGAAACGCTTCACGGCCTTCATCAGGCCGACGTTACCTTCCTGGATCAGGTCAGCCTGAGCCAGACCGTAGCCGGAATAGCTACGGGCGATGTGTACGACAAACCGCAGGTGGGCGAGCACCATCTGCCGAGCCGCCCCCAGATCCTGCTCATAGTAGAGACTCTCGGCCAGTTCACGCTCCTGCTCCGGCGTCAGCAATGGAATGCTGTTGACGGTGTGCACGTAGGCTTCCAGGTTTGCGCCTGGAACCAATGCATACGCAGGTTGCAAAGAATTGGACATACGGAAAAACCTCCGACTTACATACTCATGCTTTTCAGCATTGCGAAAAATTGACCGGAAACTCAAATGAAAGTTTCCTTAACCACTGAAAGGTCAATCACGCGCAAAAAAAGATTCTACTTCGGCGCCAGCTCCCTGAGATGACGTGCGACTGCAATCCATGCACCGATATAACCCAACAGCACCGCGCCAAGCAAGAGCGACAGACCGTCGGCAACCGGCACGCCGGCCAGTGCGAAATCACTGCCGTACAAGCCGGCCAGCCCGACCACCGCGTCGTTCAGCCAGTTCAGGCCGAACGCCAAAACACCCCAGGACAGCAGCCCCGCACCGAAGCCATACAGCGCGCCCATATAAAGGAAGGGACGACGCACATAACTGTCGGTGCCGCCAACGAGTTTAATCACTTCTATCTCGGTGCGGCGGTTTTCAATATGAAGACGAATGGTATTGCCTATCACCAAAAGTAATGCGGAAACCAGCAACACCGTCAGACCGAACACGAAACGGTCGCCGAGCTTGAGGATGGCGGCCAGACGCTCGACCCAGACTAGATCAAGTTGCGCCTGTTGTACCTTGGGCAGCTCGGAAAGTTTTTGTCTTAATGCTTCCAGGGTCGACTTGTCGACCTCGTTCGGCGTCACCAGCACTACGCCCGGCAGCGGGTTTTCCGGCAGCTCGCGCAGGGCTTCGCCCAGGCCGGACTGCTGCTGGAACTCTTCCAGCGCCTGATCGCGGCCGACATATTCGGCATCAGCTACGCCCGGCATGCCCTTGATCTGGTCGCGCAATGCTTCGCCCTGAGCCGGAGTCGCCTCGAGCTCCAGGTACAGCGAGATCTGCGCCGCGCGCTGCCACGAGCCGCCCAGGCGCTCGACATTGTTCAGCAACAACGAAAGGCCCATCGGCAGACTCAGCGCAACGGCCATCACCATGCAGGTGAAGAAGCTGCCGATCGGCTGCTTGCCGAGACGGCGCAGGCTGTCGATCCAGCTGGCGCGATGGCTTTCGATCCAGGCACGGAACAACGTGGCGAAATCCGGGCCGTCGTCATCGTCGTGCTTTTTCTTCTTTGGCGGTTGCGGATCGGCGGCCTTCGGGGCCACGCGCTCGGAAACCTTCGGACTGCGTGTTGCACTCATACGCCGGCCTCCCCGTCGCCGATCAATCGGCCGCGTTGCAGGGTCAGCATGCGATGGCGCATGCGCGCAATCAGCGCCAAGTCGTGACTGGCGATCAGCACGCTGGTGCCCAGACGGTTGATGTCTTCGAACACGCCCATGATCTCGGCCGCCAGACGCGGGTCGAGGTTACCGGTCGGTTCGTCCGCCAACAGCAGTGCCGGACGGTGAACGATGGCACGGGCAATGCCGACGCGCTGTTGCTGTCCGGTGGACAGGTCGCCCGGATACAGCTCGGCCTTGTCCGACAGGGCCACACGCTCCAGCGCCGAATCGACGCGCTTGGCGATTTCGACCTTGGACAGCCCGAGAATCTGCAACGGCAGCGCGACGTTGTTGAACACCGTGCGATCGAACAGCAGTTGATGGTTCTGGAACACCACGCCGATCTGCCGACGCAGGAACGGAATCTGCGCATTGCTGATGGTGCTCAGGTCTTGTCCGGCGAGCAGCAGCTTGCCACTGGTCGGACGTTCCATCGCCAGCAGCAGGCGTAACAGAGTGGATTTACCGGCACCGGAGTGGCCGGTGACAAACAGGAACTCGCCGCGACGGACTCGAAAGCTCAGCTCATGCAAGCCGACGTGACCGTTCGGGTAGCGCTTACCGACCTGTTCGAAACGAATCATGAACGCTCCCGCTCGGCAAACAGTGCCTGGACAAAGGGTTCGGCTTCAAAGGTACGCAGATCGTCGATGCCTTCACCGACGCCGATATAGCGGATCGGCAGGCCGAACTGCTTGGCCAGGGCGAAAATCACCCCGCCCTTGGCGGTGCCGTCGAGCTTGGTCAGCGCCAGGCCGGTCAGTTCGACGGTCTGGTTGAATTGCTTGGCCTGGTTGATGGCGTTCTGGCCGGTGCCGGCGTCGAGCACCAGCAGCACTTCGTGCGGCGCATCGGCGTCGAGCTTGCCGATCACCCGGCGAACCTTTTTCAGTTCTTCCATCAGGTTGTCTTTGGTGTGCAGACGACCGGCGGTGTCGGCGATCAGCACGTCGATGCCACGAGCCTTGGCGGCCTGCACGGCGTCGAAGATCACCGAAGCCGAGTCCGCGCCCGTGTGCTGGGCGATTACCGGAATCTTGTTGCGCTCGCCCCAGACCTGCAACTGCTCGACAGCCGCAGCACGGAAGGTATCACCGGCGGCCAGCATGACTTTCTTGCCTTCCAGCTGCAGTTTCTTCGCCAGTTTGCCGATGGTGGTGGTCTTGCCGGCGCCGTTGACGCCGACCACCAGAATCACGAACGGCTTGTTCCGGGAAGCGATCTTCAGCGGCTGCTCGACCGGTTTGAGCATTGCGGCCAGCTCGGCCTGCAGGGATTTGTACAGGGCGTCGGAATCGGCCAGCTCTTTACGTGCGACCTTCTGGGTCAGGCGCTGGATGATCACCGAAGTCGCCTCGACGCCAACGTCGGCCGTCAGCAGGCGGGTTTCGAGATCGTCGAGCAGATCGTCATCGATGGCTTTCTTGCCGAGGAACAGGCTGGCCATGCCCTCGCCGATACTGGCGCTGGTCTTGGACAGGCCCTGCTTGAGACGGGCGAAGAAGCCGGCCTTGGTTTCCTCGGTACGCGGAGCCTCGACCTGGGTTTCAACCTGGGATTCCACTGGCGCTACGGCGACAGGTGCAGGTGCAGGTGCAGGTGCAGGTGCAGGTGCAGGTGCAGGTGCAGGCTCGGGCACTTCGACAATCGGAGCAACCGGAGCAGCAACCACAGGTTCTGGAATGAAAGGAGCAGCTTCCACCACCGGCGCCTGAACAGGCTCTGGCGTGAACGCCACCGGCGCAGGAATCGGCGGCGTAACGTGCGGCGCGGCCTCTTCGACCAGCGCCACCGGCTCTTCCGCCACCGGCAATGTCAGCCACGGTTCGCTGGCCGGGGTCAGCGGCAACTCGGCGGCAGCCGGCGCTTCTGGATCGGCCTCGGCCACCGGTTGCAGCACCGGCTCGGCGATCGGCAGCACGACCGGTGCCGGCGCTTCTTCTAATACGGGAGCAGGCGCAGGGGCCGGCTCAGGAATGGCAGTCGGCTGTTCGACGACGGGTTCCTGCGGTTTCTTGCGCAGCCATCCGAACAGGCTTTTCTTCTCGCCAGCCGCAGCTGGGGTCTTCTTGTCGTCGTTGGAACCAAACATGGAGGACGGCTATCTCACGGTAGCGACGCGCCACAGGGGCGCCCCGGCAAATAAATATTCGATGCAGAACAGACTGTGTTTCACCCAGCTTGTTCACGCGCAACATTTTGTCGAGGCACCAACGGCACCTCAAAGGAATCGTTTTAATGAAGGACTGGCCGGCAAAATCGGCGAAAAAGCGAAGTTTAGCTGATAAACCAAAGCCTTCTGCCGCAAACCCATACAACCTGATCAGGTTTCAAAACCGGATAGGCGTGGTCGCCGGTAAAACGGATCAGTATCCTAGCACCCTCTCGCCCGCCGACGCTAAGACCAAGCGGGCAGCCCAACAGGTTTAAAAACGAATGAATGCTCTAGCCCGCCGCGCCGCAGGCCTGCTGCTCAGCACAGTCTGCCTGCCCCTTTCGGCCCTGGCGGCCGACCCGCAACCGACACACGAATTCACCCTCGACAACGGCCTGAAGGTCGTCGTGCGCGAAGACCATCGCGCGCCGGTGGTGGTGTCGCAGGTCTGGTACAAGGTTGGTTCCAGCTACGAAACCCCGGGCCAGACCGGTCTGTCCCACGCCCTCGAGCACATGATGTTCAAGGGCAGCGAGAAAGTCGGCCCCGGCGAAGCCTCGCTGATCCTGCGTGACCTCGGCGCCGAAGAGAACGCGTTCACCAGCGACGACTTCACCGCTTATTACCAGGTGCTGGCCCGTGACCGTCTGGGCGTGGCCTTCGAACTGGAAGCCGACCGCATGGCCAACCTGCGCCTGCCGGCCGACGAGTTCGCCAAGGAAATCGAAGTCATCAAGGAAGAGCGCCGTCTGCGCACCGACGACAAGCCGATGGCCAAGGCCTACGAGCGCTACAAGGCCATGGCCTACCCGGCCAGCGGTTACCACACGCCGACCATCGGCTGGATGGCTGACCTTGAGCGGATGAAAGTCGAAGAACTGCGTCACTGGTATCAGTCCTGGTACGTGCCGAACAACGCCACGCTGGTGGTGGTCGGCGACGTGACACCGGACGAGGTGAAGACCCTCGCCCAGCGCTACTTCGGGCCGATCCCGAAACGCGACGTGCCGCCGGCGAAAAAGCCGCTGGAACTGGCCGAACCGGGTGAACGCCAGATCACCCTGCACGTGCAGACTCAACTGCCGAGCCTGATGCTCGGTTTCAACGTCCCGAGCATCGCCACCGCCGAAGACAAACGCTCGGTCAACGCCTTGCGCCTGATCTCGGCGTTGCTGGACGGCGGCTACAGCGGCCGCATCCCGACTCAACTGGAGCGCGGCGAAGAGCTGGTGTCCGGCGGCTCGTCGAGTTACGACGCCTACACCCGCGGTGACAGCCTGTTCACCCTGTCGGCCACGCCGAACACCCAGAAGAAAAAGACCATCGCCCAGGCGGAAGCCGGCCTGTGGAAACTGCTGGAGCAGCTGAAAACCAGCGCACCGTCCGCCGAAGAGCTGGAACGCGTACGTGCGCAGGTCATCGCCGGCCTGGTCTTCGAGCGTGATTCGATCACCAGCCAGGCCACCGCCATCGGCCAGCTGGAGACCGTCGGTCTGTCGTGGAAGCTGATGGACACCGAACTGGCCGACCTGGAAAGCGTCACCCCGCAAGACATCCAGAACGCCGCCAAGCTGTATTTCACCCGCGAACGTCTCAGCGTCGCCCACGTCCTGCCTCTGGAGACGACTCATGAGTGAGCGCAAAACCCCACGTCTGCTGCTCGGCCTGATCGCCGTGGCCATCATCGGCTCGGCTGCGTTCTATCTGGTGCCGAGCGACAACACCAAGGCCAGCGAAGCGCTGGATAACGCCAAGTCCAGCCAGAAGCTGCAATCGCTGGCCGAACTCGACGGCAAGGCCCCGGCCAGCCGCAAGCTCGACGTGCAGACCTGGAACACCGCCGAAGGCGCCAAGGTGATGTTCGTCGAAGCCCGCGAACTGCCGATGTTCGACATGCGCCTGATCTTTTCCGCCGGCAGCAGCCAGGACGGCAACGCGCCAGGTCTGGCCCTGCTGACCAACGCCATGCTCAACGAAGGTGTGGCGGGCAAGGATGTCGGCGCCATCGCCCAAGGTTTCGAAGGCCTGGGCGCGGATTTCGGCAACGGCGCCTATAAGGACATGGCCATCGCGTCGCTGCGCAGCCTGAGCGCCGCCGACAAACGCGAGCCGGCGCTGAAACTGTTCTCGGAAGTGGTGGGCAAACCGACCTTCCCGGCCGATTCCTTCGCGCGCATCAAGAACCAGATGCTCGCCGGTTTCGAATACCAGAAACAGAACCCCGGCAAACTCGCCAGCCTGGAACTGATGAAGCGTCTGTACGGCGATCACCCGTACGCCCATTCCAGCGACGGCAACGCGCAAAGCGTACCGAAGATCACGCTGGCGCAACTGCGTGAGTTCCACGCCAAGGCCTATGCGGCCGGCAACGTGGTGATTGCGCTGGTCGGCGATCTGTCCCGCAGCGAAGCCGAGGCGATTGCCAATCAGGTGTCCGCTGCGCTGCCCAAAGGCCCGGCGCTGGCGAAAGTCGAGCAACCGACCGAGCCGAAAGCCGGCATCGGCCACATCGAGTTTCCGTCGAAGCAGACCAACCTGATGATCGCGCAACTGGGCATCGACCGTGACGACCCGGACTACGCCGCGCTGTCGATGGGCAACCAGATCCTCGGCGGTGGCGGTTTCGGCACCCGGCTGATGAGCGAGGTGCGTGAGAAGCGCGGCCTGACCTACGGCGTGTATTCGGCCTTCAGCCCGATGCAGGCTCGTGGCCCGTTCATGATCAACCTGCAGACCCGCGCGGAAATGAGCGAAGGCACCCTGAAACTGGTGCAGGATGTGCTCGCCGACTACCTCAAGACCGGCCCGACCCAGAAAGAACTGGACGACGCCAAGCGCGAACTGGCCGGCAGCTTCCCGCTGTCCACCGCAAGCAATGCCGATATCGTCGGTCAGCTCGGCGCCATGGGGTTCTACAACCTGCCGCTGAGCTATCTGGACGACTTCATGCGTCAGTCCCAGAGCCTGACGGTCGAGCAGGTTCGCGACGTTCTGAACAAACACTTGAGCACGGATAAACTGGTCATCGTCAGCGCTGGCCCGACCGTGCCGCAAAAGCCGTTACCGGCCCCATCTGATAAACCTGCCGAGCAGCCGCTCGGGGTTCCGGAGCATTAATGGCCAGTCCAAAGAAACCTGTACAAAAACTGCACAACGGTGTGAACCAGTTGCGCATCATCGGCGGCGAATGGCGCAGCCGAAAGCTGAGCTTCCCTGATGCGCCGGGTCTGCGCCCGACGCCGGACCGGGTGCGTGAAACCCTGTTCAACTGGCTCGCGCCGTACGTTGCCGGGGCCAAGGTACTCGACCCGTTCGCCGGCAGCGGCGCGCTGTTTCTCGAAGCGCTGTCCCGTGGCGCGGCCATGGGCCAGGCGCTGGATGCCAGCCACGTCGCGGTCTCCAGCCTGAAAGAACACCTCGGCACCCTGCGCTGCACCAACGGCCAGGTGCAGACCGCCGACGCGCTGCGCTACCTGGAAACCCAGACCGCAACCGCGTTCGATCTGGTATTCCTCGACCCCCCGTTCAACCAGAACCTGCTGCCAGCGGTGTGCACGCTGCTGGAAGAGCGCCAATGGCTGGCCGATGATTCGTGGATCTACACTGAAAGCGAAACCGCGCCATCGACCCTCGGCCTGCCGGGCAACTGGCGCCTGCACCGCGAGCAGAAATCCGGGCGGGTGTACTACGCGTTGTGGCAACGTATGGCAGTGATCGCCGGTTAACCGACCGGCCTGAAAAAGCGGCGAGTCTCAGCCGAGGCTCGCTGCGCTGCATCGAGAGCAATCGTGTCCCCTTCGTCAAAAACGTTCATCCCCGCCTTCGGCCTCGGCAATCCGCACCTGCAAACCTTGTGGGGGCCGCTGTGGCGTAAAACCGTGCACCTTGATCGCCAGCGCGAACGGCTGTGGCTGGACGACGGCGACTTTCTGGATCTGGACTGGTATGGCCCGCACAGTGCCGAGGCGCCATTGGTGCTGGTATTGCACGGGCTGACCGGTTCTTCCAATTCGCCTTACGTGGCCGGAATCCAGGCAGCGCTCGCCGCGCAAGGCTGGGCCAGTGTTGCGCTGAACTGGCGCGGCTGCTCCGGCGAGCCGAACCTGTTGCCGCGCAGCTACCATTCCGGCGCCAGCGAAGACCTCGCCGAAACCCTCCGCCACCTGAAGGCCAAGCGGCCACTGGCGCCGTTGTATGCGGTCGGCTATTCCCTCGGCGGCAACGTGCTGCTCAAGCATCTGGGGGAAACCGGCAGCGCCAGCGGCGTGCTCGGTGCGGTGGCGGTGTCGGTGCCGTTTCGCCTGGATCAATGTGCCGACCGTATCGGCCAGGGTTTCTCGAAGGTCTATCAGGCGCACTTCATGCGCGAGATGGTCGCCTACATCAAGAACAAGCAGCGCCAGTTCCAGCACGACGGCCGCGAGGATGGTCTCGCTGCACTGGCGGCCCTCGGCTCGCTGGAAAACATGCGCACCTTCTGGGATTTCGATGGCCGGGTGACCGCGCCTCTGCACGGTTTCGCCGATGCCGAGGATTACTATCGCCGCGCGTCGAGCCGTTACTTTCTCGGCGAGATTCGCACGCCGACCCTGATCATTCAGGCGGCCGACGACCCGTTCGTGTTCCCCCACAGCCTGCCTTCGGCCAATGAGTTGTCGGCCACGACCCAGTTCGAATTGCAGAATAAGGGCGGGCATGTCGGCTTCGTCGACGGCACACTCCGCCAGCCGGGTTATTACCTGGAGCGACGGATTCCACAGTGGCTGGCCGACGCGGGGCGCGAGTGAGTCATGAGCGACCAGGGCGAGTCGATCCGTTTCTGGCAGGCCGCGCCTCTGGCCGGGGTCGAGCTGTTGACCGCGCGCTACATCGAGCATCGTTTTGCCCCGCACGTCCACGACGGTTATGTGATCGGCATGATCATGGCCGGCGCCCAGCGCTACCGTTATCGCGGCGCCGAACACCTGGCGGGCAGCGGTACGCTGGTGCTGATCAATCCGGACGAAGTGCATAACGGCCACAAGGGCACCGAGGATGGCTGGCTATATCGGGCGTTTTACCCCGACACCGGGCAGATCGTCGCGCTGTTGAATGAACTGGAACTGCCGACCGCACCGATGCCGGCCTTCGGTGCGACGCTGTATCGCGATCCGGATCTGGTCAACGGTTTCTGTCAGTTGCATCGCTTGCTGGAAAGCCCCGCCACCGCGTTGCAACAGCAAACGGTGTGGCGGGAAATGATGATGCTGCTGTTGCAGCGCCACGCGGCGGTGCAGATCAACGGCAAGCCCGGCAAAGAGCACCGCGCAGTGGCGATGGCCAAGGAGTTGCTGCACGCGCAACTGGCGGCGCCGCCCTCGCTGGAAGAACTGGCGGCGGCCGTGAACCTCTCGCCCTTCCACTTCGCCCGGGTGTTCCGCCGCGCCACCGGCATGCCGCCGCACAGCTGGCTGATGCAGCAGCGGATCGCCCGCGCACGGGGCTTGTTACAGAGCGGCTGCCTGCCGGTGGAAGTCGCCACGCAGTTGGGGTTTGCCGACCAGAGCCATCTGAGCCGGCAGTTCAAACAGGTTTATGGCGTAGGCCCGGCGGCCTATCGCAGCGCGCGACTGGATCGCTGATCGCTTATTCGCCCGTAGCGATACCGCGCCCCGGATCGTTGATCCACTCGCTCCAGGATCCGGCATACAGCGAACCCAACGGATAACCCGCCAGGCAGAGGGCGAAAAGGTTGTGACACGCCGTCACCCCGGAACCGCAGTAAGCCACCAGATCGCTCGGCGAACGCTCGCCGAGTTTCGCGGCGAAACGCTGTTTGAGCTGATCAGCCGGCAGGAAACGCCCATCACTGCCCAGGTTGTCGGTAAACGCCGCGCATTGCGCGCCGGGAATGTGCCCGGCGATCGGGTCGATCGGCTCCACTTCGCCCTTGAAGCGCGGCAAGGCGCGGGCATCGAGCAGGGTCAGGGCCGGCTGGCCGAGGCGCTGCTGCAATTGCTCGGCGCTGAGCAGCAGGCTCATGTCCGGCTGGCCGCTGAAGCTGCCCCGGCCCGCTGACGGTGGATCAAGACTCAACGGCAATCCCGCCGCATGCCAGGCCTTGAGCCCGCCATCGAGAATGAACACGCCGTCGCGCTTGCCCAGCCACGCCAGCAACCACCAGGCCCGCGCCGCATAGGCGCCGGGGCCGTCGTCATACAAAACCACGTCACTGTCATTGTTGATGCCGAATGCTTGCAGGCGTTCGATCAGCGCCGCCGGCTCCGGCAGCGGATGGCGACCGGTCACGCCCTTGGTCACCGGGCCGCTGAGGTCGCGCTCAAGATCGGCGAAATGTGCCCCGGCAATGTGCCCCTCGGCGTAGCTGCGCTGGCCGTAATCCGGGTCTTCGAGGGCAAAACGGCAGTCGAGAATCACCAGCCCCGGTTGCGCCTTGCGGGCATCCAGTGCGGTCGGGCTGATCAGTTGCGCAATCGGCATAGCGAACGACTCCAGTGAGGAAATGGAATTACGGTCTTTCTTCGAGGGCCTGGGCCAGCGGCACGTAGAACTCTTCGAACAAGGCGTTGACCTCATCGCGGGCCTGCTCGGTGACGAACCCTGCTTCCAGCACCAACACTTGATACACGCCACGCTTGATGGCCTGTTCACTGAGGTAATTGGAGTTCTCCCGGGTCGTGCACAGGAAGCGCACCCACGAGGTGAGGATGATCCACGCGTTGAGGGTCAGGGATTCGATCTGCACTCGGTCCATCTTCAGGATCCCGGCAGCGACAAAGCCTTCGTAGATCGCTGCGCCCTGGATTACGCAGCGCTGGGAGAAGCGGCGATAACGCGCGGCCAGATCCGGATCACTGTCGAGCAAGTGTTCGAGATCGCGGTGCAGAAAGCGGTAGCGCCACATCGCCGACAGCAATTCCTTGAGATAGAAGCGCTTGTCTTCGACCGTCGCGGCACGCCCCTGGGGCGGACGCAGAAAGCTGTCCACCAGGCTTTCGTACTCACTGAACAGCACGGCGATGATCGCCTGCTTGTTGGGGAAGTGGTAGTACAGATTGCCCGGAGAAATCTCCATGTGGGCGGCGATGTGATTGGTGCTGATGCTGCGCTCGCCCTGCTGATTGAACAGCTCAAGGCTGTTCTGCACGATGCGCTCGCTGGTTTTGATCCGTGGGGCCATGGCTTGAGCTTTAATTCAGAGTGCGTTGGGGGGCATCTTACGACCTAACCGGAACGGGATAAAACCAGGATGCGCAAGGAAGCCATTTGACTTTCTAGAGCAATGACTCTAAAAAGCTCGTCATAACAATACCTACGGAGCTGACAATGACTGCCGATATTGCCTACCTGCAAACGCTGCAACAGCCGCTGGAAGAGCTCAACCGGCTGTTCAACGCGCAGCGCGCCGCCTACGCCGCCAACCCGATGCCGCCTGCAACCCAGCGCCAGCAATGGCTCAAGGCCCTGCGCGATTTGCTGAGCAGCGAACGGCAGGCCCTGATCGACGCCATCAGCTCCGACTTCAGCCACCGCAGCGCCGATGAAACCCTGCTCGCCGAACTGATGCCGAGCCTGCACGGCATTCACTACGCCAGCCAGCACATCAGCCAATGGATGAAACCTTCGCGGCGAAAAGTCGGCGTCGCTTTCCAACCGGCATCGGCGAAAGTCGTGTACCAGCCGCTGGGCGTGGTCGGCGTCATCGTGCCGTGGAACTACCCGCTGTTCCTTGCAATCGGCCCGTTGACCGGCGCCCTCGCGGCCGGCAACCGGGTGATGCTCAAGCTCAGCGAATCGACCCCGGCCACCGGCCTGTTGCTCAAGGAATTGCTGGCGCGGATCTTCCCCGAAGATCTGGTGTGCGTGGTGCTCGGCGAGGCTGATGTCGGCGTGGCGTTTTCGAAAATGCGTTTCGACCACTTGCTGTTCACCGGTTCCACCAGCGTCGGCAAGCACGTGATGCGGGCAGCGGCAGAGAACCTGACGCCGGTGACCCTGGAGCTGGGCGGCAAATCCCCGGCCATCGTCTCCCACGACGTACCGCTCAAGGACGCCGCCGAACGCATCGCCTTCGGCAAGACCCTCAACGCCGGGCAGACCTGCGTTGCCCCTGACTACGTGCTGGTGCCGGAAGCGCGCATCGGTGGTTTCGTCGAAGCCTATCGCCAGGCCGTGCGCGGGTTTTATCCGACGCTTGCCGACAACCCGGACTACACCGCCATCATCAACGAGCGCCAACTGGCGCGACTGAACAGCTACCTCAGCGACGCCACCAGCAAGGGCGCGCTGCTGATTCCGCTGTTCGACCAGGGCCAGGGCCGGCGCATGCCCCACAGCCTGCTGCTGAATGTCAGCGACGAGATGACGGTGATGCAGGACGAAATCTTCGGCCCGCTGCTGCCGATCGTGCCGTATCAGGATCTGGATCAGGCATTTGCTTACATCAATCAGCGGCCACGTCCTCTGGCTCTTTACTACTTCGGCTACGACAAACGCGAACAGCAGCGCGTACTCAGCGAAACCCATTCCGGTGGCGTCTGCCTCAACGACACGCTGCTGCACGTGGCGCAGGACGACATGCCGTTCGGCGGCATCGGCCCGTCAGGCATGGGCCATTACCACGGGCACGAAGGTTTCCTGACGTTCAGCAAGGCCAAGGGCGTGCTGGTCAAACAGCGCTTCAACGCGGCGAAGCTGATCTACCCGCCCTACGGCAAATCCATTCAGAAACTGATCCAGAAACTGTTCATTCGCTAACGTCACCGCCGGGTAATAACAACAATGCACCCAAGCCTGACCGAAACACCTGCCCTGTCGCGCCGCGGCCTGCTGAAATTCAGCCTGGGCGCCACGGCTTTCCTCGCCACCGCTGGCCTTGGTGCCAGTCTCAGCGGCTGTTCGTCGAGCGTATCGGCCAATGGATTCACCACGTTGCGCAGCGGTGATCTGCTGTTTCTGCGCGCGCTGATTCCGGTGATGCTGGATGGCGCCGTTGCTGCGGAAAAGATGCCCGCCGCTGTCGATGGAACCCTGAAGTCGCTGGATTACAGCCTCGACCACCTGTCGCCGGAAATGCTCAAGCTCACCCGGCAACTGTTCGATGTGCTGGGCATGGCCGTGACGCGCGGGCCATTGACCGGAATCTGGGGCAGTTGGGAAAACGCCAGCCCCGAAGCGATCCGCCACTTCCTCGAACGTTGGGAAAACAGCTCGCTGAACCTGCTGCGCATGGGCCACAGCTCATTGCTGCAAATGGTGATGATGGCCTGGTACACCCGCACCGAATCCTGGGCCCATTGCGGTTACCCTGGCCCACCCGCCGTTTGAGCCCGGCGACCCACGCAAAACAATAATAAGAGAACCTGATCGATGCCCGTACCCGACCCGTTTCGCGAAGGCCTCGCCCGTGGCTGGAAAACCTACAACGGCGCGCAACTCACCGAGGACCTGACCCTGGAAGCCGATGTCGCCATCATCGGCAGCGGCGCCGGTGGCGGCACCACGGCGGAAATCCTCAGCGCCGCCGGCTATAAAGTGCTACTGATCGAAGAAGGCCCGCTCAAGACCAGCAGCGATTTCAAACTGCTGGAAGACCAGGCCTACAGCAGCCTCTATCAGGAAGGCATCGGCCGCATGAGCAAGGACGGCGCGATCACCATCCTTCAGGGCCGCGCAGTCGGCGGCACCACGCTGATCAACTGGACATCGAGTTTTCGCACCCCCGAGCCGACCCTCGAACACTGGGCCAAAGAACACAACGTCAAAGGCCACAGCGCCGCCGACATGGCGCCGTGGTTCGAGAAAATGGAGCAGCGACTCGGCGTCGCCCCGTGGATGGTGCCGCCCAACGCCAACAACGATGTGATCCGCAAAGGCTGCGAACAACTCGGCTACAGCTGGCACGTGATCCCGCGCAACGTGCGCGGCTGCTGGAACCTCGGCTATTGCGGCATGGGCTGTCCGACCAACGCCAAGCAATCGATGATGGTCACGACCATTCCGGCAACCCTGGAAAAGGGCGGAGAATTGCTTTATCTGGCCCGGGCCGAAAAGCTGTTGATCAACGGCGACAAGGTCATCGGCCTGCAATGCGTGGCGATGGACGAACGTTGCGTCGAGCCGACTGGACGCACGATCACCGTCAAGGCACGGCATTACGTGCTGGCCGGCGGCGGGATCAACAGCCCGGCGCTGCTGATGCGTTCGGACGCACCGGATCCGCACAAACGCCTGGGCAAGCGCACCTTCCTGCATCTGGTGAACATGTCCGCCGGGCGTTTCGACGAGGTCATCAACCCGTTCTACGGTGCGCCGCAGTCGATTTACTCGGACCATTTCCAGTGGAAGGACGGCACCACCGGCCCGATGGCCTACAAACTCGAAGTGCCGCCGCTGCACCCGGCGTTGGCCGCCACGTTGCTCGGTGGTTTTGGTCAGGAAAGCGCGCAACACATGGCGGACCTGCCGCACACCCACGCGATGCTGGCCTTGCTGCGTGACGGTTTTCACCCGGACAGTCAGGGCGGCAGCGTCGAGCTGCGCGGTGACGGCTCGCCGGTGCTCGACTATCAGGTGTCGCCTTACACCTGGCAGGGTCTGCGCCGGTCTTTCCACAGCATGGCCGAGATCCAGTTCGCCGGTGGCGCCAAAGCGGTGATGCCGATGCACGCCGATGCGCGCTACGTGAACAGCCTGGCCGAGGCCCGCTCATTGATCGACAGCCTGAGTCTGGAGTTGTATCGCACGCGTCTGGGCAGCGCCCACGTCATGGGCGGTTGCGCCATGGGCGAGGACCCGAAAACCGCCGTCACCGACAGCCTCGGCCGCCATCATCAACTGCGCAATCTGTCGATTCATGACGGCTCGCTGTTCCCCACCAGCATCGGCGCCAACCCGCAGTTGTCGGTGTATGGTCTGACGGCGCAACTGGCGACATCCCTCGGCGAACGGTTGAGAAACCCGTGAAAAAGACGAAATTTCCGATCGTCTATAGTGCTTTCTTACCCAACAGGCGACTTTCCCCACCGGGACGGCTGCGATACCATCCGACTCCCCAACGGATTCCCGCCAGGACGACGCGATGAACCGAGTGTTGTACCCAGGTACCTTCGACCCTATTACCAAGGGCCATGGCGATCTGGTCGAACGCGCCTCGCGCCTGTTCGACCATGTGATCATCGCCGTCGCCGCCAGCCCCAAAAAGAATCCGCTGTTCCCGCTGGAACAACGGGTCGAGCTGGCCCGCGAGGTCACCAAACACCTGCCGAACGTGGAAGTGGTCGGCTTTTCGACGCTGCTGGCGCATTTTGCCAAAGAGCAGAACGCCAACGTGTTCCTGCGTGGCCTGCGCGCGGTGTCGGACTTCGAGTACGAATTCCAGCTGGCCAACATGAACCGCCAGTTGGCGCCGGATGTGGAGAGCCTGTTTCTCACCCCGTCCGAGCGTTATTCGTTCATTTCCTCGACCCTGGTGCGGGAAATCGCGGCCCTGGGCGGCGACATCAGCAAGTTCGTCCACCCGGCGGTGGCCGACGCCCTGACCCTGCGCTTCAAGAAGTAACGACCGTTCAAACGGCGCCCGCGTGCACTACGGGCGCCAATGCGGCACAATTGCGCGCATTGATTCATAGCGCCCGGGCTCCCCGCCCCGGCTGGAGTTAGCATGTCCCTGATCATCACCGACGATTGCATCAACTGCGACGTCTGCGAACCCGAGTGCCCGAACGCCGCCATCTCCCAAGGCGAAGAGATCTACGTGATCGACCCGAACCTGTGCACCCAATGCGTCGGCCACTACGACGAGCCGCAGTGCCAGCAGGTCTGTCCGGTGGATTGCATTCCACTGGACGAAGCCCATCCGGAGACTGAAGAACAGTTGATGGAGAAGTACCGCAAGATCACCGGCAAGGCTTGAGCCACTGAATCCGATCGCAGCTCCCGGCTGCGATCGCGTCATTCACGCTGCTCGAATCCCTCTCCGGTGCAGCCCAGGCAACGCACGAACGCCGCTTTCGCCGGCGCCACCACCAACGCCTCCCCGGCATCGCCAATCCCGCCACCCAGCGCGGTGAACGGCAACGACACGACGAACGCCCCGGCACCGATCACCGTTGCCACCACCAGTAACGGTCGGGCAATCAGCAGGTCACCGAGCATGGCGTAGGCCGGTGGATTCTGGATGGCGTAACGAGGATCACCGCTGCCGCCTTCCGTTGCCTGAACGGTCAGGCTCAAGCACAGCAGCGATGCAACGATGAGGGTTTGCAACAACTTCATGGCACGATCCTTCGGGCTGAACAGTGAGACAACTCACTATAGACCGTAGGACTTTTTCGGCTGCCTTGCTCAGCTCTGACAGCGCGGACACCAGACGCTGGCGCGCTGGCCGAGCTTCATTTCCCGCAGCCCCGTGCCGCAAACCTTGCAATGCTCGCCACCGCGACCGTAGACAAACAGTTCCTGCTGGAAATACCCCGGCTGCCCGTCGCCACCAATGAAGTCGCGCAACGTGGTGCCGCCGCGCTCAATGGCCGCCGCGAGGATGCGTTTGATCTCGATCGCCAGCTTCAGATAGCGCGCCCGGGAAATGCCCTTGGCCTCTCGCCGCGGATCGATACCGGCGGCGAACAACGCCTCGGTCGCGTAGATATTGCCGACCCCCACCACCACCGCGTTGTCCATGATGAACGGCTTGACCGCCATCGAGCGCCCGCGTGACAGCTGATACAACCGCTCGCCATCGAACAGATCGGTCAACGGCTCCGGCCCCAGGCGAATCAGCAATTCGTGATTGAGCGGGTCGTTGCTCCAGAGCATCGCTCCGAAGCGCCGTGGATCGGTGTAGCGCAGGGCCAGGCCCGACTCCAGTTCGATATCGACATGCTCATGCTTGGCCGCCGGCATCCCGACCTCAACCAGCCGCAGGTTGCCCGACATGCCCAAGTGGCTGATCAGCGTGCCAACTTCGGCGTTGATCAGCAGATACTTGGCGCGCCGCTCGACCAGCACGATGCGCTGCCCGGACAGGCGCACATCGAGGTCTTCGGGAATCGGCCAGCGCAGCCGCCGGTCACGCACGATCACCCGGCTGACGCGCTGGCCCTCCAGGTGCGGAGCAATACCGCGGCGGGTGGTTTCGACTTCCGGCAGTTCAGGCATCAGTTCCTCGAATCATCAGCTTCTTAAATCAGTGCGCGCCAAGTTCGCGGATCGTCTGCTTCAACGTTTCGAAGTCGTAATCCGAGAGACCGATGTATTCGAGCACCAGCGGCCCGACGGCCTGCCATTCGAAGTCTTCGGTCTGGTTGCCCAGCACCCGGTACGACGCGCAGATGTGCTCGGCCATTTTCAGGATCGCCAGCAGGTTTTTCATCTGACTGTTGCGCGAAGTCTCATCGCTGAAGATCGCCAGGGCATTGTGGTGATTGGCGATGGCCGCGCTGACGTGTTCCGGCAGGCGCCAGGACTTCGCGGTGTAGTAACCGACCACCGAGTGATTGGTGTTGTAGACGTCGTTCTCGGTGTCCACGACCCGGCGCTCGGCACTCGCGTTGGCGTAGGCCTTTTCGAGCGTCGTCATGTAATCCGGGAAACGCTGAAGCATCAGCGGCACGCCGCAGTCGTGGAACAGACCCAAGGCATAAGCCTCGTCGCTGGCCTCGGTGCCGACGCGCTTGGCCAGGGTCAGGCAGGTCATGGCCACGTCCTGGGCGGTGTCCCAGAAACGGTTGAGGGTGACGATGGTGTCGTCGTTCATTTCACCCTTGATCGACATCGCGTTGATCAGATTGATGATCGAGCGACTGCCCAACAGATTCACCGCGCGCTTGATCGAGGTGATCTTGTTGCTCAGGCCGTAATAGGGCGAATTGACGATTTTCAGCAGCGAGCCGGACAGGCCGGGATCCTGGGAGATCAGCTTGGCGATCGTCTCCAGGTCCGGGTCGGGCATGTACTGCTCCATTTGCAGATCCACCATGATCTGCGGCTGCGCGGGCACGCTGATGCCTTGCAGGGACTGTTGAATCTGTTCGGTGGTCAGCTCTTGGGACATAAGTACACACTCTGGGACAGGCGGCGATTCTAACCTCTAAAAACCGACGGACGACACACCAGCGGGCAATTCGCAGGAACTTTCACTTTCCCCCAGCCTTCGGAATCTGTAGTGCCCGGAACAGATCTGCATCGGTCTCGGGCAGTAATTCCAACAGACTCAGGAGCTTAACGATGGCGACTTCTCTCAGCGGCAAGCGCGTCGCTTTTCTGGTAACCGATGGTTTCGAGCAGGTTGAACTGACTGGCCCCAAACAGGCATTGGAGCAGGCCGGAGCGCAGGTTGACATCCTCTCTGCCGAAGCCGGCAGCGTCAAAGGCTGGAATCACGATAAACCGGCGGACGACTTCAAGGTCGACCAGACCTTCAAGGGCGCAAGCATCGATCAATACGATGCCGTGGTGCTCCCGGGCGGTGTGCAGAACTCTGACACCATCCGCATCGACCAGGACGCCCAGCATCTGGTCAAGACCGGTGCCTCCGCCGGCAAACCGATCGCAGTGATCTGCCATGGCAGCTGGCTGCTGATTTCGGCAGGACTGGTCAATGGCAAGACCATGACCAGCTACAAGACCGTCAAGGACGATCTGGTCAACGCGGGGGCGAACTGGGTTGATCAGGAGGTCGTAAAAGACAGACACCTGATCAGCAGCCGCCAACCAGACGATATTCCGGCGTTCAGCAATGCGCTGATCGACGCGTTGTCGGCATAGGGCATAAACGCGTGGAGACGGGGCGGGCCCGCTCGTGATGAGGTCAGCCGCGTTTCATCGCACGCCAAACCCGGCATAGGGCGCAACACGGTATACTCCCGCTCTTTTTTCCGGAGCGACGTCATGTCCCTGCCTAGCTTGCGCCTCAAAGCCAACGCCGACCGTCGCCTGCGCGCCGGTCACCTGTGGATCTACAGCAACGAAATCGACGTGGCCGCGACCCCGTTGCACGGCTTCAAGGCCGGCGACCAGGCGGTCCTCGAAGCCGCCGGCGGCAAGCCGCTGGGCATCGTCGCCATGAGCCCGAACAACTTGATCTGCGCGCGCCTGCTGTCGCGCGACATCAAGCTGGCGCTGGACAAGTCGCTGCTGGTGCATCGCCTGAACGTGGCCCTGTCGCTGCGCGAGCGTCTGTTCGACAAGCCGTTCTATCGCCTGGTCTACGGTGATTCCGACCTGCTGCCGGGCCTGGTGGTCGATCGTTTCGGCGACATCCTCGTGGTGCAGCTCGCCTCGGCGACCATGGAAGCGCATAAAGATGACGTGATCGCGGCGCTGACCCAAGTGCTCAAGCCAAGCGGCATCCTGTTCAAGAACGACTCCGCCGCCCGCGATGCCGAAGGCCTCGAGCGTTACACCGAAACCGTCTTCGGCCTGGTGCCGGAGTGGGTGGCGCTGGAAGAGAACGGCGTGAAATTCGAAGCGCCGGTGGTTCAAGGTCAGAAAACCGGCTGGTTCTACGACCACCGCATGAACCGTGCCCGCCTGGCCCCTTACGCCAAAGGCAAACGCGTGCTGGACCTGTACAGCTACATCGGTGGCTGGGGCGTGCAAGCCGCCGCATTCGGCGCCAGCGAAGTGTTCTGTGTCGACGCATCGGGTTTCGCCCTCGACGGCGTTGAGCGCAATGCCGCACTGAACGGTTTCGCCGACAAGATGACCTGCATCGAAGGCGACGTCTTCGAAGCCCTGAAGGAACTCAAGGCCAGCGAAGAGCGCTTCGACGTGATCGTTGCCGACCCGCCTGCGTTCATCAAACGCAAGAAAGACCTGAAAAACGGTGAAGGCGCGTACCGTCGCCTGAACGAGCAAGCCATGCGCCTGCTCAACAAGGACGGCATCCTGTTCAGCGCTTCGTGCTCGATGCACCTGCCGGAAGATGACCTGCAGAACATCCTGCTGACCAGCGCCCGTCACCTGGACCGCAACATCCAGCTGCTGGAGCGTGGTGGCCAAGGCCCGGATCACCCGGTACACCCGGCCATCCCGGAAACCCGCTACATCAAGAGCATCACCTGCCGCCTGCTGCCCAACAGCTGACAGACGCACGGCGTTGAAGCTATCGAAAGGGGAGCCCACGGCTCCCCTTCTTTTTGTCCTGAACTTTGCTTTCCTACATTTATCGTCCTGCAGACGTGCAGGATATTTCCGCGAATACTTTATTTACTGAAATTCAACTTACAAACTCAATTCCCACCAAAGATCACTCCGACAAAATTACTGGACAATTCCTACTTAATATTTGCTTGCGATTAATCCATTACAAACTATTATTAAGTCGTCACCACGGAGGTGACACCCACTAACCACGAAGCAACAATGAACAAGGAGTTCAATCATGAAAGCAATTACTCTGGAATCCCGCACCCTTGCAAACCTGGCTTTTCTGATCGCACCTAAAGCCCGTTAAGTAAGGTGGGCGCTGGGTATAGCCGGCTACCCAGCGCCTCTGACAAAGCACCTATCCAGAGCAGCGTGCCCCAACATGCATATAAACCCTTATTTATTCATACTGCCACGAACGCCCGGCCAGATAGTCTGGAATTACAAAGACCATACTCAACATGAACTTGATCTTGAATATGCATCCCGACTGGCGCAACTTGTCCACGACCCTGACCTATATGACAACAGCAACATAATAGACACACAGTTATTAAATGCCGGAATACTGACTTCTTCAAAAATTCCGACACCTGTCTGGGGCTGGGATGAACTGTCCAGGATCTACCATATCGGGACTCGGAATATTCCGTGCGAACACACGCCCCGAAACATTCAGGAATGGTGCAGGCAATACCTCGAGCACTGCAACACAGTGCTTGCCACTCCACCGTCGGCCGACATCCCTGCGGATACCTGTCCGAACCCACTCATCGCCCTGCCCGAACCGCTGGCACTGAAGGACGACAGCCTGTCGAGTGCACTGATCCGGCGAAAGACCTGCCGATCCTTCATCGGTGCCGCCGTGTCGCTGGACGATGTCGGCACCTTGCTTTACCTGTCCCTCGGCTACCTGCGAGAACGCGAAGCCGATTTCGACGACAGCATCGCCGACGGACTTGGCGCGCGGCGCAGCAGCCCTTCCGGGGGCGGGCTCAATGCCTGCGCCGGGTTCGTGTTTGTACAGAACGTCGACGGATTGACGCCTGGGGTTTATGTCTACCACCCCGCCGAACACGCCCTGAGCTTCATCAACCCTTTGCCCGACACTGCACCTGGCAATCTGCTGGGGGGCCAGCATTTCATCAATAACCTGCCATTGGGGCTGTTCATCACCGCCCGCTTCGACCGGCTCTGGTGGAAATACCCGCACTCGCGCGCCTATCGAATGGCGTTCGTCGAAGCCGGGCACCTTTCGCAGACGTTTCAACTGGTGGCTACAGCGCTGGGCATGAACACCTGGCTGACGGGTGCGTTTTCCGATGATCAGGTCGAAACGTTGCTGAAGCTCGATAACAATGCGGAACAACCCTTGTTCTTCGTCGGCTGCGGGGAAAGCGACGGTCAGGCGATGTGTCAGGAAATGCGCGACCTGCTGCATGAGACACACCCATGAGCACCCTCGCCCCGGAACCGGTCTTTCAGTTCACCCTGAGTGACTGGAACACCCGCGCCACGGTCCGCACCAGCCCTCACGAATACCGGTTGCCGGACAACGTCCAGGAACAACTGGAGACCCGGTACTGGTTTCCGCCAACGTTCCTGCCCTATCTGGCCCACCCGGCCATTGAAGCAGCGGGCCGATCGATGCTGCATCGGCTTACTGCCGGGCATCTGGTGCATTTTCTCGACTACACCACGTTGCTTGAACACCGGATCGTCAATCGCGCGGTCGAAACCATCGTCCACGGGGAACTGCCGGTCGCGGTGCCGGCGTCGATGAAAACCGCCGCACTCCAGCTGTACACCGACGAGGGCTATCACGCGCTGTTTTCCAGTCAGGTGGCGGAGCAGATCGCCAGCCTCTACGCCATCGCCGGGCGCCCGGTCATGCCCAGACGGATCACCCGGATGAACCTGCTGATCGCACGCACCGGGCAGGAGCAACGTCCGCTGGCGTGCTTTCTTCTGGGTTTCGTTTCGGAAACCATCATTGCCCGTGAACTGCTGGATGTCTGCCGCGACAGTCTCGTCTCCGGCGTCAACGACATGTTGCGCGATCACCTCACAGACGAGGCGCGCCACAGCCGCTATTTCACCGAAGTGTTCCACTACCTCTGGTTGCACCTGAACCCGCGACAGCGAACGTTTACCGCGACGACCTTGCTCGACATTCTGGAAATCTTCTTCGACGTGGATGAGCACTGGCTCCAGGAAAGCCTCCGCGGCGCGGGTATTGCAAACACGACGGTGAGGGAGATTCTCGGCACGATGACAACGGCGCAAGCCCGTCGGCAGCGGGCACGGGCCGGCAGCCTCGCCACATTGAGCGCATTGAAAAAAGCCGGATTTTTTACCGAACCTCAAAACCAGACACTATTTGCCAGGGCAGGACTGATCGATGGATGACGGACAATCTGTGGTGACCCGACGACAGCGGCGCGGGGCTGTCAGTCTGTTGCTGGCAATGGTGTTGCTCGGTGTCTTTCCCTTGGATGTCCTGCTGCCTTCGTTCCCGGCCCTGGCCGAACACTTTCGCCGCACCCCGGCGGACATCGCCCTGTCGGTCAGCCTGTTTGCGGTCGGGATTGCCTTCGCCCAGTTGCTGATCGGGCCGCTGTCGGATGTGATCGGACGCAAGGGACTGCTGCTCGCCGGCATGAGCGTTTCCATACTCGGTGCCCTCGGGTGCGTGATGACCTCGGACTATTCGCTGTTTCTGATTTTTCGGGTGGTGCAGGCGCTGGGGTGCGGTTGCTTCGTGCTGTCACAGGCGCTGGTGCAGGACCTGTTTGAAGGCGAGCAACGTGATCGCCTGAGGATCCTGATGGTGACCGCCGGCGGGATTTTCATCTCGGTATCGCCGCTGGCTGGCACCTTTCTTCAGGCGACATTGGGCTGGCGCGGCAGTTTCTGGGTATTCATCGCATTATCAGCCGCAGTGCTGCTCAAGGCCTGGATGTTTCTGGAGAACTCCCGACCGAGCGCCAGCGGCACACGTACGAACTTCCTCACGGCCTATCGACGGGTTCTGGGAGATTTCGACTTCGTCGGTTACTGGCTGATTTCAGCGTTTGCATTCGCCTGCCACTTTTCATTCATCGTGATCTCGCCGCTGATCTTCATGGATCGGCTGCAACTGACCGCTTACGAATTTTCGTTGATCCTGCTGATCTACGGTGCGGCTTACGTCACCGGGGGCATCCTCGCCAGCGTGCTGAGCAGGCGTATCAACAGCGGCCAGCAGATGGTCGTCGGCCTGAGCCTGATCCTGTTCGCCGGCGTGGCCATGCTGTACCTGGCGTCGAACTTTGCACTGGCTCCGGCGACCGTGCTGATCCCGATGCTGATCTGCACCGCCGGCACCACCATTGCCCGGCCGGCGGCCACGTCCCGGGCCATGAGTCTGTTTCCGGAAAACGCCGGCACCTCGGCCTCGGCCGGCAGCACGATCATTTTCATCTGCGGCGGCTTGATCAGTGCCTTGATCAGCCTGAGCCCGACCAATCTGCAATCCACGCTGGGCTACAGCTTCGTGATACTCAGCGGGGTGGCACTGGCAATGAACGCGCGGATCAGCCGGCGCAACGATCTCGAGGGGCAACCGGACAGCGATTAATCCTGCCGGTCGTCATCCCGCACGCTTCGTCAGCACTGGAACAACGCTTTGCGCCATTCCCTCCTGACGCCAGCGGTGTAGAATCGCGAGATTCATCGCCATTCATCCCCGGCGGGTTTATGAGCTCAGGCTGAGACCAGCGGCGATCCCGCAACGTCATCGGCAACATCAGGACACACGGCCATTTCTGAGTGTTCCAGACGTCAATAGAAGCTCACTCCCCTTTGATACCTGATTAGCCGCCCGGAGTGCTCCATGCCAGATTACCGCTCGAAAACATCCACCCACGGCCGCAACATGGCCGGCGCCCGCGCACTGTGGCGCGCCACCGGGATGAAAGATGACGACTTCAAGAAGCCGATCATCGCCATTGCCAACTCCTTCACCCAGTTCGTCCCGGGCCACGTCCACCTGAAGGACCTCGGCCAGCTGGTTGCCCGTGAGATCGAACGCGCTGGCGGCGTTGCAAAAGAATTCAACACCATCGCCGTGGATGACGGCATCGCCATGGGCCACGACGGCATGCTCTATTCGCTGCCGAGCCGCGAGATCATCGCCGACTCCGTCGAGTACATGGTCAACGCCCACTGCGCCGACGCCATCGTCTGCATCTCGAACTGCGACAAGATCACCCCCGGCATGCTGATGGCCGCGCTGCGCCTGAACATCCCGGTGATCTTCGTCTCCGGCGGTCCGATGGAAGCCGGCAAGACCAAACTGGCCAGCCACGGTCTCGACCTCGTCGACGCCATGGTCATCGCCGCCGACTCCAGCGCTTCTGACGAGAAGGTTGCCGAGTACGAGCGCAGCGCCTGCCCGACCTGCGGTTCGTGCTCCGGCATGTTCACCGCCAACTCGATGAACTGCCTGACCGAGGCCCTGGGCCTTGCATTGCCGGGCAACGGTTCGACCCTGGCCACCCACAGCGACCGCGAACAGCTGTTCCTGCAGGCCGGCCGTACCATCGTCGAGCTGTGCAAACGCTACTACGGCGAGAACGACGAGTCGGTACTGCCGCGCAACATCGCCAACTTCAAGGCGTTCGAGAACGCGATGATGCTCGACATCGCCATGGGCGGTTCGACCAACACCATCCTGCACTTGCTGGCCGCAGCCCAGGAAGCAGAGATCGACTTCGACCTGCGTGACATTGATCGTCTGTCGCGCAAGGTGCCGCAACTGTGCAAGGTCGCGCCGAACATCCAGAAGTACCACATGGAAGACGTGCACCGCGCCGGCGGCATCTTCAGCATTCTCGGTTCGCTGGCCCGTGGCGGCCTGCTGCACACCGACCTGCCGACCGTGCACAGTCGCAGCATGGAAGAAGCCATCGCCAAATGGGACATCACCCAGACCGACGATGAAGCCGTGCATCATTTCTTCAAGGCCGGCCCGGCCGGCATTCCGACGCAGACCGCGTTCAGCCAGTCGACCCGCTGGGAAACCCTGGACGACGACCGTGAAAACGGCTGCATCCGCAGCTTTGAACACGCTTATTCGAAAGAAGGCGGCCTGGCCGTGCTGTACGGCAACATCGCCCTGGACGGCTGCGTGGTGAAAACCGCCGGTGTCGACGAGTCGATCCACGTGTTCGAAGGCAACGCGAAGATCTTCGAAAGCCAGGACAGCGCCGTACGCGGCATCCTCGCCGACGAAGTAAAGGAAGGCGACATCGTCATCATTCGCTACGAAGGCCCGAAAGGCGGCCCGGGCATGCAGGAAATGCTCTATCCGACCTCGTACCTGAAATCCAAAGGCCTGGGCAAAGCCTGCGCCCTGCTGACCGACGGTCGTTTCTCCGGCGGTACGTCCGGCTTGTCCATCGGCCACGCTTCGCCAGAGGCTGCGGCCGGCGGCGCGATCGGCCTGGTACAGGACGGCGACAAGGTGCTGATCGACATTCCGAACCGTTCGATCAACCTGCTGATCAGCGACGAAGAACTGGCGGCACGCCGGGTCGAGCAGGACAAGAAAGGCTGGAAACCGGTCGAACAGCGTCCACGCAAAGTGACCACCGCCCTCAAGGCCTACGCCCTGCTGGCGACCAGCGCCGACAAGGGTGCTGTGCGTAACAAGGCGATGCTCGACGGGCTGTAAGCGTCAAATCGCAGAAACAAAAATGCCCCGCCAAGTGCGGGGCATTTTTTTGCCTTCAGGTTTACTGAATTTCTTCCGGTTTGACGATCACCCAGTTCTTGTCCGCCGTCACCGGCAAACCTTCTTTCGCCTGGGCCGCCGCGTGCTTGGCCATCATGCCCTGAATCTGGGTCATGTACTTGTCCTTGCGGTTGACCCACAAGTGAATGCCACCCTTGGCCACGTCCACATCGTGGAACAGCATGTAGCCGTCGCTGGTCGGCGTGTCGCCACCCACCAGTACCGGTTTTTTCCACTCGTCGATGTAGGTCAGGATCGCCGCGTGCTTGCCGGCCATCCAGGTCGCCGGGGTCCACAGGTACGGGGTCAGTTCGAGGCCGAGGTTGGCTTTCTCGTCATATTTGCCGGCGGTAATCTGCTTGCGCGCGGTGGTCAGCTCGCCGGTTTCGCGGTTCTTCAGCAAGGTGGTCACGCCGATCACGTTCTGCGGTTTGACGTTGTAGCCGTACTTCGGATCCGCCGCGACCATCCGCACCAGTTCTTCGGAGGCGGCGGTCATCACGTAGACCTCGATGCCGTTCTCCATCAGCTTGTTGTACAGCTCTTTCTGGCCAGTGAAGATCTTCGGCGGATTCACATCCAGGTTCTTGACCACATCACCTTCGTAATAGGTCGCCGGCACCGGTTTGCCCGAGGCCATCAGCTCATCGACGTAGCCCTTGAGTTCCTTGAGGGTGAAGCCGGAAAACACCTGCGCGACCCATGGATAGCAGACCATGTCGTCGACTTCGCAGAGGCGGTAGTAGTAGCTGAACAGGCTTTCCTTGTGGTCGGCGGTGTCCTTGAACGGCATCAGTTTCAGGGAGGGGTCGAGCTTGTCACGGGTGATCAGGCCCTTGTTTTCCATGAACGGCAGCAACGACTCTTCGAGGTCGTAGCGGTAACTGGTGTTGTCCATGTCGAACACCGCGTAGTTACCCTTGTTGGCGTTGGCGGCGATCATCGCGTCCAGCGCCTTGGCCTGATCGGCCGGCCAGTGTTTCAGGTCGGTGGCGAATGCCTGAGTGGCCAGGCCCATCCCCACAGTCAGTGCGACAGCCAGAAATTTCGGTGTGAACTTCATTGGCGCTTTCTCCCTGGGTCAAAGAAATCGACGCTAACAAATATGTGTGACAGTCCTCGTCTGTCAGCGACCGTCCACGTCCGTTTCGCGCCAGTTGCATCCCCGAGAGCGACACCCGCTTATTCCAAAAACGACGGATCACCTTCGATTTCGGTATTAAATCATTGGAAATCAAACTGTTAGGCTTGCCGGTTCGCAACAGCCCCGGAAGGTTGTTGGCACAGTCTTTTCTGGAGTTCTCATGAATCTGCCCCTGATTCTCAACTTGCTGGTGTTCCTCGCCCTGCTCTTCGGTCTGGCGCAAACCCGTCACACCTCGTGGAGCCTGGCGAAAAAAGTCCTGCTCGCGCTGGTGCTGGGCGTGGCATTCGGCATCGCGTTGCACACGATCTACGGTGCCGGCAACCCGGTGTTGAAAGCCTCGATCGGCTGGTTCGATCTGGTCGGCAATGGTTACGTGCAACTGCTGCAAATGATCGTGATCCCGCTGGTGTTCGCCTCGATCCTCAGCGCCGTGGCCCGTCTGCACAACGCTTCGTCGCTGGGCAAGATCAGCTTCCTGACCATCGGCACGCTGCTGTTCACCACCGCGATTGCCGCGCTGATCGGCATCGGCCTGACCAACCTGTTCGGCCTGACCGCCGAAGGCCTGGTTGCCGGCACGCAGGAAATGGCCCGTCTGCAAACCATTCAGACCGACTACGCGGGCAAGGTCGCCGACCTGAATGTGCCGCAACTGCTGCTGTCGTTCATCCCGCAGAACCCGTTCGCCGACCTGGCCCGGGCCAAGCCGACCTCGATCATCAGCGTGGTGATTTTCGCTGCGTTCCTGGGGGTTGCCGCGCTGCAACTGCTCAAGGATGACGTCGAGAAAGGTCAGAAAGTGATCAACGCCATCGACACCCTGCAAGCCTGGGTGATGCGTCTGGTGCGTCTTGTGATGAAGCTGACCCCGTACGGCGTGCTGGCGCTGATGACCAAAGTGGTGGCCGGTTCCAACCTGCAGGACATCATCAAGCTCGGCAGTTTCGTAGTGGTGTCGTACCTCGGCCTGGGCCTAATGTTTGTGGTGCACGGCTTGCTGGTGTCGGCGGCCGGGATCAACCCGCTGCGTTTCTTCCGCAAGATCTGGCCGGTGCTGACATTTGCGTTCACCAGCCGCTCCAGCGCCGCGAGCATCCCGCTGAGTATCGAAGCGCAGACCCGTCGTCTGGGCATTCCGCAATCGGTGGCAAGCTTCGCTGCTTCGTTCGGCGCGACCATCGGCCAGAACGGCTGCGCCGGTCTGTACCCGGCGATGTTGGCGGTGATGGTTGCGCCAACCGTCGGCATCAACCCGCTGGATCCGCTGTGGATCGCGACGCTGGTGGCGATCGTGACCCTGAGTTCGGCCGGTGTGGCGGGCGTGGGTGGCGGTGCGACCTTCGCCGCGCTGATCGTGCTGCCGGCCATGGGCTTGCCGGTTTCGCTGGTGGCGTTGCTGATTTCGGTAGAGCCGCTGATCGACATGGGTCGCACGGCGCTGAACGTGAGCGGTTCGATCACCGCTGGCGCGATTACCAGCCAGGTGATGCAGCAGACCGACAAGGCACTGCTGGATGCCGATGAGCATGCGGAGCTTGCTCAGGCTTGATTGACGTTGTGGCGAGGGAGCGTGCTCCCTCGCCCCAGGTTCAGGCTTTTTCCCAGACTTCGAAATTGTAAGCCGGTTTGTCGCCTTCAGCCGGATTCGGCACGTTCGACACCAGCTTCCACTGGTTCAGATCGAACTCCGGAAACCACGCATCGCCTTCCGGGCTCAGTGCCACACGGGTCAGATACAGACGATCCGCCTGCGCCAGCCCCTGCGCATACAACTGCGCCCCGCCAATCAGCATCAACTCATCGACGCCCTGATCTTTCGCCCATTCTTCGGCGCGAACCACGGCCGCTTCCAGCGACGGATAGACTTCCGCGCCCTCCAGCACCAGACCGGCCTGACGGCTGACCACGATATTCAGACGGCCCGGCAACGGGCGACCCAGCGAGTCCCAGGTCTTGCGGCCCATGATGATCGGCTTGCCGAGCGTCGTGGCCTTGAAGTATTTGAAGTCCCCCGGCAGGTGCCAGGGCATGCTGTTGTCGACGCCGATCACACGGTTTTCACCGAGGGCTGCAATCAGGCTGAGGGGGAGTGATTTAGTCATGCCGGCGAGGATACCAGAGCCGCCCTTACCCCGATAAGCGCCACAGCGGTTATGCTCACGGCTCAATCAAGCAACGGGATGCCGCGTGACTGAACTGACTTCACTGCAAAACCTCTGGCTCACCGAAACCGTGCGTCTGCGCGAAGAACACGCAGGCCCGCTGGACGATCTGGAAGCCAATCGCCTGGCCCGCGCGGGTGGCGGCGATCTGCCGGGACGCATTCAACGCCGCGCCCTGTGGCTGGCCGAGCGCGATGGCCTGACCTCCGCACTCAAGCACTGGCTGCAAGGCGCCCGTCTGGCGCTGGTGCTGCTGGCGATCTTCGCCATATTGAGCGGCGCAGGGCTGGCCTTCGCCGCACTGGGCCAGACGCCGGTCAATGTGTTCTGGGCCCTGGGCAGTCTGCTGGGGTTGAATCTGATTCTGCTGCTGAGCTGGTCGCTGGGGCTGATCTTCACTGGCGAACACGGCGCCACCCTTGGCCGCTTGTGGCTGTGGCTCAGTGAAAAACTCGCCCGGGATGCCAAGGCTGCCCAACTGGCGCCGGCCCTGCTGTTGATGTTGCAACGCAAGAAGCTCAATCGCTGGGCGCTCGGCACGCTGGTCAACGGCCTGTGGCTACTGGCGATGTTCAGCGCGCTGGTTTTGCTGCTGACGCTGATGGCGACCCGGCGCTACGGCTTCGTCTGGGAAACCACGATTCTCAGCGCCGACACGTTCATCAACATGACCCAGGCCCTCGGCGCATTGCCGGCGCTGCTGGGCTTCAACGTGCCGACCGTGGACATGATCCGCGCCAGCGGCGACACCGCGCTGAACATCGAAAGCGCCCGTCAGACCTGGGCGACCTGGCTGGTCGGCGTGCTGGTGGTGTACGGCGTACTGCCGCGCCTGCTGTTGGCGCTGTTTTGTTTCTGGCGCTGGAACAGCGGCAAAGCGGCGTTGCGGCTGGACCTGAACCTCCCCGGCTACGCCCAACTGCGCGAACGCCTGATGCCGACCAGCGAACGCCTCGGCATCACCGACCCGGAGCCTGCGCAATTGCACCGCGTCGAAAGCACCGTGGGCGAACACGCCAGCGACGGCGCGCTGCTCGTGGCAATCGAACTCGACGACCAACACTCATGGCCGCCGACGCTGCCGAAAAACGTCAGCAACGCTGGCATCCTCGACAGTCGCGAATCGCGCAACAAACTGCTCGAACAGCTCAGCCGTTTTCCGCCGGCGCGCCTCGCGATCGCCTGCGACCCACGGCGTTCGCCGGATCGCGGCAGCCTGGCGCTGATTGCCGAGCTGGCGCGCAATGCCACTGCGACCCGTGTCTGGTTGTTGCAGGCGCCGCAAGGACAAGCGCTGGACGCCGAACGCCTCGGTGACTGGCACGTGGCGTTGCAACAACTGGAACTGCCGTTCGCCGATTGCGCCCCGTTGAACTGGCTGGAGCACGGACATGACTGATGCCTGGAAAGCGCCGCTGAAACTGGCGGTGGTCGGCCACACCAACGTCGGCAAGACTTCGCTGCTGCGCACCCTGACCCGCGACGTCGGATTCGGCGAAGTCTCCCATCGCCCGAGCACCACGCGGCATGTCGAAGGTGCACGGTTGTCAGTGGATGGCGAACCGTTGCTCGACCTCTACGACACGCCCGGTCTGGAGGACGCCATCGCCCTGCTGGATTTTCTCGAGCGTCTGGAACGTCCCGGCGAACGCCTCGACGGCCCGGCACGGCTGGCGCGGTTTCTCGACGGCAGCGAAGCGCGCCAGCGCTTCGAACAGGAAGCCAAAGTCCTGCGGCAACTGCTCGATTCCGATGCCGGCCTGTACGTGATTGACGCCCGCGAACCGGTGCTGGCCAAGTACCGCGACGAACTGGAAGTGCTGGCCAGTTGCGGCAAGCCGCTGCTGCCGGTGCTGAATTTCGTCAGCAGCGCCAACCATCGCGAACCGGACTGGCGTGAAGCCCTGGCGCGCCTCGGCCTGCACGCGCTGGTGCGTTTCGACAGCGTCGCCCCGCCGGAGGATGGTGAGCGTCGGTTGTATGAAAGCCTCGCTCTGTTGCTGGAGAACGCCCGCCCACAACTTGAACGCCTGATCGCCGATCAACAGGCCCAACGCCTGGCCCGCGAGCAAAGCGCCGCACGCTTGATCGCCGAACTGTTGATCGACTGCGCCGCGTGCCGACGCAGTGTGGCGAGCAACGCCGAACAGGAACAACAGGCCATCAGCGAACTGCGCAAAGCCGTGCGCCAGCGCGAACAACGCTGCGTCGAGGCGCTGCTCAAGCTCTACGCCTTCCGCCCGCAGGACGCCGCCGCCAGCGACCTGCCGCTGCTCGACGGACGCTGGGGCGACGATCTGTTCAACCCGGAAACCCTCAAGCAACTCGGCGTGCGGGTCGGCGGCGGGATTGCCGCCGGAGCCGCAGCCGGTGCGGGTGTGGATTTGCTGGTCGGCGGCATCACCCTGGGTGCCGCCGCCCTGGCCGGTGCCATTGCCGGCGGCGCCCTGCAAACTGCCCGCAGCTACGGCAACCGCCTGCTCGGCAAGATCAAAGGGCAGCGAGAGCTGACGGTCGACGACAACGTGTTGCGCCTGCTGGCCCTGCGTCAGCGGCAACTGCTGCAAGCGCTGAACGCCCGAGGCCATGCGGCGCTGGACAGCATTCAGGTGGCAACGCCGCAGGACAAGACCTGGCGCGAAGGCAAGCTGCCGGAGGCGCTGAACATTGCCCGGGCCCACCCGCAATGGTCGTCGCTCAACCCGCATCCGAAACTGAATCAGGCCCAGCGTCAGGAACAGATCGATGAACTGGTCGGCAAGGTCCTCGAACTCTAGAACCAGCCGAGCTTGAGGAACTGTTTGACCAGCGCCGTCACCCGGCTGCGATCGGTGCGATTGGCGCGCCCGTCGTTGTCGACATCCGAACACAGGACAACTTCGAAGCGGCCATCGTTATCCAGGTCGTGGACGGCGGCTTTGTAAGCGATGGTTTCGCCCTGGTGAAAGTGCAGCCTCACTGATTCCGGCGTTCCATCGCTGCCGGGGTTCAGAGCGAAGATCCGCAGATGTCGCGTGTCCTCGTCGGCCGCGTTGAACCAGGCGCATTTCAGATAGGTTCGGGTGAAGCTGCGCAGTTGCGCGACTTCACGGGCAGAGGCTTCGCGCCAATCCTGTTCGGTGTGATGAAAGCGCAACTGGACAGTGTCCCCTGCGCCGCTGCCGGACCGATCCCGGGCAATCACTTTCATAAAACGCATCCGTGCGCTCCTTCGGCAAAAAACCAGTCTGGGCCGAAGGGGCAACACGCGCCATGCACCGTTTCCCGGTTTGGCGTAAGAAGGTTCAGCGCGCCTCGCGGGACAGCACGGTAAAAGCCTTGCCCTTCAACAACGCAAGATCCATCACCGGCACAGCCATCTCCTTCGCCAGCTCATCCCACTGGCGCATCCGCAGGCTGACGGCGCACAACGGATCGCGCTCGAACGCATCGGCTTCAGCCTCGGTCATCACTCCGCCCTGATATTCCAGGGTGCGGCGGCTGGCTTCGCTCAAGCGGTGGTAATAGCTCGGATCCCTGAGCGTCAGATAGCGCTTGGCCTGGACGTGATATTCCACCAGCCGCGCCATGCGTTCGCTGAAGCCGGCCTCACGCAAGTAATCCGCGCCGAGGCGTTCGTGGCTGACCACGCCGTAACCGCCCATATTCTCCGCGCCTTCGGCACACAAATGGCCGATGTCGTGGAAGAACGCAGCGAGCACCACTTCGTCGTCAAAGCCTTCGGCAATGGCCAGTTGCGCTGCCTGGGACATGTGCTCGATCTGCGACACCGGTTCGCCGATGTAGTCGCTGGCGCCGAAGCGCTCATAGAGGCCGAACACCCGATCGATGACTTGCTCGTGAATCAACATCAGCGCTCTCCAAAAAGCTGTGCAACATTGCCCTCGGCCATGGCCGGGCCAACGCTCATGCCGACGCCGCTGTGCATCAGCGCCACACTCAGCCCCGGCGCCGGACGCAGGAATGAAAACGGCCCCGGACCACGGGAACCATAGACACCCTGCCAGCGCTCGACCACTTGCACCTTGCAGCCGAGGGTCTGCTCGGCCAGTTCGAGCATCCAGTTGTCGACCTGCTCGGCGTTGAACGGTGATGGATCGCTGCCGTAATGGTGCGAATCGCCGATGATCAGCTCGCCATAAGGTGTCGGGCTGATCAGCAGGTGAATGCCGTTTGCCTGCAGGTGCGGTTGTTCGCGCAGAATTTGCGCCTGCACTTCCGCGGCTTCCGGCAGGTCAGCGAAGGCGCCGTAGTGCACGCAGCTGAGGCCGGTGAGCAAGGCGTGTTGCAAGTTCAGGTCGATCTGCGGCCGGGCGCGGAGCATTTGCAGGCGGCAGATTTGCGGGTCGAGGGCGGCGATCGGCTCGGCCAGCAAGGTCTGATAGTCGTGGCCGGAGCAGACGATGATCTGTTCGGCGGAGAAGATCCCGGCGGTACTGTGCAGGCGCCCCGGTTCGACGTCGCGCACCAGCGTCGAGAAGTGAAACTCGACCTTGAGTTCGCGACGCAGGTATTCGATCAGCGCCGGAATCGCTTCCCGGGAATACAGCTGCTGATCGTCCATGCCATGCAGCGCGGCGCGGTGATGGCTGAACTGACCGCCGTACAAATCGCGCAACGCGGCACCGCGCAGCAGCTCGACGCGATAGTCGTGCTCGACGGCGCGCCCGGCGCAGAAGGCTTCGAGCAGAAGCTCTTCGGCTTCGGTGCGGGCGAACAGGTACGAGCCGTTGCGCTTGAGTTGCAGGCCGGCGAGCTGCGCCCACTGGCCCCAGATGTCGCGGCTGGCCTTGGCCAGTTCGAGCATCGGACCCGGTGGCTGACCGGTGACCAGCGCCTGGCCGAAGTTGCGCACCGAAGCGCCGAGTGGCGTGGCGGTGCGCTCGAAAACCGTGACCTTGAGACCGCGCCGGGCGGCGGCATAAGCGTGGGACAGGCCCAGGATGCCGGCGCCGACGATCAGCAAGTCTTTGTGTTGTGCCATTGAGAGGTGCTCTGAAGTGCGAGACCGCCATCGCTGGCAAGCCAGCTCCCACATTGCCCGGTGCGGAACACACATTGTGTGAACGCAGCCAAACCTGTGGGAGCTGGCTTGCCAGCGATGGGGCCCTGTCAGTCGATGAAGAACTTACTTGGCCGCGACTTTCTCGGACTTGCCGTCATAGCGCTTGCGCCATTCGCTCAGGATCTCGTCGCGGTTCTTCGAAGCCCAGGCGAAGTCGTTCTTGATCAGGCGCTGCTCGTAATCGGCCGGCAGTTCGGTCTGCGGCTTGGCGATGCCCGGTTGGGCGAGGACGGCAAAGTTTTCCTTGTACAGGTCCATCGCCGGGGCGCTGGCGGAGAAGTCGGCCAGTTTCTTCGCGGCTTCTTCATGCGGCGTGCCTTTGATCACGGCGGTCGCTTCGATCTCCCAGCCCAGGCCTTCCTTCGGCAGGATGATGTCCAGCGGCGCGCCCTGACGCTTGAGCTGAACGGCCGGGTATTCGAAGGAAATGCCGATCGGGAATTCGCCCGCCGCCGCCAGTTTGCAAGGCTTGGAACCGGAGTGAACGTACTGGCCGATGTTCTGGTGCAGGCCGTCCATGTAGGCCCAGCCCTGTTTCTCGCCGAAGGTTTGCAGCCAGGCGCTGACGTCGAGGAAACCGGTGCCGGACGAAGCCGGGTTCGGCATCACGATCTTGCCTTTGTACTCAGGCTTGGTCAGGTCCTGCCAGCTCACCGGTTTGCTCAGGCCCTGTTTCTCGGCCTCGACGGTGTTGAAGCAAATCGTCGCGGCCCAGACGTCCATGCCGACCCAGGCTGGCGGGTTGGCGGCGTCGCGGTAGTTCGCGCCGATCTTGCCCAGATCCTTCGGCGCATAGCTTTGCAGCATGCCTTGTTGATCGAGGATCGCCAGGCTCGATGCTGCCAGGCCCCACACCGCGTCAGCCTGCGGGCGATCCTTTTCGGCCAGCAGTTTGGCGGTGATGATCCCGGTGGAGTCGCGCACCCACTTGATCTCGACGTCCGGGTTGGCCTTTTCGAAGGCCTCTTTGTAGGACTTCAACTGCTCGGCTTCGAGGGCGGTGTACACCGTCAACTCGGTTTTTGCCGCGAAGGCATTCAGGCTGAAAGCAGCGAGCACAGCAGCGGCCAGGGCCATAGGCTTGAACATGATCGTTTTCCTGTCGGTGAGTTGAGGCTGAAGGGATAAGTCGTGGATCAGTGGCCGGGCGCCGTTTGCCGCCAGGCCTGGGAACGGCGCAGCAAGCCGCGCGAAGCCCACGCCAGCAGCAAGGACACGCCCGCCGAGGTGAACAGAATCAGGGTCGACATCGCCGCCGCGCCGCCGACGTTGCCGGCGTCATCCATGTTCAGC
This sequence comes from Pseudomonas sp. FG35, assembly GCF_057809295.1. NCBI lineage: Bacteria > Pseudomonadati > Pseudomonadota > Gammaproteobacteria > Pseudomonadales > Pseudomonadaceae > Pseudomonas > Pseudomonas sp. FG35. The sequence goes on along the minus strand of NZ_JBMDJR010000009.1, from coordinate 22,601 downwards.
ACCGCCACCGCCGCAAGGATGGTGTCGGGGCTGTAGAGGAAGATCGCGGCGGACACGGTGGTCATGGCCGAGACGAACAGGTAGCGCACGATGTCCAGCAGCGCCGGCAGACAGATCGGCACGGTGACCCGCAGGTAATGCCGGTAAAGCGGCACCTTGAGCGACAGCGCGGCGGCTTCGAACTCGGCGTCGAGCTGACGCAGCGCGGTGGTGGCAGTCATCTGCGCAGTGGTCAAATAGTGAGCAATGGTGCAGACGATCAGCAGGGTCATGGTCCCGTACAGCACGTGCAGCGGGTTGCCGGTCAGGTTGAAGAAGAAGACATAACCCAGACCCAGCACCAGCCCCGGTACCGCCATCGGTACGAAACTGAGCATGCGCAGCGTCAGATTCAGCCCGCGCTGGCTGCGGGTCTTTTCCATCAGGTAGGCGCCGGTAAAGATCAGCACGCTGCCGATCAACGCCGTGCCCAGCGCCATCTTCAAACTGTTGCCGTAGGCCAGCAAACCACCGCCGGCGGTCTCGTTGAATTGATAGTGGTTGAGCGACAGCGACAGGTTGTACGGCCAGAACTTCACCAGCGACGAGAACACCGCCATGCCGAACACCAGCAGCAACGCGGCGCTGATCAGCAGGACCACGCTGAGATAAAAGGCATCGCGCTTCCTAGATGGCGCCGGTTTGAAAACTTGGGCACGGCCGCTCATGGCGTCGCCGTGACGCCTGCGCAGCCAGGCATCGACGCCGAAGCTGAACAGCGCCGGCAGCAGCAGAACCATGCCGATCAACGCGCCGCGACCGAACTGCTGCTGGCCGACCACCGCTTTGTAGGCTTCCAGCGCCAGCACCTGATAGTCGCCACCGACCACCACCGGCACACCGAAATCGGTGATGGTCAGGGTGAACACCAGACAGAACGCGGCAAACACGGCCTGACGGGTCGCCGGCCAGGTGATGCTGCGGAAGGCTTTCGCAGGACTGGCGCCCATGCTCGACGCAGCGTCGAACAATCGCGCGTCCGCCAGCGACAGGGCTGACAGCAAAATCATCAAGGCGTGTGGGAAGGTGTAGATCACCTCACCCAGAACAATCCCCCAGAAACCGTAGATGTTGTCCGACAGCAGCCCGCGCAACATCCCCTGATTGCCGAACAGATAGACCAACGCGATCCCCGGCAACATCGATGGCGCCATCAGCGGCAGCAACGAAATTCCGCGCCAGAGGCCTTTGCCGGGAATCAGCGTGCGCTGCAAGGCGTAGGCAAACAGGTAGGCCAGCGGTACGACGATGGCCGCGACGCTGAGGGAAACTTTCAGGCTGTTACCGAGCAGCCAGTGGAAATTGTCGCTGGTCACCAACTCCTTGGCGGCGAGCCAGCCACCGCCCTGCCCGGCTTCGCTGCTGAAGCCGCGCCAGAAGATCGCCAGCAATGGCAACAGCACCGCCACACCGAGCAGCACCAGCAGCAGGAGTTTGCCGCCGAGGACGAAGATCCGGTCGCCGACCTCGGCCCCGGACACCTGCCGCGCGTGCTTGTGCGGTAGCGGCAGTGCGAGGTTGCTGTTCATCAGGCAAACACCTGCAAGCAGCGTGGCGGTAAGGCGACCATGATCTGCTGGGCGCCGAGGCGCGGCATGGCTTCCGGTGCCAGTTCGGCGAGCAAGGCGTGGCCGGGCAATTGATCGAGCTCGAAGCTCATGCGGCAGCGGTTGCCGAGGAAAGTGATCTCGCGGACTTTGGCCGGGAACAGGTTTTCCTCATGTACCAGCGGATTGACGTTGATCGCTTCCGGGCGGCAGAACAGTCGACCCGACGGACTGTGGACGCTGCCGTCGGCCAGGCGCAGGTTCATCCCGCCGACCTTGGCGTGGCTGTCGCTGCTGCGCTGGAACGGCAGCCAGTTGCCTTGGCCGACAAACTCGGCCACGAACGGAGTGGCCGGGCGGTTGTAGATGTCCTGCGGGGTGGCGTACTGCTCGACCTTGCCGTTGTTCATCACGGCGATGCGGTCGGCCATCAGCATGGCTTCGTCCTGATTGTGGGTGACCATCAGGGTGGTGATGCCGAGGTTGCGTTGCAGTTGGCGCAGCTCGGTGCACAGATGCTCGCGGACCCGGGCGTCGAGGGCCGACATCGGTTCGTCGAGCAACAGCAGCGACGGCGCGGGGGCCAGGGCGCGGGCCAGTGCCACCCGTTGCTGCTGGCCGCCGGACAATTGGCCCGGGTACTTTTTCTCACTGCCGGTGAGGCCGACCAGTTCCAGCATCTGACCGACGCGACGGCGCACTTCATCGCGACCGCTGCCGGCGAGGCCGTAGGCAATGTTCGCTTCAACGGTCAGATTGGGGAACAGCGCGTACGACTGGAACAGGATGCCGTAGTCACGAGCCTGGGGCGCGAGGTGGGAAACGTCGCGCTCGCCGAGGTACAACTCGCCGCTGTCCTGTTTCTCCAGGCCGGCGATGCAACGCAACAATGTTGTCTTGCCACAGCCCGATGGGCCGAGCAGGCACACCAGCTCACCGGCCGCGACATCGAGGGAGACGTTATCCAGCGCCGTGAAGGCGCCGAAGCGCTTCTGCACGCCGCGCACTTTCATCGGTGCGCCGGGGTTGGTCAGGGCAGTTGCGATTGCAGGATTCATGGACAGGCCTCATCAAGCAGATGAGACGAATCCTAGAGTTGTAATGCGTCGGTCATATGGCAGTGAGGCAAAAACGACCGATAGTGGTATTCAGGGATTTTGGTTGATCAGGCCGGGGACATTTCCTGCGCCAGTCCGAGAAACGCCGCCGGCAACCGGGCGTTCTTGCGTTCCTTGAGGCAGTAGAGGTATTCGGGAATCTGCGGCGCATTCTCCAGGGTCAGCACCCGCAACTGCGGATCGTGCGGCACTTCCTGGCGGGCGATGATGCTGATGCCGATGTTGCGCAGCACCGCTTCGCGGATCGATTCGCGGCTGCCGATTTCCAGCAACGGGCCGAAACTGACGCCGGCGCTGGCCAGCAACTCTTCGGTGAGCCGTCGAGTGGTCGAACCCGGTTCGCGCATCAGCAAGGTATGTCCGGCCAGCGCGCTCAGCGTCACATGGTCGTGCGCCGCCAGCGGATGATTGCGATGCACCGCCAGCACCAGCGGGTCGCTGCCGAGCACCCGGCGGATCAGCCGGGCATCGTCGAGCAATTGCGACGACGCCGCGACATCCACCCGATAATCCTCCAGCGCTTCGAGCACCTGCTGCGAGTTGCCGATTTCCACCGACACCTCCACCTGCGGCAGGCGCTCGCGGAAGGTCTTCACCAGATCGAGGATGTAATACGGCGCGGTGGCGGCGATGCGCAGCGCACCCTGCACCTGGCCACTGTTGCGCAGGAAGAATTCGATGTCGGCCTCCTGCTGCAACAACGCCTTGACCATCGGCAACAGCCGCGCACCTTCGTCGCTGACACTCAGGCGCCGGCCGCCACGGTAGAACAGCTCTACCGAATACTGGCTTTCCAGATTGCGGATCTGGGTGGTCACGGTCGGTTGGCTGAGGCCGAGCTTTTTCGCCGCCAGCGTGATGCTGCCCAAGCGGGCCACCATGTAAAACGCTTTCAGCTCGGCACTCAGCACAACCGCCCCTCTTCCTCTATTTGCGCAGCAGGCGCAAACCGTTGAACACCACCAGCAGGCTCACGCCCATGTCGGCAAACACCGCCATCCACATGGTGGCGAGCCCGGCGAAGGTTACCCCAAGAAAGATCGCTTTGATCACCAGCGCCAGTGCGATGTTCTGTTTCAGGATAGCGGCGGTATGACGCGACAGGCTGATGAAGGCCGGTATCTTGCGCAGATCGTCGTCCATCAGGGCGACATCGGCGGTTTCGATCGCCGTATCGGTGCCGGCCGCCGCCATCGCAAAACCGATCTCGGCCCGAGCCAGTGCCGGTGCGTCGTTGATGCCGTCGCCGACCATGCCGACCCGGCGCCCTTTGGCGTAAAGGTCTTCGATGGCTTGCAGTTTGTCGGTCGGCAGCAAGTCGCCCTTGGCCTGATCGATCCCGACCTGCGCCGCAATCGCTTGCGCGGTGTGGACGTTGTCGCCGGTCAGCATCAGGGTTTTCACGCCCAGATCGTGCAGTTGGCGGATCGCTTCGCGGCTGGTTTCCTTGACCGTGTCGGCCACGGCGAACAGCGCCAGCGGGCCGGAGCTGTCGAGCAGCAACACCACGGACTTGCCTTGTTTCTCCAGTGCGAACAGCTTTTCTTCCAGTTGCGGCGAACACAGGCCCAGTTCTTCCACCAGTCGGTGGTTGCCCAAGTGGTAGACCTGACCGTTGACCTCGCCTTTTACCCCACGGCCAGCCAGCGCTTCGAAGTTATCCACAAGCAGAGCCGCGAAACCTTTATCCACAGCCGCGTTGGCGATGGCCAGCGATACGGGGTGATCGGAGCGACCGGCCAGCGCGGCGGCAATGGCCGGGGCCGTGGCGTCGGCGGTCGGGTCGAGGGACAGGTAATCGGTCTGTACCGGTTTGCCGTGGGTGATGGTGCCGGTCTTGTCGAGGGCCAGATAGTCGAGCTTGAAACCGCCCTCCAGGTACACGCCGCCCTTGACCAGAATGCCTTTGCGCGCTGCTGCCGCAAGGCCGCTGACGATGGTCACCGGGGTGGAAATCACCAGCGCACACGGGCAAGCGACCACCAGCAGCACCAGCGCGCGATAAATCCAGTCGAACCACGCGGCGGCCATGAACAGCGGCGGGATGATCGCCACGGCCAGGGCCAGGACGAAGACCACCGGGGTGTAGATTTTCGAGAACTGATCGACGAAACGCTGGGTCGGCGCCCGCGCGCCTTGCGCCTGCTCCACGGCGTGGATGATTCGCGCCAGGGTGGAATTGTTCGCCGCTGCGGTCACCGAATATTCCAGAGAACCGGCCTGGTTGATGGTGCCGGCGAACACTTTGTCGCCGACGGTTTTTTCCACCGGCAGGCTTTCACCGGTGATCGGCGCCTGATCGATGGTCGAACTGCCGCTGACGACTTCACCGTCCAACGCGATGCGTTCACCGGGTTTCACCCGCACGCGGGCGCCGAGATCGATGCTTTTCACATCCAGTTCGACCCAGTTGCCGTCAGCCTGCAACACAGTCGCCTGCTCCGGCGTCATTTGCATCAAACCGCTGATGGCGTTGCGTGCGCGGTCCAGCGAGCGCGCTTCGATCAGCTCGGCCACGGTGAACAGGAACATCACCATCGCCGCTTCCGGCCACTGGCCGATCAACACGGCGCCGGTCACGGCGATGCTCATCAGGGCGTTGATGTTGAGGTTACGGTTCTTCAGGGCGATCCAGCCCTTCTTGTAGGTGGTGAGGCCGCCGCTGAGGATGGAAATCAGCGCGATGATTGCCACCACCCAGGTCGGCGCGGCGCTGGTGAAGTGGATCACTTCGGCAGCGAGCGCACCGACGCCGGACAGCGCCAGTGGCCACCAATGTTTTTTCACCGGCGCTGCAACCGGCGCTTCAACGCCCGCCTCCAGCGGCTCGGCCTGCATGCCGAGGGATTTGATCGCGTCGATGATTGGCGCGGTGTCCCGCAGATTGTGGGTCACGCCGAGCACGCGATTGATCAGGTTGAATTCCAGCTGCTGGATCCCGGCCAGTTTGCCGAGCTTGTTCTGGATCAGCGTCTGTTCGGTCGGGCAGTCCATCGCCTCGATGCGGAAGCTGCTCAGCCGGGCATCGGCGCTTTTTGCCTCGCTCAGTTGCACCAGTGACGGCGCCGCGGCTTTCGACGAGCAGCAGGCGTCTTCACTCGAATGAACCGGCGCAGGCGCAACGGTTTTCGACCCGCAACAGGAATCGCCGGCGTAGGCATGTTTATGCACAGGCTGCAGTGTGTGACTGTGATCGTGCCCGTCGCCGGGCTTGTGGGTGTGCAGGGAATCGCTCATTGGTCGCGTCCATGAAGGTGCCTGTTGCCAAGTAAAGACCCTGTAGCCACTATAGGGTCAAGCACCCTTTTGGAGATTGCCGTCATGAAGATCGGAGAACTGGCGAAACAGACCGATTGCGCCGTGGAAACCATCCGCTACTACGAGCGTGAAAACCTGCTGCCGGAACCGGCCCGCAGCGATGGCAACTACCGCGTCTACACCCAGGCCCACGCCGAGCGCCTGACTTTCATCCGCAACTGCCGCACCCTCGACATGACACTCGAAGAAATCCGCAGCCTGCTCGCCTTGCGCGACAGCCCGCAGGATCAATGCGAAAGCGTGAATGCGCTGATCGACGAGCACATCCAGCACGTAAAGGCGCGAATCGATGGGTTACTGGCGTTGCAGACGCAACTGCTCGAGCTGCGCCAGCGCTGTGGCGAAGGGCCGGAGGCGGATCAGTGCGGGATCCTGCAGCGGCTGGAAGTCAGTGGCGGAGTTGTGGCGACGGAGGTTGAGCATTCGCATGTGGGCAGAAGCCACGGTCATTAAGCGCCAGAAACAACGGAGGGAGCCATTTGGCTCCCTCCGTTGTTTGTCACTCGTGCTTCAGACCGCCATCGGCGCGGTCATCGGCGCATGGTGCTCGTAGCCTTCCAGCGAGAAGTCACTCGGCTCCACCAGTTCCAGCCATTCCGGCTGATAAACACCGGTCTTGGCAAACTCCGGCACGCGATCCGAAATCTTCAGTTTCGGCATGGCGAACGGCTCGCGCTTGAGCTGTTCGTTGAGCATGTCCAGGTGGTTTTCGTAGACGTGGGCATCACCAATGAAATAGGTGAACCAGCGCGGCGTGTAGCCGGTCAGGCGACCGATCAGGCTCAGCAGCGCGGCACCTTCGGTGAGGTTGAACGGCGTGCCCAGGCCCAGGTCGTTGGAGCGGATGTAGAGGGTCAGGGAGATTTCCTTGGTCTCGACATTCGGGTGGAACTGGTACAGCAGATGGCACGGCGGCAGGGCCATTTCATCGAGCTGGGCGCAGTTCCAGCCGTGGAACAGGATGCGCCGGCTGCCCGGGTCCTTGATGATCGTGTCGACGCACTGGCGCACCTGATCGATGGCTTTGTACAAGACCACGTAGGCCTGGCCGTCTTCTTCGCCCTGGGCAATCTGCTTGTAACCGTTGCTCAGGGTTTGTTCGATGGCGGCGGTGTTGCTCAGCGGGATCTGCTTGTACGCCGGCCATTTGCGCCATTGCACGCCGTAGATCTCGCCGAGGTCGTCTTCGCCCTGGCGGAACGGGTTGGCCAGCCACTGGGCGTTTTCGTTGGCGTTCTGATCCCAGACCTTGCAGCCCAGCGCACGGAATTCGGCGGCGTTGTTCACGCCACGCAGAAAGCCGCACATCTCGCCGATGGCCGATTTGAAGGCCATCTTGCGGGTGGTGATCGCCGGGAAACCTTCCTGCAGATCGAAGCGCAGCATGGCGCCCGGAAAGCTGATGGTGTTCACGCCGGTACGGTTGGCCTGTTTGGTGCCGTTGTTGATGACGTGCGACACCAGATCGAGATATTGCTTCATGAGTTACCTGTGTCCTTGAGCCCCGGCAGACATCGCCGGGGTTCGAATATTTAAGCTGTCGGTGCAACCGGCGCCGCCGGGGCGCGGTGGTAGGCCAGCCAGATCAGGAACAGCCCGCCGATGATCATCGGTACGCAGAGTACCTGACCCATGGTCAGCCAGTTCCAGGCCAGATAGCCCAGTTGCGCGTCCGGCACGCGGACGAATTCGACGATGAAACGGAAGATGCCATAGAACAGCGCGAACATGCCCGAGACCGCCATGGTCGGCCGCGGCTTGCGCGAGAACAGCCAGAGGATCAGGAACAGCGCCACGCCTTCCAGTGCGAACTGATACAGCTGCGACGGGTGACGCGGCAGTTGCGCCGGGTCGCTGAACGGCGGGAATACCATGGCCCACGGCACGTCGGTGGCCTTGCCCCACAGCTCGGCGTTGATGAAGTTGCCGATGCGTCCGGCGCCCAGACCGATCGGCACCATCGGCGCGACGAAGTCCATCAGCTGGAAGAACGACTTGCCGTTACGCTTGCCGAACCACAGCGCGGCCAGCATCACGCCGATGAAACCGCCGTGGAACGACATGCCGCCCTTCCACACTTCGAAAATCAGCGTCGGGTTGGCCAGGTAAGCGCTCAGGTCGTAGAACAGCACATAACCCAGACGCCCGCCGACAATCACCCCCATCGACAGCCAGAACACCAGGTCGGACAGCTTTTCCTTGGTCCAGGTCGGGTCGAAACGGTTGAGCCGGCGCGATGCCAGCAGCCACGCGCCGCCGATGCCGACCAGGTACATCAGGCCGTACCAGTGGATTTTCAGCGGACCGATGGCCAAAGCCACCGGATCGATCTGCGGGTAAGGCAGCATTGCGACTCCTCGTTAGCATTCAAATCTTCAAAAATTCCCGGGCGACGCTGTCACCTCAGGATTAAGCCAGGATTGCGACCTGCCAAAACAGACGGCTCAGAACAGAAAGCTCAGGCCCACGCAAAACAGCAAAGCCGCGAACAGCCGTTTCAGCAACTTCGGCGACAACCTGTGCGCCAGCCGCGCGCCGAGACGGGCGAACACCATGCTGGTCAGGGCAATGCCCAAAAGCGCCGGCAAATACACAAAACCGACACTATGGGCCGGCAGCAACGGATCATGCCAGCCCAGAATCATGAAACTTATGGCACTGGCGACGGCAATCGGCAGGCCACAGGCCGACGAGGTCGCCACCGCCTGCTGCATCGGCACGCTGCGCCAGGTCAGGAACGGCACGGTCAGCGAGCCGCCGCCAATCCCGAAAATCGCCGACGCCCAGCCGATCACACTGCCGGCCATGGTCAGACCGAGTTTGCCCGGCACCGTTCGGCTGGCCTTGGGTTTGACATCCAGCGCCAGTTGCGCCGCGATCACCAGGGCGAACACACCGATGATCTTTTGCAGGTTCGGGCCGGAGATCGCTTCGGCGGTCAATGCACCGAAACCGGCGCCGAGCAGAATGCCCACGGTCATCCAGCGGAAGATCGGCCAGCGCACCGCGCGGCGTCGATGGTGTTCGCGCACGGCATTGACCGAGGTGAAGATGATCGTCGCCAGAGACGTGCCGACCGCCAGATGGGTCAGGATCGACGGATCGAAGCCCTGCAAGGTGAAACTGAACACCAGCACCGGGACGATGATGATCCCGCCGCCCACCCCGAACAGCCCGGCCAGTACGCCCGCACAGGCGCCCAGCGCCAGATAGAGCAGAAATTCCATGACTGCCTCCCAAGGCGCGCCCCCAAAACCGGAGCGGCATGGTAACGGATGGATACCCTTCGGCTCCACTGGCGATGGATGCACGGACGATGTCTGCGTAGAGTGGGCAAAAAACACACAAGGACCACCTTATGTGCCTGATTGTTTTCGCCTGGCGGCCGGGGCATGCCCAGCCGCTGATCGTCGCGGCCAACCGTGACGAATTCTACGCCCGGCCCAGCCTGCCGCTGGCCCAGTGGCCCGAGTCGCCGCATGTTCATGCCGGGCGGGATCTTGAGGCCGGGGGCACCTGGCTCGGTCTTGGCGCCAACGGTCGTTTTGCGGCGCTGACCAACATTCGCGATCCGCATCAGCCGCCGGCTCGACGTTCTCGGGGCGAGCTGGTGGCGGGATTTCTGACCGGAAACCTGTCGATCGATGACTACTTGTCCGACGTTGTCGCCCGTTCGCCGGACTATGCCGGCTTCAACCTGCTGCTGGGCAATGCCAACGAGCTGTGGCACTTCAATGCGCGGTCATCGGAACCGGTGATGTTGCAGCCCGGCGTCTATGGTCTGTCCAACGCCGGGCTGGATACGCCGTGGCCGAAACTGCTCAAGGCCAAGGCGGCATTGAGTGCGGTGCTGGATGATCCGCAGCCCGAGCGGTTGTTGGCTTTATTGAGTGATGCGCAAACGGCACCGTTTGCTGATCTACCGGATACCGGTGTGGGATTGGCGACCGAGTCGCTGTTGTCGAGTGTGTTTATTGCCAGCCAGAGCTATGGGACTCGGGCGAGTACGGCGCTGATTGTGCAGGCGGACGGGACGCGGCGGATGATCGAGCGCAGTTTCGGGCCGTATGGCGGGCATCTGGGGGAAGTGGAGATCGACCTATGAAGATCGCAGCCCGAAGGCTGCGATCTTGTCTTTCTAGAGCGGTTTGACCGCCGCCGGATTGACCATCTTCGCCAGACCGAGGTTCTTCAGCGCCAGTTGCAGCGAGCTGTGGATGACCTGCGGGTTGTCGATGGTCATCAGTTCCGCCAGCAGATCCTTGGCCTTGCTCAGGTGGATCTGGCGCAGCATCCATTTCACCTTCGGCAGGTTGGTGGCGTTCATCGACAGGCTGTCGAAACCCATCGCCATCAACAGCACCGCTGCCGCCGGGTCACCAGCCATCTCGCCGCAGATGCTCACCGGCTTGCCTTCGGCATGGGCGTCGCGTACCACGGTTTGCAGGGCTTGCAGCACCGCCGGGTGCAGGTAGTCGTAGAGATCGGCCACCCGTGGGTTGTTGCGGTCCACCGCCAGCAGGTACTGGGTCAGGTCGTTGGAGCCGACCGACAGGAAGTCCACCATCCGCGCCAGCTCTTTGGTCTGGTAGACCGCCGCCGGAATTTCAATCATCACGCCCACCGGCGGCATCGGCACGTCGGTGCCTTCGTCGCGCACTTCGCCCCAGGCCCGGTGGATCAGGTGCAGCGCCTCTTCGAGCTCGTGGATGCCGGAGATCATCGGCAGCAGGATTCGCAGGTTGTTCAGGCCTTCGCTGGCCTTGAGCATCGCGCGGGTCTGCACCAGGAAGATTTCCGGGTGGTCGAGGGTGACGCGGATCCCGCGCCAGCCGAGGAACGGGTTGTCTTCCTTGATCGGGAAGTACGACAGCGACTTGTCGCCGCCGATGTCCAGGCTGCGCATGGTCACCGGTTGCGGGTGGAACGCGGCGAGCTGCTCGCGGTAGATCGCCAGTTGTTCCTTCTCGCTCGGGAAGCGCTGGTTGATCATGAATGGCACTTCGGTGCGGTACAGACCAACGCCTTCGGCGCCGCGCTTCTGCGCCCGCGCCACATCGGCCAGCAGGCCGGTGTTGACCCATAGCGGCATGCGATGACCATCGAGGGTCACGCACGGCAGGTCGCGCAGGGTATCGAGCCCCAGCGCCAGTTGCTTCTCTTCCTCCACCACCTCGGTGAACTGCTTGCGCAGCACTTCGCTGGGGTTGGTGTAGACCTCGCCTCGTGTGCCATCGACGATCATTTCGATGCCGTCGACCTTGGCGTACGGCAGGTCGACCAGACCCATGACCGTCGGAATGCCCATGGCCCGGGCGAGAATCGCGACGTGCGAGTTCCCCGAACCAAGCACCGATACCAGACCGACCAGCGTGCCTTCCGGCACCTCGCCGAGCATCGCCGGCGTCAGTTCTTCGCTGACCAGAATGGTCTTTTCCGGGTAGACCAGGTTCTGCTGCCGCTCTTCCTGCAGATAGGCGAGCAGGCGTCGGCCCAGGTCCTTGACGTCCGATGCCCGCTCACGCAGGTACTCGTCGTCCATCAAATCGAAACGGTTGACGTGATCGGTCACGACCTGACGCAACGCGCCCTGGGCCCACTGCCCGGTCTTGATCACGTTGGTGATTTCGCTGCCCAGCGAGGCATCGTCAAGCATCATCAGATAGACATCGAACAGGGCGCGCTCTTCCGGACGCAGCTGGGTCGCGAGTTTGGCCGACAACGCACGCATGTCGGCGCGCACGCCTTCAATGGCGGTCTTGAACAGCGCCAGTTCCGCGTCGATGTCGGTGATGGTCTTGTCCGGCACCACGTCCAGATCCGCCGGTGGCAACATGACCACCGCGGTACCGACCGCCGCACCCGGTGAACCCGGCACGCCGACGAACTTGGCTTCCTGGATGCCCTTACCCTGACGGCCAAGACCACGGATGGAACCTGTGGCCTCGGCGTGAGCGATTACGCCCGCGAGCTGCGCGCTCATGGTCACGAGGAAGGCTTCTTCACCCTCATCGAACTGGCGGCGTTCTTTCTGCTGGATGACCAACACGCCGACGACGCGGCGGTGGTGAATGATCGGCGCCCCGAGGAACGAGGCGTAGCGCTCCTCGCCGGTTTCGGCGAAGTAACGGTAGCGCGGGTGATCCGCGGCGTTTTCGAGGTTCAGGGGTTCTTCACGCGTGCCGACCAGGCCGACCAGACCTTCGTTGGGTGCCATGCTGACCTTGCCGATCGAGCGCTTGTTCAAGCCCTCGGTGGCCATCAGCACGAAGCGGTTGGTCTCTGGATCAAGCAGGTAGACCGAGCAGACCTGGCTGCCCATGGCCTCTTTGACGCGCAACACAATAATCCCCAACGCCGCCTTGAGATCCTTGGCGGAGTTAACTTCCTGGACGATCTTGCGCAGCGTATTGAGCATGGCTCGGGGTCGAACTCCGTCGTCAGTCGCGCGCTAAAAGGCGCGGGGCAAGCTCTTTGAGAGCGCGGCGATACACTTCGCGCTTGAATGTCACCACCTGGCCCAACGGATACCAATAACTGACCCAGCGCCAGCCATCGAACTCCGGTTTACCGGTCAAATCCATCCGCACCCGCTGCTCGTTGGAGATCAGGCGCAGGAGAAACCACTTCTGTTTCTGGCCGATGCACAGCGGTTGGCTGTGGGTTCGCACCAGACGTTGCGGCAAACGATAGCGCAACCAGCCCCGGGTACAGGCGAGAATTTCAACATCTTCGCGTTCCAGGCCAACTTCTTCGTTCAGCTCGCGGTACAAGGCGTCTTCCGGCGTCTCCTCGGGATTGATTCCCCCCTGTGGAAACTGCCAGGCATCCTGATTGATACGGCGAGCCCATAGCACCTGGCCGGCGTCATTCGTCAGAATGATCCCGACATTAGGGCGGAAACCATCGGGGTCGATCACGGCAACAACCTCGCAAACGCATGTCGCCGCATTGTTCCACAAAGGTTGTGAAGGCGGCAACGAAGGTTCCGAGCTTATGTGCACTCTTGTGAAAAGACCGTATTCTTGTGGCCTTTTTACTGACTTTTCAGCGGGTAACTGCAATGCGCCTGGCTTTATTCGATTTGGACAACACCCTTCTGGGCGGCGACAGCGATCACGCTTGGGGCGATTATCTGTGCGAACGCGGCTTCCTCGACCCGATCGCCTACAAGGCACGCAACGACGAGTTCTATCAGGATTACCTGGCCGGCAAACTGGATAACGCGGCCTACCTGAACTTCTGCCTGGAAATCCTCGGCCGCACCGAAATGGCCGTGCTTGAGCAATGGCACAACGATTACATGCGCGACTGCATCGAGCCGATCGTTCTGCCCAAGGCGCTCGATCTGCTGAAAAAGCACCGCGACGCCGGCGACAAACTGGTGATCATCACCGCCACCAACCGCTTCGTCACCGCGCCGATTGCGGTGCGCCTGGGCGTCGAAACCCTGATCGCCACCGAGTGCGAAATGCAGGACGGCCGCTACACCGGACGCAGCACCGACGTGCCGTGCTTCCGCGAAGGCAAGGTGACGCGCCTGAACCGCTGGCTGGAGGAAACCGGGCATTCGCTGGAAGGCAGCTATTTCTACAGCGACTCGATGAATGACCTGCCACTGCTGGAGCAGGTGGCGAATCCTGTGGCGGTCGATCCGGATCCGAACCTGCGGGCCGAAGCCGAGAAGCGCGGCTGGCCCGTCATAAGCCTGCGCGGCTGATATCGCCATCGCTGGCAAGACCAGCTCCCACAAGGAATTTGTGAACGCCTCAGATCAATGTGGGAGCGAGCCTGCTCGCGAACGGGGTCGACGCGGTCCCAAGCCTTAAACCGGCTTCGCCCCCATCAACGCCGCAATGGCCAGAAATCCGACGCCGCTGACAATTGCCAGCGCCAGATTGAATTTCCGGTTGCCGACCCCGCTGGTCCATAGCCGATTAAGCCGAACAAGCAGCCAGACCGCGCTGAATGTGGCCACGGCATAGATCACGCTGGACCCCAGAATCCAAAACTGTCCCAACGGCCAGCCAATCAGGTGCACCAACCACCAGCCGGTGAAAGGCATGCTGAGCACGCCGATCAGCATCAGACACCAGACGAACAACCAGGGTCGCTGCATCGTGCTGGCCGGCCCCTCGCTGCGATTACGCCAGGAAACAGCGGCGAGCCCCAGCCCGCTCGCCAGTATCACCACGGTCGCCGCGACGTGAAGGACTTTCAGGGTGGTCAGGGTTTCCATGAATTTCTCTTTCCTTGGGCCATACCCATCAGCGTAGCCGTTCAGCCAAGAAACAGCTGATAGGCCGGGTTGTCGCTTTCGTCCCAGTATGGGTAGCCGATTTCCTCAAGGGCTGCGGGCACCAGATGACGCTCGTCGTGGGGCACTTGCAGACCCGCCACCACACGACCGTCCGCTGCACCGTGGTTGCGGTAGTGGAACATCGAGATGTTCCAGCGCCCGCCGAGCTTGTTGAGGAAGTTGAACAGCGCGCCCGGACGCTCCGGGAACTCGAATCGCAGCACCACTTCATCGACCACGTGCGCGGCGCGACCGCCGACCATGTGGCGAATGTGCAGTTTGGCCAGTTCGTTGTCGGTCAGGTCGAGCACCGGGAAACCCTGCTCGGTCAGGCTCGCCAGCAGTGCGCTGCGCGGGTCGTTGTCCGGGTGGGTCTGCACGCCGACGAAGATGTGCGCTTCGCTGCCATTGTTGTAGCGGTAGTTGAATTCGGTGATCTGGCGCTTGCCGATGGCCTCGCAGAAGGCCTTGAAGCTGCCGGCCTTCTCCGGGATGGTCACGGCGATGATCGCTTCGCGGCCTTCACCCAGTTCGGCGCGCTCGGCAACGTGGCGCAAACGGTCGAAGTTGACGTTGGCCCCGGAGTCGATGGCCACGAAGGTCTGGCCGCTGACACCGCGCTGCTCGACATATTTCTTGATCCCGGCCACGCCCAGGGCGCCGGCCGGTTCGGTGATCGAACGGGTGTCGTCGTAGATGTCCTTGATCGCCGCACAGATTTCGTCGGTGCTGACGGTGATCACCTCGTCGACGTAGTCCTTGCAGATGTCGAAGGTGTGCTGGCCGATCTGCGCCACCGCCACGCCATCGGCGAAGATGCCTACGGTCGGCAGCACCACGCGTTCGCCTGCCGCCATCGCCGCTTGCAGGCAGTTGGAGTCGTCGGGCTCGACGCCGATGACTTTGATGTCCGGGCGCAGGTATTTCACGTACGCCGCGATGCCGGCGATCAGACCGCCGCCGCCCACCGGTACGAAAATCGCATCCAGCGGCTGCGGGTGCTGGCGCAGGATTTCCATCGCCACAGTGCCCTGCCCGGCAATCGTGTGCGGATCGTCGTACGGGTGGATGTAGACGTAGCCTTTTTCATCGACCAGTTTCAGCGAGTAGGCCAGGGCTTCCGGGAAGGAATCGCCGTGCAGCACGACCTTGCCGCCACGCGAGCGCACGCCTTCGACCTTGATCTCCGGGGTGGTCTTGGGCATCACGATGGTCGCTTTCACGCCCAGCACTTTCGCCGCCAGGGCCAGGCCCTGCGCGTGGTTGCCCGCCGACGCGGTGACCACACCGCGCGCGCGCTCTTCGTCGCTCAACTGGGTCAGCTTGTTGTAGGCGCCGCGAATCTTGAACGAGAACACCGGCTGCAAGTCTTCGCGCTTGAGCCAGATGTCGTTGCCCAGCCGCTCAGAGAGCTGGCGGGCGTTCTGCAGCGGGGTTTCTACGGCAACGTCATAAACGCGCGAGGTGAGGATCTTCTTGACGTACTGTTCGAGCATCGGAAAGCATCACTGAGCGGGTTGGGCAGGGCCAACGAGTCTAACCCGGGTTTCGGCCGGACGACCACACGAATCCCGAGGTTTTAGCCCGGCCTGAGGCTATAATGCCGGCCTTTCCGTTCTTACCTTGCCCGCTTCCGGAGCCCGCATGACCCAGGATCAACTCAAACAGGCCGTGGCCCAGGCCGCCGTCGACTTCATCCTTCCGAAACTCGACGACAAGAGCATCGTCGGCGTCGGCACCGGCTCCACCGCCAACTGCTTCATCGATGCCCTCGCCCAGCACAAGGGCGCTTTCGATGGCGCGGTCGCGAGCTCCGAAGCCACCGCTGCGCGCCTCAAGGGCCATGGGATTCCGGTGTATGAGCTGAACACCGTGAGCAACCTGGAGTTCTACGTCGACGGTGCCGATGAAAGCGACGAGCACCTGAACCTGATCAAGGGCGGCGGCGCAGCCCTGACCCGCGAGAAGATCGTCGCCGCCGTGGCCCAGACCTTCATCTGCATCGCCGACGCCAGCAAACTGGTGCCAGTGCTGGGCGCGTTCCCGCTGCCGGTGGAAGTGATCCCGATGGCCCGCAGCCATGTGGCCCGCCAACTGGTGAAGCTGGGCGGTGACCCGGTCTACCGCGAAGGCGTGCTGACCGACAACGGCAACATCATCCTCGACGTGCACAACCTGCAGATCACCAACCCGGTGGAACTGGAAGCGCAGATCAACGCGATCGTCGGCGTGGTCACCAACGGTCTGTTTGCGGCGCGTCCGGCGGATCTGTTGTTGCTGGGCACCAGCGAAGGTGTGAAGACCCTCAAAGCTGAATAACCAGGCTGCCCACATTTTTATGGGCGGATGAAAAACCTGTGGGAGCGAGCTTGCTCGCTCCCACATTTGGTTTTTTGGGGTATCAGTCAGTTCTGCGCAGGCTTTCTGAAGACATAAAACAGATTCGGCTCGCTCACCAGATACAACGTCCCGTCATCATCCATCGCGATACCTTCCGCCTGCGGCACGGTTTTCTTCAGGCCCTGCCGGCCACCGTTCAACGACATGGTGCTCAACGGGCGCCCGTCCACATCCAGCTCCAGAATCAGCCTTGACTCATCGGACAGCGCCAGCAAATGGCCGCTGCGCTCGTCGTATTGCAGGCTCGACAGATCGCGCACGAACATCCCGGCATCGCGCTTGGGATTGTTGATCACGTGTACTGCGTAGGACTTTTCCGGATTGAAGTGCGGGAAACCGTGCACTTCATAAATCAGCATCGGATCCCGCTCCTTGGCCACGAACAGGCGTTTGCCCACCGAGTCGTAAGCCAGGCCTTCAAAGCCCTTGTTGCCGCTCATGTGCACACCGAGGGTCATTTGCTCGGCATCCGCTGCATCAAGGAACGTGGTGTCGTGCTCCAGGCGAATCTTGATCAGCCGCTGCTGGCGCTCGTCGGTGATCACGTAGGTGTCGGCACTGATGAACTCCACCGCCTCCGGATCGCCAAAGCCGATCAAGGCGACACGGCGCAGGATCGTGCCGTCCAGCGACAGCTCGATCAGTTCGGCATTCTTGTTGGTTACGGTGAACAGGCTTTTGCGCACCGGATCGTAAGTCAGCGCCGAGACATCGTCGTCCAGCCCGTCGATGACCTTCGCTTCGATCTCCACCCGATACTGATCCAGCCCGATCGCCTCGCTGCTCATCGGTTGCCAGAGCGCATGCAGGTTGAACCAGGCACGCTCGAACAGACGCATGTATTGGCCGATCGCAATCAGCGCGATCAGGGCAATCACCGACAGGATGATGAATAGAGGCTTAGGACGGGCAAGTCGACGCATTCGGGGCAGGCTCGGTATCAAAACAGGCGGATGAAATATCACGCCTGTCTGAACTGAAGCTTAATGGCCACTTGCCTCAAGCCACAACTCCACAGATCTGCAATTGCTGTAGGAGTCGTTACTTCTGCTTTTCGAAGCGGTAGAACAGGTTCGGCTCACTGACCATGTACAGCGTGCCCGAGTCGTCCATGGTCACGCCTTCGGCGCGGGGAATGGTTTTCTTCAAACCGTTGAAACCGCCGAGCAGGGTCATGAAGCTGACTTGTTCGCCCTTCTCGTCCAGCTCCAGCAACAGGTGCGAATCGGCAGACAGCACCAGGGTGTGCCCGGTGCGCGGGTCGATCGCCAGGGCCGACAGATTGCGAATATCGAGTTCGTCGCTGTCGAGTTTCTGCTTGTCGCCCTTGAGGGTCTGGCTGCCGTCGCTTTTCCAGGTGAACAGCGCCGGCGGACGCTCCTCGCCCAGCAGCAGTTGCTGGTTGCGGGCGTCCCAGGTGATGGCTTCGAAGGCCTTGTTCTGATCTTTCGACGGGCCGAGGTCGTATTTAGGGAAATCGTCACGCTTGAGTTCGCGGGTCTGGGCATCGACCTTGACGATGGAGAGCAGGTGCTCGCGCTCATCGACAATCGCCATCAAGCCGTTCTCCATCACCGTCAGGCCTTCCGGATTGCTCCAGCCTACCAGCGGCATCTTGCGCAGCACGTCACCCTGCAGGGTCAGCTCCACCAGAAACGGATTCTTGCCCATCACTGAAAACAGGGTTTTGGTCTGCGGATTGTAGGACAGGTCCGAAGCTTCGTCCTTTTCCATGCCCGGCAGCAGCTTGGCGTCGATGACCACCCGGTAGTCCGGGAGCCAGACGCTTTCCTGTTTCTCGGCCGGGCTTTCGAAACGCTCCAGCACCCACAACAGGCCACGGTCATCCCAATGCATGGCAAACGCCAGCCCGTACGCAGCGGCGGCTACCAACAAAAGCCAGGAATACCAACGCAGAGCGAAGCGTGAACGGCGAGCAGGTTTGAGCTGAGTTTGAGATGACATCGAAGGACGCGTTCCGAAAATTCAGGCTACGGGTAATAGCACAAAGAGGCCGGCTCAGACGCCAGAATGACCGGAATTATCCGGACAGGATGTGAAAAAAACGGTAAATGGCTGGAATGCCTTATGTGTTTGCGAGCTGCAACACAAAACAAATGTGGGAGCGAGCTCGCTCCCACTGTTTTACTCAGAATTGCAGTCAGCGAACGCTGCTGGTGAAGCGGCTGGCGCCGGGCAGTTCCAGCACGATCTCATCGCCGACATTCAACGGACCAACGCCCACTGGCGTACCGGTCAGGATCACGTCACCGGCCTGCAGCGAGAAGCAGCCGGCCATGTGCTGGATCATCGGCACGATCGGGTTGAGCATCGCGCTGCTGTTGCCGTCTTGGCGCACTTCGCCGTTGATGGTCAGGCGGATACCGATGTCGGTCAGGTCGGCGAAGGTGCTGCCGACCACGAACGGTGCAATCACCGCCGCGCCGTCGAACGACTTGGCGATTTCCCACGGCAGACCCTTGGACTTGAGCTCGGCCTGCTTGTCGCGCAGGGTCAGGTCCAGCGCCGGGGCGAAACCGGAGATCGCGTCCAGCACTTCTTCACGGCTCGGTTTGGTCGACAGCGGTTTGCCGATCAACACGGCGATTTCCGCCTCGTAATGCACCGAGCCACGCTCGGTCGGAATGCTGAAACCGCCTTCCAGCGGCACCACGCAACTGCCGGGCTTGATGAACAGCAACGGCTCGGTAGGCACCGGGTTGTCCAGTTCCTTGGCGTGTTCGGCGTAGTTACGGCCGATGCACACCACTTTCCCCAGCGGAAAATGAATCCGCGTACCGTCGACATACTGGTGCTGATAGCTCATTACCGACTCCTGCCTTCATTGATTCATCAGGGATTGCCAATCAAACCGCGAAAATCTTGCCCGGGTTCATGATGCCGTTCGGGTCGAACACCGCCTTGACCGCTTTCATGTATTCGATTTCCACCGGTGAGCGGCTGTAGGTCAGGTAGTCGCGCTTGGTCATGCCCACGCCGTGTTCGGCGGAAATCGAACCGTTGTACTTCTCGACGGTTTCGAACACCCACTTGTTGACGGTGGCGCACTTGGCGAAAAACTCGTCCTTGCTCAGGTTGTCCGGCTTGAGGATGTTCAGGTGCAGGTTGCCGTCGCCGATGTGGCCGAACCAGACGATTTCGAAATCCGGGTAATGTTCGCCGACGATCGCATCGATTTCCTGCAAAAATGCAGGGACTTTCGAGACGGTGACCGAGATGTCGTTCTTGTACGGTGTCCAGTGGGAGATGGTTTCGGAGATGTACTCGCGCAGCTTCCACAGGTTCTGCAACTGGGTTTCGCTCTGGCTCATCACGCCGTCCAGCACCCAACCCTGCTCCACGCAGTGTTCGAAGGTTTCCAGGGCGGTGTTGGCCACTTCTTCGGTGGTCGCCTCGAATTCCAGCAAGGCATAGAACGGGCAGTCGGTTTCGAACGGCGCCGGGACATCGCCACGGCCCATGACCTTGGCCAGGGCCTTGTCGGAGAAGAATTCGAACGCAGTCAGGTCGAGCCGGCCCTGAAAGGCGTGCAGTACCGGCATGATTGAATCGAAATCGGCGGTGCCGAGGACCATTGCGGTCAGGTTTTTCGGCGCACGGTCCAGACGCATGGTGGCCTCGACCACGAAACCCAGGGTGCCTTCGGCGCCGATGAACAGCTGGCGCAGGTCATATCCGGTGGCGTTCTTGATCAGGTCTTTGTTCAGTTCCAGCACATCGCCCTTGCCGGTCACGACTTTCATGCCTGCGACCCAGTTGCGGGTCATGCCGTAGCGAATGACCTTGATCCCGCCGGCATTGGTGCCGATGTTGCCGCCAATCTGACTGGAACCGGCCGAAGCGAAGTCCACCGGGTAGTACAAGTCATGTTCTTCGGCCGCGTTCTGCAATTGCTCGGTGACCACGCCCGGCTGACAGACGGCGGTGCGGTCGGTCAGGTTGATGTCGAGAATCTGATTCATGTAGTCGAACGACACGACCACTTCGCCATTGGCCGCCACGGCTGCGGCGGAGAGCCCCGTGCGCCCGCCCGACGGCACCAGCGCCACTTTGTGTTCGTTGGCCCAGCGGACGACGGCCTGCACCTGCTCGATGGTCTTGGGAAACACGATGGCGCTGGGCGCCGGGGCGAAGTGTTTGGTCCAGTCCTTGCCGTAAGCGTTCAAGGAGTCGGCATCGGTCAGGACTTTGCCAGGCTCGACCAGGGTCTTCAGTTCATCAATCAGGGCAGGATTGGTCATCGACGGAACTCTCGAACAATTCATGGTCATCCTGAGAACGCTTCACGTCGCAGGAATGAGTGTTTAGCGGGGTGGCTATGCTAGCATACCGACCCCGCAGGCCAGTGCCCAAGGCCGGTTCTGCGGTGACGGCTTTCTTGTCGTCCAGGTCAATGTCTGTTGACCATTTCCTGCCATTTTTCTCCGGGATACAGGTTTACGCAGATGAGCAAGACTTCTCTCGATAAGAGCAAGATCAAGTTCCTTCTTCTCGAAGGCGTCCACCAATCGGCTGTCGACGTCCTCAAGGCGGCGGGCTACACCAGCATCGAATACCTGACAGGCTCCCTGCCGGAAGCCCAGCTCAAGGAAAAGATCGCTGACGCTCACTTCATCGGCATTCGTTCGCGCACCCAACTGACCGAAGAGATCTTCGATCACGCGAAGAAACTGGTCGCGGTCGGCTGTTTCTGCATCGGCACCAACCAGGTTGACCTGGAAGCGGCCCGCGAGCGCGGCATCGCCGTGTTCAACGCGCCGTACTCCAACACCCGCTCCGTGGCCGAGCTGGTGCTGGCCGAAGCGATCCTGCTGCTGCGCGGCATCCCTGAGAAAAACGCGTCCTGCCACCGTGGCGGCTGGATCAAGTCCGCAGCCAACTCCTTCGAGATCCGTGGCAAGAAACTGGGCATCGTCGGCTACGGCTCGATCGGTACTCAGCTGTCGGTCCTGGCTGAAGGTCTGGGCATGCAGGTGTTCTTCTACGACACCGTGACCAAGCTGCCACTGGGCAACGCGACCCAGGTCGGCAACCTGCACGAGCTGCTGGGCATGTCCGACATCGTCACCCTGCACGTTCCGGAAACCGCTGCGACCCAGTGGATGATCGGCGAGAAGGAAATCCGCGCCATCAAGAAGGGCGGCATCCTGATCAACGCTGCACGCGGCACCGTGGTCGAGCTGGATCACCTCGCCGCTGCGATCAAGGACAAGCACCTGATCGGCGCCGCCATCGACGTGTTCCCGGTCGAGCCGCGTTCCAACGACGAAGAGTTCGAAAGCCCGCTGCGTGGCCTGGACAACGTGATCCTGACCCCGCACATCGGCGGTTCCACCGCTGAAGCACAGGCCAACATCGGTCTGGAAGTGGCAGAAAAACTGGTCAAGTACAGCGACAACGGTACTTCGGTATCGTCCGTGAACTTCCCGGAAGTGGCCCTGCCGGCTCACCCTGGCAAGCACCGCCTGCTGCACATCCACGAGAACATTCCGGGTGTGATGAGCGAGATCAACAAGGTCTTCGCCGAAAACGGCATCAACATCTCCGGTCAGTTCCTGCAGACCAACGAGAAGGTCGGCTACGTGGTGATCGACGTCGACGCCGAGTACTCGGACCTGGCGCAAGAGAAGCTGCAGCACATCAACGGCACCATCCGTAGCCGTGTGTTGTTCTGATCAAGCGTTGAGCGACAAAAAAGGGAGCCTTCGGGCTCCCTTTTTAATGCACGTGTCTCGTCCTGAATAAGGTTTACACCTTCTGACCCATTCTCAGGAGGGAGTAATGAATACAGGAAAAAGGCGCAGTCAGCGTGATTACACGCGGACCTTTAAATTGTCGGTCGTCGATCAGGTCGAAAAA
>NZ_JBMDJR010000008.1:0-322887 GCF_057809295.1 Pseudomonas sp. FG35 | reverse complement strand
GATTTGAACCGACGACCTTCGGGTTATGAGCCCGACGAGCTACCAGACTGCTCCATCCCGCGTCTGTGTGGCGGCATTCTACAGAGGATCGCCGGGGTGTCAACCTTCAATTCGGATAAAACCTCTTCAGCTTCAATCGGTTAGCGCTGACGGACGGTCTTTTCAAGGGCTGCAGGTCAGGCAGGGCAAGGGTTTCAGCTCTATTGGAGGTTGGCTTTCGATTGAGAAAATAAATTCAAAATCCGTTTCCTACAAACTGAAAAGAACATTCTTACCACTGGTGCTATATACAGGTGTCAGTGAGATACTGCCGGTCCGGCTCGCCATGTTTCCTTTTCTGTCATGACTCAGCGAAAAATCATCCACGTCGACTGTGACTGTTTCTACGCCGCCATCGAGATGCGGGATGACCCGAGCCTCGCCGGCAAGCCGTTGGCGGTGGGTGGCTCGGCAGACAGGCGCGGAGTGATCGCCACCTGCAACTATGAGGCGCGGGCTTACGGGGTTCGCTCGGCGATGTCGTCCGGACACGCCCTGAAGCTGTGCCCGGACCTGACTATCGTCAAGCCGCGAATGGACGCCTATCGCGAGGCGTCGAAGGAAATTCATACGATCTTCAGCGATTACACCGACCTGATCGAGCCTCTTTCCTTGGACGAGGCCTACCTCGACGTCTCGGACAGCGCGCATTTCGGCGGCAGCGCCACGCGGATCGCCCAGGATATTCGTCGTCGGGTTTCCAATCAGTTGCACATCACTGTCTCCGCCGGCGTGGCGCCGAACAAGTTTCTGGCCAAGATCGCCAGCGACTGGAGAAAACCCAACGGCTTGTTCGTGATCACCCCGGATCAGGTCGAAGAATTCGTCAGTGGCCTGCCGGTGAGCAAGTTGCACGGGGTGGGCAAGGTCACGGCCGACAAGCTGGGCAAGCTCGGTATCAATGACTGCCTGCAATTGCGCGAGTGGGACAAGCTGGCGCTGGTGCGGGAATTCGGCAGTTTCGGCGAGCGCTTGTGGAGTCTGGCCCGTGGGATCGATGAGCGGTTGGTGCACAACGACAGTCGTCGTCAGTCGATCAGCGTCGAAAACACCTACGATGTCGATCTGCCGGATCTGCGCAGCTGCCTCGACAAGCTTCCGGAACTACTGGAAACCCTGAAAACCCGCATGGCGCGGATCGACAGCAGCTACCGGCCGGGCAAGCCGTTCGTCAAAGTGAAGTTTCACGATTTCACCCAGACCACGCTTGAGCAGGCCGGGGCAGGGCGGGATCTGGGCAGTTACCAGTTGATGCTGACCCAGGCGTTCAATCGCGGTGGTAAGCCGGTGCGGTTGTTGGGGGTGGGTGTGCGGCTCGAAGATTTGCGCGGCGGTTTTGAGCAGATGGAGTTGTTTGAGCGATAAGCGGACAAAAAACTGCCCGAAGCAGGTTCGGGCAGTTTTTCAGGGGATTCAGTTCGGCCCCGGATCCGCCACCAGACGCCCCGCATCCCGGGTCAGGGACTTGAGGAATTCAGCTTGCAACTCGGGATCGTTGCGGGTCAGTTCGATCAGGCTTTGTTCCAGCTCACTGGCTTCTTCTTCCAGACCCAGTTCCGACAGACGCTTGACCCGGTGCACCCACTGGCTCACTTCGTCGTCTTCCAGATCGTCGTAGATCAGCCCGTGAGCCTCCAGCAGCTTGCCGCGCAGGTGAGTGCTGATCGCCAGGGACGAATCGGAATGCACGTCATCTTTGCCGTCTTCGACGCTGATCTGCAGTTTGCCCACATGATTGAGGTCGTTTTCGGCGAACGGGCTGTCCAGCAGGTTCAGACGCAGCATGCCGTTGCGATCGGTGGTCATGTCGAAGGTCTGTTTACCAGCCTTGACCTGAACCGGACGCTCGCTCCAGGGCAGGCTCGAATACTCCGTGCGCTTGTCGCGCTGGACTTCATCGATGCCGGCCAGGTTCTGCTGCGCGCGACCGTTGGATTGCACGTTCATGAACGGGTTGAGCCCGGCGAAACCGTAGCTGAGCCAGTCCCGTGTCACGCTGTCGGGCAGATTGCCGAGGGCAAACACGTTGACCACGTTCGCGCCGATGCCGCCGACCACCGCCACCGCACCCAGCGGGATCTCGTAGATCTCCCGCCACGGCTGGTAAGGCGTGTAACGGTCGTAATGGCGGGTGACTTCGAACTCGGTGACTTCGAAAGTCTTCTGTTCGTTGATCTTCACGCGCCGTTGCGGCAGCTCAAGCACCTTGGGCTCGCCGACATCGATCTGCAGGCTGTGATCGAGCAGTTTGCGCTCGACACGTTCCTCGTGCTCGCTGCGTTGTGACATGTGATTGGCACAGCCGCTGACCAGCAGGGTGCCGCACAGGGCGGCACCACCGAGGCCTAAGGTGTTTCGCTTGAACATGACGTCTCTATCTGGTTTCAGCGGCGGATACGGGCCTGAAGGAAGGACAGCACGTCGGCAACCGGCAGCGCTTGCGCCTGGCCTTCGGTACGGCTCTTGTATTCCAGGTTGCCTTCGGCGAGGCCGCGGTCGCTGACCACGATCCGGTGTGGAATGCCGATCAGCTCCATGTCCGCGAACTTGATGCCCGGGCTGGTTTTCTTGTCGCGGTCGTCCAGCAGCACTTCGAAGCCGGCCGCGGTCAGTTCCGCGTACAGCTTGTCGGTGGCTTCACGCACCAGCTCGGTTTCATAGCGCAGTGGCACCAGAGCGATCTGGAACGGTGCCAGGGCGTCGCTCCAGATGATGCCGTTCTCGTCGTTGTTCTGCTCGATGGCGGCAGCCACCACGCGGGACACGCCGATACCGTAGCAACCCATTTCCAGGGTCACCGGCTTGCCGTTCTCGCCCAGCACTTCGCACTTCATCGCCTTGCTGTACTTGTTGCCCAGCTGGAAGATGTGTCCGACTTCGATGCCGCGCTTGATTTCCAGGGTGCCCTTGCCGTCCGGGCTCGGGTCGCCGGCCACGACGTTGCGCAGGTCGGCCACGGTCGGAACCGGCAGATCACGCTCCCAGTTCACGCCGAAGTAGTGCTTGTCGTCGATGTTGGCACCGATGGCGAAGTCGCTCATCAGCTCGACCGAACGGTCGATGATGATCGGCAGCGGCAGGTTCAGCGGGCCGAGGGAACCGGCGCCGGCGCCAATGGCGTCACGCAGTTCGGCATCGGAAGCCATGACCAGCGGGCTGGCAACGCCTGGCTGGTTGGCAGCCTTGATTTCGTTCAGCTCGTGGTCGCCACGGATGATCAGGGCGATCAGCTTGCCTTCTTCTTCGGCGTGCACGATCAGGGTCTTGATGGTCTTTTCAATCGGCAGATTGAATTTCTCCACCAGGGCCGCGATGGTCTTGGTGTCTGGCGTGTCGACCAGACGCAGCTCTTCGCTTGGCGCGGCGCGCGAGGTTTCACGCGGCACGGCTTCGGCTTTCTCGATGTTCGCCGCATACTCGGAGCCGTTGCTGAAGACGATATCGTCTTCGCCGGACTCGGCCAGCACGTGGAATTCGTGGGAACCGGCGCCACCGATCGAACCGTTGTCGGCTTCCACCGGACGGAATTTCAGACCCAGGCGGGTGAAGATGTTGCAGTACGCTTCGTGCATGCGGTCATAAGTGATCTGCAGCGACGCCTGATCCGCATGGAACGAGTAGGAGTCCTTCATGATGAATTCGCGACCGCGCATCAGGCCGAAGCGTGGACGGATTTCGTCACGGAATTTGGTCTGGATCTGGTACAGGTTGATCGGCAGCTGTTTATAGCTGCTCAACTCGTTGCGCATCAGATCGGTGATCACTTCTTCGTGGGTCGGGCCCGCGCAGAAATCACGACCGTGGCGGTCTTTGATGCGCAGCAGTTCTGGGCCGTATTCTTCCCAGCGCCCCGATTCCTGCCACAGCTCGGCCGGTTGGGTGCTCGGCATCAACACTTCCAGAGAGCCGGCGGCGTCCATTTCTTCGCGAACGATGGCTTCCACCTTGCGCATCACTCGCAAGCCCATCGGCAGCCAGGTGTACAGGCCCGAGGCGAGTTTGCGGATCATGCCGGCGCGCAGCATCAGCTGGTGGCTGATCACGACCGCGTCGGAAGGCGTTTCTTTCTGTGTGGCGAGCAAAAATTGACTGGTGCGCATGGTTGGCCGTTGTCGGTTGCTATGACTGGAAATGACGGAGCAGTGTAACGGCGAGATCCGCCGACGTACAGAAGTGCAGCCCCGGCGCGAACCCTCTCGCCGGGTGCGAGATGTCTTACGATTCTTCCACGACGGAGGTCGGTGCGGGTTCCGGCGTCGGCGTCGGGCCTTCTCGGCGGCTTTCCTGGAACCAGTGCAGGGCGATCAGCACCAGGGTCGGAACGCCGAGCAGCGCGGTGATCAGGAAGAAGTTGTGATATCCGAATTTTTCCACCATCACCCCGGAGTAGCCGCCGATCAGGCGTGGCAGCAGGAGCATGATCGAGCTCAGCAGGGCGTACTGGGTGGCGGAGAATTTCAGGTTGGTCAGGCTCGACAGGTAGGCGACGAACGCCGAGGTGGCCAGGCCCGAGCTGAAGTTGTCGAGGGAGATCGTCACCACCAGCATCTGCAGGTTCGGGCCCATGTCGGCGAGCATCAGGAACAGCAGATTGGTACCCGCCGACGCGGCACCGCCGATGAACAGGATCGGCAGGATGCCGAAGCGCACGATCAGCAGACCGCCCATGCCGGCGCCAACGAGTGTCATGATCAGGCCGAAGATCTTGCTGACGCTGGCGATCTGGTCCTTGGTAAAGCCCTGGTCGATGTAGAACACGTTGGCCATCACGCCCATCACCGTATCGGACATCCGATAGGTAGCGATCAGGCCCAGCAGCAGCAGTGCCTGCCAGCGGTAGCGCAGGATGAAGTCGTTGACCGGTGTCAGTACCGGCGCCAGGCCACGGCGACCCATGGCCGAGAGGCACAGGCAGGTCAGCGTGGTGTAGAGAATGGCACGCAGGAACGCCCGGTCTTCCAGCAGCAGGTCCAGCGGACTCATGTCACCAAACAGCACGCTGGCGAAATCGGTGTTGTAGAGCTGGGTAAACATTGCTGGCACAGACACCAGCAAAATGATCAGCACGAACACTGACATCAACTGATGCATGAAGGTGTAACGCCCCGCCTGCAACTGGGTGCGCAACGGCACCGGCGGCTCGCGCATCAGCAGAGTGGTGAGCAGGGCAGGGACCATCAGGGCGCCGAACAGCACGTAGGTGCCGGTCCAGGCCGAATGCTGGTACTTGAATCCTGTAGAGCCGAAGCCCTCGGCGAAGAACAGCGCACCCGCGGTCGCGAGCAGGGCGGCGATCCGATAGCCGGACATATAGCTGGCGGCCAGCGCGGCCTGACGGCTGTCTTCGGCGATTTCCAGGCGATAGGCGTCGACGGCGATATCCTGAGTGGCGGAGGCGAATGCAACCACCACCGCGATAGCGATCAGCCAGGACAGGTGTTTTTGCGGGTCGCAAAAGCCCATGCCGATCAGACCGAGGATCACCAGCGTTTGTGAAAGTACCAGCCACGAACGGCGACGACCCAGCTTGCCGAGCAACGGCAGGCGCCATTGGTCGAGCAGGGGCGACCAGACCCATTTGAAGGCGTAGGCCAGACCGATCAGGCTGGCGTAGCCGATCGTCTCGCGGGCCACACCGGCTTCACGCAGCCAGACCGAAAGTGTCGAGAACACCAGCATGTACGGCAGGCCGGCGGCGAAACCCAGCAACAACAGCACGAGCGTCGAAGGACTGGCATAGGCGGCGAGCGCGGCGCGCCAGGTTTTACGGGGCATGGGCTGAAGTCTGCCTCAAGATTGCGAAAACAAAGCGCGCACTCTAACCGCTGTGCTCTACCGGACGCCAGCCATGGCGCCGAATATCCACGCGATTGTTCAGGACGGTGATGCCCTCCATGCGCAATCGCGCGCGCTGTTCGTCCCCGGACGGGCTGCCCGCCGGCAGGCTGATCCGACCGCCGGCGCCGAGTACGCGGTGCCAGGGCAGCTTGGTGTCGCCGGGCAATTGGCTCAGGGTCCGGCCGACCCAGCGGGCGGCGCGCCCCAACCCCGCCAGTTCGGCCAACTGACCATAGCTGACGACTTTGCCCTCGGGCACTTGGGCGAGGGTCGAATAGAGTGCCGTGCGTCGGATTTGCGGATCGTTTTCGCAGGCATGCATCGGGTCTGTCACGTGCGCGGTTCCTGAACTTGATCGCCTTATGGCCGTAAGCGTAATCGGTGGATGGGCAATTGAGAAATGAACTCAACAGAATTAGCCGGGTCACTCCTTGTCAGGGAATTATTCCTACGGATAATGCCGACCCTTTTTTCGCAAACTTGAGTCTTCGATTCGCTTATGTTGTCCAGAACCCTGCTGTGCCTTGCTGTCTTCAGTGCGTCCACACCTTTGCTTGCCGACACCGTCTGGTTGAAGAACGGTGACAAGCTGAGCGGCAAAATCACGCTGTTCGACGGCGGCAAGTTGCTGGTCCAGACCCAGTACGCCGGTGCCGTCACCATCGACTGGAAGCAGGTCAAGACCCTGGAAAGTGATCAGGAGTTGCTGGTCAAACAGGACGCCTACAACGGCGAGAAGGCCAAGTCGCTGAGCGCCGCCGAAGACGGCAAGGTCACCCTGGCCAACGGCGAAGCGCCGAAAACCGTGGAACTGGCGAGCATTCAGCAGATTCTCAAGCCCAAACCGGTGGTCGAGGATCTGGTGTGGAAGGGCAACGTTGACCTGGCGCTCGACTACCAGCGTGCCGAGAAAGATACCGATGATTACGATGTCGGCTTCAAGACCACTGCTCGTCACGGCCGCTGGCGCCATACCGCCGAAGGCGAATACAACCGCGAAGTGCAGGACGACGTGACCACCACCGATAACTGGCGCGCCGAGTACTCGCTCGACCGCTTCCTCACTGATCAATGGTTCTGGCAGGGCCGCCTGAACTACAAGCGTGATCACATTGAAGAGCTGGCCCGCCAGCGCGTGGTCGGTACCGGTCCGGGTTACCAGTTCTGGGACGATGAACTGGGAGCGTTCTCCCTGGGTTCGCTGCTCAACCGAACCGATTACGAGTACCGCGATGGCAGCAAGGACAACTTCTATTCGGTCGCCATGAAGTGGGACTACAACCGCTACCTGATCGGCAAGAAGGTCGAGTTCTTCACCAATGGCGAGGTCGGCAAGCCGTTGTCCGGCGTGGCCGACTACGCGCTGGATGCGGAAATGGGCCTGCGCTACAAGGTCACCGACTGGGCCTCGCTCAACCTCAAGGCCGAACGCGACATCATCAGCGGCACCGAGGATGCAGACCTGAGCAAGACCCGCTACACCGCCGGCTTCGGCGTCGCCTGGTAAACAACAAAAAAGATCGCAGCCTTCGCAGGCTGCGTTTTTTTGCGCCTGGAAAAACAGACGCCCACAAAAAAGCCCCGCTTTTGAGGGCGGGGCCTTTTACTAAAGAAGCTACAAGTTAGATAACTTGTACTTCTTCAGCTTGCATGCCTTTCTGACCGCGGGTAGCGATGAAAGAAACCTGTTGGCCTTCTTTCAGGCTTTTGAAGCCGTCGGATTGGATAGCTTTGAAGTGAACGAACAGGTCGTCACCGGATTGTGGAGTGATGAAGCCGAAGCCTTTTTCATCGTTGAACCACTTAACGGTACCGGTTTGGCGATTAGACATGGTGTAACTCCTTGAACAAAGATAACTGCGACTCAGGAAGAACCCTGGCCGAGACTGAGTGCAAAGAGCAGGAAAAATTCTTGTAGATGGTTGGATCGAAATTCAACATATCGTGTAGAGATTCTCAGTGACACAAGCAGCACAGTGGCGCCACCTTAACCCTTTTTCCGGAACGTGCCAATGCTTCTTGCGAAGGTTTCTCTGTTTTAGGGATCGACGGTGTGACGGTTCGTCGCCAGGGCGCGTAATTCCTGCACGTTCGCCGAGATTTGCAGCCCGGACTTTGAACCCGGCAGCGCGCCCGGTAAGATGCCGGACAGATTTTTTCCACCTCGCTATTCAGGACACCCGCCATGAGCATCAAATCGGACAAGTGGATTCGCCGCATGGCGCAGGAACACGGCATGATCGAGCCGTTCGTCGAGCGCCAGGTACGTGGCAGTGACGACAGCCGTGTGATCTCCTACGGTGTGTCGAGCTACGGCTACGATGTGCGTTGCACCAATCATTTCAAGGTGTTCACCAACATCAATTCGGCCATCGTCGATCCGAAAAACTTCGACGCCGGCAGTTTTGTCGACGTCCACAGCGATGTCTGCATCATTCCGCCGAACTCCTTTGCCTTGGCCACGACCGTTGAATACTTCCGTATTCCACGCAACGTCCTGACCATCTGCCTGGGCAAGAGCACTTACGCCCGTTGCGGCATCATCGTCAACGTCACCCCGCTCGAGCCCGAGTGGGAAGGCCAGGTGACCCTGGAGTTCTCCAACACCACCAACCTGCCGGCGAAGATCTACGCGAATGAAGGCGTGGCGCAGATGCTGTTCCTCGAATCCGACGAGGAATGCGAAGTGTCCTACAAGGACCGTGCCGGCAAATACCAGGGCCAGCGTGGCGTGACCCTGCCGCGCACCTGATCCGTCCATCCGGCAGTTACCGGGAATTCTTCGGCGGGTAGACACTCTATGAGGTGTACTGCCCGTTTCGCGAACAGCGGGACGGGCCTTCGCCGAGGAGTGCTCCATGAAGATCGATCCGCAAATCACTGCCGAACTGGCAAGGCTCGAGCCCAATCAGGTTGGCGTAATGGCCTGGTCGTTGTTGGCACACCCACCCATCACCACGGCCGGCGGAATCCCTCACCAGCCCGATCCCGATACCCCCAACGAAGAACCGACCGAGCCCGGCGAACCTACGTTGCCGGACAAACCGCCACCCGCGCCCGTCGCGTGATTGAATGCATGGCCCGTCGGCTGAATCCTGAACAGGACTTCAGCCGACGGGCCATATTTCGTTGTCGCCAATGACAAAGATCCGACAGCTGTCTTCCTTCTCCACTGGAAAACCACCGGTGAAGGCACCAAAGGCCGGCAGCAGGCTGATGCGTTCTCCGAGCCTGAAACACGCCAGCCGTAAACGCTGACGCCCCTTGCCGATCAATCGATAAACCGGGTGTACGTGCCCTGCGAGGACGTGCCGCTCAGGGTGCGGATCCGGCTCGTGTTGCAACGCGAAGGGCCCTAGCAGCAACGGCTCTGGCACCACCCGGATGTTCAGCGCTAGCGGCGGATCGCCCGCCCGCTTGTCGTGATTGCCGCGAATCAGCGTCATCGGCAGGTCGGCATGACGCGCCCGCCACTGCGCCAAAGCCTGCAAGGTGTCGGGGGCGTGGGAGCCAGGTCCGTGCAGAAAGTCCCCCAGAAAGATCAGTTGCCGACACGGCAGCTTCGCCAGCAATTGCTCGATCACCGCGATATTGCTCGTCGTAGTGCCCTGCGGAACCGGTTGGCCAAGTCGACGATAAGCGGCTGCCTTGCCGAAATGCACATCGGCAATCAGCAGCGCCTGTTGCGCTGGCCAGTAAAGCGCCTTTTCCGGCAGTAACCAGAGTTCTTCGCCTGCCAGACGCAAGGGGTAGGGCGCGTTCATCGGGATTGGCCTGTGTCGGCGGTTTTCTCCAGATCGCCAACCATGCGCCGGATCCGGTCGGCAAGTTTTTCCGAACTCATGCTTTCGCGCATGCGCTCCACCAGCAATGGAAAGCCGAGCGGTGTAGGACGTTTGATCAAGTGCATGTCCAGTTTCATCCGATTGATCCGCTCCAATGTCTGTTCAAGTCGACGAATATCCAGTTCTTCCCGCAGGACTTCTTCCCCGGCCTGCGCCAGTAGCAGGTTGTCGGCGTCGTATTGTTTGAACACTTCAAAAAACAGCCCGCTGGAGGCCTGCACCTGACGTGTACTTTTCGGCGCGCCGGGGTAACCGGCGAACACCAGGCCGGCTATCCGCGCGATTTCCCGAAACCTGCGCAGCGCCAGTTCGCCCGCGTTGAGGCTGGCCAGCACATCCCTCAACAAACCTTCGGGACTGAGCAGGGCCTGATTCAGCTGTACAGACCAGTCAACGGGCGTGGCGCTGAGCAGTTCCAGTCCGTAATCGTTGACCGCAATCGAGAAGGTCACAGGCAAGCGCTGACTGGCCCGCCACGCCAGCAGGCTGGCCAGCCCCAGATGCACCTGGCGTCCGGCAAACGGGTAGAGGAAAAGGTGCCAGCCTTCGCGGGATTTCAGCACTTCGGCCAGCAGGTTGTTGTCTGTCGGCAGGCCCGACCAGCGCATCTGTGTTTCCAGCAGCGGGCGCAAGGCGTGCATTTCCGGGCCGGCAAACTCACCGTGTGCCGCCGCGCTGAAGCGGCTGACCACGGCTTCCGCCAACTCATTGGAGAGCGGCATGCGTCCGCCATTCCAGCGCGGTACGGCGGCTTTTTTTGCGGTGCTGCGTTTGACGTAGGCGGTCATGTTTTCCACCCGCACCAGTTCCAGCAAGCGCCCGGCGAACAGAAAACCATCACCGGGTTTCAGGCGTGCGATGAAGCTTTCTTCCACGCTGCCCAGTTGTTTGCCGCCACCGCCCTTGCTCCAGAATTTCAGGTGAATGCTGGCATCGCTGACGATGGTGCCGATGCTCATGCGATGGCGGCGCGCCAGGCGGGCATCGGGGACGCGCCAGATCCCGTGCTCATCCGGCTCGACCCGGCGGTAATCCGGGTACGCCGTCAGCGACATCCCGCCGTGGCGTACGAACGCCAGCGCCCAGGCCCAGTCTGCTGGTGTCAGGTCGCGATAGGCCCAGGCACCACGGACTTCTTCGTACAGCTCATCGGGAACAAAGCCACCGCCCAGGGCCATGCTGACCAGATGCTGCACCAGCACATCCAGCGGTTTGTGCGGTGACAGTCGCGGTTCGATCCGCCGCTGTGCCACGGCATCGCCAGCGGCCGCAGCTTCAATCAGCTCCAGGCTGTGGGTCGGCACCAGCGTGACCCGAGACGTTCTGCCGGGCGCATGCCCCGAACGTCCGGCACGCTGCATCAGCCGCGCCACGCCTTTGGCCGAGCCAATCTGCAGCACCCGCTCCACCGGCAGGAAATCCACCCCCAGATCCAGGCTTGAAGTGCAGACCACGGCTTTGAGTTGGCCGTTCTTCAGCGCCTGCTCGACCCAGTCGCGGGTGTCGCGGGACAGAGAGCTGTGGTGCAGGGCAATCAAACCGGCCCAGTCCGGCCGCGCTTCCAGCAAGGCCTGATACCAGATTTCCGATTGCGCCCGGGTGTTGGTGAACACCAGGCTGCTGGCGCAGACGTCCAGTTCGGCGACCACCTGCGGCAACATCTTCAGACCGATGTGCCCGGCCCAGGGAAATCGTTCGATGGCCGGTGGGAGCAGGGTATCGACCTTGAGCGACTTTTCGCTTTGCCCCTGAATACTCACGCCGCCGCCCTGTGGGATCAGCACCTGTTCGGCGTGGGACTGATTGCCGAGCGTCGCGGAAACGCCCCAGACGATCAGCCCCGGCTGCCAGCGCCGTAGCCGGGCGAGGGCCAGTTGCAATTGCACGCCGCGCTTGTTGCCGAGCAATTCGTGCCACTCATCCACCACGACCATACGCAGCGTCGACAGCGCCGTTTGCGCGTCGGCCCGGGCGAGCATCAGGGTCAGGCTTTCCGGGGTGGTGATCAGCGTGGTGGGCAGGCGCCGGTTCTGCCGGGCGCGTTCGCTGCTGCCGGTGTCGCCAGTGCGCAGGCCGACGCTCCAGGGAATCTGCAGATCGTCCAGCGGCGCTTGCAGGGCGCGCGCGGTGTCGGCAGCCAGCGCGCGCATGGGGGTGATCCACAAGACTGTCAGCGGTTCGGCCGGCGGTGGGCGTTTGCGGGTGGTTTCAGCAGCAGGCCTGGAGCGGGCAAACCGATTGAGCGCGGCAAACCACACCGCGTAGGTTTTACCGGCGCCGGTACTGGCGTGCAGCAGGCCGGACTCGCTCCGTTTGACCGCGGCCCACACCTGTTTTTGAAAGGCGAAAGGCTTCCAGTCGCGGGCGCTGAACCAGTATTTGGCGAAGTCGGTGGAAGTGCCCATGCCGGCGACGTGTGCTCTGAAGGTGTTCCTTCAATGACCGCGCCGGCCGGGCAATAGTTTTACTTGAGATTGCCGCTGAGGAATTGCTTCAGGCGTTCGCTTTTCGGATTGCCCAGCACTTCTTCGGGTGCGCCTTCTTCTTCCACCAGCCCCTGATGCAGGAACAGCACCTGGCTTGAGACCTTGCGCGCAAAGCTCATTTCATGGGTGACCATGATCATGGTCCGGCCTTCTTCGGCCAGGCCCTGAATCACCTTGAGCACTTCGCCGACCAGCTCCGGGTCAAGTGCCGAAGTCGGTTCGTCGAACAGCATGACTTCCGGCTCCATCGCCAAAGCCCGGGCAATCGCCACCCGCTGTTGCTGGCCGCCGGAGAGAAACGCCGGGTACTGATCGGCCACCCGTGCCGGCAGGCCGACCTTTTCCAGATAACGCCGGGCGCGGTCGTCGGCTTCCTGTTTGCTGCAGCCCAGCACCCGGCGCGGGGCCATGGTGATGTTTTCCAGCACGGTCATGTGGCTCCACAGGTTGAAGTGCTGAAATACCATTGCCAGCCGGGTGCGCAGGCGTTGCAGTTCATCGGCGTCGGCGACGTGCATGCCGTGGCGGTCGGTGACCATGCGGATCGCCTGGCCATCGAGGCTCATCGCGCCGTCGTTGGGTTGTTCGAGAAAGTTGATGCAGCGCAAAAAGGTGCTTTTGCCCGAGCCGCTGGCGCCGATCAGGCTGATCACGTCACCGGTCCTGGCCTTGAGCGACACGCCTTTGAGCACCTGATGGTCGCCATAGCTTTTGTGCAGGCCTTCAACGGTCAATTTGTACATGGGACAGGCATCCTCAAGGCGAAAGTAGATAGCCGCTGCGATAGGCTTCGGCGCCCGCGACGTGGGCGATCACCATCCCGGCGGTGGCCATGCGCCGCAGCGAGCGGGCGTAGAGCAGACCGGAAGCGGTGCAATGGACTGGTGTGACCCGGTCGCTGATCGGGTCGATGATTTCGGCGATTTTCTGCCCGGCTTCCAGAAGCTGGCCGGGTGTGGCGGTGTAGACGAGCAGGCCGCCGACGGGAGTGGCCACCGGTTCTACGCCGGCCAAAGGTGTGGCGGGATGTGGCAGGGCCGGCAAGGCTTTGGGCTCGCCGACGATGGCTCCGAAATGAATCAGGTAATCGATCAGCGCCTGGCAATCGCGACTGGCCAGCGGATGGGTGACATCCCCCTGGCCACGCAACTCGACGGTGACCGAGAAACTGCCGAGCGGAATCTCGAAGTGTTCGCCGAAGCGCTCCTTCAATTGCCACCACAGCAGGGTGAAGCACTCATCGAACGACTGGCCGCCGGAGTCGGTGGCCAACAGGCTCGCCTGGGATTCGATGTAGCGCGCCAGCGGCTCGACCTGCGGCCAGGCCTCGGGCGTTGTGTAGAGGTGAACCACGGATTCGAAATCGCAATGCAGGTCGAGCACCATGTCCGCATCGCAGGCCAGCCGTTGCAGGGTCAGGCGCTGGGATTGCAGTTGGGTGCTGGCGGTCTGGCGGGCGAGGGCATTGCGCAGGCTGGCGCGGATCAGCTCAAGGTTGCGCTGCGGGTCGTCGCACAGCTGTGTTTCGATCTCGTTGCCGATTTCCTCGCTGAGGTCGACAAACCAGCGGTTGAAGTTCTGCCCGCTCTCCAATTCGTAGCGGCCCAGCGGCACATCCATCAGCACCTGTTCGAGGCCGACCGGGTTGGCCACCGGCACCAGCACGATTTCGCTGCGCAGGCGGCCGGCGGCTTCCAGCTCCGCCAGGCGCTGCTTGAGGTGCCAGGCCACGAGCATGCCGGGCAGTTCGTCGGCGTGCAGCGAAGACTGGATGTAGATCTTGCCTCGGGCCTTGTCCGGGCCAAAGTGAAAACTGTGGATCTGTCGTGCGGTCCCCGGCAGCGGGGCCAGCAGGTCGTGTATCTGATGACGCATCTCTAATGGGTCCTAGTGGGTCGGGCCGAGGAAGGCCAGCCATCGGCGTTCGGCAAGGCGGAACAGGCCGACCAGCGCAAAGGTGATGGTCAGGTAGATCAGCGCGGCGATGCCGAACGACTGAAAGGTCAGGAAGGTCGCCGAGTTGGCGTCCCGCGCGACTTTCAGGATGTCGGGGATGGTCGCGGTGAAGGCCACGGTGGTCGAGTGCAGCATCAGGATCACTTCGTTGCTGTAGTACGGCAACGAACGGCGCAGCGCCGACGGCATGATCACGTAGGCATACAGCTTCCAGCCGGTCAGCCCGTAGGCCTTGGCCGCTTCGACTTCACCGTGGTTCATGCTGCGGATCGCCCCGGCGAAAATCTCCGTGGTGTAGGCGCAAGTGTTGAGGGCGAAGGCCAGGATCGTGCAGTTCATCGCATCGCGAAAGAAACTGTCGAGCAGCGGCTGCGCGCGCACGGCGGCCAGGCTGTAGATCCCGGTGTAGCAGATCAGCAGCTGGATATAGAGCGGCGTGCCACGGAACAGGTAGGTGTAGAACTGCACCGGCCAGCGAATGTAGAAGTGCGGCGAGACCCGGGCGATCGACAGCGGAATCGACACGATGAAGCCGAAGAAGATCGAGGCGCTGAGCAGCCACATCGTCATCGCAAGACCAGTGATGTTCTGACCGTCGGTATAAAGGAAGGCTTTCCAGTATTCCTGCAGGAGTTCGATCATCGTACGGCCTCCCTTGCACCGGCGGCGTAGCGGCGTTCGAGCCAGCGCAGGATGAAGTTCGAGGCACTGGTGATGAGCAGGTAAATCAACGCGGCGAGCACCAGGAAGTAAAACAGCTGATAGGTGCTCTTGCCGGCGTCCTGCGCGGCCTTGACCAGATCGGCCAGGCCGATGATCGAAACCAGCGCAGTGGCCTTGAGCATCACCATCCAGTTGTTGCCGATGCCCGGCAGGGCGAAGCGCATCATTTGCGGGAACACCACGAAGCGAAAGCGCTGGCCGCGCTTGAGACCATAGGCGGTGGCGGCTTCGACCTGACCGCGCGGCACGGCGAGAATCGCCCCGCGGAAGGTTTCAGTGAAGTACGCGCCGTAAATGAAGCCCAGGGTCAGGACCCCGGCGCTGAACGGGTCGATCTCAATGTATTCCCATTCCAGGTAATCGGTGAGCGTCGTCAGCCAGGTTTGCAGGCTGTAGAAGATCAGCAGCATCAGCACCAGGTCCGGCACCCCGCGAATCAGCGTGGTGTAGAGCTGGGCGGGCAGGCGCAGCAGTTTGACTTTTGACAGCTTGGCACTGGCGCCGAGCAGGCCGAGCAACACGGCCACCAGCAGCGACAACGCCGACAATTTGATGGTCATCCAGGTGCCTTCCAACAGCAACGGGCCAAAGCCCTTGAGGCTGAAGGCGGAGAGCCCCAGATTTTGTAAGAGGGTTTCGAACATAAATCAGCAACCTGACTGAATGAAAAAGGCGCCCATCGAGGATGGGCGCCGGGGCATTATTTGCCGCTGTACAGATTCAGATCGCCAAAGTGTTTCTTTTGAATCTCGGCGTATTTGCCGTCATCGTGTAACGCTTTGATACCTTTATCCAAAAGCGCTTTCAGCTCGGTGTTACCTTTCTTAATACCGACAGCGGTCTTGGCTGGCAGCAAGTGGTTGTCGACCGGCTTGCTGACTTCATAATCAGCGCCTTGCGGCGACTTCAGAAAGCCCAGTTCGGCCTGCAACATGTCCTGAATGCCCGCATCGAGACGGCCCGAGGTCAGGTCGGAATACACCTGGTCCTGATTCTGATAGGCCTGGGTTTTCACGCCGGCTTTGTCCAGCACGGCTTTGGCATAGGCTTCCTGGATGGTGCCTTGCTCGTAGCCGACGGTTTTGCCTTTCAGGGAAGCGACGTCGTCGGTGATGCCCGAACCTTTTTTCGACACGTAGGCCGTCGGGCCGGAGAACAGCTCGCTGGAGAAGTCGATGACTTTTTCACGGGCTTCGGTAACGGTCATCGACGAGATCACACCGTCGAATTTATTGGCCTTGAGGCCCGGAATCATACCGTCGAAGTCACTTTCGACCCATTTGCACTTGACCTTCAGCTCGGCGCAGATCGCGTTGCCCAGATCGATGTCGAAGCCAACCAGGCTGCCGTCTGCCGCTTTCGACTCGAACGGTGCGTAGGAAGGGTCAACGCCAAACCGCAGTTCTTTGTATTCCTTGGCCAGCGCGGAGCCGGCGGCCATGCACAACGCCAGTGCAGAAAGGGTCAGCAATGCTTTTTTCATTATTCAATCCCTAAGAACCAATATGAGCGCTTGTGGCGCGGAATGATTGTTACTGGAGCGCTTACGACTTATAGAAAGTAGCAATTTCCGAACCAGAGTCCCGAACAAGTGTTTTAAAAGGTGCAGCAAGTGCATGCCGGGGCCGGTCAGTGCACGAAAACGGGCGCGCCGCAAAAGCTGCACCAGTATGGTTCAGAGGATCATTCCCACGCTCTGCGTGGGAATGCAGCCCGGGACGCTCCGCGTCCCAAAGCGGACGCAGAGCGTCCATTGAGGCATTCCCACGCGGAGCGTGGGAACGATCGGGGTGAGGGGGAGTATCGGGGGAAGGAGTCAGACCAACAGGTTTTGCAGGGTCGCCAGGCTGTCGGCCTCGTCCACGGTCTTGTCCTGGCGCCAGCGCAGCATGCGCGGGAAGCGCACGGCGATGCCGCTCTTGTGCCGACGGGAGAGGGCGATGCCTTCGAAACCCAGTTCGAACACAAGGCTCGGCTTCACGCTGCTGACCGGACCGAATTTTTCCACGGTGGTCTTGCGCACGATGCTGTCGACTTCGCGCATTTCCGCGTCGGTCAGCCCAGAATAGGCCTTGGCGAAGGGCACCAACGCCCGCGCACTGGCACCGGGCGGGCCGTCCCACACCGCAAAGGTGTAATCGCTGTAGAGGCTGGCGCGCCGGCCATGACCGCGCTGGGCGTAGATCAGCACCGCGTCGACGCTGAACGGGTCGACCTTCCATTTCCACCACACGCCCATGTCCTTGGTGCGACCGACGCCATACATCGCATCCCTGGCCTTGAGCATCATGCCTTCGACCCCCAGGCGTCTGGAGGCTTCGCGCTGGCGGGCGAGGTCGAACCAGTCATCACCCGTCAGAATCGGCGAAGGCAGCAGCACCGGGTTGTTGCAGCGGGCGATGACCTGCTCCAGTTGCTCACGACGTCTGGCCTGGGGCTGGTTGCGCCAGTCTTCGCCCTGCCATTCGAGCAGGTCATAGGCGAGTACCACCACCGGCGCGTCTTCAAGGATTTTCCGGTCCAGCGATTTACGGCCAATCCGTTGCTGCAACAGCGCGAAGGGTTGCACCGCCGGAGCTTCTGTCGACTGCGGATCGAAAGCATCTTCGGTGACCGGGCGCCGGTTTTTCCAGACCACGATTTCGCCGTCGATCACCGTGCCGTCGGGCAACCCGTGCACCAGTGTGTCGAGTTCGGGAAAGCGTTCGGTGACCAGTTCTTCGCCCCGGGACCAGACCCACAGTTTTCCGTCGCGCTTGACCACTTGCGCGCGAATGCCATCCCACTTCCATTCCACCTGCCAGTTACTGGCAGGCCCGAGCAGGGCTTCGAAGGTTTCCACCGGTTGCGCCAGCGCGTGGGCGAGGAAGAACGGGTAGGGCTGGCCGCCGCGCTGGGCGTGCTCGTCGCTGGATTCGGGGGCGATCAGTTTCAGGTAGCTGGCAGCGTTCGGCCGGTTGGACAGGTCGGTGTAACCCACCAGCCGTTGCGCCACTCGCTTGCTGTCGAGCCCGGCCATGGAAGCCAGAGCGCGGGTCACCAGCAGCTTGGATACGCCGACCCGGAAGCTGCCGGTGATCAACTTGATGCACAGCATCAGGCTCGGCCGATCCAGTTGCGCCCACAGTGCGGGCAACTGATGGGCGAGGTATTCCGGGGTTTCACCGCGCAGGGGCAGCAGTTTGTCTTCGATCCATTCGGCGAGGCCGGCCTCGGAGGTGTATGGATGTTCCGGCAACACCAGCGAGATGGTTTCCGCCAGGTCGCCGACCGCTTGATAGCTCTCCTCGAACAGCCATGGCGCCAACCCGGACATTTCGACCGCGAGATCGCGCAGGATCCGCACCGGCACCAGTTGCCGCGGCCGACCGCCGGACAAGAAGTACACCGCCCAAGCGGCATCCTGCGGTTGCGCCTGGGCGAAGTAGGTTTGCATGGCCGCCAGTTTGGCGTTGCTGGAGGTGGTGGCGTCGAGTTCGGCGTACAACCCGGCGAAGTCTTTCATGGTTGCACCTCGGCAACGGGGGGCGTGGCGGCAGGCAGCTCTTCCTCATCGTCACCGTATTCGGTGTTGAAACCCTGTGCGTCCAGACCCTGCTCGCGCAGATGGCGCACCAGCACGCCAATCGAGCCGTGGGTGACCATCACCCGCTCGGCGCCGGTCTGTTCGATAGCCCATAAAAGACCGGGCCAGTCGGCGTGATCCGAGAGCACGAAGCCGCGATCCACGCCGCGCCGCCGACGGGTGCCGCGCAGGCGCATCCAGCCGCTGGCGAAGCTGTCGCTGTAATCGCCGAAACGGCGCATCCAACTGCTGCCGCCGGCCGAGGGCGGGGCGATGACCAGCGCCTGGCGCATCATCGGGTCGTTCTTTTTCACCTCGCCGGCGTAGATCGTTGGCGGCAGGTAGACACCGGCCTCGCGGTACACACGGTTCAGCGGCTCCACCGCACCGTGGCTGAGGATCGGCCCGAGGGTTTCGTCGATGCCGTGGAGAATCCGCTGGGCCTTGCCGAACGAATAGCAGAACAGCACGCTGGCCTTGCCGGCCTCGATGTTGGCCTGCCACCACTGATTGATCTCGGCGAACACCTGCGCCTGCGGCTGCCAGCGGTAAATCGGCAGGCCGAAGGTCGATTCGGTGATGAAGGTGTGGCAGCGCACCGGTTCGAACGGCGCACAGGTGCCGTCGGGTTC
Source organism: Pseudomonas sp. FG35 (assembly GCF_057809295.1). NCBI lineage: Bacteria > Pseudomonadati > Pseudomonadota > Gammaproteobacteria > Pseudomonadales > Pseudomonadaceae > Pseudomonas > Pseudomonas sp. FG35. The sequence goes on along the minus strand of NZ_JBMDJR010000008.1, from coordinate 303,803 downwards.
GATCTTGTAGTCCCCGGATGCGACCCAGACTTCGCCGCCGTATTCCAGCCGCACCTGGGCCGAGCCGAGCACATGACCGGCGGGATGAAAACTCAAGGTGACGCCGTGGTGGGTCAGGCGCTGGCCGTAGTCGAGGGTTTGCAGGTTGATGTCCTGGCCCAGACGCGCGCGCAGAATCCCTTCACCGGCGCTGGCAGCCAGATAATGCTGGTTGCCGCCACGGGCATGGTCGCCGTGGGCATGAGTGATGACCGAGCGCTCGACGGGTCGCCACGGGTCAATATAGAAATCCCCGGCGGGGCAGTACAAACCTTCGGGGCGGGCGATAACAAGGTCCATGGCGTTACCGGAATGGAAGACTTGTTAGCTATGAGGTTGGCGCGAAGTCAGAAGTTCTATTGATTTTCTGAACTGTCGCATGATCGTTCCCACGCTCTGCGTGGGAATGCCTCAAGGGACGCTCTGCGTCCAGTGACGCGGAGCGTCACGGGCTGCATTCCCACGCGGACGGTTCGACGCCTCGACGTGGGAACGATCAGATGGGGATTTATTTGCCGGGGGTAAGCGTCAACCGCGTCTTGCCATACACCCGGTCAAAGTTCTGCGGCTGCATCGGCAAGCCGATGTACTGGCCCTTGAGCCACGGGTCGATGCCGTTCAGGTAGTTCGGGTTCACCGGATTCCCCGATTGCCCCGTCCCGTTCTGCCCCATCAGCGGTTCGCTCTGACCGAAGTCGACGATAAAGCGCATCGACGGCGCACGCGTGGTGTTGAAGTCCTGGCCCCAGGCAAATGCCGCCGTGTTCAGGGTGGTATGGTCACCGCCCGCCGCGATCGGACCGCGAACGCTCTGGCCGTTGGCATTCTTCCACTCGTAGCGGTGCAGTTTGCCCCACTGCCAGGCTCTGCGATCACCGCCCAACTGACTGTCGCCAGCGCTGATCGCTGCTGCCAGACTGCGAGCGAGGATCGCCGGTTTGTCTTCTTTTTGCGGGGTGCGGGCGTCGTCCCAGAACGGACTGTCTTCGCGGCCGAGCAAGTGATCGGCCTGGGCGGCGTAGGACAAGTCGCCATTGGCGATGAACGCTTTCCACGCCGGACTGTTTTGCGGGCCGAGTTCGTCGAGGAAGATCTGCTTCATGCTTTCCTGCAGGAACAGCTCGTAGATCGCCGCGTCGGCGGAGGTCGGGCTGAGCTTGCCGTCGAACGCCATCAGACGGGTGTAGGCCTCGCGGGCCTTGCTGCGCTCGGCTTCCGGCAGTGCGTCGATCGCCTGTTTCAGCGGCTGCGCCATGCCCGGTGCTTCAAACATTTTCTTCAGTTTGGCGGCGAAGGTGGTGGTCTGGTCGTACTGCATGGCAATCACGCTGCGACTGTCATGCTTGCCGCTGCCGGCCAGTTCGGCCAGGCGCTCGCCACGCTCCGGCGCTGCCCAGGAATTGGACAGTTGCATGCCGTAGCCGTGGGGAATGACCCGCTGGTTGGCGGTGCCGAGCCAGCCCTGGGCCGGGTCCTGATCGTAGGGGTGGAGCATCGGGTCGGCGTAACCGTCCCAGTCGTAGCGACCTTCCCAGCCCGGCGACGGCAGCAAACCTTCACCTTCACGGCGGTTCGGGAAGCGCCCGGTGACTTGCCAGCCAATGTTGCTGGCGTCGGCAAACACCAGATTCAGCGCGATGGCGCGGATTTCCCGGGTGGCGTCCGAGGCGCGTTCCACGTTCTGCGCGCGGCTCAGATCGAAAAACGCATCGAGTGATTTGTCGTCGGTGAAGCTCGGCGTCTGCAAGGCCAGGCCAAAACCTGTGCCCTGAGCGGCAGCCTGGGTGCTGTTGAGCAGCGCGCCATGGCGGGTTTCGTACACCGCTTCGCGAATCGGCCGCTGGCCTTTGACGAAGTAGGTTTCGTTGCGCACGGCGACCGGTTGCCATTTGCCGTTGACCTCGTAGGTCAGGCTGCTGCCCTGACGACGGATTTTTTCCAGGAACAGATCCTGGTTATCGCCGAGCACGCTGGTCAGGCTCCACGCCACTTTGCCGTTGAAACCGCCGAGCACCATCGGCAGACCGGCCACGGTCACGCCGGCGGCCTGGTATTTCGGAGCGCGGATCTGCACGAAACTCCACAGCGACGGCGCGGCCAGCGGGCCATGGCTGTCGCTGGCCAGCAGGCTCTTGCCGCTGCGGCTGCGTTGCGGGGCGATGGCCCAGTTGTTCGATGACTGAGTGCCCAGCAGGTTGAGGGCGGCCAGTTGTTCGCTGGCGTTGCTCAGTTCCGTCAGCCCCGGAATCTGCCCGTTGAGCTTGATGCCTTGCAGCTTGTCGGCTTCGGCCAGCGGCAGGTTTTCGTCGGGAGCGGACGGGGTCAGCCACGCCAGTTTGTCGTTGGTCACGGTCTGTGCCAGCACCAGCGAAGCGATTTCCTCCGGCAGGTTGGCCGACTGGCTGAAGTTCAGCAGGCAGAAGATCAGCGCCGAATCTTCCGGTTTCCAGTACTCAGGCTTGTAGCCGCTGGAAGCCAGATCCCCCGGCAATTTGTCGGCATAGCGGAACAGGTAGGCGTTGACGCCCCGGGCATAAACCTCAAAGAAGCGCTTGAGCCGTGGCGACGAGGCCTTGTACAGCTCGCCAGCGCTTTTCTTCAGGTTGACGGCGCGCATGTAACGGTCGGCGTCGAGCATCGACGAACCGGACATTTCCGCGAGACGACCCTGGGCCAGCAGGCGCAGGGTGACCATCTGATTGATCCGGTCGCTGGCGTGCACATAGCCGAGGGCGAACAACGCGTCGTGGAAACTGTTGCTTTCGATCAGCGGCATGCCCATGGCATTGCGGCGTACCGAAACGTTCTGCGCCAGGCCCTTGAGCGGCTGCACACCGGAGGTCGGCGGGAGGGTGTCCTGGGCGTTCCAGGTCTGACAACCGGTCAGGCTCAGAACACCGGCCACTGCTGCGGCAACGCCGAACCGGGGAAGAAAATGTGAAAGGGCTGGCGAGGCCATGGCAAAGCTCCTGCGGGGTGTAGAGGCTGGGGGCGCAATAAAGCCGCTACGTTAGTGAGCAGGAGGGGGCCGCGCAAGCGGGGCGAGCGGTTATTTCTTCCCGTTGATCGTTCCCGCGCACGGGAACGATCAGGCCGGGTGACTCAAGCCTTCGGCGGATTGATCTTCTGCACCAGCGCGTAGGCCTTCACGGTCGCCGGGCGATCCTTGATGTGGTTGAACCAGCGCTGCACGTTCGGGAAGTCTTCGAGGTTCTGGCTTTGCCACTTGTGGGAGACGATCCACGGGTAGATCGCCATGTCGGCGATGCTGTATTCGCTGCCGGCGACGAACTCATTGTTGGCCAGTTGCTTGTCCAGCACCCCGTACAAACGGGCGGTTTCATCGACGTAGCGCTTGATCGCGTAGGGGATTTTTTCCGGCGCGAACTGGCTGAAATGATGGTTCTGCCCGGCCATCGGTCCCAGCCCGCCCATTTGCCAGAACAGCCATTGCAGCGCCACTTGGCGGCCACGCAGATCCTTGGGCAGGAACTTGCCGGTCTTTTCCGCGAGGTACAGCAGGATCGCCCCGGACTCGAACAGCGACAACGGCTCGCCGCCATCGGCCGGCTCATGATCGACGATGGCCGGGATGCGGTTGTTCGGGGCGATTTTCAGAAAGTGCGGCTGGAACTGCTCGCCCTGGCTGATGTTGATCGGGTGCACGTCGTAGCGCAGGCCCGCTTCTTCGAGGAACAGGGAAATCTTGTGGCCGTTGGGCGTGGTCCAGTAATACAGGTCGATCATGGAAAGCTCCAAATCAGGAAAATGGCTTACGTGCGGACAGCAAACGCCGGCTTCAGGTTGTCCTGTGTGCGTTCGATAGCTTGCTTAGTCACAGGAGGTGATGCTCAAGTACGGGAAATTCAATGACCCCGCGTGAGAAAAATCGCCATGGAGCTCAAGGCCAACGCTGCACTGATCATCATCGACCAGCAAAAAGGCATTCTGCAGCCGCGTCTGGGGCGGCGGAATAATCCTTTGGCCGAAGAACGAATCCTCGACTTGCTGAACTTCTGGCGGCGCAGCGGTCGGCCGGTGATCCACGTGCAGCACTTGTCGCGCTCACCGGATTCGGTGTTCTGGCCCGAGCAAGAAGGGGTGGAGTTTCAGGAAAGGTTTCTGCCGCAGGACGGCGAGTGGCTGATCCAGAAGCAGGTGCCGGATGCGTTTTGTGCGACGGGGCTTGAGGCTAAGTTGCGTGAGGCGGGGATCGGGCAGTTGATCATTGTCGGCGTGGCGACGAACAACTCGGTGGAATCCACGGCGCGCACGGCGGGCAATCTGGGGTTTGACGCGTGGGTGGCGGAGGATGCGTGCTTTACCTTCGACAAGGCCGACTATTTCGGCGCGTTGCGTTCGGCTGAGGAGGTACATGCGATGTCGCTGGGGAACTTGCACGGGGAGTATGCGACGGTGGTCAGCAGTGCCGGGATTCTTGAGGCAGTCTGATACTGATCGGGGAGTGCGCCGGCCTCATCGCTGGCAAGCCAGCTCCCACATTCGACCGAGTTGCTCCTGATGGAGCGCGATCCCTTGTGGGAGCGAGCTTGCTCGCGATGGCGGTGTGTCAGGCGAAGTAGGTCTTCGCCCGAAACATCAAGCGCCGTGGCACTTCTTGAATTTCTTGCCGTTGCCGCAGGGGCAAGGGTCGTTGCGGCCAACGTCTTTCAGGGCGTTGCGCACCGGTTCCTGGTGGGCGTGGCCGCAGTTCGGGCCGTGGACATGGCCATGGTCGTGATCATGGTGATGGTCATGATCGTGGTTGCAGTCTGGGCCATGGACATGAGGTTGCTGGGTCATCGGGGTCACTCCGTAATCAAATCGGCGGGGATTATCACGCCATTGCGCACCAGGTGCACGTAGTGCGCGATGAATAAACCGGTTTCCATCTCGCCCTCCAGTCGGTAGGGAATCTGCTGGTTGGGGTTTTTCAGCATTTTCACCACCTCTTTCACCTTTGGCCACAGGTTGGTACGGATCGGCACCTTGTAAAACGCGCTGCTTTTGGGGTTCACCGTGATCCAGTGTTCGTGCTCGCCTTCGGCCAGCAGCATGTCGGCCAGGTGTATGCGGTATTCCAAGCCGCGCACGGTCAGGTCGCTGTCATTGGGGTTGTCGATGCGAAAGTGCAGGATGAATTTCTGTTCCAGCAACTTGGCGCGCACCACTTCGACTTTCACCAGGTGCACGGCGGGGTCGCGGGCGTCGTCGGTAAACCAGGACGCGCAGCCGCCGAGCCCCAGAAACATGAGCAGTGAGAAGACCTGGATTGTGCGCCAATGACCGAGCATGGTTTAACTCCCTTTGCTGCCCAGTCTAGCCTCAGCTGCCGAAATACCCCGCACAGCATTTCTTGAACTTCTGGCCGCTGGCGCACGGGCAGGCGTCGTTGCGGCCCAGCTTCAGTTGCACGGTCGGGTCGATGAAGTACCAGCGCCCGCTGTTCTGCACGAATGACGAGCGCTCGCGGTGGCTGTGTTCGCCCTGACCGTCATGCCAGCGCGCGGTGAAGGTGACGAACGCGTGCTCCGGCTGGCCGCCGAGCACTTCCGAGCTTTCCACGTCCAGACCGAGCCAGGTGCTCTGGGCGCTCCAGTTGCTGATCGACTGGCGATCCAGCCCCGCTTGCTGGGCGGGCAGGGTGGTGGCCACCAGATAATCGATCAGGCCCAGCACGTAGGCGCTGTAGCGCGAGCGCATCAGGGCTTCGGCGCACGGGGCCGGGTGGCCGGCGTGATAGTGACCGCAGCAGGCATCCAGCAGGTTGCCGCTGCCGCAAGGGCAAATGGCTGTACTCATTGCATTACCACCAGTATTTCCCGAAGTTTTCCGGATTGGCCCAGAACCGCGAGTTGAGCCAGTCGGGGACTTGTTTGTAGTCAAGCAGATCGTAGGTGAAGAGTGTCAGTACCTGCTCGTCACGGGCGAAGCGTTCGCTGGCTTGCAGGGCCAGAGAGTAAAAATCGGTTTCCTGCCAGCCGCTGGCCGGCAGATCCGCCAGCACGGCGATGCGGCTGGCGTTGAGGTTGCGGATCCCGCCCAACAGATTCAGGCCGTCGCGCTTGGGCAAATGTTCCAGGCAATCGACCACCAGCGCCAGGTCGAAACGCCGGGCCGCCAGTTCCGCCGGTAACGCACCGGGCGCGGCGTGCGCGACGCAGGTGTCCGGGTGCGCTTCCTTGAAGGCAGCCAGCGCCGGGAACTCGCTGGCGCCGATCAGCAGCAGACGTGCCGGGGCGTAGCGGTCGAGCAGGGCGGCCAATGCCTGCTGTGGCGTGCGGGAAGAAATGGCGACGTTCATCGAAGCTCCTCAATCTGAGCGCCAAGACTAGCCTGCCCGGACGCCAAGGCCTAGATCTCTGTCCTGCGGGTTTGCGGCAAATTCGTCGAAGTCCCGTGAACAGGCGCACAAACAGCAATGGCCTATTGCTGGCGGAGATTAAAACTCCGGTCTTTACTCCCTGAATCGGTTCTAAGCCGATCCCTCAGGAGAAAACTAGATGAGCATAGTTCGGACAGCATTACCCTTGGTTCTGCTAACCAGTGTGTTGACTGGTTGCGCAGGTTTGCAGAAAACCGACTGGCCGACCTGTGCGGCAGTCGGTGGTGTCGTCGGTGCGGGTCTCGGCGCGACCGAAAGCTCCGCATGGGCGGGGTATGGCGCGTTACTCGTCGGCGGTACGGCAGCAGCCTATTGCTGGGTTCACGGTGATGGCGACGAAGACGGCGATGGTGTGCCGGACAGTCGCGACAAGTGCCCGGGCACGCCTAAAGGCGTACAGGTCGATGCTGACGGCTGCCCTCCACCAGCCCCTGCACCAGTGGTCGAAGAAGCTGTAGTGGTCAAGGAAGAAACCATTGTCATCCGCGATGTTCACTTCCAGTTCGACAAGGCCACGTTGACCCCGGCCGACAAACTGGTCCTGGATAAGGTCGCTTCGCGCCTGAAACAGGAATCCAGCACGGCGCAACTGACCGTGACCGGCCACACCGACAGCGTCGGCAGCGATGCCTACAACCAGAAACTGTCGGATCGCCGTGCGCACTCGGTGGTCAAGTACCTCGTCGAAAGCGGCGTACCGCAAAGCAGCTTCGTTTCGGTGACCGGTGCCGGTGAAAGCCAGCCGGTGGCGGACAACAAAACTGCCGACGGTCGCGCGCTGAACCGTCGTACCGAAATCAAAATCAACCGCTAGCCCCCTCGCATCCGCGGCTTGTGCAGTCGCGGATGCGGGTCTTTACTCCTGTGTAACCGGTATGGGCCGGTGACACAGGAGCTTTAACGATGAGTGTTCTTACAAGGTCCGTCTTGCCGGTTCTGCTGCTGGGCAGTCTGTTGACCGGTTGCGCCACCCACAGCGATGGCACCGCTCCCCTCAATCAACGTACCTGGCCGATCTGCAGCCTTATTGGCGGGCTGGTCGGCGGCGGTCTCGGCGCGCTCGAAAGTGGCGGCTGGGCCGGCGGTGGCGCTGCGCTGGGGATCCTCACCGGCGGATTGATCTGTTATGCCCAGGATGGCGATGAAGACGACGACGGCGTGTTCGATCGCCGCGACCGTTGCCCCGATACCCCGGCCAACACCCCGGTCGACCACCGTGGCTGTCCGCTGCCGCAATATCCGGTCACCGAGAAACCTGCCGAACCGGCCCCGCAAACCGAAGTCATCACCCTCAACGATGCCGGCAACGTGCTGTTCGACTTCGACAAGTCCGATCTGAAACCGGCCGCGAAAAGCCAGCTGGACACGCTGATGGACAAACTGCGCAATGCCGACGTGGTGAGCATCAAGGTCATCGGTCACACCGACAGCAAGGGTTCGGACGCCTACAACCAGGCACTTTCGGAGCGCCGCGCCAGCAGTGTGGCGGAGTATTTGCTGAGTCAGGGGCTGGCGCCGAACAAACTCACCAGTGAAGGGCGTGGCGAGAGCGAACCGGTCGCCGATAACAACACGGACGAGGGGCGTGCACAAAACCGTCGGGTGGAACTGCACATCAATCGTTAGGATGCGTCTGTAGTCCGCAGGCTAGAGCTGTCGGTCGATGATCCTTGTCGAACCGGCAGCCATCCGGCGGTGGATCGGTTTTTTTCATTTTTCCCTCTGGCTTATCCCCTGCAGAAGCCGTTACTGTGCGCCCAAAGAATAATTCGCAACACGGGGGAGCGTATGAAGGTGTTCTGTGGGCTGGGGCGATTGTTGACCCTGCTGTTCTGCTGCGTGGTGCTGGCCAATCAGCTGGTGCCGTTTGTTCATCCGCTGCACCTGCTGGTCAATCTGGCCGGCGCTCTGCTGCTGGCGATCCACGTGCTCGAAGTGCTGCTGTGCAACCGCAGCCTCAAGGGCCGTCCGCGCCCTTGGCGTGATCGTGGCCGTATCCTGTTGTTTGGCGTATTCCACCTGCAAACCATCCCGGCCCCGGCCGCTCCGGAGGCTTCCCATGCGTAAACTCTGCCTGCTCGCTGCATTCATCAGTCCATTGGCCTGCGCCCAGGTGGTCAGCGTCGAAACCAATTCCCTGATGCGTCTGCCCAACACCGCCAGCACTTTGCAGCTGGAGAAACTGGTGGTCGCCGATTACGGCACTTTGCTGATTCCTTCGAACGTGACCGAGCTGAGTGTCGGCGAATTGCAACTGGGCCATGAGGCGCGCATTGCCATTGTGCCAAGCGAACAGGCGCTGGATATGAAAGTCATCCGCGCTCAATTTGCCGAGGGCAGCCAGATCACCGCCCGTGGCGCCCCGGGCACCTACGAAAAAGCCGCCCGCGCCGGGCGCAATCTGAACCTGCAATTCAAGGCGTTGAATGCGCCGAAACTGGTGGTCGATGCCCGTGGCGGCACCGGTGCACCGGGCTTTGTCGGGCTCGATGGCGCCAATGGTCAGGAGCCGGGTTGCACCTGGGGTCAGGCGGGACACGGTTTTGATGGCAGCAACGGCAGCGATGGTCAGCCGGGTGCACCGGGCGCACTGGTGCGTCTTGAAGTGCCGCGCGAATTTCCGGCCGAGCTGATCAAGGTCGAAGTTGCCGGCGGTGCCGGTGGCCCGGCCGGTCCTGGCGGCAAACCGGGGGCGGGTGGCAAGTCCAAGGGCTGCCTGGTCTATCGCGCCGATGGCGGCAAGAGCGGCAAACCGGGGGCTGACGGGCAGCCGGGGCCTGCGGGTGCGGCGGGGTCTGTCACCGTACAGCGGTTGTAATCTGTCACCTGATCGCTCCCGCGCCGTGCGCGGGAGCGATCGCGATTAAATCATCGGCCGCGCGGCAGCCACCGCCACCAGCAGCATCCCGACCAGCAGATTGAACCCCACCACCTTGCGAATCCGCCCCAGCACCGCCGCACCCGCCGGCCAGTCCTTCGCCTGCACCGCCGTGCGCAGTTCCGGCAGCATCAAGGCCTGAATCCGGATGAACAACGCGGTCATCACCACATACAACCCCATCATCACCTGTACATAGCGCGGCGCGTTATCGAAAGCGATGTGTTGCAGGTGCAGCATGCCCACTCCGGTCACCGGTAGCAGAATCACCGCTCCCCACACCCAACGAAAAAAACCTTGAAACACTTCCACCCAGAGCGTCAGGCGCCCGGGGCCGTCCAGGGCCTTCATCGCCGCAGGGCGCAGCACCATCCAGGCGAAAAACATGCCGCCGACCCACACCAGCGCGGCCAGTACATGGATGGGGTAAATGAGGCTAAAAGGTGTCATTGGGGTACTCCGATCTGCGCAGGATTGATTCGCGGGGTATGATAGCCCCCCATCCGAACCACTGAAAATTTATCCAGCGTTTTTTGCGCCCGACATTCAATGATCAGCACTGAACTCAAAACCACGATCCAGGGCGCCTACTCGCGTTTTCTAGAGGCCAAGAGCCTCAAGCCGCGTTACGGCCAGCGCCTGATGATCGCTGAAGTCGCCAAGGTCCTCGGTGATATCGACACCGACGACGAAGGCCGGCGCAGTGGCGACCCCGCGATTGTCGCGGTGGAAGCCGGCACCGGTACCGGCAAGACCGTGGCCTACAGCCTGGCGGCGATCCCGACCGCCAAACTGGCCGGCAAACGCCTGGTGATCGCCACCGCCACCGTCGCCCTGCAAGAGCAGATCGTCTACAAGGATTTGCCCGACCTGATGCGCAACAGCGGGCTGAACTTCAGCTTCGCCCTGGCCAAGGGCCGTGGCCGCTACATGTGCCTGTCCAAGCTCGACATGCTGTTGCAGGAAGGCCATGCGCAGACCGCCACCGCGCAGCTGTTCGAAGAAGAAGGCTTCAAGATCGAGGTCGATGAGGCCAGCCAGAAGCTGTTCACCAGCATGATCGAGAAGCTCGCCGGCAATAAATGGGACGGCGACCGTGACAGTTGGCCCAACGCGCTGGAAGACGCCGACTGGGCGCGCCTGACCACCGATCACAGCCAGTGCACCAACCGTCATTGCCCGAATTTCGGCCAGTGCGCCTTCTATAAGGCCCGCGAAGGCATGGGCAAGGTCGACGTGATCGTCACCAACCACGACATGGTGCTGGCCGACCTGGCGCTGGGTGGCGGGGCCGTGTTGCCGGATCCGCGCGACACCATTTATGTGTTCGACGAAGGCCACCACCTGCCGGACAAGGCCATCGGCCACTTCGCTCATTACACGCGCCTGCGTTCCACTGCCGACTGGCTGGAAACCACCGCCAAGAACCTCACCAAACTGCTGGCCCAGCACCCGTTGCCGGGCGACCTCGGCAAGCTGATCGAGCAGGTGCCGGAGCTGGCGCGGGAGATCAAGACCCAGCAGCAGTTCATGTTTACCGCCTGCGAGCAGGTCGCCGATTTCAAGCCCGGCGAAGACGTCGAAGGCCGCGAGCGCCCGCGTCATCGCTTCATCGGCGGGGTGATTCCGGAACACATGCGCGAGATGGGCATCGAGCTGAAAAAAGGCTTCGCCCGCCTCAATGACCTGTTTACCCGCCTGACCGATCTGCTCAAGGAAGGCATGGACGGCGAGGTCAACATCGGTATCGCCAGCAATCAGGCCGAAGAATGGTATCCACTGTTCGGCAGCCTGTTGTCCCGTGCTTCCGGCAACTGGGAGCTGTGGACCGCGTTCACCGCCGAAGACCCCGAAGACAACCCGCCGATGGCCCGCTGGCTGACCCTGGCCGAAAGCGGTTCGCTGTTCGACATCGAGGTCAACGCCAGCCCGATCCTTGCCGCCGAAACCCTGCGCCGCAGCCTGTGGAACGTGGCCTATGGCTGTCTGGTGACCTCGGCGACCTTGACCGCACTCGGCACCTTCGACCGTTTCCGCATGCGTGCCGGTCTGCCGAAAAAAGCCGTCACCGCCGTGGTGCCGAGTCCGTTCCATCACGCCGATGCCGGTGTGTTGCGGGTGCCGGACCTGAAGGCCGATCCGCGCGACGCCGCCGCCCACACCGCCGCGATCATCCGTGATCTGCCGGAACTGGTCGAAGGCTCGCGCGGCAGTCTGGTGCTGTTCTCGTCGCGCAAACAGATGCAGGACGTGTTCGACGGCCTCGACCGCGACTGGCGCAAGCAAGTGTTCATTCAAGGCAACCTGTCGAAACAGGAAACCCTGAACAAGCACAAGGCGCGGGTCGATGGCGGCGATTCCAGCGTGCTGTTCGGCCTCGCCAGTTTTGCCGAAGGCGTGGACTTGCCGGGCGCCTACTGCGAGCACGTGGTGATCGCCAAGATCCCGTTCTCGGTGCCGGACGATCCGGTCGAAGCCGCACTGTCGGAATGGATCGAAGCCCGGGGCGGCAATCCGTTCATGGAAATCTCGGTGCCCGACGCCTCGCTGAAGCTGGTCCAGGCCTGCGGCCGTCTGCTGCGCACCGAAGAAGACCGCGGCACCATCACCTTGCTGGATCGGCGGCTGGTCACCCAGCGCTACGGCAAGGCGATCCTCAATGCGTTGCCTCCTTTCCGTCGTGAAATATCCTGAGACATCGGTGGGCAGTTTTGCCCGCCGCGCTGTCTATCTCTCTGTCACTGCTTTTCCATTGGCCCTTGCGGGTCGTTAGGGAGAATTCCGTTCTCATGATTCGTCGTTCGTTGCCTGCCGTTTTTGCCCTGGTTTTCGCTGCGCCTTTATTCGCGGCACCTGCCGGCCAGCAGACCCTGTTCAACTTTGTCCGCCCCGCCGATGTGGTGAAAGTGGCGACCGAAAACGCCGACCTGCCGCAAGCCAACGCCGAGCAGACCCCCGAAGGCGAAGTGCTGCGCCGGGTGACGTTCAACCCGACGGCCCGCCCGACCCTGCGTCTGTCCCCGCAGACTGGCGCCTGGGACTGGTCGCAGTCCGGCATGATGAGCCTGCGCATCCAGAGCGCGATGAACTGGGCCGTGACCGTCTACGTACAAATCCAGAGCAATGACGGCAAGACCTTGGTCAGCCGCGTTGACCTGCCGGCCGGCCCGGCGCAGACCTTGCTCGTGCCGTTGACCGCGACCTCGCCACTGAGCCAGGGCATGAAAGCCGGGCCGGCGATGCCGATGATGATCGACGGGCAGCGCATCCTGCTGGCGAGCAGCAGCGGTGAGCTGGATCGCAGCCAGGTGGTGTCGGTCAGCCTGTCGATGGATCAGCCGAAAGCCGCGCAAAGTCTGTTGCTCGAGCGCTTTGGCGTGCAGGACGAAGGCGAAGTGATCAAATCTGCCTACGGCAATCTGGTGGACGCCTATGGCCAGTCGACTCGCGGCAAGTGGCCGGAGAAAGTCGCCAATGACGAACAACTGAAATCCGCCGCCGCCAAAGAACAGCAACAACTGAGCACCTGGCTGGCCGAGCGCGAAAAGTCCTCGCTGGACAAGTTCGGTGGCTGGAGCAAAGGCCCGGCGTTCAAGGCCAGCGGTTTCTTCCGCACCGAGAAACGTGACGGCCGCTGGTATCTGGTGACGCCCGAGGGCCATCCGTTCTATTCCCTGGGCGTGAACACCGTCAGCCCGGAGGTCAACCAGACCTACGTGGCCGGCCGCGAATACATGTTCGAATCCCTGCCCAAACCGGAAGAGCCACTGGCCAGCCACTTCGGCGAAGGTGACAACCGTGGTGGCAACGGTGTCGATCAAGGCCGTGGCTACAACTTCGGGCGCTGGTACGACTTCTACGGCGCCAACCTTCAGCGCCTTTATGGCGAGCCATGCATCCCGGATAGCGGCAACAAGGCCGGTGTCGCCGAAGCCGCCAAGGCTGGCGCCGCCGAAGAGGCGGCAACCAACGCCAGTGCACCGGTAGCCGCCTCCGAACAGCCGAAAGCCGGGGTCGCCGAATCTGCAGCCACCAGCGGGCAAAGTGTCGCGACGCAGTGCAAAAACACGGTCGACGAGCAAAAGTGGGCCAGCCACACCCTTGATCGCCTTCAAGCCTGGGGCTTCAACACCATCGGTAACTGGAGCGCCCCCGCCCTCAGTGACGCCGAGCGCATGCCGTACACCTTGCCGCTGTCGATTGTCGGCGATTACACCAGCATCAGCACCGGTACCGACTGGTGGGGCGGCATGCCTGATCCGTTCGATCCGCGTTTTGCCATGGCCACCGAGCGCGCCGTAGCGATTGCCGCCCGCGATCATCGCGATGATCCGTGGCTGATCGGCTACTTCGCCGATAACGAGCTGGCCTGGGCGGGTCCCGGTGATGACCCGAAATCCCGTTACGCGCTGGCCTACGGCACCTTGAAAATGACCACTGACGTTCCGGCCAAGCGCGCGTTCCTCAAGCAGTTGCGCGACAAGTACCGCAATCAGGCGGGTCTGTCGAAAGCCTGGGGCATTGATCTGCCGGCGTGGGAGTTGATGGAAGACCCGGGTTTCGAGGCGCCGCTGCCGAATCCGGAGCATCCGGAAATCGAGGCCGACTTCAAATACTTCCAGAAGGTCTTCGCCGATACCTACTTCAAGACCATTTCCGACTCGCTGAAATGGCACGCGCCGAACCAGTTGCTGCTCGGCGGCCGTTTCGCCACCAGCACCCCGGAAGCCGTGGCGTCCTGCGCCCAGTATTGCGACGTGCTGAGCTTCAACATGTACACCCTGCAACCGCAGGACGGCTATGACTTCGCCGCGCTGCACAACCTCGACAAACCGGTGCTGATCACCGAATTCAACTTCGGCTCCACCGACCGTGGCCCGTTCTGGGGCGGCGTGACCCCGTTGAGCAAGGAAGAAGACCGCGGCCCGGCCTACGCCAACTTCCTCAAGCAGGCCCTGAGCGAACCGTCGATTGTCGGCGTGCACTGGTTCCAGTATCTGGACCAACCGGTGACCGGGCGCCTGCTCGATGGCGAGAACGGTCACTTTGGTCTGGTCGGGGTCACTGATCTGCCGTTTCAGGGCTTTGTCGAAACGGTGCGCAAAAGCAACCTGGCGACCGTCGATCAGTTGAGCAAAGAGGCGCAGAAAGCGGCTGCCGCAGCGGACAAGGCCGGCCACGAAACCGAAGGCGCCCGCAAGGCTGACGCCGTCAAAGGCCCGGGGCAGGGCGCAGGCCATACAGGCGGGCATTCCGGCAACGGCCACTGATCATTACAAAACCTGAAGACCGCCCGGCCCGCAGCGGTTCCCAAAACCCTCTCGGGCTGGAACAATGCGGGCCACTTTGTAGAGCGTTTTCGCGGGGGAGTTGCGGGTGCAGATTCAGGGCCATTACGAGCTTCAATTCGAAGCGGTGCGCGAAGCCTTCGCCGCACTGTTCGACGATCCCCAGGAACGCGGCGCCGCGTTGTGCATCCGGGTCGGCGGTGAAACCGTCCTCGACCTCTGGTCCGGTACCGCCGACAAGGACGGCGCCGAAGCCTGGCACAGCGACACCATCGCCAACCTGTTCTCCTGCACCAAGACTTTCACCGCCGTCACCGCGCTGCAACTGGTCGCCGAAGGCAAGTTGCAGCTCGATGCGCCGGTCGCCCGTTACTGGCCGGAATTCGCCGCTGCCGGCAAGGAGTCCGTCACCCTGCGCCAACTGCTTTGCCATCAGGCCGGCTTGCCGGCCCTGCGCGAATTGCTGGCGCCGGAAGCGCTGTATGACTGGCAAACCATGGTCGACGCCCTCGCGGCCGAAGCACCGTGGTGGACGCCGGGCACCGGTCACGGCTATGCCGCGATCACCTACGGTTGGCTGATCGGCGAATTGCTGCGGCGTGCCGACGGTCGCGGGCCGGGGGAGTCCATTGTGGCACGGGTCGCCAAACCGCTGGGGCTGGATTTCCATGTCGGTCTGGCCGACGAAGAATTCCACCGAGTGGCGCACATCGCTCGCGGCAAAGGCAACACCGGCGACGCCGCTGCCCAGCGCCTGCTGCAAGTAACCATGCGCGAGCCGACGGCCATGACCACCCGGGCCTTCACCAATCCGCCGTCGGTGCTCACCAGCACCAACAAACCGGAATGGCGACGCATGCAGCAACCGGCGGCCAACGGCCACGGCAATGCCCGCAGTCTGGCCGGGTTCTACGCCGGTCTGCTCGACGGCAGCCTGCTGGAAAGCGAAATGCTCGACGAACTGACCCGTGAACACAGCCTCGGCGAGGACAAGACCTTGCTGACCCGCACCCGTTTCGGTCTCGGTTGCATGCTCGATCAACCCGACGTGCCGAACGCCACTTACGGCCTCGGCCCGCGTGCATTCGGCCATCCGGGTGCTGGCGGTTCCATCGGTTTTGCTGATCCGGAGCACGATGTGGCCTTCGGATTTGTGACAAATACCCTGGGGCCGTACGTCTTGATGGATCCGCGCGCGCAGAAGCTGGCGCGGGTACTTGCCACTTGTCTGTAAAGCGTCGTCCGAGGTTCCAGGGCCGGAACCTCATGGCGATTTTCGTTTCAAAGCGTCTGTTTATCCGGGCGAAAGTCCTCTGATTGTTCACTAATTCTTTTTGTGGGTTTCCAATGTCGTCCAAACAAACTCTCGCCCTGGCCCTGTGTTTCGCAATCACCGGTTGTGCACAGACTCCGAAGAACGACGCCGATGGCGGTAGCTGGTGGCCGTTCGGTTCTTCCGACAAAGTTGCAGCCAAGGAGCCGGCTCCGGCTCCTGCCCCATTGAAACCGGCCGCCACCGCGCCGGTGGCCAAGGCTGAGAGCAGCAGTCCGTGGTACTGGCCGTTTGGCTCGGACGACTCGGCGGCAGCCAAGCCAGAAGTGAAAGCTGAAGCCAAGCCCGAAGCAAAACCGGTCGAAGTCGCCAAGGCCGAGGCCGACAAGGGTGGCAAATGGTGGTGGCCGTTTGGCGGCAAGGAGCAGGACACGGCCAAAGTCGTGCCGATGCCCGATCCGAAAGTGACCCAAGCGTGGCTGGATGACTACGAACCGCGCCTGCGCACCGCAATCAAGGACAGCAACCTGCAACTCGAACGCCGTGAAAACGTGCTGGTCGTGACCGCGCCGGTGGAAGGCTCGTTCAACCCGGATCGCCCGGCCATGCTGCTGCCAGTGACCCTCGGTCCGTTCACCCGTGTGGCGAAAATCCTCGAAGCCGACCCGAAAACCGCCGTACTGGTGCTCGGTCACAGTGACACCACCGGTGCTGCGCCGGCCAACGTCAAGTTGAGCCAGGAACGCGCCCAGGCTGTGGCGGCGATCTTCCGCCTGAGCGGTCTGCAACGTGATCGCCTGATGCTGCGCGGCATGGGTTCCGAAGCACCGCGTGCCGCCAACGACAGCGTTGAAGGCCGTGCCCTGAACCGCCGTGTAGAACTGTTGGTGACCCCGCAGAACACCATGGTCGCGCTGCTGAGCAAATACAACATGCCAGCACCGAAGCCAGTGACCATGGTCGCTGCCCAGGACGTCAAGCCTGCCGCCAAACCGGTGACCCCGGCGCCGGCGGCGAAGAAAGCCGCTGTACCGGCCACCAAAAAGGCCCCGGCCAAGAAAGCCGCCGCCAAGGCTCCAGCGAAAAAGGCCCCGGCGAAAAAGACTGCACCCGCCAAAGCTGCCGCAACCGACAAGAAAGTCGCTGCGACCGATACCACCAAAAAGTGATCCGCTAACGAAAAGGAATGCGCCGTGACCCAGTCTCTGGCAGATATGCGTCGTGATTACACCCGGGATGGCCTGACCGAGGCGCAAGCCCCGGCGGAGCCCTTTGCGTTGTTTCACCAGTGGTTTGCCGAAGCGGTCAAAACCGAGCAGGCGCCGGTGGAAGCCAACGCCATGACCCTGGCCACGGTGGATGCGGACGGCCGGCCGCATTGCCGCATTCTGCTGCTCAAGGGGCTGGACGAGCAGGGCTTCACCTTCTTCACCAACTACGAAAGTGCCAAGGGCCAGCATCTGGCGGCGAACCCGTTCGCCGCCATGACGTTCTTCTGGCCGACCCTTGAGCGCCAGGTGCGCATCGAAGGTCGGGTGGTGAAGGTCACACCCGAAGAGTCCGACGCTTATTATCAGGTGCGACCGCTGGGCAGCCGACTCGGCGCCTGGGCTTCACCGCAGAGTCGGGTGATCAACGGCCGGGGTGAGCTGGAAGATTTGCTCAAGGCGACCGAGCAACGCTTCACCGACACTCAGCCTCACTGCCCGGAACACTGGGGTGGCTACCGCCTGCTCCCCGAGCGCGTGGAATTCTGGCAGGGCCGCGCGAGCCGCCTGCACGATCGCCTCAACTACCGAGTGCAGGGCGCCGACTGGATTCTTGAACGTCTGGCACCTTGAGCAGTCTACCGAGCGGGATAGCCTGCCGCAGCGGCTTCGAGCCACTTCGGCAGGTCCCGGCGCTTGATCTTCTGCGCCTGAGCCTGCTTCAGCCGTTCGAGCATGAAGGCGCGTTTGCCTTCATCCTTGCCGGCCAGTGACAGGGCCAGGTCGCGATCCATCCAGCGTTTGATCCGCACATACAGCCACCAGTGGAAGTACAGACCGGCGGCGGTGGTGACGACAATGATGAAGTAATCCATGGAAATCCTTGGGTCGGCGGCGCAGGAAACGGATTTTGGCGCTACTGTTGGGTGAGTTCGCGGGTGCCTGTACGGGGCCTGAATGAAAGCAACTTTATCCGGGCGACGCCGTGACAGGCGTCAAGCTGCGGAGTTTAATGAATACCTGTCCTTTGGAGTTGATGCTATGCGTAAGTCTGTTCTGCTGGTTGCTTCCTTTTCCACGATGGCGATGTTGCTGACCGGCTGCCAGTCGAGCCTGACCGGTGACTCCTACTCCCGTGACGAAGCGCGTCGCGTGCAGACGATTCGCATGGGCACCATCGAATCCCTGCGTCCGGTGAAAATCGAAGGCACCAAGACCCCGATCGGCGGCGCTGCCGGTGCAGTGGTTGGCGGTGTTGGCGGTAGTGCCATCGGCGGCGGCAAAGGCAGCATCGTGGCAGCCGTTATCGGCGCCGTGGCCGGCGGCCTGATCGGTTCGGCCACTGAAGAAGGCCTGACTCGCACTCAGGGTGTTGAAATCACCGTGCGCGAAGACGACGGCAGCATGCGCGCCTATGTGCAGCAAGTGCAGGAGAATGAAGTGTTCCGTGTGGGTGAGCGGGTACGGATTTCCACCGTTGGCGGGACCAGCCGCGTTTCGCACTAATCGCGAACGCGCGGTAAAGGAAAACCCCGATCAGGTGACTGGTCGGGGTTTTTTTATTGGTTGTTTACGAGCCCGCCCGAGTGCCAATGAAATATTCCAGGCCTTTCGGAAAGTCGACTTTCAAAAGCTCTGACGCCTGCCTGACCTGACTTTCAGTCATCTCCAGCTCTCCTGGTTCAACTTCCTCAAGAGTTTTGGATTCAGTGATTTGCGCTAATGCTTGGCTCAGTTCGTAATCTTTTACCTTGAGCTCGAATTGCAACGAGTCATCCTGCTTCTCATCCGGGAAAAATCCGGTGATCGATAAATAGCGCATCTTTCTCTCTTTAGTGAGTTATCTGGGAGTCGTTCTGCCTGGCTTTGCTTTTTTTGTTCGCTCTCCCGTCAAATGATTGAATTCTCCCAAATGAATTCCCAGCTTGTCGTACAGCTCTATAGCGCCGGTTTTGGAGTCCCATTCATATATCCGGCCTTTTCCATCAAGCCAGCGGGCTCTCTTTTTCCCACCACCTCGCACTGAGGCCTTTGACTTCACCCTTTGAGTGTCGGGGAACGCAGGAAGCGTTTCGGGATCATCGTAGTACTTATGGTCTCCAGGTTTGCTGACAACAATGTACAGCGGCCGAACCCCGGACTCCGCCGGAAACACCAATATGAAATCCCAATACTCCGGCGGATAAACCGGATTCACCAGAATCCCGTCCGCCGCTTTCGTCGGCGGATACACCCAGATATGCGGCGCCTGCGGAGCAGCCTCCAGTGCCGGAATACCGAGGATGTCGGAACCGTCCACGGCAGGCGTCCAGACCAGCTCAACACCTTCACCAAGGTCTGCGACAAACCGGTTACCGCGTGCAGCGAACTGCACAACATCAACCATCTCCCAATCGCGATTCTTGCCGGTGTAGAAGCCATAACCCTTCAGGTTCCCATCGGCCTGCTGTTCAACGCGCAGACGCACACGGGTTCGGGCCTGCTTGAGGGCGAGTAACTGGTCCTCGGTGTAGAGAGCGCTATCGCCCAGGTTCGAGGGCATGAACATCGCCACCAAACCGAGCAACGGGCTGATGACTGCAGCAGATGCCAGCGCGGGCAATGCCTTGAACCCCTCACCGGCAAGGGCAAAAGTGCCCAGCCCCGCAGGAATGGCCGTGCCGCTGATTTTCTTGAGCTCAACCCCACCGCTGTCATCGACCTGACGGCCACCGAGCAAAATCAGCTCGCCGTAATCCTTCAGACTGTCAGTCGGCACCATCCCCGAAGGATTCGAGTAATCGATGATCGCGTCCGGCAGCTTGCACGACTTGGTGAACACGCAGCCCGCGCGCACCGGCTCAGGCTTGTTCGCCGCGACCTCACGGCTGCGTTCGAAGGCGTCCTGTCTCGCCAGCATGGCGTCGTACTTGTCTTGTCGGTCTTGCTGATCGGCCAGTTCGGTAGCCGTCATATAGCGGTAGGAGACGTGATGCCCGTCGCCCGCCGGTGGGTTGGGAACCCGGGGAATGTCCTTTTGACCAGCCACTGATTGTCCTTTCGTTCATGCATCGGCAACCCCTCGCAAGGGGCTGCACGACGTTAACGAAGCAGGAAAATCGTGGCTGTAGGACGTATCTCTAAAGACGTGGGGATTGTTCGCTACGGCATCAGGAAGGCAGCGCGGTGTTCTTTCTACTCGCAGCCGCCGTCACCGCATAACCGATCAATGCCGCAAACACCGAGCCGGTGAGAATGCCCATCCGGTCCATCCCGGCGTATTCACTGGCGCCCGGCACGAAGGCGAGGGAGCCGACAAACAGGCTCATGGTGAAGCCGATCCCGCAGAGGATCGCCACGCCCAGCACCTGGCCCCAATTGGCACCCTGGGGCAAGGCGGCGATGCCGGTCTTCACGGCGAGCCAGGTCAGGCCGAACACGCCGAGGGTCTTGCCCAGCAGCAGGCCGACGGCGATGCCCATCGGCACGTGGTGGGTGAAGCTCTCGACAGTCACGCCGCTCAGCGACAGACCTGCGTTGGCGAAGGCAAACAGCGGCAGAATGCCGTAAGCGACCCACGGGTGCAGCGCGTGTTCGAGGGTCAGCAGCGGCGAAGGTTCGGCGTTTTTCGTGCGCAGCGGGATGCAGAACGCCAGGGTTACGCCGGCCAGCGTCGCGTGGACACCGCTCTTGAGCACGCATACCCAGAGGATCAGACCAATGATCATGTATGGCCCGAGCTTGACCACCCCGAGCCGGTTCATCGCTACCAGCGCCGCAATGCACGCCGCCGCAAGGCCCAGCGACAGGGTCGAGAGTTCGCCGGAATAGAAGATCGCGATGATCACGATGGCGCCGAGGTCATCGATGATCGCCAGGGTCATGAGAAACAGCTTCAGCGATACCGGCACGCGCTTGCCGAGCAAGGCCAGTACGCCAAGGGCGAAGGCGATGTCGGTGGCGGTCGGAATCGCCCAGCCGTCGAGGGCTGCCGGGTTGTCACGGTTGAGGAACCAGTAGATCAGCGCCGGCACCAGCATGCCGCCAATTGCGGCCGCACCGGGCAGGACGATCTGCGATGGTTTCGACAGCTGACCGTCGAGCACTTCGCGCTTCACTTCCAGGCCGATCAGCAGGAAGAACAGCGCCATCAGGCCGTCGTTGATCCACAGCAGCAGGGGTTTGGCGATTTTCAACGCGCCGATCTGCGCCACCACCGGGGTGTCGAGCAGGCCGTTGTACAACCACGACAGCGGCGAGTTGTTGATGATTAGAGCCAGGATGGCCGCGGCGATCAGTAACAGACCGCTGGCAGCTTCCAACTGAAAGAAACGCGTGAAAGTGCTACGCAGAGGCAAGGTCGCTCTCCATCGATAAAGTCAAAAGGTGGGACACCCTAACCCGTACCGTTAGTTGTTAAAACAAAAGTTATATTCTTTTTTGTTATATGTGGTTACAGGGCGCCGGCCAACGTGCAGGAGAGCCTAGCAGTTGCCCAAGGTATTGAAGTTCAGCTGTATCTGTCGGTGCTGTAGGTTTTTTCCTAAGCTTGGGGCTGAGCCTGTGAAGGCATTTTTGCCCGATTCAACGAGAACAACAGCCATGAGCGACAACCGACAGTGGGCCCGCGAAGCCATCCGGATCATCGAAGCGGACTTCCAGCGCAGCGCCGACACCCACCTGATCCCTTTGCCGCTGCCGGGTTTTCCGGGCATCGAACTGTACTTCAAGGACGAGTCCAGCCACCCGACCGGCAGCCTCAAGCATCGGCTCGCCCGGTCGCTGTTTCTTTACGCGTTGTGTAATGGCTGGCTCAAACCCGGGGCGCCGGTGATCGAGGCGTCCAGCGGATCGACGGCGATTTCCGAAGCGTACTTCGCACGGATGCTCGGCCTGCCGTTCATTGCGGTGATGCCGGCGACCACCTCCAAGGAGAAGATTGCGCAGATCGCCTTCTACGGTGGCCAGAGTCATCTGGTGGATGATCCGACCCAGATCTACGCCGAATCCGAACGCCTGGCCCGCGAGCACGACGGTCACTTCATCGACCAGTTCACCTACGCCGAGCGCGCCACCGACTGGCGGGCGAACAACAACATCGCCGAGTCGATCTTCCAGCAGATGCGCTATGAGCAGCATCCATGCCCGGCCTGGCTGATTTCCAGCCCCGGCACCGGTGGTACCACGGCGACCCTGGGGCGTTACGTACGTTATCGCCAGCACTGCACTCGCGTGCTGTGCGCCGATGCCGAGCGTTCGGTGTTCTTCGACTTTTACCAGAGCGGCGATGCCAGCCTGCGTCTGGACCACGGTTCGCGGATCGAAGGGATCGGCCGGCCGCGGGTAGAAGCGTCGTTCCTGCCGAAGGTAATCGATGCGATGGTCAAGGTGCCGGACGCCTTGTCGCTGGCGGCCATGCATTACCTGGCGCAGCGTCTGGGCCGGCATGTTGGCGGGTCGAGCGGCACTAACCTGATCGGCGCATTGATGGCGGCGCAGCAGATGAAAGCGGCGGGGGAGTCGGGCTCGATCGTGGCGATCCTGTGCGATGGTGGCGAGCGTTACGCGGACACCTATTACGATCAGGCGTGGCTCAAGGCGCAAGGCTATGAACTGGATGGATTGATGGCGGCCGTGGCAGCGAGTGCCGAGCAGGGTGAGGCGCTGCCGGCCTCGGTTCTGCGTGCCAATATCTGACGCTGAAAACGACTGTGGGAGCGAATTTGCTCCCACAGGTTTTTACAGTGTTTCAGGTGGTGCGGATCAGTCTTTCAGACCGAGGATGTCACGCGCCACCGCTTCAGCAATCCGAATCCCGTCAACACCCGCCGACAGAATCCCGCCCGCATAACCCGCGCCTTCACCGGCCGGGAACAGACCTTTGACGTTCATGCTCTGCAGCGTCTCGTTTCGGGTGATGCGCAGCGGCGACGAGGTACGCGTCTCGATCCCGGTCAGCACCGCATCGTGCAGCGAATAACCGCGAATCTGCTTTTCGAACGCCGGCAAGGCTTCCCGAATGGCTTCAATGGCGAAGTCCGGCAAGGCCAGGGCCAGATCGCCCAATGCCACACCCGGCTTGTACGACGGCTCGACTTCGCCCAGCGCGGTGGATGGTGTGCCGGCGATGAAGTCGCCGACCAGTTGCGCCGGCGCCTTGTAATCGCTGCCGCCGAGGATGAAGGCGTGGGACTCCAGACGTTCCTGCAACTCGATCCCGGCCAGCGGGCCGCCCGGATAATCGACTTCCGGGGTGATGCCGACGACGATGCCGGAGTTGGCGTTGCGCTCGTTACGCGAGTACTGGCTCATGCCGTTGGTGACCACGCGGTTCGGCTCGGAAGTCGCCGCGACCACGGTGCCGCCCGGGCACATGCAGAAGCTGTAGACCGAGCGGCCGTTCTTGGCGTGGTGCACCAGTTTGTAGTCGGCGGCGCCCAACTTGGGGTGGCCGGCGTATTTGCCCAGTCGCGCACGGTCGATCAGCGATTGCGGGTGCTCGATGCGGAAACCCACCGAGAACGGCTTGGCTTCCATGAACACGCCACGGCTGTGGAGCATGCGGAAGGTGTCGCGGGCACTGTGACCCAGCGCCAGGATCACGTGTCTGGAGTGCAGGATTTCGCCGCTGGCCAGTTCGACGCCGACCAGTTGGCCGTCCTCGATCAGCACGTCGGTGACGCGTTCCTGAAAGCGTACTTCACCGCCGAGGGCGCGGATTTCTTCGCGCATGGTCTCGACCATGCCGGTCAGACGGAACGTACCGATGTGCGGTTTGCTGACGTAGAGGATTTCTTCCGGCGCGCCGGCCTTGACGAACTCGTGCAGGACTTTACGGCCGAGGAATTTCGGGTCCTTGATCTGGCTGTACAGCTTGCCGTCGGAGAACGTGCCCGCGCCGCCTTCGCCGAACTGCACGTTGGACTCGGGGTTGAGCACGCTTTTGCGCCACAGGCCCCAGGTGTCCTTGGTGCGCTGGCGCACTTCGGTGCCGCGTTCGAGGATGATCGGCTTGAAGCCCATCTGTGCCAGCAGCAGGCCGGCGAAGATCCCGCACGGGCCGAAACCGACCACGATCGGGCGCTGGTTCAGGTCGCTTGGTGCCTGACCGACGAATTTGTAGCTGACATCCGGCGCCACGTTGACGTTACGGTCGTCGGCGAACTTGCCCAGCACTTTGGCCTCGTCGCGCACTTCGAGGTCGATGGTGTAGATGAAGCACAGTTCGGAGGACTTTTTGCGCGCATCGTAGCTGCGCTTGAACAAGGTGAAATCGAGCAGGTCATCGCTGGCAATGCCCAGGCGTTGCACGATGGCAGCGCGCAGGTCTTCGTCGGGATGGTCGATCGGCAGCTTGAGTTCGGTGATTCGTAACATGACAGGATCCGGTTCGCGGGGCGCACAACTGCGCCAGGGCGTTTGAAGGCGGCGATTATAAGCCGCAACGGCCGGATCCCGTGAGGGTAAAACGATCAGTCGTTACGCGAACCGCCGAAATACCCGCAACCGCGCTGTACCTGGCCGTCGATACGCAACTCGGCGCTCATGTGCTGCACGCTGCCGGTGCTGCTGTCGACGCAACGCTGCGGCGCGACCCACAACTCGATGCGCTGGTTGTTGGCTTCGCTGCTGAGGTTGAAACGACCGTCGCCCAGTTGCTCTTCGACGTAAGGCACGGCGAGCGGTGGCTGGCCTTCGCGGTCGATGACCAGGCCCTTGCCGCTGACCTTGACGTTCCATTCCGGGCCATGACCGGCGGCGCGCAGGATCAGCTGTTTGAAGTTGGGGTCGTCGCAGGCGGTGCCGGAGCGTTCGACGCGATAGAGCTGGGTCAGGTCGAGGCGATCGCCGGCGATCTTCCCGCGCACGTCGGCGAACAGCTTGCCCTGTTGATCGGCCAGGGTGGCGGCCTCCTGCAGGACGCTGGTGCCGCCGACGTCATTGACCACGTACTGGCGCTGCTCGCCGCAGGCCTGGAACACCAGTTTGCCGTCGGTAGCGGTCAGTTGCCCCTGCATCCGCGTCTGGCCGACGTGGGAGGCGCTTTCCCGCGCACCATCGAACAACTGGCACGCGGCAAACAACGGGAGCAGGGCAACAACGATCAGGGAACGGGCAACACGCATCTTTGGCTCTCCAGACAAGTGCCGCCACGTTACGCAGGCTGACCGTTCATCACAAGGGTTTAGCCCACGTGAAATGTCTGACCTGTCTGCAAGCCTTCGACACTTTTGGCGTAGGCCAATGCCACATCCGCCGCAGGAACCGGCTTGTAGCCACGGAAGTACGGGGCATAGCTGCCCATGGCTTCGACCAGCACGGTCGGGCTGATCGAATTCACGCGCAGGCCGCGTGGCAGTTCGATGGCCGCTGCGCGGACGAAGCTGTCCAGCGCGCCGTTGACCAGTGCAGCCGAGACGCCGCTGCGGATCGGATCGTGGCTGAGCACGCCGGTGGTGAAGGTGAACGATGCGCCGTCGTTGGCGAATTCGCGGCCGATCAGCAGCAGATTGACCTGGCCCATCAACTTGTCTTTGAGGCCGAGGGCGAAGCTGTCTTCGGTCATTTCACCCAGCGGGGCGAAGGTCACGTTGCCGGCGGCGCAGACCAGCGCGTCGAACTTGCCGGTCTGTTCGAACAGCTTGCGGATCGATGCGCTGTCGCTGATATCCACCTGGAAATCGCCGCTGCTGCGGCCGATACGAATGACTTCATGACGCTGCGACAGCTCTTTGTCCACGGCCGAACCGATGGTGCCGCCCGCGCCGATCAACAGAATTTTCATCGTGATTGCCTCAAGTGATTGAACGAGGTTTCAGTCTAGAGTGGTTTTTTCTGCGGATAAGCGCACTAATGGGCAACCTTTGGTTTTCAAATGGAAACAATCCATGAGCGAGATGGATGATCTGGCGGCGTTCGCGGTGTTGATCGAAGCCGGCAGTTTTACCTTGGCGGCGCAGCAATTGGGGTGCAGCAAGGGGCAGTTGTCCAAGCGCATCAGTCAGTTGGAGGCGCGGTTTTCCGTGGTGTTGCTGCAACGCACCACGCGTCGGCTGAGCCTGACGGCGGCCGGTGCGGCGTTGTTGCCACAGGCTCAGGCGCTTGTCGTCCAGGTGGAGCGAGCGCGTCAGGCATTGGCGCGATTGAAGGACGACATGGCCGGCCCGGTGCGTATGACGGTTCCGGTGTCGCTGGGGGAAACCTTCTTCGACGGTCTGCTGCTGGATTTCTCGCAGAAATACCCCGAGGTACAGATCGAACTGGAGCTGAATAACAGCTACCGCGACCTGTCTCGCGACAGTTTCGATCTGGCGATCCGCACCGAGGTGGCCAATGACGAGCGACTGGTGGCCAAGCCGCTGCTGGCCTGGCAGGAAATGACCTGCGCCAGTCCTGAATATCTGGAGCGCTTTGGCGAACCGCTGACGCCGCAGGCGCTGGCCGAGCACCGTTGCCTGCTCAACAGTCATTACAGCGGTCGCGAGGAATGGCTCTATCACCAGCAGCACGAACTGCTGCGGGTGCGGGTGTCGGGGCCGTTCGCCAGCAATCACTATAACCTGTTGAAGAAAGCCGCATTGGCCGGCGCCGGGATCGCTCGCCTGCCGTCCTACCTGTTGCAGGCGGAATTGGCTGACGGCCGATTGCGCTGGCTCCTTCGCGATTTTCAGACCCGACGCATGCCGATGTATCTGGTGCACCCGTATCAGGGCGGTCTACCGAAACGCACCCAGGTGCTGGCAGATTACCTGATCGGCTGGTTCAAGCTCAGCGGCGAGGCGCTGGACCGGTTGTAGTGCCTGGCGATCAGGTGATCGATCGACAGTTTGCCTGGCCCGGTCGCCATCAGGTACAGCAACACCGCCATCCAGGTGCCGTGGGTCGGGTACGCATCCGGATACACGAACAGCTGAATGGTCAGGGTCATGCCCAGCAATGCCAGTGCCGAAAAACGCGTGGCGAAGCCAATCAGGATCAGGACCGGGAAGAAATGCTCGGCAAACGCGGCCAGATGTGCGGCGATTTCCGGCGCCAGCAGGGGCACGTGGTATTCGCTCTTGAACAGTGGAATCGTCGAGTCGGCCAGACGCGGCCAGCCGAACTCGAAGGTGCCATCGATCAGGTCGACGGCCAGGCCTTCGATCTTGGTCTGCCCGGATTTCCAGAACACCGCTGCGATGGAAAAACGCGCGATGAAAGCGATCAGACTGTGGGGGATTTTTTCCAGCAGCGCGATGGCGCGGACAATGAGGCTGTTCATGACGACACCTTTGGATGGAAATGAGTGATGACTTGGCGACTGATCAGCAGGGCGAGGGTCTGGCTGAGGTCGAAGGCCTCGGCGGATTCCAGCGCCTGCGTGAGTGAGTGGCCGGCCTTGAGCTGGCGAATGAACTGGCTGGCGCCGCTATCCATGGCGAACACCTCGACCTCCAGTCCGTTGCGCAGGATCAAAGCGTGTTGGGCGTGGTGCAGATCGATCCCGGCCAGCGTCGCGTCGTGCTGATGCGCGGCCCAGACGTCCACCACGGCGAAGCTTGAATCGAGCAGATGCAGCGAAGGGTGCAGGCCGATACGCAGTTCGTTGAGTGCATCGACATCTGCAAATACAGCAGCGATCAGGTCCTGACTGAGGGGTAACACATCGGCAACGTGGTAGGCCTGCGTGCGCAAGCGTTCGAGCCGCGCGACATCGGCCAGATAGGGAACGCTCGCGGCAGGTCCGAACTTGCTGATGAAGTCCGCCAGCTCACTGCCGTAATCGCTCATTAACGGACTGTGTGGCGGATGGCTTTGCACAAAAACTCCGGCCATGGCCCGAAAGAATTCGTCCCCCACCAACTGCACCACCACGGGATAACTGTCGGCCAGTGCGTTGATCAACGAGCTCTGAACATTGTTGCGATACACCGCGAAACGGCTGGCCGGATCGGCGCCGTTGGCGCTGCACAAACCGTCGGGGCAGGGCAGGTCGATATCGAGCAACGCTGCGCTGAATGCGGCTTGAGTGCTCATGGCCGACCTCCCGCGCACAGCAGTAGCTCATCGGCCTGCTGCGCTTCCGCCAACAGCATGTTGAAGGCCGGCACCTGATTGTCCCGTTCGATCAGCGTCGCCACCGGGCCGACACGTTCCAGCGCTTTTCGATACAACGACCAGACGGCTTGATCGATCGGTGCGCCGTGATCATCGATCAGCAAGCGATCACCGAGGCTGTCGGAGTCTTCAGCAAACCCCGCCAGATGAATCTCGCCCACCGCGTGCAGCGGCAGTGCGTCGAGATAAGCCAGGGGGGCGCGCTGATGGTTGATGCACGAGACGTAGACGTTGTTCACGTCCAGCAACAGACCACAGCCAGTGCGCCGGATGACCTCACGGATGAATTCCGCTTCGTCGATCGTCGAGCGCTGGAAGGCCAGATAGGTTGCCGGGTTCTCCAGCAGCATCGGGCGTTTGAGGGTGTTCTGCACCTGGTCGATGTGATCGCAGACGCGATTCAGCGTCGGCGTGTCGTACGCCAGGGGCAGTAAATCATTGAGAAACACCGGGCCATGGCTCGACCAGGCCAGGTGTTCGGAAAAAGAGTGGGGTTGATAGCGCTCGATCAGCGCTGACAGGCGTTTGAGGTGCTGGACATCCAGCGCGCCTTCGGCACCGATGGACAGCCCGACGCCATGCAACGACAGCGGATACGCGTCGCGAATCAAACCCAGAAAATGATGAAACGGGCCGCCGGCCACCATGTAGTTTTCGGCGTGGACTTCGAAAAAACCGATGTCCGGACGTGAATCGAGCACTTCGCTGAAGTGCTCGCTTTTGAGCCCCAGCCCGGCACGGGACGGGAGCCCGGTGAGGGCTGCCCGAGTGCGGCGCAAGGCATGGTCGCAGGATGTGATCATGATCGACACTCGGGCGGCTCCCGGATCAGGACTTGGCTTTGAACGCTTCGAGCTGACCGAAACCGGTCGGCGAGGTTTTGCTTTCGGTGGTGGTGCAGGTGCCTTTCGGAACCAGCTTCCAGGCGTTGGCCTGATGATCCATTTTCGCGGTGCCGGCACAGGTGGTGCCTGCGCCTGCGGCGCAATCGTTCTTGCCTTTCATGGCCACGCCGAAGCATTTTTCCATGTTGTCGTCAGCAGCGTGGGCGGTAGAGACGGCAGCGATGCTCAGAGCAGAACCGAGGGCCAGAACCAGGGCAGTGGCGGACAGGGTGCGGGTGGTAGCAGTCATGATGTTTCTCCGGTTTTAACTTGGGTTTGAACAAGCGATTGCGCTTGCTTGCCCCACTAGAGAAACGACTTGGGGATGCGTTACAGCGATCAATAAAAGATTTTTTGCCGGGCACAAAAAAACGGCCCGAAGGCCGTTTTCTGTTTGAAGCGATCCATCAACCGCCGAGGTACGCCTCGCGCACTTTCGGGTCGGTCAGCAGCGCTTCGCCGGTGCCTTGCATCACCACCCGGCCGTTCTCCAGAACGTAGGCACGGTCAGCGATTTTCAGCGCCTGGTTGGCGTTCTGCTCGACCAGAAACACCGTCACACCGTCCTTGCGCAGTTGTTCGATGATGTCGAAGATCTGCTGGATGATGATCGGTGCCAGGCCCAGCGACGGCTCGTCGAGCAGCAGCAATTTCGGCTTGCTCATCAGCGCACGGCCGATGGCGAGCATTTGCTGTTCGCCGCCGGACATGGTGCCGCCGCGCTGGTTGAAGCGTTCTTTCAGGCGTGGGAAAAGTCCGAGAACCTTGTCCATCTGTTCCTGATAGTCGCCCTTGTCGGTGAAGAATCCGCCCATGGACAGATTTTCTTCGACGGTCAGACGGGCAAATACCCGACGGCCTTCCGGCACCACGGCGATGCTCTTGCGCATGATCTGCGACGAGTCCTGGCCGACCAGTTCCTCACCCATGTAGCGGATGCTGCCGCTGTGGGCCTGCGGCGAACCGCACAGCGTCATCAGCAGCGTGGACTTGCCGGCACCGTTGGCGCCGATCAGGGTCACGATCTCGCCCTGGCGGACTTCGACGTTGACACTGTGCAGGGCCTGGATCTTGCCGTAGAAGGTGGAAACGTTTTCGAACTGCAGCATTTACGCTTCCCCCAGGTAGGCTTTGATCACTTCAGGATTGTCGCGGATCTGCTCCGGCGTGCCGTCGGCCAGGGGCGTGCCCTGGTTGATCACGACGATGTGGTCGGAAATGCTCATGACCAGTTTCATGTCGTGTTCGATCAGCAGCACGGTCACGTTGTGCTCTTCACGCAGCACGCTGATCAGCGCCTTGAGGTCTTCGGTTTCTTTCGGGTTCAGGCCGGCGGCCGGTTCGTCGAGCATGAGGATCCGCGGACGGGTCATCATGCAGCGGGCGATTTCCAGACGACGCTGCTGACCGTAGGCCAGGGTGCCGGCGGGGCGGTTGGCGAACTCTTTCAGGTTGACCTTTTCCAGCCAGTACTCGGCGAACTCCATGGCCTCGCGCTCGCTCTTGCGAAACGCCGGGGTCTTGAACAGGCCGGACAGGAAGTTGGTGTTCAGGTGACGGTGCTGGGCGATCAACAGGTTCTCGACCGCCGTCATGTCCTTGAACAGGCGCACGTTCTGGAAGGTCCGCACCACGCCTTTGAGGGCAATCTTGTGGCCCGGCAGGCCGTGGATCGGCTCGCCGTCCAGCAGGATGCTGCCGCCCGATGGCTGGTAGAAGCCGGTCAGGCAGTTGAACACGGTGGTCTTGCCCGCGCCGTTCGGCCCGATCAGCGCCACCACCTGTTTTTCCTTGACGGTCAGGGCCACGCCGTTGACCGCCAGCAAGCCGCCGAAGCGCATGCTCAAGTTTTCGACTTTAAGGATCTCGCGGCTCATTTTCGCAACTCCATGTGTGGGCGTTGCATCGGCAGCAGACCTTGTGGACGCCAGATCATCATCAACACCATCAGGGCGCCGAACATCAACATGCGGTACTCACTGAACTCACGCATCATTTCCGGCAGCAGGATCATCACCACGGCCGCGAGAATCACGCCCAGCTGCGAGCCCATGCCACCCAGCACCACGATGGCGAGGATGATCGCCGACTCGATGAAGGTGAACGACTCCGGCGTCACCAGACCCTGACGGGCGGCGAAGAAGCTGCCGGCGAAACCGGCGAAGCTCGCACCCAGGGTGAACGCCGAGAGCTTGATCACGGTCGGGTTGAGACCCAGCGCACGGCAGGCGATTTCATCTTCACGCAGCGCTTCCCACGCACGGCCGATCGGCATGCGCAGCAGGCGGTTGATGATGAACAGTGCGGCCAGCGCCAGCAGCAGGGCAACCAGGTAGAGGAAAATCACCTTGTTGATCGAGTTGTATTCCAGGCCGAAATACTCGTGGAAGGTTTGCAGGCCTTCCGCGGCCTTGCGTTCGAAGGTCAGGCCGAAGAACGTCGGTTTCTCGATGTTGCTGATCCCGTTCGGACCACCGGTGATGTCGGTCAGGTTACGCAGGAACAGGCGGATGATTTCCCCGAAACCGAGGGTCACGATCGCCAGGTAGTCGCCGCGCAGACGCAACACCGGGAAGCCGAGCAGGAAGCCGAACGTCGCCGCCATCAGGCCGGCAATCGGCAGGCAGATCCAGAAGCTCAGGCCGTAGTAGTGCGACAGCAGCGCGTAGCTGTAGGCGCCGACGGCGTAGAAGCCGACGTAACCCAGATCGAGCAGACCGGCGAGGCCGACCACGATGTTCAGGCCCAGGCCGAGCATCACGTAGATCAGGATCAGCGTCGCGATATCCACTGCGCCGCGGGAGCCGAAGAACGGCCACACCAGCGCACCGATGATCAGCGCGATGATGAAGTAGCGCTGGGTGGTCGGCAGGGTCAGGAAGTTGCTGGCCTTGGCCGGGATCAGCGGCATGCCCGGCGACGAACGCCACGCCTTGCTGATCTGCTGGTTGAACAGCACCCGCAGAAACATCAGCACCGAGCAGATGGCGATGGTCGCCAGAATGGCCGGGCTGGTGTTGTGCACTTCCAGATTGGTGCCGACGATAGTCAGTTTCAGGCCCAGTACCGGATAGGCCACGGCCCAGACCAGCAAGGCGCTGAACAACGCCTGTTTAAGATTCCTAGTCATACTTTCTCAACCTCCGGACGGCCCAGAATGCCGGTCGGACGGAACAACAGCACCAGAACCAACAAGCCGAAAGCCACGACGTCCTTGTATTGGTCGCCGAAGATATCGGCGCCAAAGGCTTCCGCCACCCCGAGCACCAGCCCGCCGAGCATGGCGCCGGGGATGCTGCCGATCCCGCCCAGCACTGCGGCGGTGAAGGCCTTGAGGCCGACGAGGAAACCGGCGTTCGGGTTGATCACGCCGTATTGCATGCTCAGCAGCACGGCCGCGACGGCCGCCAGCGCAGCACCGATGACGAAGGTCAGGGCGATGATGTTGTTGGTGTTGATGCCCAGCAGGTTGGCCATCTTGATGTCTTCGGCGCAGGCGCGGCAGGCGCGGCCCAGGCGAGAGCGGGAGATGAACAGCGTGAGGCCGAGCATGGCGATCAGGGTCACCACGAACACCACGATTTGCATGTAGGAAATCAGCACTTCATGTGCGCCACCTGGGCCGAAGGCGAAGTTGCCCGGAATCAGGTTGGGGATTGCTTTGTCCTTGGAGTCTTGCGCCAGCAGAACCGTGTTCTGCAGGAAGATCGACATACCGATCGCGGAAATCAGCGGGATCAGACGGTTGCTGCCGCGCAACGGGCGGTAGGCAATGCGTTCGATGCTGTATCCGTAGGAGCTGGTGACGACGATGCTGGCGATGAACGCCACGGTCATCAACAGCGGGACGCTTTCGAGTCCCATCATGGTCAGCCCGGCGATGGCGATGAACGCCACGTAGGAACCGATCATGTACACCTCGCCGTGGGCGAAGTTGATCATTCCAATGATGCCGTAGACCATCGTGTAGCCGATGGCGATCAGGGCATACATGCTGCCAACGTTCAAGCCGTTAACCAGCTGTTGGAAGAAGTGATAGATGTCAGGCATTACAGCGCTCCTAAAAACCTGATACGCATTTCACTGGTGGAGTCATTTTCCCGCCCGGCCCCGTGGATCTATATCCACTTCGAATCCGGGTTTTGCCAGCGAACCGCTGATGACGGTTTTGAGATTTTCAGGTGGGGAGACTGGCGGATCACGCCAGCGCGGCCCAATACGTTCGTAAAACAAAGCCCACGGCACGCCGTGGGCTTTATTGGCAGTCAGTCAGGCAGCGCCTTACTGAGGCGACGCTTCAGTTTTTGGGCCGTTAGCGTGCCATGTGTAAACCACGAACTTGAAGTCCTTCAGGTCGCCCTTGTCGTCGAAGCTCAGGTCGCCGGTCGGAGTCTTGAAGGTGCCTTTGTGGATGGCTTCAGCTACTTTGGCAGCATCTTCGGACTTGGCAGCCTTGATACCTTCGGCAATCACTTCAACCGCCGAGTAGGACGGGAACACGAACGGGCCGCTCGGGTCTTCTTTCTTGGCCTTGAATGCATCGGCCAGGGCCACGTTGGCCGGATCCTGGTCGAAGGATTTCGGCAGGGTCACCAGCAGGCCTTCGGCAGCGTCCTTGGCGATCTGGGTGATCGAGTCGTTACCCACGCCTTCCGGACCCATGAACTTGGCTTTCAGGCCTTTTTCCTGGGCTTGACGCAGGATCAGGCCCAGCTCCGGGTGGTAGCCGCCGTAGTAGACGAAGTCGACGTTGGCTTGCTTGAGCTTGGCGATGATCGCGGAGAAGTCCTTGTCGCCGGCGTTGACGCCTTCGAACACGGCAACCTTGGTGCCTTTCTTCTCGAGGGTGGATTTGACGGCGGTGGCGATGCCTTCACCGTACTGCTGCTTGTCGTGCAGCACGCCGACGATTTTCGGCTTCACGTGATCGGCGATGTAGTTACCGGCTGCAGGGCCTTGGGCGCTGTCCAGACCGATGGTGCGGAAGACCATTTTGTAACCACGGTTGGTGATGTCCGGGCTGGTGGCAGCCGGGGTGATCATTATCACGCCTTCGTCTTCGTAGATGTCCGAAGCGGGCTGGGTGGAGCTGGAGCACAGGTGGCCGACCACGAACTTGACGCCGTCGTTGACGACCTTGTTCGCGACTGCTACCGCTTGTTTTGGATCGCAGGCGTCATCGTATTCAACGGCTTCGAGCTTCTTGCCGTCGACGCCGCCTTTGGCGTTGATCTGTTCGATGGCCATTTTCGCGCCACTGAACTGCATGTCGCCGTACTGGGCTACTGGACCGGTTTTAGGGCCGGCGATACCGATCTTGATGGTGTCAGCTGCGAACGAATGGCTGGCAACCCCGGCCAGAACCATAGCGGCAAACAGTTTGGAAATCTGCTTAGTAGCCTTAGTCATAGTGCTCCACTCTTACTGTTGTATTTTTTTTGAGTCCTGACGCCGTAGCAGCAGAACCGGGACAGATATCTAGGCGATACCCTCCGGAAAGGCCCCCGGCAACTGTACCGGTACAGTGTAGAGCGCCGGTTGTTGGCCTGGGAAGCTGGCGCCAGGGGGCAAAACCTGAGGGTGTCGCTTAAATGAAAGAAAAAGACAGAATTGCGGCGGGACGTTCAGAGGGCTTATACCCCAATCATCAGCATTCCTTGGCGTTCCTGCTCTTTTCGTTCGGTACGACCTTTTGCAACCGGGTTTTTCTGCCGGACCACCGACGTTATCATTCGCGCCGATTTCTTTTCCGGACAGTCCCATGAATCAAGAACCTAGCACCCTCTATGCCAAGCTGCTTGGTGAAACCGCATCTATTACCTGGAAAGAGCTGGAGCGCTTCTACGCCCAGGGTGCCCTATTGTGGGTCGACGCCAGCCTGGATTTGATCGCGGTCGCCGAGGCCGTGGCGGCGGATCAGGGCGAGAAAGTCGCTGCCTGGCTGGCCGAAGACAAGGTCGCCAAGCTGTCTGAAACGCGGGCGCTGGATATTTTCGAGCGTGATCCAGAGATGTGGGCGGTGGTGGTCCGGCCATGGATCCTGGTCCAGGAAAGGGCAGTGGCCTGACGGGTTGCACCTTGTTGGTGCGAGTGCATGTCGGCAAAAAGTGTGTAGCGGAGTAGCGTGATGGCACGTTGCCGTAGAGAAATGCCACAAGCGTAGGTGGCATAACGGTGACGTAAACGTAACGGGCACAGTTTAGTAAGCAGCCTAACGGCTGCTTAATTGTTTCGGGATGTTGGGAAGGCCGAATAAACCGGGAATTTGAGCGCCTTATCGCGAGCAGGCTCGCTCCCACAGGAAATGCATTCCATTGTGGGAGCGAAACTGTTCGCGATAGGGGCGCCTCGGTCTGGTGTCAGACCGAGTAAGACTTGCCAGTGTGGTTATTGAGGGAAATAACCTTGGTCTTGCCGATCCGGTGACGGTAGATCTCGCGCAAGTATTTGATCGACTTCTTCACGCAATCGCGCGACAGGCGAATGTCGTTGATCGAGACAAACTTCTCTTTGTCGTTGATCAGTTCGCGGTACTTCTTCTCGTACATCGGCTTGATCGCGTACCAGTTGGTATCGAGGATCTTCGCCGGGTTCTCGAATTCGTTGAGCAGGTCGTCGATGCGGTCCTCGTCGAACTCTTCCTGAATGATGAAATCGAGGATCGAGTTGTCCAGGGTCTCGTCGAAACGGTACGGGGTCTTGGCGAAGCAACGCTTGATGAACGCCACGATCAGCGTCAGGAAGTCGTCCGACAGGCACGGGCTCTTGGCGATCAGGGTGGTCAGCGACAGGTTGGCCGAGGCGCCGATCACCAGCGCGTAGCGCTTGAGCGTGGTGTTGGGGAACAGGCTGTTGAGGTGGGTCTTCAACCGGTTCAGGTCCATGTACGACAGCTTGTAGTCTTTCGGCAGCGAAACGATCGAGACCACCGACGAGCAATTCTTGAAGAAGTGCAGGTCATGCAGCGCGGCGGCATCGTAGCCGGAATTCTTGTACTGCTCCAGCGACGCGCGATAGCGCTTGGACTCGATCGGCAGCAGGCTGATGCCTTCGATGGCCTGGGTCACCTTGTTGAAGTGCGGCAGATCGATCGAGCGGAAGAACAGGTCGTCGATGTTCAGGCGCTGCGGCTCTTTGTCGAACACCTTGAACTTGTCGCTGCTCGGCGGCGGGGTTTCCGGCACTACCGACTCGGCGTAGGCAATCGCCACCGGGCCGGCCAGACTCATGAACAGGTCGTTGGCGTCCAGGCGAATGGTCTCGCCGATGTCGATGCCGGCGCGGCGGAAATAGTTCTGGTCGTAGTCGGTCGTGACCGCCTGGGCCGTCAGAATGTTGAAGATCTGCTGCGAGATGTACTGGTTGGCGTGCTTCTCCATCGCATTGACATCAATGTTCTGGATGTTGCCGTCATCGCTCTCTTCGGCATAACGCATGATGTCGTTGGAGATCAGCATCATCGCGTTCCATGGGCGGATACGGCCCATGACGCTGGCTTCGCTGCTGTCTTCGTTGGCGAAGTTGTACGAGAAATCCCATTCTTCCGAGAGGTATTTGCACAGCAGGCGACCGGCGTTGATGTGCAGCGCCTCGGACATTTCGCTGCGGTGGTCGGAAATGTTCGGCAGCACACAGATGCCGCTGGTGAAGATCGGTTCGAACACGAACGAATGACCGCTCTTGCCGTCGTGCTCGTCCATCGGCTTGGTGTCGAACGTCTTGTTCATGTACGAGTGCTGCTGGGCCAGGCCGAATTCCGAGGCCATGCCCGAACCGGTACCGCCGCCGGCACTGAAGATCGAGAAATACAGGCGCGACTGGTTGGCCTTGATGCCGCAGCTGTCGATCAGGTACGAGTGGATCATTTTCCAGTCAGGGCTGGAGAAGCGCTGGGTGTCCTTGTTCAGGATGATCTTCGCCAGATACTGGCCGAGAATAGGTGCGTTACCGGCACCACCGGCGTGGACTTCCGACAAGTCCATGATCTTCATCTTGCTGTAGTCGCGCAGGAAACCGCTCTTTTCGCCCTTGCGCGAGAAGCGGATACGCCCGGCAATGTCCTTGTCGAGATCGCCGAGCATCACCAGCGGTTCTACCAGGAACACCGGTTTGGTCGATTTGTTCGGGCCGATCCGCAGATTCTGCTTGATCCACTGGGCCGGGCTGTAGCCTTTGTCGGAGGCCAGGCGACGGTCAGCCGCGCGATCCTCGTTGTTGAATTCGTTGAGGTAGAACTTGCGCGCGTTGTACACCAGCTCCGCCACGTCGAGGGCGATGTTGGAGCCGCAGCGACCGAGGCCGATCAGGCACACCGACGGGAATTCCTGATCGTTGTGCTGTTCGTTGTCGCCTTCCAGGTGCGGCGGGCGCGGGAATACCAGGTCACGCAGGCCATCAAGGTTGTCGAGGATGCGGTCGGTATTGGTTTCGGTGAAGTACAGGTATTGCTGGGTGCCCAGCGGACGCGAGGGTGGCAATGGCTTCATCGGGGCAGGGCTGTTCGCCGCTGGGCTCAGAGTCAGATCGGATACCGCAGTGGCCGGATTGTTTTTAGAAGTCATTGTGCGCCATATACCTGGACTGGTTGGTCGGCGACCGCTGTCGTCGAGCCTCACGGAATGGGAATCTCGCGTCTTTTTTCTGCGCGTATTTGGCCCGTGCGTCAGGGTTATGGCCTGAGTGTCGCGCGGGGGAATCCTTTCCTGATTGATGATGGATCGGCCATTATTCGGCGATCTTTAATCAAAAGGAGGCTAAATGATGTCAACGCGACCTTCGTTGGGGTTTGCCGGAATCGGTCTGATGGGCCTGCCGATGTGCCGCCGTCTGCTGGCCGCCGGCTATCCGCTGGCCGTGTGGAACCGCAACCCGGCCAAGTGCGCGCCGCTGGTCGAGGCTGGCGCCCGGCAGGTGGCGACTCCCGCTGAACTCTGTGAACAGGCTGACGTGGTGATGCTGTGCCTGGCGGACACCGCGGTGGTTCGCGAAGTGGTGTTCGGCCCGGCGGGCGTGGCCGAAGGGGCGAAACCCGGTCAGTTGCTGGTGGATTTTTCCAGCCTCGAACCGACGGCGACCCGTGAGATGGCAGCCGAGCTGGCCGACAAGACGGGCATGGCCTGGCTCGATTCGCCGGTGTCCGGCGGGGTAGTCGGGGCCGAGGCCGGCAGCCTGGCGATCATGGTCGGCGGTGCCGAGGCGGATCTGCAGCGAGTACGCCCGGTGCTGCTCGAACTCGGGCAGCGGGTCACACACATGGGCGGCGTGGGCGCCGGTCAGGTGACCAAGGCCTGCAATCAGATGATCGTCGCCTGCAACGCCTTGGTGATTGCCGAAGTGGTGGCGCTGGCCGAACAGGCCGGGGTCGATGCCAGCCTGATTGCCGAAGCGCTGGCCGGTGGTTTTGCCGATTCCAGACCGTTGCAGATCCTCGCCCCGCAAATGGCCGAAAGCCGTTTCGAGCCGGTGAAGTGGCACGTGCGCACGCTGCTGAAAGATCTGGATACCGCGGTCAAGTTTTCCCGGGAAACCGGCTCGGCCACGCCGATCAGCGGATTGGCCGCACAACTGATGCGCCTGCATGGGGCACAAGGCTTTTTGCAGAAGGATCCAGCGACACTGGTGCAAATGTACCGCGCGCCAGACTCAACGGATTGACCGCGTGCGCGTGTTTGCGCTGATTGATTTCCTCCAGCACCGGACGCAGTTCGGCCAGTGGCACCGGGCGGCTGAGCAGGTAACCCTGAATGAAGTCGCAGCCCGAGCGCTCCAGGAATTCGTATTGCTCCAGGCTTTCGACGCCTTCGGTGACCACCTGCAAGTGCAGGGTGTGCGCCATGACGATGATCGCCTGGACGATCTCCATGTCGGCGGTGGCCTTGGGAATGTCGAGGATGAACGAGCGGTCGACCTTCAGGGTGTTGAGCGGCAGGCGTTTGAGATAGGCCAGCGACGAATAGCCGGTACCGAAGTCGTCGATCGACAGTGACACGCCGAGGGCGCGGATCTGCCGCAGCAGCACCAGGGTGTTGGCGATGTTGCCCATCAAGGCGTTTTCGGTGACTTCCAGTTCCAGCCGTTCCGGGGCGACCCCGGCGCTGCGCAAGGCATGCTCGATTTCATTGGCCAGTTCTTCCCGGGCCAGATTCAGCGGTGAGCAGTTCCAGGCAATCTTCAGTTCTTCACAGCCATGGCGCGACAGCTCGCCAAGGTCCTCACAGGCCTTGCGCAGGACCCAGTTGTCGAGTTCGGCAATCAGGCCGTTGTTTTCGGCGATGGCAATGAATCGGTCCGGGGTGAGCAGGCCGTGCACCGGGTGCTGCCAGCGGATCAGCGCTTCAAGCTTGGTAACCTTGCCGGTCTTGAGTTCGAAGATCGGCTGGTAATACAGCAGCAGACCGTTCTCCTGACGCAGCGCGTGGCGCAACTCTTCCTCCAGTTGCAGTTCAAGGCTGGCGCGGTTTTTCAGATTGGAATCGAAAAAGTGCACGCCGTTGCGCCCGGCGCCCTTGGACTGGTACAGCGCCAGATCCGCGTGCTTGAGCAGTTCATCGCAGGTGGACCCGTCCTCGGGAAACAGGCTGATGCCGATGCTGGTGGTCATCACCATGCGCCGTCCGGCCAGTTCGATCGGCTCTTTCATCTTGAGCATGATGCGCTGGGCCAGGTTGCGCGCCTCTTCGCGGTCGCGCAGACCGATCAGGATGCAGAACTCGTCGCCGCCGAACCGCGCCACCACATCTTCATGGCTGCGCACCGAGCCCTTGATGTGCTGGGCAATGACCTTCAGCAGTTCGTCGCCGGCGTCATGGCCGAGGCTGTCATTGATGCGTTTGAAGTGGTCGATGTCGAGAAACATCACTGCCAGCATCCCGCCTTCGCTGGTTTTCTGGCTGAGTTTTTCAGCGAAGATCTGATTGAAGCCACGCCGGTTGATCAGGTTGGTCAGCGCGTCGTAGTTGGCCACGTGCTGCAGCGACATGCGTGCCTGATCCAGCTGGCTGAGCAGGGCGTTGACCCGGCGCAGATCGTGCTCCTTGTTCTGCAGCTTCTTGTCGGCCAATGCGGCGCTGATGGCGCTGCCAAGAATCAGCAAGGTGATCAGCGCGACGGTCAGGCCCAACTGCAAATGGCTGGTTTGCGACGCCAGGGTCGGCAGTTGCCCTTCGGGCAGCACCAGTTGCAGCGCCGCCATGCCGGTGAAATGCATGCTGAGGATGCCCGCACCGAGAATCAGCGCCGCCACGTATTTGAGCATCTGGATGTGCAGGCCGCTGCCTTCGCGCAGATAACCGGCCACCCACAGTGCGGCGAAGCTGGCGCCGATCGCGATCACGATCGAGGCCAGAAACAGAGTGGGGTCGTAGTAAGCCGAGGCGGCGGATTCGATGGCGGCCATGCCGACGTAGTGCATGCCGGCGATGCCCAGACCAATGACGATGGCGGTCTTGAGGTACTGCAGCAGGCTCGGCTGGGGCGTGCTCAGGGTGTGCATCGCCAGCCAGGACGCCAGTAGCGCGATCACCAGGGAAAACAGGGTCACGGGCAGGTCGTACTGAATGCCGATCGGCGCCTGGAACGCCAGCATGCTGATGAAGTGCATGGCCCAGATGCCGCCGGCCAGACAGGTTGCACCGATCCAGCGCCATATCCGCTGCGAGCCGGGCTCTTCAGCGTGGGCGACCCGTTCGGCCATGTCGAGGGTGGCGAAGCTCGCGGCGCAGGCGACCAGGTAAGCCACCAGCACCAGCAGGGGATTGTGTGTGCAATTGAGGATGACCTGCCCGCTCTCCGGCTGCTCGGCAACGAACTGCAAACCAAGCCACTCCATAGCATGCCCCGTCTCTGAATACGTCCTTACTGCGTCATCAACGCAGGCGAATGTTTGCAGTATAGAGGCGGTTTTTGCCGTGCAAGCGGTAGTGGCACATTGGTGCTAATGATTTCGGCATTAGCCTCATAGCGAATGGCGCTAAGCGTGCACAGGCCTGAACTCAGGCGACTTCGTTCCAGTGCGGTTGCAGCGGTGGCAGGCCGAAGCGGGCGCGGGCCTTGTCGCAGTCGGTGTTCTGTTCGCCGTTTTCCCAAGACGCTTCGAACTCGCGGCAGGGGCTGGAACGCTTGTCGTAGATCGTGCAGGCCACCGCTTTTCCGACTTCGCCCTCCAGCGCGGTGCAGCGCGGCGCCTTGCGGTCGGTGCCGATCATCGCGACCCGGCTGGGGGTGATCTGGGTGACCAGTTCATCGGGCACAGTCCCGCCGGAGGATGCGCATTCACCCCAGAAAAATGACACACGAAAATGGGAACAGCAGGCACCGCAATTCAGACACGGACTGGCTTCGGACATGGGCGGGATATCAAAGGGGTTGATCGGCAGGAACCGGACGGATCCGGCGGCCATTCTAGGCTTCGCCACGGCGTTGGGAAGGGGGGCGTGAAAGTATTTTTTCATTGCCGGATTTTTCCGCAAAACCCCCGGTTTTCGGGGGATTCGAAGCATTTCAAGGGCTTACGTTTCGTTACACGGCCATGGCCCGTCATCAGGCTTGCGAATGATCACAGACAGCCCCGACGAGCGTGACTAGATTGCAGGTTCCGGGCTCGGATGCGTTGGCAGTGAAGCCCTCATAACAATAAAGAGACGGACCCATGCAGAACTCGACCCAAGCGGCGAATGCCTGGCGCATTCTGTTCCTGCTGTTCCTTGCCAACCTGTTCAACTTCTTCGACCGCACCATCCCGGCGATCATCATCGAGCCGATCCGCATGGAATGGCACCTCAGCGACTTTCAGCTGGGGATTGTCGGCACTGCGTTCACTCTGGTCTACGCGATTGCCGGGCTACCACTGGGCCGAATGGCCGACACCGGTTCGCGCAGCAAACTGATGGGTTGGGGCCTGGCGACCTGGAGCGCGCTCACTGCCGTGAACGGTCTGGTCGGCAGTTTCTGGAGTTTTCTGCTGGTGCGCATGGGCATCGGCATCGGTGAAGCCAGTTACGCGCCCGCCGCCAACTCGCTGATCGGCGACCTGTTCCCGGCCCATCGCCGGGCCCGGGCCATGGGCATCTTCATGCTCGGCCTGCCGCTGGGACTGCTGCTGGCCTTCTTCACCATCGGCTGGATGGTCAAGGCATTCGACAGCTGGCGCGCACCGTTTTTCATCGCCGCCGTGCCGGGGCTGGTGCTGGCGGTGTTCATGTTTTTCATCAAGGAACCCAAGCGTGGCGCGGCGGAAACCGTACAGGTGTCCCAGGAGAAAGTCGACAGGCCGATTCGTCGGGTCCTCGCCATTCCGACCTTCCTGTGGCTGGTGATGGCCGGGCTGTGCTTCAACTTCGCGACCTACGCCTGCAACTCGTTCCTGGTGCCGATGCTCCAGCGTTATTTCCTGATGCCGTTGCAGGAAGCGGCGGTGGCGACCGGGGTAATCGTCGGTGTGACCGGGTTGATCGGCCTGACCCTCGGCGGCTGGATCGCCGACAAGATTCACCAGCGGGTGGCCAACGGGCGACTGCTGTTTGCCGCGTTCAGCCTGATCATCTCGACCCTGTGCACGGCGTGGGCGCTGCATGCCGGGCGTATCGAGATCGGGGTGTTTGTCGCGGTGTTCAGTGTGGGCTGGCTGTTCGCCTACAACTTCTACACCTGCGTGTACACGGCGATTCAGGACGTGGTCGAGCCGCGCCTGCGGGCTACGGCGATGGCGCTGTTCTTTGCCGGCTTGTATTTGCTCGGCGGCGGGCTGGGTCCGGTGGTGGTCGGCGGCTTGTCGGATCACTTCGCCAAGTCGGCGATGGTCGCGGCGGGCGCCGAGCAGATGACCGAAGCCTTCAAGGCCGTCGGCCTGCATGATGCGATGTACCTGATTCCGGTGGCGTTGTTCCTGACCATGGTGTTCCTGTTCCTCGCCTCGCGCTGCTTTGTGCGGGATGCGAAGCGGATGAAGGAGGGGCTGGTGGCAGTGGTTGAGCCGCAGAATCAGGCCGTTACCGCTTGATCGGAGAGGCAAACAAAAAGGCCCGCATCACTGCGGGCCTTTTCATTTGTGGCGATGGAGCAGGGCGGTTTAGCCCGCTACCAGCACCCGGATCGCTTCCAGTCGCAGCGCTGCCTTGTCGAGCATCGCCAGACCTTGTTCACGCTGCTTGCGCAGAGCGTCCAGTTCGCTGTCGCGCACGGTCGGGTTGACCGCCTGCAACGCGGTCAGGCGTGCCAGTTCTTCGTCGGTGTCGGCTGCCAGACGGCGGCGGGCCTCGGCCACGCGCTCGGCGTGGCGCGGGGTGACCTTGTCTTCACCGGCGTTGATCCGTGGCGTCAGCTGATCGCGCTGGGCCTGGATGAACTTGTTGGCGCTGGCGCGCGGCACGCTTTCCAGTTGATCGTTGAGGGTTTCGAACGCCACGCGCGACGACAGGTCGTTGCCGTTGGCATCGAGCAGGCAGCGCAGGGCGGCCGGCGGCAGGTAACGGCCCAGTTGCAGCGAACGCGGGGCAACCACTTCGCTGACGTAGAGCAGTTCCAGCAGCACGGTGCCCGGCTTGAGCGCCTTGTTCTTGATCAGCGCGACGGCGGTGTTGCCCATCGAACCGGACAGCACCAGATCCATGCCGCCCTGCACCATCGGGTGTTCCCAGGTGATGAACTGCATGTCTTCGCGCGACAGCGCCTGGTTACGGTCGTAGGTGATGGTCACGCCTTCGTCGTCGCCCAGCGGGAAGCTGGCGTCGAGCATCTTCTCGCTCGGCTTGAGGATCAGGGCGTTTTCCGAATGGTCTTCGCTGTCGATGCCGAAGGCGTCGAACAGGGTTTCCATGTAGATCGGCAGGGCGAACTGGTCGTCCTGCTCGAGGATGGCCTCGACCAGCGCCTCACCTTCGCCGGCGCCGCCGGAGTTGAGTTCCAGCAGGCGGTCGCGACCGGTGTGCAGCTCGGCTTCCAGACGCTCGCGCTCGGTGCGCGCCTCGTCGATCAGCGCTTGCCATTCGCCGTCGTCGGCCTCTTCGAGCAACGGCAGCAGGCGCGGGCCGAACTGATGCTGCAAGGCGTTGCCGGTCGGGCAGGTGTTGAGGAACGCGTTCAGGGCTTCGTGGTACCACTGGAACAGGCGCTCTTGCGGGCTGGTTTCCAGGTACGGCACGTGCAGTTCGATGATGTGCTTCTGGCCGATCCGGTCGAGACGACCGATCCGCTGCTCCAGCAGGTCCGGGTGCGACGGCAGGTCGAACAGCACCAAGTGGTGGGCGAACTGGAAGTTGCGACCTTCACTGCCGATTTCCGAGCAGATCAACACCTGCGCGCCGAACTCTTCGTCGGCGAAGTAGGCGGCGGCGCGGTCACGCTCGAGGATGTTCATGCCTTCGTGGAACACCGTGGCCGGGATCCCGGAGCGCACGCGCAGGGCGTCTTCCAGGTCCATCGCGGTTTCGGCGTGGGCGCAGATCACCAGCACTTTGGTGCGCTTGAGCATTTTCAACTGGTCGATCAGCCACTCGACGCGCGGGTCGAATTTCCACCAGCGTTCTTCTTCGCTGGCGTCCGGCTGGGCCTGGAAGCTGACTTCCGGGTACAGCTCGGCGTGCTCGCCCAGCGGCAGTTCGAGGTATTCGTCCGGGCACGGCAGCGGGTACGGGTGCAGTTTGCGCTCCGGGAAACCCTGCACGGCGGCGCGGGTGTTACGGAACAGCA
Organism: Pseudomonas sp. FG35; assembly: GCF_057809295.1. NCBI lineage: Bacteria > Pseudomonadati > Pseudomonadota > Gammaproteobacteria > Pseudomonadales > Pseudomonadaceae > Pseudomonas > Pseudomonas sp. FG35. The sequence goes on along the minus strand of NZ_JBMDJR010000008.1, from coordinate 259,088 downwards.
CGCGGCCGGTGCCGTGGCGGTCGAGCAGTTCACGCACGAGGCGGGCGCTGGCTTCGGTGTCGCCATCGTTGACGGCGGTGAGCAGGGCTTCACCTTCGTTGCCGAGGAAACCGTGGATGGTCTTGTGCGCGGCCGGCGACAGGCGACCCTTGTCCAGCAGCTCCTGAACGGCTTCGGCCACCGGGCGATAGTTTTCGCTCTCGGCACGGAAGGCGGCCAGGTCATGGAAACGGTTCGGGTCGAGCAGGCGCAGACGGGCGAAGTGGCTGTCCTGACCGAGTTGTTCCGGGGTGGCGGTGAGCAGCAGCACGCCGGGAATGACCTCGGCCAGCTGTTCGACCAGCGAGTATTCCGGGCTGACTTTGTCTTCGTGCCACACCAGGTGGTGGGCTTCGTCGACCACCATCAGGTCCCAACCGGCAGCGAACAACGCGTCTTGCGCCTTTTCGTCGTCGACCAGCCACTCCAGCGCCACCAGGGCCAGCTGGGTGTCTTCGAACGGGTTGGTGGCATCGCTTTCGATGAAACGTTCTTCGTCGAACAGCGCGACCTGCAGGTTGAAGCGGCGGCGCATTTCCACCAGCCACTGGTGCTGGAGGTTTTCCGGTACGAGGATCAGTACGCGGTTGGCGCGGCCCGACAGCAACTGACGATGGATCACCAGACCGGCTTCGATGGTCTTGCCCAGACCCACTTCGTCCGCCAGCAATACACGCGGCGCGATGCGGTCGGCGACTTCACGGGCAATGTGCAACTGGTGGGCGATCGGTTGTGCGCGCACGCCGCCCAGGCCCCAGAGCGAAGACTGCAACTGGCGGCTGGTGTGTTCCAGGGTGTGATAACGCAGGGAGAACCACGCCAGCGGGTCGATCTGGCCGGCGAACAGACGGTCGCTGGCAAGACGGAACTGAATGAAGTTCGACAGTTGGGTTTCCGGCAGGGTGACCGCTTCGTTCTGCGCGTTGAGGCCGTGGTAGACCATCAGGCCGTCGACGTCGTCGACCTGCTGGACAGTCATCTTCCAGCCTTCGAAGTGAGTGATCGAATCGCCCGGCGAGAACCGCACGCGGGTGAGGGGCGCATTCCGTAGCGCGTACTGGCGAGTTTCGCCAGTGGCCGGGTAAAGCACGGTCAACAAGCGGCCGTCCTGTGCCAGAACGGTGCCTAAACCAAGCTCTGCTTCGCTGTCACTGATCCAGCGTTGCCCCGGTTGATACTGCTGCGCCATGCTGCCTGACTCCCACCTTGAAAAAGCGGGCTATCTTAACGGAATGAGGGCTCGAGGCCAAAGGATAAGGAGCCTCGGCCCGGCTTTTAACCGCAATCGGCCAATTGCAGGGAAGATTAGGTCATGCATCGGTTTTACGGGATGTTGCGGCACCCCTGAGTGCCAAACCGGTCACAAGTTTGCGACCGATGGCTCAAGGCCCCCCTGGCGCCGCCGATAACCTGCTGACAGGAGACCCTTCATATGCTGCCACCGATGCTCCCCCTGAGCGCCGTGCCGATCACCTCCCAGCAGGATCCGATCCGCCAGCGACCGGATATTCCCCCTGTGGTGCCGGTGCAGGAAAGCTCCAACGAAAGCACCATCGACCTGCAAAAGCGCGACCCGGAAGAGGACGGCTATCTGCTGCGCGAAGAGCAGCGCCGCCAGCAGGAACGCGATCGCCGGCGCCGCGAAGCCGACGACGACCCCGAAGCGCACCTCGCCGTGCCCGGCACCGAACTGAATGCCGACAACACCGTACCGGTGGCGCCGTTGATGGAAGATCAGCCGCGTCAGGGGCTTTGGGTCGATATCGAGATCTGAGGCCGGGCGGCCAGTTCCGTCAGGTTTTCCAGCAGCACGTCGATCTCTTCTTCTGTGTTCAAGTAGCTCAACGCCACCCGCGCAATATTCGTCAGCCCGCGCGCCTGCATGTCCAGCGGCGTGTAGGCCACGCCATTGGCGCCGATGTTGATTCGCCGTTCGGCCAGCGTCTGCTTCAGCGCCACGCTGTCCCAGCCTTCGAGCGTGAAGGCGATCAGCCCGGATTGTTGATTGGCCGCGCCAAGATTCCGCAGCGTCAGGCCGGGAATCGCCTTCAGGCGTTGCCGCAGTCCATTGCTCAGGTGTGCGATGCGTTGGCGGATCGCGAACGCGCCGAGGCGATTGTGCTCCTCCAGCGCATTGGCCAGCCCGGCCAGCAGCGCCAGCGACACTTCACTGGTTTCAAAGCGGCGCGCGTCATCACGCAGAGTGAATCGCTTGCCGTCCCACGGCGCCGACAAAACATCGCGCTGCACGGGGAGCAGCCGTTGCAGAAATTGCGCCCGGATGTACATCAACGCCGTGCCGCGCGGCCCGCGCAGGAACTTGCGTCCGGCACCCTTGAGCACGTCGCACTGCAAGTCTTGAACATCGCAAGGCAACTGCCCCAGCGCCTGACCGGCATCGATGAAATAAGGGATGCCGTGACGCCGCGCCACGCTGCCGATCTGCGCGGCGGGGTTGATAAGACCACCGTTGGCCGGCAGCCAGGTCAGGGCGATCAGGCGGACCTGGCCGTCGATCATCTGCGCCAGGGCTTGCGGGTCGACTGCCCCGTGGGCGTCACAAGGAATCACTTCGAGCCGCGCGCCGGCCTTCACCGCTTCGGCCATGCACGCCAGATTGCCGGCCCATTCATGACGCCCCACCAGAATCCGTTCGCCGGGCTGCCACGGCCCCAGCGCGTTGAACGCCTGGCTCCAGGCTGCCGAGCCGCTGCTGGCGAAGGCGATGTCTTCGGGCTGGGCGTTGAGCAGGGCGGCGGCCGCGTTGCGCGCGCGTTCCTGTACCCGGTTGTCTGCCGCTTCCATCGGCCCGCCGAGGGCTTCGCGTTGCAACTGTTCGATCACTGCATCGAGGGTGGCCTGGCTAGGCAGCGAGGCGCCGGCGTGGTTGAAGTGGACCACCTGAGCGCAGCCGGGTGTGGCTGCGCGCAGGCGCGAGAGGTCATCGATGTTCACGGCTTGAGCTCGAAGATCGCGTCGATTTCCACCGCGACGCCGGCCGGCAGACTCGACACGCCGACCGCAGTGCGCACGTGCCGGCCCTTGTCGCCGAGGGCGTTGACCAGCAGGTTCGAGGCGCCGTTGGCGACGAAGCCCTGAGCCTTGAAGTCCGGTGTGGCGGCGACGAAAACCCCGAGGCGCAGGATGCGCACCAGTTTCGACAGGTCATCGCCCAGCGCATGGCTCAACTGGGCGAGCAGTCCCATGGCAGCCAGTTCAGCGGCTTTAATGCCTTCTTCGTCGGAGATCGCTTCGCCCAGTCGCCCAATGAAGACAGGTTTGCCGTCGAGCAATGGAATCTGCCCGGAGATGAACAGCTGATTCTGGCTGACCACATGGTTGACGTAATTGGCGATCGGTTGGCTCGGTTCGGGCAGGCGCAGGCCGAGTTGTTGAACGCGTTGGCTGAGGGAATCGGTCATGGGAAGTCCTCCTGAGTGAGGGCTTCAGCATGTTGTGGCGAGGAAAGGGCGACAAACGGATAGATTTAATTCGACGCATCCAAAAAACTCATGCGTTCGCGGTTTCCTCCAGCCACTGGCAGAAACTCTGCGCCGCCGCAGTGGCCGGGCGTTGCGGGGTGACCAGCCAATAACCGATCTCGCCGAGCATTGGCGGCGTATCGAAGGCTGGCACCAGCGCGCCCTCCTTGATCCGCCGATCGATCATTCGTTCACGGCCCATGGCAATGCCCTGACCGGCGACGGCCGCTTCGACGACGATGTTGTAGTCATGCAGCATGACGCTGGGTACATGAGTCAGATCGATGCCGCTGTGTTGCTGCCAGTCGATCCATTCGAACGGCTGGTGCGACTTGGCCATCAGCAACGGGCCGTTGCTCACGCCTTTGGCCTTGAAGGCCGGGCTGCACACTGGTGTCAGGGTTTCGCCCATGAACCGGCGGGCCTGGACTTTCGGCCAGCCGCCCTTGCCGTAGCGGATCGCCAGATCCACCTCGCCGGCGTCGACATCGGCCAGTTGCACGGCGGGCAGCAGTTCGACGTGGATGTTCGGGTAGTTCGCGTTGAAATCCGCCAGGCGCGGTGCCAGCCATAAAGTGGCGAAAGAGGCGAGCAGGCCGATGCGCAGGGTGGCGGGGCGTTCGCCGCGCAGGTCGTGGGTGGCGGCGGCAATCGCGGCGAGGGCGGGTTCGATCTGCCGGTAGTAGTGTTCGCCGGCGGGTGTCAGATCGATCGCCCGGGTGCGGCGCACGAACAGTCGCTGATCGAGGAACTCTTCGAGTTTGTGCACCTGATGGCTGATCGCGCTTTGGGTCACCGACAGCTCAGTGGCAGCCTTGATGAAGCTCAAATGGCGGGCCACGGCCTCAAAGGCGCGCAAGGCCATCAGCGGTGGCAGATCCTGATGCAGGGGCACGGCGCAGATCCTTCGGGTTCAGAGCGAGGTGCCGATTGTGCGGGCAAATCCGGTGGGCGGTACATGAATTGTTGTAGAGCGTTCAGGTCAGTGGCTGGTCAGCGCCTGCGTCAGGCCGCATTATTGGCGCAGTCCTGTCGGAGATCCGGCAGTTGTGATTCAGTCCAAGCGATGCACCGAACGCCATGAGCCAAGACGACAAGCTGATTGACCTCAACACCGAACGCGCCAAGCGGGTGCATGACCTCAACGAGAAGCGCCTGAACGAAGTACGCCAGGCTTTCGAGCAGGCCATGCCTTTGGGTAAACCGAAGAAAAAGCCGAAAAACAAACCGAAAAAGCGTTGATCTCCCCTGCATCCGTTGATGCAGGTCAGTTATTTCCCCTCCTTTCCTCCCCATGGTGAGCGGCATTGATCCCGGTCAATTCCTGCGCCTGCCTGATTGGTTAACTTAGTTCCATCGCAGCAGAGCAGGGGCCAGGAGGCCAGTCATGTTTTTCGATAACGTGGTGTTTGCCGGGGTCCTGACTGTGGGCCTGATGGTTCTGTTTTTTGCAGGGTTTGGATTTTTTATCTGGAAGGATGCGAACAAGCGCAAGAAGCCTTGATTCTTCCGGGTTTGATGAGCACGCAAGGCATTTTGGGCAACTTCGGTTGCCCTTTTTTTGTCTTCTTGGCGGCCTTTGGGCCGACCATGCTTTGGGTTGTTTGGGGTGAATATCCGTTTCTGCGGGTGTTGCCGCTGACGGTTTCGCCCTTACGGCGAGTCCCTTTGGCAAACGCCCCAAAGGAACCAAAGGTCTGGGCCCCGGCGTTCGGCACCTCGCTTTGGCTCGGCGTTCCTTCGTTCCGGGATTTATCCGGGGGCATCGCCTACGGTTTGCTTCGCTGCACCTCCTCTCGATGCATGCGGCTTCGCCGCACGGTCGCTGCGCTCCCACCCCCGGATAAATCCCTCCACTCAGCCTTCCGATGGGGCCGGCACGTCAAAAGCATTACTCGAGCTAACGCTCATCGTGTTGAGTGGTGAGGAGCGGAAGGCGGACTGCTTTGCTTTGATCGTTCCCACGCTCCGCGTGGGAATGCAGCCCGGGACGCTCCGCGTCGCATCTCTGGAAGCAACAAAAAAGGCGTGATCCTTTCGAATCACGCCTTTTTCATTTCAGCGGTCTATCAGCTACCCAGCGCCTTCGACGCCAGCCAGAACAGGCCGGCCGACAGCGCCACGGTGGCTGGCAGGGTCAGGACCCAGGCCAGCAGGATGGTTTTCACCGTGCCGCCTTGCAGGCCGCTTTTGTTGGCGACCATGGTGCCGGCCACGCCCGAGGAGAGGACGTGGGTGGTGGACACTGGCAGGCTGAAAATGTTGGCCATGCCGATCAGGCTGGCGGTGGTGATCTGGGCCGACATGCCTTGGGAATAGGTCATGCCTTGTTTGCCGATCTTCTCGCCGATGGTCAGTACCACGCGTTTCCAGCCGACCATGGTGCCCAGGCCCAGGGCCAGCGCTACCGCCAGAATTACCCAGAACGGGGCGTATTCGGTGGTGGTGGTCAGGTCTTTGCGCAGTTTGTCCAGGTCGGCTTTTTCACGAGCGGCGAGGCCTGGCAGTTTGCTGACTTTCTTCGCGGTGTCGTCCAGGCAGAGCAGGTAGCGACGCACTTCGATGCGGCTTTCAGCGGACAGCGAGTGGTAGTCAGCTACACCTTTGAGCGTGTCGAGCAGGGCGGCGATGGTCGGTTCGGTCTGTTGCGGGTTGCAACGGAATTTCTCCGGCAGGTCGCCTTCCACGCTTTTGCCCAGGGCCAGGAATTCGCCCAGGGTATCGGCGTTGCGCTTGTAGAACTGGCTCAGGTGCAGGGTCGCATCGCGAGTGCGTTCGATCTGGTAGGTGGTGCTGTTCAGGTCGAGTACGAACTGCGCAGGCACGATACCGATCAGTACCAGCATGATCAGGCCGATACCTTTCTGGCCGTCGTTGGAGCCGTGCACGAAGCTCACGGCCATTGCCGAGATCACCAGGACCAGGCGGTTCCAGAACGGTGGGTGCTTCTTGTCGTCGATCTTGCGGCGCTGTTCCGGCGTCTTGTGCATCTTCGACAGCGGGCGCCACCATTTCAGGCCGATCAGCACCAGCGCGGCGATCAGGAAGCCGGCCATCGGCGAGAACACCAGCGAGGCGCCGATGTCGATCGCTTTCTGCCAGTTGACGCCGTCAGCCAGTGGAATTTCGTTGATCAGGGCGTTGGCCAGGCCGACACCGAGGATCGAACCGATCAACGTGTGCGAACTGGAGGCCGGGATACCGAAGTACCAGGTGCCCAGGTTCCAGGCAATCGCGGCGGCGAGCAGCGAGAACACCATCGCCAGACCATGGCCGGTGTTTACGTTGATCAACAGTTCTACCGGCAGCAGGTGCACGATGGCATACGCCACGCCAACGCCGCCCAGCAATACGCCGAGGAAGTTGAACACGCCCGAGAAGAACACCGCCAGGTGAGGCGGCATCGCTTTGGTGTAGATAACAGTGGCTACCGCGTTAGCGGTGTCATGAAATCCATTGATGAACTCGAAGGCGAGGACAAATGTCAGGGCGAGCAGGAGGCTCACAAGCACCCAGGCATCCAGTCCGCTGAATAAATCGATCATGAAGGTTTTCTGACCCGGTCATAAGGGGGCGCGATTATGCCAGAAAAGACTGGAAATCGATCCCCTACCTGCTCATCGGTAAGCGTCTTCGCCAAATTAATTTGTATCAAGGTGCATTACCCAAGCTTTTTGCAGGGTTTTGCAAGGTGTTGATTCGATTGATAAAAATGCGAGACGCCGGCGGATTGGCCGGTTGTCGGGAGGGGGCTGAAACTTGTATGAAATATCTGAGAAACGCGTCTGACATGCTCCAAACCTGTGCAATACAGGGGAGTTGGCCGCTGCCCGCGGGTAGCGGGCGCGCAAGGCATCGTCAGTCCACCGTGCTTGTAGCCCGGTGAGTACGCTTACCCTCGAAAGTCTCAAAGGAAGGCATCAAGGCTCTTCGGCTTTGAGTTCCTCTTCCATTTTTTTCAGTTCTTGCTGGAAGACCTGATCCTGAACGGTAGGGCGTTTACGCCAGGCTTTGCGTTCTGGTTCGGGCTGGGCGGCGTAGGTGGTGACTTCCCCGCCGTAAACTTCCTTGTAACGTTGTTCCTGGCGCTCAAGTTCCGCGCGCAGTTCGTCTTTCGTCACAGTGCTACCTGTATGAGTTGAGATAAATGTCTGGTGAAACGCACTGCAACGAATCATTTAACCGGTTCACCAACAAGCGCTCGCCCGGACAGGCAGCGGTGTTGTCGGGAAGACGGTCAGGACTTCCATGTTGCAGGCGGCTACGGCACCAGATTAAAACTGACGCAGCATCAGTTTCCTGTTTCAGCGAGCGCGCTGGCGGTGCATGAGTAATGCGCATCAGGCGCTGGCCGGGGCCGGCGGCGATGGACATCGCGCCGGCGGGTGGCACCGTCGGCAAATAAAAGCGCGGTGTCACTGAGGTGCATTATAGCGGCCGAATCGGGATTGACTATCTTTGCCAAGTTAAAAACGGTTCCGGATGTGTGATTGTTTTGTGACGTGCAACTTCCGGCAATAGTTGCATCGTTGTTGCCCAGTGTTTGGTTTCTGGCGCCATTTAGTCGAACAACTAAGGCGCTTAAATCGTCCAGACGTTCCAAGTTCAAATCCGCTCTGCACAGCCTGGCCGAGGAGGCCAGGGTGATTGCGATTATCGGTCGACGGTTCGATAATCGCCCGGTGTTGGCGGTCTGTCACTTGTGTATCCGCCAGCGAGCCGCTTGTATAGCCGTTGATCCGAACAAGAAAAAAAGGACCTGACATGAACGATCAAATGCGCAATTCCTTCACCTCGGTAGCGCCGCCGATCGTCGCTTCGCCGGCCAAGCGTATCCAGGCCCTGACTGGTGATCCGGATTTCATGACCTCCCTGGCCCGTGGCCTGGCGGTGGTGCAGGCGTTTCAGGAGCGCAAGCGCCACCTGACCATCGCCCAGATCAGCCACCGCACGGAAATTCCCCGCGCCGCCGTGCGCCGTTGCCTGCACACACTGATCAAACTCGGCTACGCCACCACCGACGGGCGCACTTATTCGCTTCTGCCCAAAGTGCTGACCCTCGGTCACGCCTATCTGTCGTCGACGCCGCTGGCGGTCTCGGCCCAGCCGTACCTCGACCGCATGAGCGAGCAACTGCACGAGGCCTGCAACATGGCCACGCTGGAAGGCGACGACATTCTCTACATCGCCCGTTCGGCGACCACTCAGCGTCTGATTTCGGTGGACCTCTCGGTGGGCGGGCGTTTGCCGGCGTACTGCACGTCCATGGGGCGGATTCTGCTGGCGGCGCTGGACGACACCTCGCTGCGCGAATACCTCGACCACGCCGAACTGGTGGCCAAGACCAGCCGCACCATTCACACCGCAGACGCCTTGCTCGAATGTCTGCAGGAAGTCCGGCAGCAAGGCTGGTGCATTGTCGATCAGGAACTGGAGCAGGGCCTGCGTTCGATCGCCGTGCCGGTGTACGACGCTTCCGGCCAGGTGGTGGCCGCGCTCAACGTCAGCACCCACGCCGGTCGCGTCAGCCGCACCGAGCTGGAGCAGCGCTTTCTGCCCGGTCTGTTGAGCGCCAGCCGCGACCTCAGTGCGCAGTTGTTCGCCTGATGAAGCTGTTCGATAAACGCACAGAGTTGCGTTTATCGAATTGACGCTAAAACCCCCGGATCATTAATGTCGCGGCAGCGTCATCCGGCGCGAATGTGAATGAGCCCGCCGGATTGTCGACTCCCATAATAATGACAAGAGGCAACTTCCCATGCGCACGTTCCCCGACTGTCGCCGCTCCCGTTCCTGTTGCCGGTATTAGCGCAACGCCTGATTCCTTCCTTATATAGTTGTGACCGTGCCGCTCTCTGGCCGGCCGCCGTTCGACTGCGTTTTCTTGCGTGGAATAAAAATAATGAACCAGCCTCAGTCCGCTGTAGGTCACTGCCTCGACGTGCAGTCCTTCATCAACGCTCAACCGATCTCGCGCTATCAGTGGCGCGTGGTGATCCTGTGTTTTCTGATTGTGTTCCTCGATGGCCTCGACACTGCGGCCATGGGTTTTATCGCGCCAGCCCTGTCCCAGGACTGGGGCATCGACCGCGCCAGCCTCGGCCCGGTGATGAGTGCCGCGCTGATCGGCATGGTCTTCGGTGCGCTGGGCTCCGGGCCGCTGGCTGACCGCTTCGGGCGAAAAGTCGTACTGGTCGGCGCGGTATTTCTGTTCGGCGCCTTCAGCCTGGCTTCGGCCTACGCCACCAACGTCGATCAACTGCTGGTACTGCGTTTCCTCACCGGTCTGGGACTGGGCGCGGGGATGCCGAACGCCACCACGCTGTTGTCGGAATACACCCCGGAGCGCAAGAAGTCGTTGCTGGTGACCAGCATGTTCTGCGGCTTCAACCTCGGCATGGCCGGCGGTGGATTCATTTCGGCCAAGCTGATCCCGGCATTCGGCTGGCACAGCCTGTTGTTGATCGGCGGGATTCTGCCGCTGATCCTCACCGTGGTATTGCTGCTCTGGCTGCCGGAATCGGCGCGCTATCTGGTGGTGCGCAATCGCGGCACTGACAAGGTGCGCAGGACCCTCGCACCCATTGATCCTGCCATCGTCGCTCAGGCCGCGAGTTTCAGCGTGCCGGAACAGAAAACCGTCAAAGCGCGCAACGTGTTCGCGGTGATTTTCTCCGGTACCTACAGCGTCGGCACGTTGCTGCTGTGGCTGACCTACTTCATGGGCCTGGTGATTGTTTACCTGCTGACCAGCTGGCTGCCGACCCTGATGCGCGACAGCGGCGCGAGCATGGAGCAGGCGGCGTTTATCGGCGCGCTGTTCCAGTTCGGCGGGGTGTTGAGTGCGGTCGGCGTGGGCTGGGCGATGGACCGCTTCAATCCGCACAAGGTCATCGGCATTTTCTACCTGCTGGCCGGGGTTTTTGCCTACGCGGTGGGGCAGAGTCTGGGCAACATCACGCTGCTGGCGACGTTGGTGCTGGTGGCGGGCATGTGTGTCAACGGCGCGCAATCGGCGATGCCGTCGCTGGCAGCGCGGTTTTATCCGACGCAGGGCCGGGCGACCGGTGTCTCGTGGATGCTCGGGATCGGCCGCTTCGGCGCGATTCTCGGGGCGTGGATGGGCGCAACCCTGTTGGGCCTGGGCTGGAATTTCGAACAGGTGCTGACAGCGTTGGTGATCCCGGCCGGGCTGGCCACGGCAGCGGTGGTGATCAAGGGCCTGGTCAGTCACGCGGACGCAACCTGATATCCACGTCCATCACTCCCGCACGCGGTGCGGGAGTGATCATTAGGCAGATAACAATCTGTTCGATAAACGAACACTCAGTCGATTATCGGATTGTTTGGCGAAAATCAGCGGCTTAATCTTCAGTGACTCCGGCGCAGAACCTCGCGCCTTTTTATTCACTGGCGATTCATTACAAAAACGGGAGCCCGCTCCATGGCTGAGATCCTTTCGCTGCACGACGCGGTGAAGCAATTCGTCAACGACGGCGACACCGTCGCGCTCGAAGGCTTCACTCACCTGATCCCTACGGCGGCGGGTCATGAAATCATTCGTCAGGGCAAGAAAGATCTGACCCTGGTGCGGATGACGCCTGACCTGATCTATGACCAACTGATCGGCGCCGGCTGTGCACGCAAGCTGATCTTCTCCTGGGGTGGTAACCCTGGCGTGGGTTCGCTGCACCGTCTGCGCGACGCGGTCGAGAAGCAATGGCCGCACGCGCTGGAAATCGAAGAACACAGCCACGCCGACCTGGCCAATGCCTACGTCGCCGGCGCCTCCGGCCTGCCGTTCGCGGTGTTGCGGGCCTACGCCGGTTCCGACCTGCCGAAGGTCAACCCGCTGATCAAATCCGTGACTTGCCCGTTCACCGGCGAAGTGCTGGCGGCGGTGCCGTCGGTGCGTCCGGACGTGACCGTGATCCACGCCCAGAAAGCCGACCGTCAGGGCAACGTGCTGCTGTGGGGCATCCTCGGCGTGCAGAAAGAAGCCGCACTGGCTGCCAAGCGGTGCATCGTCACCGTCGAAGAAATCGTCGACAACCTCAACGCCCCGATGAACGCCTGCGTGCTGCCGAACTGGGCCTTGAGCGCGGTCTGCCACGTACCCGGTGGCGCGCATCCGTCCTACGCCCACGGTTACACCGAGCGTGACAACCGCTTCTATCAGGCGTGGGATCCGATCGCCCGCGACCGTGAGACGTTTACCGCGTGGATCAACGAATACATCCATGGCTGCGCTGACTTCAGCGAGTTCCAGGCCAAGTTGGCCGCTGCTTCGGAGGCCAAGTAATGACTTACACCACCAATGAAATGATGACCGTCGCCGCGGCCCGTCGCCTGCAGAACGGCTCGGTGTGCTTCGTCGGCATCGGCCTGCCGTCGAAAGCCGCCAACCTGGCGCGCCTGACCTCGTCGCCGGACGTGGTGCTGATCTACGAATCTGGCCCGATCGGCGCCAAACCCAGCGTATTGCCTCTGTCGATCGGTGACGGCGAACTGGCGGAAACCGCTGACACCGTCGTGCCGACCGGTGAGATTTTTCGCTACTGGCTGCAGGGCGGGCGCATCGACGTCGGTTTCCTCGGCGCAGCCCAGGTCGACCGTTTCGGCAACATAAACACCACCGTGGTCGGCGACTATCATCAGCCGAAAGTACGCCTGCCGGGTGCCGGTGGCGCGCCGGAGATTGCCGGTTCCGCCAAAAGCGTGCTGATCATCCTTAAACAGTCGGCGCGTTCGTTTGTCGACAAACTCGATTTCATCACCTCGGTCGGCCATGGCGAGGGCGGCGATTCGCGCAAACGTCTGGGCCTGCCGGGTGCCGGCCCGGTCGGGATCATCACCGACCTGTGCATCATGGAGCCGGAAGAGGGCACCCACGAATTCGTGGTCACCGCACTGCACCCGGGCGTGACCCGTGAACAAGTGATCGCTGCCACCGGTTGGGCCATCCGTTTTGCCGACAACGTTGACACCACCGCCGAACCGACCGAAGTCGAGCTGACCGCCCTGCGTGATCTCGAAGCCCGCACCGCAGCGGCCCACGGCCAGGCACCGGGAGAAGCATGATGCGCGACGTTTATATCTGCGATGCGATTCGTACCCCCATCGGTCGTTTTGGTGGCGGTCTGGCGGCGGTTCGCGCCGACGACCTGGCCGCCGTGCCGATCAAGGCCCTGATGGAACGCAATCCGTCGGTGGACTGGAGCGCCATCGACGAGGTATTCCTCGGCTGCGCCAACCAGGCTGGCGAAGACAACCGTAACGTGGCGCGCATGGCGCTGCTGCTGGCCGGTCTGCCGGAGAGCGTTCCGGGCGTCACCCTCAATCGCCTTTGCGCGTCGGGCATGGACGCCATCGGTACAGCGTTCCGCGCCATCGCCAGCGGCGAAATGGAGCTGGCGATTGCCGGCGGTGTCGAGTCGATGTCCCGCGCACCGTTCGTGATGGGCAAGGCCGACGCGGCGTTTTCGCGCAACATGAAACTGGAAGACACCACCATCGGCTGGCGTTTCATCAACCCGTTGATGAAGGCCCAGTACGGCGTCGATGCGATGCCGCAGACAGCCGACAATGTTGCCGACGATTACGAAATTTCCCGCGAGGATCAGGACGCTTTCGCCCTGCGCAGTCAGCAACGTACTGCCGCTGCCCAGGCTGCCGGCTACTTCGCCGAAGAAATCGTCGAAGTGCGGATCGCCCACAAGAAGGGTGAAACCGTGGTCAGCCAGGACGAACACCCTCGCGCCGACACCACGCTTGAAGCGCTGAGCAAACTGAAACCGGTCAACGGCCCGGACAAGACCGTCACCGCCGGCAACGCGTCGGGCGTCAACGACGGTGCTGCCGCGCTGATTCTGGCCTCGGCGGAAGCGGTGAAAAAACACGGTTTGACTGCCCGCGCCAAAGTGCTGGGCATGGCCAGCGCCGGGGTCGCGCCACGGGTGATGGGCATCGGCCCGGTGCCGGCGGTGCGCAAACTCACCGAACGCCTCGGCGTGGCGGTCAGCGATTTCGATGTGATCGAACTCAACGAAGCGTTTGCCAGCCAGGGTCTGGCGGTATTGCGCGAGTTGGGGCTGGCGGACGACGCGGCCCAGGTCAACCCGAACGGTGGCGCGATTGCCCTCGGTCATCCGTTGGGCATGAGCGGCGCGCGGCTGGTGCTGACTGCGCTGCATCAGCTGGAAAAGACTGGTGGCAAGAAAGGTCTGGCGACCATGTGCGTCGGTGTCGGCCAGGGTCTGGCCCTGGCCATCGAACGCGTCTGACGCAAGCCGTGACGAAAAAGAACAGAGGAAAGCGAAATGACTGACAAGCCTGGTTACCGCCGCCCGCAGGAAGGCACCCAGCCGCCGTACCTGCACCCGACCTATCAATCCACCAATCTGCGCTCGCCGTCCAAGCCGTTGGTGTTCCTGCCGCATTCGCTGTCGGAAATCACCGGCCCGACCATCGGCGCCGAGCGTGTGGCCGACACCGACAACGATCTGACCGCCCAGCATCAGGGTGAACCGCTCGGCGAGCGGATCATCATTCACGGGCGTGTGCTCGACGAAGACGGCCTGCCGGTGCCGGGGATTCTGGTGGAGATCTGGCAGGCCAACGCCGCCGGTCGCTACAACCATGCCCGTGACCTGCACGACGCACCGCTGGACCCGAACTTCACCGGCACCGGCCGCACCGTGACCGACGCCGACGGCTGGTATCAGTTCCAGACCATCAAGCCCGGCGCCTATCCGTGGGGCAACCACCACAACGCCTGGCGCCCGGCCCACGTGCATTTCTCGTTGTTCGGGCCGAGCATCCTGACGCGCCTGGTCACGCAAATGTATTTCCCGGGCGACCCGCTGCTGGCCTACGACCCAATCTACAACTGCGTGCCGGACACCTCGGCCAAGGAACGCCTGATCGCCGCTTTCGATCTGGAAAAAACCATTCCGTCCTACGCCCTCGCTTATCGCTGGGACATCGTGCTGCGCGGCCGCGAAGCCACGCCGATGGAGAAATGAGATGACCCTGACTGCGACCACGTCCCACACCGTCGGGCCGTATTACCACATCGGCCTGACCTGGCTGAACCGTGAAAACCTCGCCAACGAACTGACCCTCGGCCAGCGTGTGGCGATCACCGGGCAAGTGGTGGATGGAAACGGCGATGTCGTCAACGACGCCATGCTCGAAGTCTGGCAGGCCAACGCTGCCGGCAAATACGATCACCCTGAAGACGAGCAGGCCAAGCCGCTCGATCCGAATTTCGAAGGCTTTGGCCGGGTACCGGTGGACGCCGAAGGGCGCTTTCGTTTCACCACCATCAAGCCGGGCACGGTCGAAGGCCTGAAAGGCTCGACCCAGGCGCCGCATCTGGTGGTGCTGGTGTTCGCGCGCGGTCTGGTGAAGCACTTGCTGACGCGGATTTATTTCGAGGGCGATCCGGCGAACGTCAATGATCCGCTGCTCGAATGCGTACCGGCCGAGCGCCGCGATACGTTGCTGGCGAAGCCGGATGCGGCGGGTGTCTATCAGTGGAATGTGATCCTGCAGGGCACTGATGCCGAGACGGTGTTCTTCGATTACTGAACCGGATACTGATCGTTCCCACGCTCTGCGTGGGAATGCATACCGTGACGCTCCGCGTCACAGTGGACGTAGAGCTTCCATGGCGGCATTCCCACGCGGAGCGTGGGAACGACAGAGATCGGGTCTGGTTGGTGATCCAATGCGGAACGGGACTGTTGCGAAGTGTGTCTAGACTCTCACTGTCCCTATCGAGTGAAAAAACAATGACAATCACCACCTCCCATTACACCGGCGAAGAGCGCAGCAAGCGCATCTTTGCCATTGTCGGTGCCTCGTCCGGCAACCTCGTCGAATGGTTCGACTTCTACGTCTACGCTTTCTGCGCGATCTACTTCGCCCCGGCGTTTTTTCCCTCGGACAACCCCACGGTGCAGCTGGTCAACACCGCTGGCGTTTTCGCCGCCGGGTTTCTGATGCGACCGATCGGCGGCTGGATTTTCGGCCGGGTCGCAGACAAGCACGGGCGCAAGAACTCGATGCTGATCTCGATCCTGATGATGTGCTTCGGCTCGTTGTTGATCGCCTGTCTGCCGACCTACAAGGACATCGGCGTCTGGGCGCCGCTGTTGCTGTTGTTCGCGCGTCTGCTGCAAGGCCTGTCGGTGGGCGGTGAGTACGGCACCACCGCGACCTACATGAGCGAAGTCGCGCTCAAGGGCCAGCGCGGGTTCTTCGCCTCGTTCCAGTACGTGACCCTGATCGGCGGGCAACTGCTGGCGGTGCTGCTGGTGGTGATCCTGCAACAGTTCCTCACCGAAGAAGAATTGCGTGCCTACGGCTGGCGGATTCCGTTCGTGGTCGGTGCGGCCGCCGCGCTGATTTCGCTGTTCCTGCGTCGCTCGCTGAAAGAAACCACGAGCAAGGAAATGCGCGAGAACAAGGACGCCGGCAGCATCCGCGCACTGTTCCGCGACCACAAGGCTGCGTTCATCACCGTGCTGGGTTACACCGCCGGCGGCTCGCTGATTTTCTACACCTTCACCACGTACATGCAGAAGTACCTGGTGAACACCGCCGGCATGCACGCCAAGACCGCCAGCTACATCATGACCGGCGCGCTGTTCCTGTACATGTGCATGCAGCCGCTGTTCGGCATGCTCGCCGACAAGATCGGCCGGCGTAACTCGATGCTCTGGTTCGGCGGCCTCGGCACGTTGTTCACAGTGCCGATCCTGCTCAGCCTGAAAAGTGTCGGCAGTCCGTTCCTGGCCTTTGTGCTGATCACCCTGGCGCTGGCGATCGTCAGTTTCTACACCTCGATCAGCGGTCTGGTGAAAGCCGAGATGTTCCCGCCGGAAGTCCGCGCCCTCGGCGTCGGCCTGGCCTACGCGGTGGCTAACGCGATCTTCGGCGGGTCGGCCGAATACGTGGCCCTGAGCCTCAAGGCTGGCGGCATGGAAAACGCGTTCTACTGGTATGTCACCATCATGATGGCCGTGGCGTTCCTGTTCAGCCTGCGCCTGCCGAAAGAAGCGAAGTATCTGCACCACGACCTTTAAACCATGCGCGCGGGCCACAAGTGCCCGCGCCGTCAAGGACTGTTTATGACTCAGCGACCGGGCAATCAATTGTTCGATGCCTACTTTACTGCCCGCGATATGCGCGACGTGTTCTGCGATCAGGGCCGGGTGCAGGCGATGCTCGACTTCGAAGCGGCGCTGGCCCGGGCCGAGGCGCGGGTCGGCTTGATTCCGGCGGATGCTGTCGCGGCCATCGAAAACGCCTGCCGCGCCGGGCTGTTTGATTTCGCAGCGCTGGGCGAGGCGATTGCCACGGCCGGCAATTCGGCGATTCCACTGGTCAAGGCATTGGGCAAACAGATTGCCGCGACCGATGCCGAAGCCGAGCGCTATGTGCATCTGGGCGCCACCAGTCAGGACGTGATGGATTCCGGGTTGGTGCTGCAATTGCGTCAGGCGCTGGAATTGATTGAAAGGGAGTTGGGGCAACTGGCCGACGCCCTCGCCACTCAGGCGCAGCGCCATGCCGCGACGCCGCTGGCAGGACGTACCTGGCTGCAACATGCGACGCCGGTGACGCTCGGCATGAAGATCGCCGGTTGGCTCGGTGCGATCACGCGCAGCCGTCAGCGTCTGCGCGAGCTCAAACCGCGACTGCTGGTGCTGCAATTCGGCGGCGCGTCCGGCACCCTCGCGGCGCTCGGCGAACAGGCGTTGCCGATCGCCCAGGCGCTGGCCGAAGAACTGCACCTGAACCTGCCGGAACAACCGTGGCACACCCAGCGCGATCGCATCGTCGAGTTCGGCGCGGTGCTCGGTCTGATCGCCGGCAGCCTCGGCAAATTCGGCCGCGACATCAGCTTGTTGATGCAGACCGAAGCGGCGGAAGTGTTCGAGCCGTCGGCGCCGGGCAAGGGCGGTTCCTCGACCATGCCGCACAAACGCAATCCGGTGGGCGCGGCGGTGTTGATCGGTGCCGCGACCCGGGTGCCGGGGCTGGTCTCGACGCTGTTCAGCGCCATGCCGCAGGAACACGAGCGCAGCCTTGGTCTGTGGCACGCCGAATGGGAAACCCTGCCGGAAATCTGCTGCCTGGTGTCGGGCGCACTGCAACAGGCACGGCTGCTGGCCGACGGTCTGGAGGTCGATGCCGCGCGCATGGCCCGCAACCTGGAGTTGACTCAAGGCCTGGTGCTGGCCGAAGCGGTGAGCATCGTGCTCGCGCAGCGGGTCGGTCGTGATACCGCGCATCATCTGCTCGAGCAATGCTGCAAACGAGCGGTGGCCGAACAGCGTCACCTGCGTGCGGTTCTCGGTGACGAGCCGCAGGTGACCGCAGAGCTGAGCGCAACCGAACTGGATCATCTGCTCGATCCCGCCCATTACCTCGGTCAGGCGCAGGTCTGGGTCGAGCGTGCGGTGGCCGAACACAACGCATTGTCTGACTGAAAGGAGAGGGCTGTGGCTTTCGTTCAACTCGCCGATGGCGAACTGCATTACTCATTGGAAGGCCCGGTCGATGCGCCGGTGCTGGTGCTGTCCAACTCGCTGGGCACCGACCTGCACATGTGGGACGTACAGATGCCAGCCTTCACCGAACATTTTCGGGTGCTGCGTTTCGACACGCGCGGGCATGGCCAGTCGCTGGTGACGCCGGGCCCTTACAGCATCGAGCAACTGGGCCGCGACGTGCTGGCGCTGCTGGATGCGCTGCACATCGAACGCGCGCATTTCTGCGGTCTGTCGATGGGCGGGTTGATCGGCCAGTGGCTGGGGATCAATGCCGGCCAGCGTCTGAACAAACTGATCGTCTGCAACACCGCTGCAAAGATCGGCGATCCGTCGGTGTGGAATCCGCGCATCGAAACCGTGCTGCGCGACGGCCCGGCGGCGATGGTCGCCTTGCGCGATGCGTCGATTGCCCGCTGGTTTACCCCGGACTTTTCCGCCGCCAACCCGGCAGCCGCGAAGCAGATCACCGACATGTTGGCCGCGACCCATCCTGAAGGTTACGCCGCCAACTGCGCGGCGGTGCGCGATGCGGATTTCCGTGAGCAGTTGGCGTCGATCAAGGCGCCGCTGCTGGTGATCGCCGGTACCGAAGATGCGGTGACGCCACCGTCCGGCGGGCATTTCATTCAGGAACGCGTGCGCGGCGCCGAGTACGCCGAGTTCCATGCGGCGCACCTTTCCAACGTTCAGGCCGGCGACGCATTCAGCGACCGCGTGCTGACCTTTTTGCTGGCCGATTGAGGGGATTTCCGTGGACGAGAAACAACGTTACGACGACGGCCTGCAAGTGCGCCGCGCGGTGCTCGGCGACGCTCATGTCGATCGCAGCCTGACCACGCTGACCGAGTTCAACTCGGAGTTTCAGGAGATGATCACCCGTCACGCCTGGGGCGACATCTGGACCCGCCCGGGCCTGCCACGCCACACCCGCAGCCTGATCACCATCGCCATGCTGATCGGCATGAACCGCGAAGGTGAACTCAAGTTGCACCTGCGGGCAGCGGCGAACAATAGCGTGAGCCGAGGCGAGATCAAGGAAGTGATCATGCAGAGCGCGATCTACTGCGGGATTCCGGCGGCGAATGCGACGTTTCATCTGGCCGAATCGGTGTGGGATGAGCTGGGTACCGAATCCCGCGAGTAATCGCCGAATTCGAAGAATCGCAGCCTGTGGAAGGCTGCGATCCTTTGGACTTCACACCTTGGCAACAATGAAAATCCGCTTGAACGCAAACAACGTATGGCCGTTTTCCTCCTGCGGATAGTGCGCATGCACCCGCCTCAGGTAGTGATAAATGAAGCGTGCCTGTTCCTCTGACGTCAGTCCCTGCATCACCGGCCGCAGCGCCGACACCTTCACCCAGTCATAAATCGGTGAGCTTCCGCGCACGACCTGCAACTGCTCGGTTTCCCAGATATCCAGCGACTGGGTCCGCGGAGCCAGCAGCCGGTAGTAATCCTCCAGCGACAACAACGTCCGCGCGGCCATGCGCTGGCGCAATTGCGCAGTGCCGATGGGGCGGCCGCAGGGGCCGGCATCGTTGAGGGTGCCGAGCATCAGCCGATACCACAGCGCATCACGCCAGTCCGGCATGTGCGCGGCGAGGCACCCGCCGGGGTTGAGGTGGCGAAGCAGTCCCGGCAACAGCGTTTGATGGTCATCGATGAAATGCAGCACGGCCGCGGCGAACAACAGGTCGGCCGGCTTGCGGGGTTTCCAGTGTTGCAGTTCGGCGTGTTGCCAGCGCGCCTTGATCGGCAGGCAGCGGGCGACCTGAAGCATGTCTTTCGAACTGTCGATGCCCTTGATCTCTGCCTCGGGCCAGCGATCCGCCAGAATCTTTGTGGCAATCCCGGTGCCGCAGCCCAGGTCATAAATGCGTTGGGGATTTTCCAGGTCGACACGGCCGAGCAATTCATCGACCGGTTGTTGCCTGAGACGGGAAAACTGCTGGTACGCCTTGGCGTCCCAGTCTTTGTCGACGGGAGCGGGGTTGAGTCGGGTGATCATGAGGCGGTCCTCCGGTGATCAGCAGGGTCTTCCGATGACAACCTGGCTCGAGTCTTGGGGGACCAACATCAACAGATAACGGAAGCGGGTGGGGGTGGAGCGCCTGAGTCCTTCAGGTTTTTTCACTTTAAATGATGGCTGGCGCAACGCCAGCCATTCGGACAGGCGGCTTAAAGCAGGCTGATCGGATAGCTGACGATCAGGCGGTTCTCGTCAAACTCGTTGTTGCTGAAATCACGACGCATGGTCGAGTTGCGCCATCTGACGTTCAGGTCCTTGAGCGCGCCGCTTTGCACGGTGTAGCCCAGTTCGGACTCGCGGCCCCATTCCTTGCCGTCGGTGGTGGTCCCGGTGTGGACGTTGTCGCCACTGATGTAGCGGTTCATCAGGGTCAGGCCGGGAACGCCGAGGGCGGCGAAGTTGTAGTCGTGGCGGACCTGCCAGGAGCGTTCCTGCGCGTTGTCGTAACTGGCGTTGTAGCTGTCGTTGGCCAACGTGCCGCCGCTGGTACCGTTGACGCGCATCCAGGCGCTGTCGCCGGTGAGTTTCTGCAGGCCGACGTAGAAGGTGTGGCCACCGTATTTTGCCGAGAACATCCCCGACCAGGTCTTGTTATCGAGGTCGCCGGCGCGGGCACTGCCGTCGTCCTTGCCATAGAAGAAGCCGAGGTTGGCGCCCAGGGTCCAGTCGCCGAGCGGCTGGCTGTGGATCAGGTTGACGTATTGCTGGCTGTAGATGTCCTTGAGTTCGGCGTTCCACAGGCCGATCTGGGTGCGCTTGTCGTTGAACACGTATTCGCCGCCCTGAAAGTTAAAGCGATCCGAGGTGAACGCGGCTTTGCCGGTCATCGACATGTCGCTCATGCTGCTGTCGTCACGCGGGCTGTTGGCGCGGAACTGGCCGCCGTAAAGGGTCAGGCCATCGATTTCCTTCGAGGTGATCTGGCCGCCGCGAAAGGTCTGCGGCAGGGAGCGGCCGTCGTCCGAGCGCAGGATCGGCAACACCGGCATCCACTCGCCGACCTTCACTTCGGTTTGCGACAGTTTTGCCTTGAACGCGACGTTGGTGCGGCCGAAGTTGTCCGCCGGGCGTCCGTCATGATCCAGCGGCAACAATTGCGTGCCGCCGGTGCCTTTGCCGCCATCGAGCTTCACCGAGTACAACCCCAGCACATCCAGACCGAACCCGACGGTGCCTTGGGTGAAACCGGATTTGGCGTCGAGGATGAAGTTCTGCGTCCACTCTTCAGCCTTGCCCTGAGCCTTGGTCGGGTTGGTGAAGTTGCGATTGATGTAGAAGTTGCGCAGGTTCAGGTTGACCTTGGCCCCGTCGATAAAACCGGCTTCTTCAGCCGCAGCGGGCAGCGCGATGCCGGCCAGGGCGAGGGCGATCAGACCGGGAAGTGCGTAGGGCGCAGGGGAGGTTGTCATGGGCTCGGGTCTCTCTTGTTTTTTTGGGGCGAACGGGAGCGCTGCGGCCGTTTTCTGAGGCGCAGGAATTCAATGGAATCAGGGGGCGAGCGGCGGCGATCAGCCGGGTGGAGCAGGGCGCGGGAGCATGGTGTCGAACCTGTTGTTATTGGTTTTGTGGCTCGAATGGTGCGGGGCGCGGGCGAGGCGATTCAATCGGCGAAAGTGGAATTCGGGCGATTATCGAACGCAAGATTCGCAGGCAACAAAAAGCCCACCAAACGGTGGGCTTCTTGTATTCAGCAGATGATCAGAACAGCTTCATCTTCGGCGCTTCTTCTTTGAGCGGCTCGTTCTGCGCGGTCTGCGCATTCCAGCCACCGCCCAGGGCCTTGTACAGGTTGACCGCACTGGTCAGCTGCGCGAGGCGGTCGGTGATCAGCGATTGTTGCGCGCTGAACAGCTGACGCTGGGCATCGAGGAAGGTCAGGTTGCTGTCGACGCCAATGCGATAGCGACGCTCGGCCAGGCGGTAGTAGTCCTGGTTGGCGGCGACGAAATCACGCTGGGCCTGCAATTGCTCGGTGTAGGTCTGGCGGGCGGCGAGGCCGTCGGCGACTTCCTGGAAGGCCGTTTGAATGGACTTCTCGTAGTTCGCCACGCCAATGTCCTTCTGGATCTTGGCGTAGTCGAGGCTGGCACGCAGGCTGCCGGCGTTGAAGATCGGCAGGTTGATCTGCGGCTGGAACAGCCACGTACCCGAACCGCCCTTGAACAGGCCGGACAGGTCCGGGCTCAGGCTGCCCGCGTTGGCGGTCAGGCTGATGCTCGGGAAGAACGCTGCACGGGCCGCGCCGATGTTGGCGTTGGCGGCCTTCAGGTTGTACTCGGCCTGCAGGATGTCCGGACGACGTTGCAGCAGATCCGACGGCAGACCGGCCGGCACGTCGGCCAGCAGGTCATCCGACAGCGGCTTGGCCGCTTGCAGGTTGGCCGGGATGCCGGTGCCCAGCAGCAGGGTCAGGCTGTTTTCGTCCTGGGCGACCTGGCGGGTGTAACGCGCCAGTTGTGCCCGGGCGTTTTCCACCGAGGTACGCGACTGCGCCAGGTCCAGCGCCGAGGCCACACCGACTTCGTTGCTGCGACTGGTCAGCTTGTAGCTTTCCTCGAAGGCACCGAGGGTGTCCTGCGTCAGCTTGAGCAGTTCCTTGTCGGCCTGCCAGGTCAGGTAGGCGTTGGCCACGCTGGCCACCAGGCTGATTTGGGTGCTGCGGCGCGCTTCTTCGGTGGCGAAGTATTGTTGCAGCGCTTGTTCGCTCAGGCTGCGAACCCGACCGAACAGGTCGAGTTCGTAGGCGCTGATGCCGACGGTAGCGGAGTAGGAACTGCTGATGGCCGCTTCACCGGTCTGCGACGCACGGGCCGGAACCCGCTGACGGCTGCCGCTGGCATTGGCCGACACGGCCGGGAACAGGTCGGCGCGCTGGATGCGGTATTGAGCCGCGTAGGCGTCGATGTTCAGCGCCGCGACACGCAGGTCGCGGTTGTTTTCCAGGGCGACCTGGATCAGCTGCTGCAGGGCAGGGTCATGGAAAAACTGTTTCCAGCCCTGCTCGGCAGCGGCCTGCGCCGGTGCCTGGGCCGGCGAGTACGCCGGGCCCTGCGGGAACTGCGCGGCCACCGGTGCTTCCGGCTGCTGATAATCCGGTATCAGCGAGCAACCGCTCAGCACGAAGGCGGCGACTGCGATGGAGAGTAGCGACTTGCTCATTGGCCAGCCTCTTTAGGAGTTTCTATGGCGTCATCCTTGCCGGCGTTTTTGCGCTGACCCATGGACGACACAGTGACGAAGAACAGTGGAACCCAGAAAATCGCCAGGATCGTTGCGGTGAGCATACCGCCAATCACGCCGGTACCGATCGCGTGTTGGCTGCCCGAGCCTGCGCCGGTGGAGATAGCCAACGGTACAACACCGAGGACGAAGGCCAGCGACGTCATGATGATCGGTCGCAGACGCATGCGGCAGGCTTCGATGGCCGCATCGCGCAGACTGCGTCCCTGCTCGTGCAATTCCTTGGCGAACTCGACGATCAGAATGGCGTTTTTAGCCGCCAGACCAATGGTCGTCAACAGACCCACCTGGAAGTACACGTCGTTCGACAGACCGCGCAGGCTGGTGGCCATCAGCGCACCGATGATCCCCAGCGGTACCACGAGCATGACCGCGATCGGAATCGACCAGCTTTCATACAGCGCCGCCAGACACAGGAACACCATCAGCAGCGACAGGGCGTACAGCGCCGGAGCCTGCGAGCCGGAGAGTCGTTCTTCATACGACAGACCGGTCCACGAAATACCCACACCGGCCGGCAGTTTCTTGGCAATCGCCTCGACTTCGGCCATCGCTTCACCGGTGGAGTAACCCGGCGCCGGGGCACCAAGGATCTCGACCGCTTCAACACCGTTGTAACGCGCCAGCTTCGGCGAACCGTAGATCCACTCGCCCTTGGCGAACGCGGAGAAAGGAACCATGGTGCCGGAGGCGTTACGCACGTACCACTTCTTCAGGTCTTCCGGGCTCATGCGCGAATCTGGCCGGCCCTGCACGTACACCTTCTTCACCCGACCGCGGTCGATGAAGTCGTTGACGTAGCTACTGCCCAATGCAATCGACAGGGTGTTGTTGATGTCGGAGATGGTGATGCCCAGGGCACTGGCCTTCTCGTCATCGATTTCCAGCTGGAATTGCGGTTCGTCGTTCAGACCGTTCGGACGGACCTGCGTGAGCACCTTGCTCTGCGCGGCCATGCCGAGGAACTGGTTGCGTGCAGCCATCAACTTCTCGTGACCGATACCGGCGCGGTCCTGCAGGAACACGTCGAAACCGGTGGCGTTACCCAGCTCCAGTACAGCCGGCGGGGCGAAGGCGAACACCATCGCATCGCGGAAGCTGAAGAAGTGCTGCTGGGCGCGGGCGGCGAGTTTGAACACGCTGTTGTCGGCGTTACGTTCGTCCCACGGCTTGAGCATGATGAACGCCATACCCGAGCTCTGGCCACGGCCGGCGAAGTTGAAGCCGGTCACGGTGAACACCGAGGCGACTGCGTCGCCTTCACCGCCATCCTTGGTCGGACGCAGCAGGAATTCACGCATTTCATCCACCACCACCTGAGTGCGCTGGGCACTGGAACCGGCTGGCGTCTGCACCTGGGCGAACAGAACGCCCTGGTCTTCTTCCGGCAGGAACGCGGTCGGAATGCGGGTGAACAGCCAGATCATGCCGACCACGATCAGCAGGTAGGCCAGCAGATACGGCGCCTTGCGCGACAACATGTTGCCGACACCGCGCTCGTAGCTGTTGACGCCACGGTCGAAATTGCGGTTGAACCAGCCGAAGAAACCTTTTTTCGGCGTGCCGTGCTCACCGTGCGGAATCGCCTTGAGCATGGTGGCGCACAGCGCCGGGGTGAAGATCAGCGCGACCAGTACCGACAAGGCCATGGCCGACACGATGGTGATCGAGAACTGCTTGTAGATCACACCGGTGGAGCCGCTGAAGAACGCCATCGGTAGCAATACCGCCGACAGCACCAGGGCGATACCGACCAGGGCGCCCTGGATCTGGCCCATGGATTTCTTGGTCGCTTCCTTCGGTGACAAGCCTTCTTCGCTCATCACCCGCTCGACGTTTTCCACCACAACGATGGCGTCGTCCACCAGCAAACCGATGGCCAGCACCATGCCGAACATGGTCAGGGTGTTGATGCTGAAGCCGGCCGCCGCGAGGATGCCGAACGTACCGAGCAATACCACTGGCACGGTCATCGTGGTGATGACGGTGGCGCGGAAGTTCTGCAGGAACAGGAACATCACCAGGAACACCAGCGCAATCGCTTCGACCAGGGTGTGAACCACGCCTTTGATCGACTCGGTCACCACCGGGGTGGTGTCGTACGGGAACACCACTTCCATGCCTTGCGGGAAGAACGGCTTGAGGTCGTCAATCGTCTTGCGCAGTGCCTTGGCGGTGTCGAGGGCGTTGGCGCCGTTGGCCAGTTTTACCGCCAGACCGGACGCCGGGCTGCCGTTGAACTGGGCGCTGATCGCATAGTTCTCGCCACCCAGGCCGACGTCGGCCACGTCTTTCAGACGGACCTGAGAGCCATCCTTGTTGACCTTGAGCAGAATCTCTTTGAACTGCTCGGCGGTCTGCAGACGGGTCTTGCCGATGATCGTGGCGTTCAGCTGCTGGCCCTGCACGGCAGGCAAGCCACCGAGCTGACCGGACGACACCTGGACGTTCTGCGCCGCAATCGCGGTTTTCACGTCGACCGGGGTCAGGTTGAAGTTGTTCAACTTGGCCGGGTCGAGCCAGATGCGCATCGCGTACTGGGCACCGAAGACCTGGAAGTCACCGACACCGGCGGTCCGCGAGATCGGGTCCTGCATGTTCGACACGATGTAGTTGGACAGGTCGTCCTTGGTCATGCTGCCGTCACGCGACACCACGCCGATCACCAGCAGGAAGTTCTTCACTGCCTTGGTCACGCGGATACCCTGTTGCTGCACTTCCTGCGGCAGCAGCGGGGTGGCCAGGTTCAGCTTGTTCTGGACCTGGACCTGCGCGGTGTCGGAGTTGGTGCCTTGCTCGAAGGTCGCGGTGATGGTCATGCTGCCGTCGGAGTTACTTTCCGAGGACACATAACGCAGGTTGTCGATACCGTTGAGCTGCTGCTCGATCACTTGCACCACGGTGTCCTGAACCGTCTGTGCCGAAGCACCCGGGTAGGTCACGGAGATCGCAATGGCCGGTGGCGCAATGCTCGGGTACTGGTTGATCGGCAGTTTCAGGATCGAAAGTGCCCCGACCAGCATGATCACCAGGGCAATTACCCAGGCGAAAATCGGACGGTCGATGAAAAATTTTGACATGGATTACTCCCCTTTGCCGCCGGCGGCTTTGTCAGCTGCCTGAGCGGGGGCCGGGTTCTTGTTGCCGACGTTGGTCGCTTCGGTCGGTTTGACCTCAACACCCGGTTTGACGAATTGCAGCCCTTCGGTGATCAGGCGATCGCCGGCCTTCAGGCCGTCTTCGATCAGCCACTGGCTGCCGACAGTACGGCTGGCCTTGAGCTGACGCAGTTCGACCTTGTTGTCCGGGCCGACGACCAGTGCGGTCGGGGTGCCTTTGAGGTCGCGGGTCACGCCTTGCTGCGGCGCGAGGATCGCGGCGCTGTTCACACCGGCCTGCAACTGCGCGTGGACGAACATGCCCGGCAGCAGAGTGTGATCCGGGTTCGGGAACACGGCGCGCAGGGTCACGGAACCGGTGGTCTGATCGACCGACACTTCGGAGAATTCCAGCTTACCGTCGAGCTTGTACTGGCTGCCGTCTTCGAGGGTCAGCTTGACCGCAGCGGCGTTGTCGCCGGCCTTCTGCAGACGACCGCTTTCCAGTTCGCGGCGCAGCTCCAGCAACTCGACCGAGGACTGGGTGACGTCGACGTAGATCGGGTCCAGTTGCTGGATCACGGCCATCGCATCGGCCTGTCCGTTGCTGACCAGCGCGCCTTCGGTCACCGAAGAGCGGCCAATACGACCGGAGATCGGTGCGTAGACCTTGGTGTAGCGCACGTTGATCTGTGCGGTCTGCAACGACGCTTCCGATTGCAGGCGGTTGGCCACGGCGGTGTCGTATTCCTGACGGCTGACGGCCTGCTCGTCGACCAGTTGCTTGTAGCGGTCGGAGATCGACTTGGTCGAACGCAGGTTGGCTTCGGCGCTTTTCAGGGTCGCTTCATAGACCGACGGATCGATCTGATACAGCTGCTGGCCGGCTTTGACATCGCCGCCTTCCTTGAACAGACGCTTGAGAATGATGCCGTTGACCTGCGGACGAACTTCGGCGATGCGGAACGCGCTGGTGCGGCCCGGCAATTCGGAAGTCAGGGTAAAGGCTTGTGGTTGCAGGGTGACGACGCCGACCTGAGGAGGTGGTGCGGCGGGAGCCGCCTCTTCCTTTTTACATCCGCTGAGCAGCGATGCCAGGGCGACGGCAGTGACCAGAGCGGTAACAGCTGGCTTGAATTGCATGAAGATCCTCGGGTCAGGCGCGCGAAAAGCGCACAAGAAGTGTGGAAGGGTAAAAAAGGGTTACCGGGTGGATAAGTAGCTTGCTAAGGAATATACTTACGTTCATGGTTGTTTGTAAACACCTTGGCGTCGTATCCACCCTGTTACAAAAGTCGCCGCAAGGTCTGAAATTGTAGGCCGGGGATCCGATCCGCGAGAGATCAACCCTTTTTTATTCAGCGGATATTCAGCCATCCCTGAAACATCCTGTTTGAGGTTTTACTGCCATGGTTCGTCGTACCAAAGAGGAAGCTCAGGAAACGCGCAGCCAGATTCTCGAAGCGGCCGAGAAAGCCTTCTATGAGCGGGGCGTGGCCCGCACGACCCTGTCGGACATCGCTACCTTGGCCGGGGTGACGCGCGGTGCGATCTACTGGCACTTCAGCAACAAGGCCGATCTGCTGCAGGCCATGCTCGATACCCTGCATGAGCCGCTGGACGAACTGGCCAAGGCCAGCGAAAGCGAGGACGAACCCGATCCGCTGGGTTGCATGCGCAAATTGCTGATTCATTTGTTTCATCAAGTTGCGCTGGATCCGAAGACCCGGCGTATCAACGAAATTCTGTTTCATAAGTGCGAGTTCACCGATGAAATGTGCGACCTGCGCCAGCAGCGCCGGACCGCCAGCCTCGATTGCAATGTGCGGATCGCGCTGACACTGAGTAATGCGGTCAATCGTGGGCAGTTGCCGGCAGACCTCGACACTGCCCGGGCAGCCATCAGCATTCACGCCTATATCGACGGCCTCCTTTATGGATGGCTATTGGCGCCGGACAGCTTCGAGCTGTACGCCGAGGCCGAACGCTGGGTCGATACCGGGCTGGACATGCTGCGCCTGAGCCCCAGCCTGCGCAAATGAAACAAAATTCGTTGTTGGATCAGTTTGTGTCAATGACGGAGGAGGGTGAAGATCCCTGTTCACTCGCCCCGCTGCAATGGGATGCTTTTATATACCTCTGCGGCGCGGGTTGATATGTAGCGAGCTACGTATTTTGTAGGGATTTTGTGTCGAGCCTGTGAAGGAATGTGAGCGAGTCACCCGTCCGGCGACCAATAAAAAGCCCCCGATTCTCACGAGTCGGGGGCTTTTGTGTTTCTGCGGTGTGGCTTACAGGGTCGGGTAGTCGAGGTAACCGACCGCACCTTTGCCGTAGAAGGTTTCCGGGTGCGGCTCGTTCAGCGGCGCATCGGCCTTCAGACGGGCCGGCAGGTCCGGGTTGGCAATGAACGGGATGCCGAATGCCACGGCGTCAGCCTTGCCCTCGGCCAGCCACGCGTTGGCGCTGTCCTTGGTGAAACGCTCGTTGGCGATGTACGCGCCGCCGAAGGCTTCTTTCAGTTGTGGGCCGAGGCTGTCGGCGCCCTCTTTCTCGCGGGAGCAGATGAAGGCGATGCCACGCTTGCCCAGCTCGCGGGCGACGTAGGTGAAGGTTTCGGCCAGGTTGTCGTCGCCCATGTCATGGGAGTCGGCGCGTGGTGCCAGGTGTACGCCGACACGGCCGGCGCCCCAGACTTCGATGGCCGCGTCGGTCACTTCCAGCAGCAGGCGTGCACGGTTTTCCAGGGAGCCGCCGTAGTTGTCGGTGCGCTGGTTGGTGCTGCTTTGCAGGAACTGGTCGAGCAGGTAACCGTTGGCGCCGTGGATTTCCACGCCGTCGAAACCGGCTGCCTTGGCGTTTTCCGCACCCACGCGGTAGGCGTCGACGATGTCGGCGATTTCAGCGGTTTCCAGCGCACGCGGGGTTGGATAGTCGGCCAGCGGGCGAACCAGGCTGACATGGCCTTTTGGCTGGATGGCGCTCGGTGCAACCGGCGTTTCGCCGTTCAGGTACGACGGGTGGGAGATCCGGCCGACGTGCCACAGTTGCAGGACGATCTTGCCGCCGGCGGCGTGAACGGCCTTGGTCACATTGGTCCAGCCGCGCACCTGGTCGTTGGACCAGATGCCCGGGGTGTCCGGGTAGCCGACGCCCATCGGGGTGACCGAGGTGGCTTCGCTGAGGATCAGGCCGGCCGAGGCGCGTTGTACGTAGTACTCGGCCATCAGCGCGTTCGGTACGCGGCCTTCGTCGGCGCGGCAACGGGTCAGCGGCGCCATGATGATGCGGTTGGACAGCTCGAGGTCGCCCAGTTTGATCGGATCGAAAATTGTTGCCATGAGATACAACCCTCGTGAGGTAAGTGAGTGAATCAGTTAGCGGTGGCCAGCTCGGGATTGCCGTTCTGGCGGAATGTGATCAGGGTCACCAGCAGCGCGAGAACCGCAAGCGCTGCAGCGGCGAGAGGCACGCTGGTCAGGCCGTAGCCGTGGGCGATGACGCTGCCGCCGACCCAGGCGCCGAGGGCATTGCCGACGTTGAAGGCGCCGATGTTCAGGGTCGACACCAGGTTCGGTGCGGCCTGGCCGTAGGTCACGACGTTCACTTGCAGGGCCGGCACCGCGGCGAAACACGCGGTGGCCCAGAGGAACAGGGTGATCTCGGTCGGGATCAGCGCGATGCTGGTCCAGGTCAGGACGGTGGAGGTCACGGCCATGGCGATGAACACGCCGATCAGCGTCGCGGCCAGGCCCTTGTCGGCCAGTTTGCCGCCGATGATGTTGCCGACAGTCAGGCCCAGGCCGATGAGCATCAGGGTCCAGGTCACGCCACGGGGCGAAACACCGGTGACATCGCCCAGCAGCGGTGCGACGTAGGTGAACAACGTGAACACCGAGGCGGCGAACAGCGCGGTCATGCTCAGCGACAGCCAGATCCCGGCGCCCTTGAGCGCGGCCAGTTCGGCGCGCATGTCGAGTTTTTCTTCGTCACGCTTGGCCGGCAGGAAGCGGATCAGTCCGATCAGCGCGATCACACCGATCACGGTCACTGCCCAGAAGGTCGAGCGCCAGCCGGCTTCCTGACCGAGCGCGGTGCCCAGCGGTACGCCCAGCACGTTGGCCAGGGTCAGGCCGGTGAACATCAGGGCCACGGCCGAGGCGCGTTTGTTCGGCGCCACCAGGTTGGCCGCGACCACCGAACCGATGCCGAAGAACGCGCCGTGACACAGGGCGGTAACCACTCGAGCGAACATCAGCACGTTGTAATCAGTGGCGATGGCGCAGAGCAGGTTGCCGATAATGAAGATGCCCATCAGCGTAACCAGTGCAGCCTTGCGCGGCAGTTTTGCAGTGGCCATTGCCATGAACGGCGCACCAATCGCCACGCCCAGGGCGTAGCCGGTCACCAGCCAGCCGGCACCGGGGATCGACACACCGAGGTCAGCCGCCACATTGGGCAGCAGGCCCATGATGACGAACTCGGTGGTGCCGATGGCGAAGGCGCTCAAGGCGAGTATGAGAAGCGAGAGGGGCATCGTTGGATCCTTTTGGCTGGCTGACGTTAAGGGTCAGAGCTCTTTGCTGAGGGTGCTGAGGAACGCCTGGATCACGTCCTCGTTGCGTTTGAAAAAGTGCCACTGGCCGGCTTTCTGACTGCTGATCAGCCCGGCCCGTTGCAGGGTGGCCAGGTGGGCGGAGACGGTCGATTGCGACAGGCCGCAGCGTTGATCGATCTGCCCGGCGCAGATGCCGTACTCGTGGTTGTGGATCTGTTCCGGAAACTGGGCTTTCGGGTCTTTCAGCCAGTTGAGGATGTCTCGCCGTACTGGGTGTGCCAGGGCTTTTATTATTTCGTCGAGGTCAATGTTCATGGCTGGGTGCTCGTGATGTGTGTAGCGCTATATCGCGATGAGGCGAACTTTATATCGGTACTTCGCGATACACCAATATGAATTTGATCTGATGACCGCATAAATCGGTATATCGGGTTATAACGATATGTGAGGTGTAAACAAACGCGGGCGCGGTGCTAAGCTGCGCCCATGAACTATCTCGCACATTTACACCTCGGTGGCCAGCGCCCCGGTCAACTGCTCGGCAGTCTGTATGGCGATTTCGTCAAAGGGCGGCTGCAAGGGCAGTTCGACCCGGAGATCGAGGCGGCGATTGCCCTGCATCGACAGATCGACGTGTTCACCGATCGCCACCCGCTGGTGGATGCCTCACTGGCGCGGTTTTCCACGACCCGCCGCCGTTACGCGGGCATCGTCCTCGATGTGTTTTTCGACCATTGCCTGGCGCGGGACTGGACGCTGTACGCCGACCGTCCGTTGGGCCAATTCACCACCGACGTTTACCGCGTGCTGTCCAGCGAGCGGCAATTGCCCGAGCGCCTGGCGAGGATCGCCCCGCACATGGTGGCCAATGACTGGTTGGGCTCGTATCAGGAGTTCGAAGTGCTGGAGCAGGTGTTGCGCGGCATCTCCCGACGCCTGACCCGGCCCGAAGAACTGGCGGGGGCGATGGAGGAGTTGCGGCGGTTGTATGAACCGTTGAGCGAAGACTTCCGCTTGTTCTACCCACAGCTGCAGGACTTTGCCGGCCGGCAGCTGTAGGCAGACGTCGCCGATCAGGCGGCGATCAGATCGCGGGCGTGTTGCGCTTCGACCGGTTTGAGCACATCGCCGAACAAGGCTTTCTGCACCGCCTGTTGTGCCTCGAACGCCAGCGCCGCGCGTTCCCGGCCCTGGCAGGCAATCGGTTTGAGCAGATGAATCTCGACATCGCCGCAATCGTTGCTGAACAGGCGCATCAGGTGCGACAGCAGATCATCGTCACCAATGAACGGCGCCAGCGAATCTATCTTGCCCTCACGCAGATAACGGATCGCCACCGGCTGCAGTTTCACCTCGGAATCAATCGCCGCCGACAGCAGGCGACCGTGAAAGGTACGCAGCGAACGGCCATCGGTGGTGGTGCCTTCGGGGAACATCAGCAGCGGATGATCGGTTTGCAGGTGACGGGTCATTTGCTTGCGGATCAACTGGCTGTCGCCCGAACCGCGACGGATGAACAGACTGCCGGCCTTCGCCGCGAGCCAACCGGCCACCGGCCAGGTGCGCACTTCGGCCTTGGACAGAAACGACAGCGGCGTGAGCATCCCGAGCAGCGGAATGTCGGTCCACGACACATGGTTGCTGACCCACAGCATCGGCTGTTTCGGAAGCTCGCCATGCACGGTCACGCGAAAGGGCAGGGCATTGCTCAGGCGCGCCATGAAAAACCGCGACCAGCGCTGCCGGCGTTGCATCGAATGAGCGAGCCCCAGACGCTCGAAAACCCCGAAAACACTGGCCATGCTCAAGCCCAGCGTCACCACCAGCAGCACTCGCGCGATCCGCGCGTACACCCGCAGCCGGCTCATCACACGGCCGCCTTGAAGTGCTTGGCGTAGCGCGGGCAGAGTTCGTCGCGCTTGAGCAGGATGAACACGTCGGCGACCTGGAAGTCTTCGTCCCAGCACGGCTCGCCGCAGATCTTCGCGCCCAGGCGCATGTAGGCCTTGAGCAGCGGCGGCATTTCGGCGATCACGTTCGACGGAATGTCGAGGCTCGGCAGCGGGTTCTTCGGCTCGGCGCGCAGGTGTTCGGTGCACAGATAACGTTCGCGCAGACGCTGCATGATCGCGTGGGCCTGTACGCCGCCGTCCTGCATCGGGATGCTCGCGCAACCCATCAGGTAGCTGTAGCCGCCCTGATTCAGGACTTCGGCCAGTTCCCCCCAGAGCACGGCGATGGTGCCGCCGTTGCGGTAGGCCGGGTCGACGCAGGTGCGGCCGATTTCCAGGATCGGGCCTTGCAGACCGGCGAGGCCGTGCAGGCTGAATTCTTCTTCGCTGTAGAACTTGCCCAGGCTGCTGGCGGCGGTGTGATCGAGCAAACGGGTGGTCGCCACCAGGCGGCCGGTGTTCAGGTCACGCACGCCGATGTGGCTGCAGTGAACATCATAGTCATCCATGTCCAGACCCAGCTCCGCGCCGTTCAGCTTGGCGTTGAACTCGCCGCTGAACACGTTGAAGCGCAAGGCCTGGGCTTGCTGCAAGGCCTCGGCGCCGATCAGGCGTTCGGCTTGCAGGCGGCGTTCATTGCCGGTGTCGCTGATGCGGGCGATCTGAGTCATGTGAATCTCCGTACGGGCCTTGAACCCGTCATGGGTTGCAGCCGATCGACTTTCTTTATGCAGCCGTGTTGTGCAAAGTCAGGCTATGTAGCCCCGGTGTCATCGCCATGAATGTTTGGTGATGCTTATATGACAGCCCACGAGGAGCCTCTGATGACCTGGTCGACCCTGCTTGAATGCCGCGAACGCCTGCCCGCCGTTGCCGACCTGGCGGAGGGCTTCGCCACGTTGCTGCAGCAACTGGGCAGCGTCACGCCGTTCGAACTGGCGGTGGCGGGAGGGCGGCGAATGGCGACGCCGGGGCTGGCGTTTCTGGTGGGTTATCAGGCGGCGCTGCGGATGCTCTGGCCGAGCGCGCCGCCAAGCCTCGGCGCGTTGTGTGCGACCGAGCAGCGCAGCCTGCGCCCGGCGGACATGCAGACCCGGCTCACGGATCTGCGTCTCACCGGGCAAAAGGATTTCGTCACTGCCGGCGATGCGGCGGACTGGCTGCTGATTGCTGCCCGCAGTGAGCAACCCGGCGAATCACCGCGCCTGAGTCTGGCGGTGGTGTATCCCGGCGAACCCGGCGTGCGGGCGGAAAAACTCCCGGCGCTGCCGTTGATGCCGGACATCAGCCATGGTCGGCTGCATCTCGACGATGCGTTGTGCGAGTTGCTCGCCGGGGACGGTTGGGATGCTTACGTCAAACCGTTCCGCACCCTTGAAGACGTATACGTGTTGAGCGCAATGACCGCGTGGCTGTACGGCGTCGGTCAGGACAGCGGCTGGCCGCAGCCGTTGCAATTGCGCTTGCTGGCGCTGTTGGCCGGTTGCGCGGAAGTCAGTCGCCAGCCGCCGAACAACCCTGCTGGGCATGTGTTGCTCGGCGGATTGTTTGCGCAGTTCGACGGGCTTGACGCGGAGGTCGATCAGGCCCTGCGTGACGGTAATCCTGAGTGGGCGACGATGTGGCAGCGCGATCAATCGGTCATGCAACTGGCGGCGGGTGCGCGGGCCAAACGCCTGGCCAAGGCTTTGGGGGCAAACCAAAACACATCTGTCATGAACGCCGGCTAGTCTTCTCAGGTTCATTCCCAGAGCCCTCGTCATGTTCAAAGGCCTGTCCCTGTTTCTGCTGCTGATCAGCTTCACGGTTCAGGCCGAACAATGGCCGGGCGAGCAATGGCCGACCGGCCCGAAACTCACCAGCCCGGCCGTCGATGCATTGGAGGCCTACGCCTTCCCGACCCGCGATGACAGCACCCGAAAAGGCATTCGCACCGACGCCTTGCTGGTGATCCGTGACGGCCAGCTCATCTACGAACGCTACGCCGCCGCGACCACCGCCGACACCCCGCACCTGACCTGGTCGATCAGCAAAAGCCTGATGGCCACGGTGCTCGGCGTGGCGTACGGCGAAGGCCTGTTCAAGCTCGATGACCCGGCCGCGAAATATTACCCGGTGCTGGAAAAACACCCGGCCATCACCCTCAAGGATCTGCTGCACTGGGCCTCGGGCATCGACTGGCAGGAAGACTACGAATACGCCCCATTGAAATCCTCGGTGGTGGCGATGCTCTACACCCGTGGCCACCGCGACATGGCCGCCTTCACCGCCGATCACGACAGCTACGCGCCGGCGGGTCAGGCGTTCCGCTATTCCAGCGGCGACAGCAATCTGTTGGCCTCCGCGCTGAAAACCGTCGTCGGTCCGCAACGTTATCCGGACTATCCGTGGACTGCGCTTTTCGAACCCTTGGGCATCCGCCATGCCACGTGGGAAACCGACGCCACCGGCACTTTCGTCGCCTCTTCCTATGCCTATATGACGGCCCGGGATCTGGCGCGAATCGGCCTGCTGATGGAACGTGACGGACGCTGGAACGACCGGCAGTTGTTGCCCAAAGACTGGGTCGCCTTCAACCGCCAACCCTTCGCCGGCTACAAGGCGAATCAGGACGAAGCCGTGCCCGGCGGCCACTGGTGGCTCAATCGCCCGGCGGATGGCGCCGCCTCCCCATGGCCCGACGCACCGCCCGACACCTTCGCCGCCCTCGGCCACTGGGGCCAGGCGCTGTACGTGATCCCGAGCGAAAAACTGGTGATCGTGCGCTACGCCGATGACCGCGACGGCAGCTATCGCCACAACGAATTGCTCAAGCGCGTGCTCGGGGCGGTGCGGCCATGAAACGGTTCAGACGCATCCTGCTGGTGATGTTGGTCGTGTTGCTGGGCTGGGGTTGGCACGAGCGCGAAAACCTGTGGGCCTTCCCCGACATCATCAGCGCCTACACCGCCAAGGAATATTGTTCGTGCCGCTACGTCATGAACAACGACGCCGAATATTGCCGGGGCTACGTGAAGCAGTGGCTGCCCAGCGAACTGACCGATGACCGCACGCAAAAAATCGTCACTGCCAGCGGCCTGGGACGCAGCAACAGCGCCCAGTGGCAAGGTGAACGCCAGGGCTGTCGCCTGCAACCCTGATCCGGTTCCACCCTGTGGAACCACATTCGATTGTCCTCTCGCGTGTCTCGCGGTTATCTGGCGGTGAGCACGACCTGCCGTTCACGTGTCGTGAAACAACACCGAACAACAAGACCGGGAACACCCGCGCGAGGAGATCCGTCATGCCCCGACATCAGCACATTCTGGCCTGGCTCAACGATGTGGCCAGCGACCTGCACGCCACCCGCCAGGACATTCACGCCCACCCTGAACTCGGTTTCGAAGAAAGCCGCACCTCGGCGCTGGTCGCCAGGTCGCTCGAAGAGTGGGGCTATGAAGTCCACACCGGCGTCGGCAAGACCGGCGTGGTCGGCGTGCTGCGCAACGGCAGCAGCACACGCAAACTCGGGCTGCGGGCCGACATGGATGCGCTGCCGATCATCGAAAATACCGGTGTCGCCTACAGCAGCCGGCATCAAGGCTGCATGCACGCCTGCGGCCACGACGGGCACACCGCGATGTTGCTCGGTGCGGCGCGTTATCTGGCCGCGACCCGTCAGTTCGACGGCACCCTGACGCTGATTTTTCAGCCCGCCGAAGAGGGCCAGGGCGGGGCGGAAGCGATGCTCGCCGATGGCCTGCTCGAACGTTTTCCGTGCGATGCGCTGTTCGGCATGCACAACATGCCGGGCCTGCCAGCGGGTCATCTGGGCTTTCGCGAAGGGCCGATGATGGCTTCGCAGGACTTGCTCACAGTGACGATTGAAGGCGTCGGCGGCCACGGCTCGATGCCGCATCTGGCGGTGGATCCGCTGGTCGCTGCGGCCAGTGTGGTGATGGCTTTGCAAACCGTGGTCGCGCGCAACATCGATGCGCAGCAGGCGGCGGTGGTAACGGTCGGCGCATTGCAGGCCGGCGAAGCGGCGAACGTGATTCCGCAACAGGCGATCCTGCGCCTGAGCTTGCGTGCGTTGAATGCCGAAGTCCGTGTTCAGACACTGGACCGCGTACGCTCGATCATCGAAGCGCAGGCCGAGAGCTTCGGCTGCACCTCGACCATCGAACACCGCCCGGCCTACCCGGTGCTGGTCAACCACGCCGCCGAAACCGAGTTCGCCCGTCAGGTCGGCGTCGAACTGGTCGGTACCGACGCCGTCGATGGCAACACTCCGAAACTGATGGGCAGCGAAGACTTCGCCTGGATGCTCCAGCGCTGCCCCGGCGCGTACCTGTTCATCGGCAACGGCGTGGCGCGGCCGATGGTGCATAACCCGGCCTACGACTTCAACGATGACATCCTGCTGACCGGCGCGGCGTATTGGGGCGCGCTCACCGAGAGCTGGCTCAAGCCGGCCTGATTTCTTCACTTTTTGCTGCCGCTGGAACGCAGGTGCGCACGCGCCTGCGTGGTCAACCCACAGCTTCTGGAGAATCCCCATGCAGACTTCGAACGCAGGCGTTTCGCGCACCCGGCAAGTGGTCGCCGCCGTCATCGGCAACGCCCTGGAATGGTACGACTTCATCGTTTATGGCTTTCTGGCGAGCATCATCGCCCGGCAATTTTTCCCGTCCGACGACGACTACGCTTCGCTGCTGATGGCGCTGGCGACTTTCGGCGTCGGCTTTTTCATGCGGCCGGTGGGCGGCATCCTGCTCGGCATCTACTCCGACCGCAAAGGTCGCAAAGCCGCGATGCAAATGATCATCCGCCTGATGACCGTGTCCATCGCCCTGATCGCGTTCGCGCCGAACTACGCCGCCATCGGCATGGGCGCGCCGCTGCTGATCGTGGTGGCGCGGATGCTTCAGGGTTTTGCCACGGGCGGTGAATACGCCAGCGCCACGGCGTTTCTGGTGGAGAGCGCGCCGGCCCATCGCAAGGGCTTGTACGGTTCGTGGCAACTGGTCGGGCAATGCCTGGCGGTGTTCAGCGGCGCGGCGATGGTGGCGCTGGTCACGCACCTGTTTTCCCCCGAGGCGCTGGATAGTTGGGGCTGGCGGATTCCGTTTGTGCTCGGCCTGTTGATCGGCCCGGTGGGCTTGTGGATTCGCAAGCACATGGAGGAACCGGAAGAGTTTCTCGAAGCGCGCAAGAAAGCCAAAGGCGCCGCGCCGGGCCTGTGGCAGGTACTGCGCGAACATCGCCGCAGCCTGTTGGTGTCGATGGGCCTGGCGTGCGGGGCGACGGTGTCGTTTTACGTGGTGCTGGTGAACATGCCGACCTTCGCTCACAAGAACCTCGGCCTGCCGCTGGATCAGGTGTTGCTGGTGCAGATGCTCGCGGTGGGGTTGATGACCGTGGTGATTCCGTTCTCCGGCGCACTGTCGGATCGCCTCGGTCGGCGGCCGGTGCTGATGGCTTTCACCCTGGCGTTTTTCGTCATGGTCTATCCGCTTTACGTGTGGGTCGCGACGGCGCCGTCGATCGAGCGTTTGCTGGTGATGCAACTGCTGCTGTGCACGGCGATTGGGGGGGTCTTCGGCCCGGCCCCGACGGCATTGGCCGAGCAGTTTCCGATTGAGGTGCGCTCCACCGGTGTGTCGGTGGCCTACAACGTAGCGGTGATGGTGTTCGGTGGTTTCGCGCCGCTGATCGTCACCTGGCTGAGCAAAGTTCTGAACACCCCGGTGGCGCCGTCGTTCTATGTCTTGTTCGCTTGCCTGCTGACCCTGCTCGGTACTTACTGTTTGCAGGAGGCACCACGCGCGAAGAAATCCGTTGCGCTCAACCTGGGAGTGAAACCGTGAGTCCGTTAGCCATTGATCCGATTGTCGCCCTCGACGCCGATGCGCTGTCCCGGGCGATCCATGCCCGCAAGGTGTCGTGCCGCGAGGTGATGCAGGCCTACCTGACGCACATTGATCGCTTCAATCCGGCGGTCAATGCGCTGGTTTCGCTGCGCCCGCAAGACGTGCTGCTGCGCGAGGCCGATGAATGCGATCGGCAACTGGATCGCAGCGAGTCCCGAGGCTGGATGCACGGCATGCCCCAGGCGATCAAGGACCTGGCGGCCACTGCCGGACTGCGCACGACCCTCGGCTCGCCACTGTTCGCCGAGCAAGTGCCGCAGCACGACGCGATCAGCGTGGCGCGGGTTCGCGACTGCGGCGCGATCATCATCGGCAAAAGCAACGTCCCGGAATTCGGCCTCGGTTCGCAGACCTACAACAGCGTGTTCGGCACCACCACCAACGCCTACGATCCGAGCCTGATCGCCGGCGGCAGCAGCGGCGGGGCGGCGGTGGCGCTGGCCCTGCGCCTGCTGCCGGTGGCCGACGGCAGCGACATGATGGGCTCGCTGCGCAACCCGGCGGCGTTCAACAACGTGTTCGGCTTCCGCCCGTCCCAGGGCCGCGTGCCTCACGGCCCGATGCCGGAAGTGTTCGTCCAGCAACTGGCCACCGAAGGGCCTATGGGGCGCACGGTCACCGACGTCGCGCGATTGCTCTCGACCCAGGCCGG
Source organism: Pseudomonas sp. FG35 (assembly GCF_057809295.1). Taxonomy (NCBI): domain Bacteria; kingdom Pseudomonadati; phylum Pseudomonadota; class Gammaproteobacteria; order Pseudomonadales; family Pseudomonadaceae; genus Pseudomonas; species Pseudomonas sp. FG35. The sequence continues at coordinate 219,559 of NZ_JBMDJR010000008.1, read as the reverse complement.
CTACGATCCGCGTGTGCCGTTGTCGCTGGCCGATGAACCTCGGGATTTCGGGCTGGATCTGCAACAGGACTGCAGTGGCCTGCGCCTCGGCTGGCTCGGCGATTACAACGGCTATCTGCCGATGGAAGACGGCGTGTTGAGCCTGTGCGAATCGGCGCTGGCGAATTTCAGTGCGCTGGGTTGCCACGTCGAGGCCTGTCAGCCGGACTTTTCCATGGAACGCCTGTGGCAGACCTGGCTCACCCACCGGCATTTTCTGGTGCAGGGCAGCCTCGGCGCGGCGTATGCCGATCCGCAAAAGCGTGCGCTGCTCAAACCCGAAGCGCAATGGGAAATCGAGGGCGGTTTGCGTCTGACGGCAGCCGAGGTCTATCAGGCGTCGGTCGCGCGCAGTGAGTGGTATCGCGCGTTGAGCGAGTTATTCGAGCGTTACGATTTCCTGCTGTTGCCCACCGCCCAAGTGTTCCCTTTTGATGCACAGCAAGCGTGGCCGCGAGTCGTCGGCGGGCGGACCATGGACACCTATCACCGCTGGATGGAGGTGGTGATCGGCCCGACCCTGGCGGGGCTGCCGAGCATCAGCGTGCCGGTCGGTTTCAACCCGGCCGGGCTGCCGATGGGCCTGCAAATCATCGGTCCGGCCCAGGCGGATCGGGCGGTGCTGCAACTGGCCTACGCCCATGAACAGTTGACCCGCTGGGTCGAACGGCGACCGCCGGCATGCCTGCAATCAGCCTGAGCGGCCCGCATCTTGCTGCACGAAGTGATCTTTCATCCGCATCCATGGAGGTCGAACACATGGGCAGCAAGGCAGACACCGGCAGCGTGCGCTCGGTCGAACGGGCGCTGGCCATCGTCGAGTTGCTCGGCGAGCATCAGGCGTTGGGGCTGGAAGAGTTGCACTACCTGACGACTCTGCCCAAGGCCACGGTGTCGCGGATGCTCGCGACCTTGCAGGAGCAGGGCTGGGTCTATCGCGGCCTCAGCGATCGCCGCTACCGGTTGTGCGCCAAGCGACTGTTCGGTGACCGTCAGCAACGTTTCAAACGCCACCTGGTGGAAAGCGCCGCGCCGATGCTGCTGGAGCTCAGCGAGCGCACCGGGTTGGTGGCGGATCTGTCGTGCTTCGACGGCGAGCGGGTCGAAGTGATGGAAAGCGCGATCCCTCAAGTGCTGCGCAAACGCTATCCAACTAACTGCCAGATCGTCGGCCATCACGCGAGCCTGTTTCATTCGGCGATGGGCCGCGCGTGCCTTGGCGAACTCGATAGCCGGGACGTGAAACGTCTGGCCGAACGCGAACAGTTGGCGGATGACGGTGTATTGCAGGCCACCGAACAAGCCTTGCATCAGGGCTTCGGCCAGCGCACCGAAGGTTATTGGGAATACCCCGTGCGCCTGCCGTTCCTGATTCGCGCGGTGGCCTTGCCGATCCGTGCGCAAGGGCGGCTGGTCGGCAGCATGGCGCTGCACTGGCCGATGGATCAGGCGCCGGTGGAGCGGGTGCTGAGCCTGCACCTCAACAGCCTCGCGTCGACCATCGGCGAGGTGCAGCAGGCATTGGCCTGAGTGTTTGCACAGACTGACAGTTTGCAATAACGCCAAGGCCAGTTAAGGTTCGTGCACGTTTATCGGCCCCACGAGTCTTCAATGTTCAACCGTTCTCTGTGCAACGCCTTCGCCGGCCTGCTGCTGGGCGCCGCTGCGCTGCCGGCCCAGGCCAACTGGTATCTGGACGGCGAGTCGTCGCGGCTGTCGTTCGTCAGCACGAAAAACGCCAACGTTTCCGAAGTGCAGCGCTTTCTGGTGCTGCACGGCAAGGTCGATCCCGATGGCCGCGCCGAAGTCGAAGTCGAGCTGGACTCGATCAACAGCGGCATCCCGCTGCGCGACGAGCGCATGCGCAAGGAGTTGTTCCAGATCGAGCAATTCCCCGAAGCGACCATCACCACCCAGATCGACCTGCGCCCGATCAACGATCTGGCCCCCGGCGCGCAGCTGGAATTGCGCCTGCCGTTGACCGTCAACCTGCACGGCAAGCAACACGAATACCCCGCCGAACTGCTTGCCACGCGCCTCGATGACCGACGCTTTCAAGTGGTGACGCTGGAGCCGCTGGTGATCAGCGCCGAGGATTTCGATCTGCTGCCGGGCCTGGAAAGCCTGCGCAACCTGGCCGGCCTGTCGGCCATCAGTCTGTCGGTGCCGGTGGGTGCGGTGCTGATCTTCACGGCGCGCTGACATGCGCGGCGCGGTGTTTCCGTGGCGTGATGGCAACCGCTTCGAGCTGTTGATCGACGGCCCGCAATTCTTCCCGCGCATGCTCGACGAGATTGCCCGCGCCCGTGAGCAGATCGAACTGGAGCTGTATCTGGTGGAAGCCGGTGCCTGTGCCGAAACCATCGTGCAGGCACTGGTGCTGGCGGCGGAGCGGGGCGTGCGGGTGCGTTGCCTGTTCGATGATTACGGCAGCCTCGCGTTTACCCTCACGCTGCGCCGGCGGCTGACTGGTGCCGGGGTCGAGCTGCGTTTTTACAACCGGCTGAACTGGCGGCGCTGGGTCGGCAATTTCTATCGCGATCATCGCAAGCTGTTGCTGGTCGACCAGCGTCTGGCGGTGGTCGGCGGCACCGGGGTCACCGATGAGTTCTGGACGCCGGGCCACGACACCAGCGAATGGCATGAGGTCATGGTGCAGATCACCGGCCCGCTGGTGCTCGACTGGCAGTTGTTGTTCGACCGCCAATGGATCGCCAACCGCCATCGCCGGGCGTGGCGGCCCAATGCGCATTTCGGCCTGCCACGACTGCCGCGCGTGCCGGACACGGGCGAGGGCATGGGCCGTGTGGCCTACGCCGACGCCCGCCAGCATCGGGACATTCTGCAATCGCTGTTCCGCGCCTTGAACAGTGGCCAAAAGCGTATCTGGCTGGCCACGCCGTACTTTCTGCCGACCTGGAAAATCCGCCGCTCCCTGCGCAAGGCTGCCGCTCGGGGGCTCGATGTGCGTCTGCTGCTGACCGGACCGCGCACCGATCACCCGTCGGTGCGTTATGCCGGGCACCGCTACTACCCGCGCCTGCTCAAGGCCGGGGTGAAAATCTACGAATACCAGCCGTGTTTCCTGCACCTGAAAATGGTGCTGGTGGACGACTGGGTGAGCATCGGCTCGTGCAATTTCGATCACTGGAATCTGCGCTTCAATCTTGAAGCGAATCTGGAAGCGCTGGATCCGTCACTGACGGCAGCGGTGGCGGCGAGTTTCGAGAAGGACTTCGGCCTGAGTCAGCAGGTGAGTCTGGAGGAATGGCGAAAACGGCCACTGTGGCGGCGGGTGAAGCAGCGGATCTGGGGCTGGGTGGATCGGGTGGTGGTCAACTTGCTCGACAGACGCGGCTAGTCGCAGTTGATCGTTCCCACGCAGAGCGTTGATCGTTCCCACGCTCCGCGTGGGAATGCAGCCCGGGACGCTCCGCGTCCCAAAGCGGACGCAGAGCGTCCATTGAGGCATTCCCACGCGGAGCGTGGGAACGATCGGTTAGCTTTAACAGTTACAGCAGTTCAAAGCTCTGCTGCGTCACGTCCTGGGAGTCCAGGCCGATCTGCACGTTGAACTTGCCAGGCTCGGCCGCGTACTTGAGCTGGGCGTTGTAGAACTTCAGGTCATCCTCGGTGATGGTGAAGTGCACAACCTTCTGCTCGCCGGCCTTGAGCATGATTTTCTGGAAGTTCTTCAGCTCCTTGACCGGACGGATCATCGAACCGGTGACGTCCTGGATGTACAGCTGCACCACGGTTTCGCCGTCACGCTTGCCGGTGTTCTTGACCGTGACACTGGCGTCGAGCTTGCCGGTGGCGTTCAGGGTGGTCGAGGACAGCGCCATGTCGCTCAGGCTGAAATCGGTGTAGCTCAGACCGAAACCGAACGGGAACAGGGGACCGGTGGTGTCATCGAAATACTGCGAGGTGTAGTTGCCCGGTTTGCCCGGCGTGAACGGCCGGCCAATGCTCAAGTGGTTGTAGTAGGTCGGGATCTGGCCCACGGAACGCGGGAAGGTCACCGGCAGCTTGCCCGACGGGTTGTAGTCGCCGAACAGCACGTCGGCGATGGCGTTGCCGCCTTCGGTGCCGCTGAACCAGGTTTCCAGAATCGCGTCAGCCTGTTCTTTCTCTTCGAGGATCGTCAGCGGACGGCCGTTCATCAGCACCAGCACCAACGGCTTGCCGGTGGCTTTCAGGGCACGGATCAGCTCACGCTGGTTTTCCGGGATGTTCAGGTCGGTGCGGCTCGACGATTCGTGAGACATGCCACGGGACTCGCCCACGGCCGCGACGACCACGTCAGCGTCTTTGGCGGCTTTCACCGCTTCGTCGATCAGCACGTTGGCCGGGCGCGGGTCATCGACCACTTCCGGGGCGTCGAAGTTGAGGAAATTCAGGTAATCGAGAACCTTCTTGTCGCTGGTGATGTTGGCGCCACGGGCGTAGATCAGGTTCGCCTTGTCGCCGATCACATTGCTCATGCCGTCGAACAGGGTCACCGATTGCGCCGGACGACCGGCGGCGGCCCAACTGCCCATCATGTCGATCGGGGCCTTGGCCAGCGGACCGACCAGCGCAACCTTCGCGGTTTTCTTCAGCGGCAGGGTTTCGTTCTGGTTCTTCAGCAACACCAGGCTGCGACGCGCCACTTCGCGGGCATCGGCGCGGTGCAGGCGACTGTCGGCGTAGGTGTCGGCCGGATCGTCTTCGGCCTTGCCGATGCGCAGGTACGGATCCTTGAACAGGCCCATGTCGTACTTGGCGGCGAGCACTTCACGCACCGCGTTGTCGATGTCTTTCTGCTCGATCTCGCCGGACTTGAGCAGCCCCGGCAGCTCTTTGCCGTACAGGGTGTCGTTCATGCTCATGTCGATGCCGGCCTTGATCGCCAGCTTCGCCGCTTCACGACCGTCGCGGGCCACGCCGTGCTTGATCAGTTCGAAAATCGCGCCGTGGTCGCTGACCGCCAGCCCCTTGAAGCCCCACTCCTTGCGCAGCAGGTCGTTCATCAGCCAGGTGTTGGCGGTGGCCGGGATGCCGTTGATCGAGTTCAGCGCCACCATCACGCCACCGGCGCCGGCATCAATTGCGGCGCGGTACGGTGGCAGGTAGTCCTGGTACATCTTTACCGGGCTCATGTCGACGGTGTTGTAGTCGCGACCGCCCTCGACCGCGCCGTACAGGGCGAAGTGCTTGACGCTGGCCATGATGCTGTCGGCCGCGCTCGGGGTCTCGCCCTGATAGGCCTTTACCATGACTTTGGCGATGCGTGAGGTCAGGTAGGTGTCTTCACCGAAACCTTCGGAGCTGCGGCCCCAGCGCGGGTCGCGGGAGATATCGACCATCGGCGCGAAGGTGATGTCGAGGCTGTCGGCGGCGGCTTCCTTGGCTGCAACGCGCCCGGACCGGCCAATGGCGTCCATGTCCCAGCTCGATGCCAGGGCCAGTGGAATCGGGAAAATCGTACGGTGACCGTGGATCACGTCGTACGCGAAAAACATCGGAATCTTCAGCCGGCTGCGCATGGCCGCGTCCTGCATCGGACGGTTTTCCGGGCGGGTGATCGAGTTGAAGGTGCCGCCGATGTTGCCGGCGGCAATCTCTTTGCGGATCAGCTCGCGGGGCATTTCCGGGCCGATGCTGATCAGGCGCAACTGGCCGATCTTCTCGTCGAGGGTCATTTGTTTCATCAGATGACTGATGAACGCGTCCTTGTTTTCCAGGGGGACCGGGGTCGTGGCGGCCAGTACTTGATGACTGGCCAGGCTGACGAACAGGCCCAGCAAACACAGCTTCTTCATGAATAGTTTTCTCAAGGGCCTAAACGGCGTTACAACACCGGCCAGCCAAAATGTAGGGAGCGACTATTGTTGTTCGGGTGCTGATTCAGAAAACGACAGCCGAATGTACGTCGAACGTCTCGGCGACATGATCGCGCAGGGCCTCTTTTTAGCCCATCGGCCCGCCGCAATCCAGTGGCGGGGCGATTATGCCGCAACCGCCGGCCAAGAATGTTTCGCGATTCATTATTCATGAAATATGTAAGGGAGCACCCGTCCGATGAATGTCAGTCCTGTCTACCGCTCGCGTTTGCAGGTCGCCACCCTGCTGGTGCTGGCCACGTTGTTGACCGCTTGCGGCATCAACAACATCCCGACCCTCGACGAACAGGCCAAGGCCGCCTGGGGCCAGGTGCAGAACCAGTACCAGCGGCGCGCCGACCTGATTCCCAATCTGGTGGAAACCGTGAAGGGCTACGCCAAGCATGAGGAAGAAACCCTGACCGCGGTGATCGAGGCCCGGGCCAAGGCAACGTCGATCCAGGTCGATGCCAGCACCCTCGACAACCCGGAAAAACTCAAGCAGTTCCAGCAGGCGCAGGATCAACTGACCGGTGCCTTGAGCCGGTTGATGGTGGTGTCCGAACGCTATCCGGACCTGAAGGCCAACCAGAACTTCCTCGCCCTGCAATCGCAACTCGAGGGCACGGAAAACCGCATCGCCGTGGCCCGTCGTGATTTCATTCTGGCGGTGCAGAAATACAACACCGAGATCCGCACCTTTCCTGGTCGCCTGTGGCACAGCGTGATGTACAGCGATCTGCCGATCCGTGAGACCTTCGAAGCCACCAGCCCCGCTGCGGACAAGGCCCCGGAAGTGAAGTTCTGAGCCGGGGATGCCCATGCGTGTGTTGAAGATGGGCCTGGTGCTGATGTTGTGGCTGTTCACCGTCAGCGCCCGGGCCGAAATGACCTTTCCGGCGCTGACCGGGCGGGTGGTGGACGACGCGCAGATGATCGAGCCGTCGGTGCGGGCGCAACTGAGCCAGCAGTTGCAGGCCCACGAACAGGCGACCGGCGAGCAGTTGGTGGTGGTGACGCTGCCGAACCTGCAAGGCGCCACCATCGAGGACTATGGCGTCGAACTCGGCCGGCACTGGGGCATCGGCCAGAAGGACAAAAACAACGGCGCGCTGTTGATCGTCGCCCGTGACGAGCGCAAATTGCGCATCGAAGTCGGCTACGGGCTGGAAGATCGCCTGACCGATGCCCAGAGTTCGGTGATCATCCATCAGGTGATCACGCCATCGTTCAAGGCCGGCAATTTCAGCAAGGGCATCAGCGACGGCGTGGCGGCGATGCTGGTGGTGCTGGGTGGCAATCCGCTGGACGAACCGTCCACGGTGTATGAATCGGCTGGCGATCCCGCGGATGATTTCGTCTCGCGCCACCCGGCGTTGTTCGTATTTCTGGTGATGTTGTTCATCCTGACTGTTTTTGTCTGCCAGATGCTCGGTATCCTTCCCGCCGGCCGGGGCGGCTCCGGAGGAGGGGGCGGCTTTGGTGGCGGAGGTTTTGGCGGCGGCGGTGGAGACGGGGGCTTCAGCGGCGGCGGTGGCAGTTTCGGCGGGGGCGGGTCCTCCGGCGGCTGGTGATAACAATAATGAGCAGGCACTTCACGACATGGCATTACTGACTGAACACGAACAACGCAAGGTCGCCGAGGCCATCGCCCGAGTCGAGCGCGACACCGACGCCGAACTGGTGACGGTGCTCGCGGCCCGCGCCGACGACTACGCGTACATCCCGCTGCTGTGGGCCAGCCTGCTGGCGCTGGTGGTGCCGGGGATCGTGCATTACCTGACGGGCTGGCTGACGATGCACAGCCTGTTGCTGGTGCAGTGGGTCAGTTTTGTCGTGCTGTGCCTGGTGTTTCGTCTGCCAAAGGTCACCACTCATCTGATCCCGCGCCACGTCCGCCACTGGCGCGCGTCGAACCTGGCCCGCCGGCAGTTTCTCGAACAGAACCTGCACCACACGGTGGGCAGCACTGGCATGCTGATTTTTGTCTGCGAGGCGGAGCGGTATGTGGAGATTCTGGTGGACGAAGGGATTTCCAGAAAGCTGGATAACAAGAGCTGGGATTCGATTGTCGCGGTGTTTACCGAGCAGGTGCGACAGGGGCAGACGTTGCAGGGCTTTGTCACCTGCATTGAAGCGTGCGGCGAGTTGCTCAAGGTGCATGTGCCGGTGACGCAGGTGAGGAATGAGTTGCCCAATCGCTTGGTGGTGTTGGGATAAGCCGTTCGGGAAATTAGCCGTGCCCTCGAACGCCATCCCCCCTAAACTAGCGTCCATTCCTGATTTGCCCGTCCGAGGCCGCTTTTTCCCATGTCCGTTACCGCTCCTTCCGCATCTGCCAAACCGGCGCCCGATCACCACGCCCGGTTCATCGAGCTGCTGCAAACCAGCCTCGAACAGAACGGCTTCATCAAACTGGTGCTGGCCAAGTACGTCGGCGAAGAAGCGGACCTGCAGCGGATCATCATCAAACCGGTGACGGTCAAGGCGCAGCCGTGCCTGTCCTTCGTTTATCGCTACAAGACCCGCGACATCACCAAGAACCTGCCATTGGACGAAGCGGTCACGACGATTGCCGGGCTGCTGCCGGCCGCGTTCAAAAATGCGCATTTGCTGGCGTTGACTGACGAAGCCCAGCTCGAATACAGCAAAAAGGGCAAGAGCTCGCTGTTCATGAGCAAACCTCAGCAATTGCGTGAAGTGCCTTCCGCCGAGCACAACCGCGAGAAGAACCGCTTTCTCGATCTGAACCGGCCGTTCCTCAAGGATCTGGGCGTGACCAATGCCCAGCACGAGCTGATTCCAGCGATGTCGCGCAAGTGGAAGCAGATCAACAAATTCATCGAAGTCTTCAGCCACGCGCTGACCTCGTCGCCGCTGGCCCTGGACAAACCGGTGCGGGTGGCGGATTTCGGTTCAGGCAAGGGTTACCTGACGTTCGCCATCCATGATTATTTGCGTAACACGTTGAAGGCCGAGGGCGAAGTGACCGGCGTCGAGTTGCGCGAAGAGATGGTCAATCTGTGCAACACCGCCGCCGCGAAGCTGGAACACCCAGGGCTGGTGTTCAAGTGCGGCGATGTGCGCAGCGTGGCGCCGAGCGAGCTGGACGTGATGATCGCCCTGCATGCCTGCGACATTGCCACCGACTACGCGATCCACACCGGCATCCGCTCCGGCGCCTCGATCATCATGTGCTCGCCGTGCTGCCACAAACAGATCCGCTTGCAGATCCAGAGCCCGGCGCTGCTCAAGCCGATGCTGCAATATGGCCTGCACCTGGGCCAGCAGGCGGAAATGGTTACCGACAGCCTGCGCGCGCTATTCCTCGAAGCCTGCGGTTACGAGACCAAGGTGTTCGAGTTCATCTCGCTGGACCACACCAACAAGAACAAGATGATCCTCGCCGTGAAGCGCGCCGAGCCGGTGGACCCGACTCAGCTGCTGGTGAAGATTCAAGAGCTCAAGGCGTTCTACCAGATCAGCGAGCACTGCCTCGAAACCCTGCTGCTCGCTGACGGCCTGCTGACGCTCAAGGCTTGAGCTGAACCCCGGCCGGTAGCGTGCCCGGTTGAGCCGGGCGCACCGCGGTCTTGCGCCCGAGCATCACCGTCGCGATCACCCCGCAGGCGAACAGCCAGGTGATCGGCTCCACGTGTTCACCGAAGAACAGCGCGGAAAACGCGATGGTGAAGAAGATCTGCAGCAACTGGATCTGACTGACCCGGGCAATGCCACCCATGGCCAGCCCGGCGTACCAGGCGAAGAAACCCAGGAACTGCGAAAACAGCGCGACGTAGCCGAAGGCCCACCAGGTTTTCGCCGACACCGCGCCCTGATGCTGGAAAGCCAGATACAGCACCGGGCCGATCAGCAACGGCGTCGACAGCACCAGCGCCCAGCAGATCACCTGCCAGCCGCCCATCTCCCGGGCCAGACGCCCGCCTTCGGCGTAACCCAGACCGCCCACCGCAATCGCACCCAGCATCAGCAAATCACCGGCCTGAATGCTGCCGGCGCCGGTGTACAACGCATAACCCAGTACCAGCGCACTGCCCAGCGCGGCGCAGGCCCAGAAGGCTTTCGACGGACGCTCATGGGACAACCATGCGGCGTACAGCGCCACGCACAGCGGCTGCAAACCGTTGACCAGCGCACCGTGGGACGCCGGCAAGGTCTGCATGGCCCACGCCGACAACACCGGGAAACCGAGAATCACCCCGGCAATCACCAGACTCAGACCTTTGACCTGCTGCCAGGTCGGCCACTTTTCCCGTCGCCACAACAGCAGCGCCGCTGCCGGAATTGCCGCAAACAAGGCGCGGCCGAGGCCGTTGAGCAGCGGATGCAGTTCCTGCACCACGATGCGGGTGAAGGGCAGGGTAAGGCTGAAAATCACCACGCCGAGCAGGCCGAGGGCCATGCCGGTGTTTTCGCGCGAAGACATGAGGGCAAACCGATTCAAAGGTGGCAGGGAGGTGCCTTCATCTAGCCACAAACCACGGCAGTCGGGCTGTTACAGCTGAGCGCAGAGTTATCCATACAGTTTGCGAACGCCATCGCGGTCCTTGGGCTACTGTGAATATTCCTGCGTATTCACCCGAGGAGCCCTGCCCATGGCCGCGAAAAAGATTCTGATGCTGGTCGGCGATTACGTCGAAGACTACGAAGTGATGGTGCCGTTCCAGGCCCTGCAAATGGTCGGTCACACCGTGCATGCCGTGTGCCCGGACAAGGCCGCCGGCAAGACCGTGCGCACCGCGATCCATGACTTTGAAGGCGATCAGACCTACAGCGAGAAACCCGGTCACCAGTTCGCCCTGAACTTCGATTTCGCCAAGGTCGATGCCAAGGATTACGACGCCTTGCTGGTGCCCGGTGGGCGTGCGCCGGAATACCTGCGGCTGAACGAAAAAGTCCTGGAACTGGTGCGCGCCTTCGACAAGGCCGGCAAGCCGATTGCGGCCGTCTGTCATGGCGCGCAACTGCTGGCGGCGGCGGGGATTCTCGAAGGTCGCGAGTGCAGTGCTTATCCGGCCTGTGCCCCGGAAGTGCGCTTGGCCGGCGGCACCTACATCGACATCCCGGTCACGGACGGCCATGTCCAGGGCAACCTGGCCACCGCGCCCGCCTGGCCGGCGCACCCGAAATGGCTGGCCGGTTTCCTCGGTTTGCTTGGAACCAAAATCACCCTGTGACACATCGATAAGGAGAAACACCATGTCCGGATGGTATGAGTTGAGCAAAAGCAGCAACGGCCAGTACAAGTTCGTGCTGAAAGCGGCGAATGCCGAAACCATTCTGACCAGCGAGCTGTACACCAGCCGCACGGCCGCCGAAAACGGCATTGCCTCGGTGCAGACCAACAGCCCGCTGGACGAACGTTACGAGAAAAAGTCGACGAAGGACGGCCATCCGTACTTCAACCTCAAGGCGGCCAATCATCAGATCATCGGCAGCAGCGAGTCCTATTCATCGGATGCGGCGTGTGCCAAAGGCATCGCCAGCGTCAAGGCCAACGGGCCGTCCAAGGTGATCAAGGACAAAACCCTGCCGGTGCTTTGACCCCCCCGTGACATTCGGTCGCCAAATCTTTGGCGACTGAATTCTGGCTATGTGCCATCATTTCGCTTATCCTCCGCCGCCAATCCATGGAAGGGGCGCCGAGATGACTCTTTCGCGGATTTTTTGAACAACCGCTGCCAGAGTTTTCCTGCCAATGATCCGCTTTTTCGCTGTCCTGACCCTGCTGCTCGGCTTGAGCGGCTGCTATAGCCTGTCTCCTACAAAAATCGATGATGAACTCGCACCGAGTGCCGATTCCGGCACGGCGTATCTGGTGGGTGTGGTTGGCATCTGGCCGAAAGCGGCCTATGCAGCCCAGGAACAGATGCTGCTGATCCGCAAGCGTGGCAGCGACGAGTTCGCCAGTGCGCGCCTGCACAACGAGTTCTATGCCCGCACGGCACGGGACGTGCGCGAGACCGGCCGTGGTATCGGCACGCTGTTCGTGATGCCGCTCAAACCCGGACGCTACGAGATCTACAACGTGCGATTCGATCGCGGCAGATCGGTGTCCTGGAGCCGTGAAGACTTCACCATCGGCATGCAGCTCGAGGCGGGTAAGGCTTATTACATCGGTGACTTCCGCGCCGGCTGCGTGTCCCCCAGCGACAGCACCTGCCTGTTCCTGCACAGCGATCACCTCGAACGCGACGCCGCGCTGGTCCGCGCCGGGTATCCGCAAGTGCCCGGTCTGCAACGTCTGGACATGCCGAACCTGTACACCGCCACTCCGTTCATTCGCGAAGAGAACGGCACCAGCGCCTCCGTCTACAAAGCCATGCTCTCGGGGAAATTCTGATGCTCATCAAACGTCTGCTTCTGGGTTTGCTTCTGCTGCTCGGCGGTTGCCAGGCCACTCATTCGCTGAAAGCGCCGGATGTCGATTACAGCAGCCAGCAATTGCCGGCCATCAACGTCAGTGTGATCGGCATGCCAAGCTGGATGCTGCGTGACGAATTGCGTCGGCGTGGCACCTTTGAAGAAGTGAAGGCCGGTCGCAGCGAAGACGGCTACAACGTACTGGTGGTCGCCAACAGCGATGTCGGCGGGATTCAGCCGCAGATGCTTCTGAGCGCCTTCACTCTGTTTCTGGTGCCGGTGCCGGTGAGTTTCGACAGCACGGTGGTGTTCAGCCTCAGCCATGGCAAGCAGATACTGGGCGTCTACACCGTGAAGAACCACACCGAATCCTGGCGCGGCGCATTCAACGCCTCGGGCGGTCAGTTCGAACACATGCGCTTGATCAGTGACACGTTCATCGCGCAGATTCTCAAGGATCAGCCGTTCCACCGCGAAGCCATGAAACGCGCCGCCAGCCTCTGATCGACGGCCACAAAAAATCCCGCCCGGGGTGAACCGGGCGGGATTTTTTTCGTTCAGCGCAAGGTGTACAGCAAGGCCTGCAATTGCGTACGCCCGGCCTCAGCCAGCGGGAACACCGGCAAACGCGGATCGCCGACTTCCAGACCGGTCAGTCGCAGACCGGCCTTGATCGTCGCCGGCAAGCCGCCCTTGAGGATGAAGTCCAGCAGCGGCAACTGGCGGTAGAACAGCTCCCGCGCCTTGCCGAGATCCCCCGCCAGTGTGGCTTCGTACAAATCCAGGTTGAGCTGCGGGATCAGGTTCGGCGCTGCCGTGCACCAACCCTTGGCCCCGGCGGCGAACGCCTCCAGCGCCAGCGGGTTGCAGCCGTTGTAGAACGGCACCCGGCCTTCGCCCAGCAGTTGCAGCTTGTGCATGCGCTGGATGTCGCCGGTGCTCTCCTTGACCATGGTCACGTTCTCCACGCCGTTGACGATGCGCAGGATCAGCTCCACCGACATGTCGGTGCCGCTGGTGGCCGGGTTGTTGTAGAGCATGATCGGCACGCCGATGCTGTCGCCGATGGCGCGGTAGTGGGCGAGGATTTCCGCTTCGGTGAGCTTCCAGTAGGACGTCGGCAACACCATCACCACGTCGGCGCCATGGGCTTCGGCAAAGCGTGCGCGGCGTACCGCTTTGGCGGTGGTCAGGTCGGACACGCTGACCACGGTCGGTACGCGCTTGGCCACGTGCCTGATACTGAATTCGGCGACCTGGTCCCATTCCGCATCGCTCAGGTAGGCGCCTTCGCCGGTGCTGCCCAGTGGCGCAATGGCGTGGACGTCGCCGGCGATCAGACGGTCGATGGAGCGGCCGAGGGCCGGTAGGTCAACGCCTTCGCCGTTGGCGCCGAACGGGGTGATGGTGTAGCCGATGATGCCGTGAATGTTGGACATGAGAGTGCTCCGCAAGGATGAAGTGTTCAGTTCAGGCAATCGGCGTGCTGACGCAGGTTCTGCCGGGCGTAGTAGTTGAAGGCTGCGGCGTGGCGTTTCGGTTTCGACACCCAGTCATGGGCCTCGCGACCCAGTTCGGGAATGATCGGTTTGATCGTCCCGGCGGCCATCGCCAGCAATTGCAGTTTGGCGGCGCGCTCGATCAGTTGCGCGATGACACAGGCTTCCTCGATGGTCGTCCCGGTCGACAGCTGCCCGTGGTGGGAAAGCAGGATCGCCCGTTTGTCACCCAACGCCCCGGCAATCAGTTCGCCTTCTTCGTTACCCACCGGCACACCCGGCCAGCCTTCAAGGAACGCGCAATCGTCGTACAGCGGGCACAGGTCCATGTGGGAAATCTGCAGCGGCACTTCCAGCATCGACAGCGCGGCAATGTGTGTCGGGTGGGTGTGGATGATGCAGTTCACATCCGGCCGCGCGCGGTACACCCAGCTGTGGAAACGGTTGGCCGGGTTGGCCATGCCGTGGCCTTCGAGCACTTCCAGGTCTTCGTTGACCAGCAGCAGATTGCTCGCGGTGATTTCATCGAAACCCAGGCCCAGTTGCTGAGTGTAGTAAGTGCCTGGCTGCGGGCCACGGGCGGTGATCTGCCCGGCGAGGCCCGAATCGTGGCCGTTCTCGAACAGGATCCGGCAGGTCAGCGCCAGCTTTTGCCGGTCCGTCCACGTATTATCCGCCAGGGTTTTTTGCATCTGGGTCAGCGCTTGCTTGACCAGTTCGTCTTTGGGTAGTGCTAATGTCTTCGCCATATCCGTGTCCTGTGGTGGTTGCCATGGATGACACTTATGAGGCTATATGACACTTTGTGTCATTGGCAAGGACAAATCGTCTTTCCTTTGCTGGATTAATCGCTTCGCATGTCTATCCGTTTGAAATTATTGAGAAAAAAACTTGGCGTAACCCTTGAGGCACTGGCCGAGAAATCCGGCATGACCAAGAGTTATCTGTCGAAGGTCGAGCGCGGGTTGAACACACCGTCGATTGCCGCCGCGCTGAAACTGGCCAAGGCGCTGAACGTGAAAGTCGAGGAGCTGTTCTCCGAAGACAACGTCAGCCTCGACGGCTACAGCCTGGTGCGCAGCCACGAACGCCAGTCGCTGGCGGCCAACGACCACAGCCCTGGCTACGCGGTGCTGGCCCATCAGGTCAGCGAACGCAGCCTGCTGCCGTTCATCATTTATCCGCCGAGCGAATTCACCGACAAAACCTTCAAGGAACATTTGGGCGAGGAGTTTCTGTTCGTCCACGAGGGCCGGGTCGAAGTCGACTTCGTGAACGAACGGGTGCTGCTGGAGCGGGGCGATGCGCTGCACTTCAATGCGCAGAAGCCGCATCGCATCCGCTCAGTGGGCGAAGTGCAGGCGCAGTTGCTGGTGGTGGTGCACAGCAGCGAGGAGTGATCAGATCTCGACCGGTACCGACAGCTTCGGATGGCCCAGCGCATGGCTCTTGGAATCAAAGAACCGCAACTCGACGCCCGTGCCCTCGAACAGCTTCGCGTAGTGGCGCTTCTGGTGCTGGATGAACGCCGCGCTGCGCGGGTAGATCGAGATCGCCACGGTCTTCGGTTTCGCCAGACGCAGGGCGCGCACGAGGTGGCTGTCCTGTTCGCCGAGGGCGTGGCCGAAGATGCACAGGTTGTCGCCGTGTTCGAGTAACTGGTCGTAGCAGAACGACAGATAATCGGAACTGCGGATGGTCTTGAGCTTGTCGGCGCTCGGCCCTTCGTTGACGAACAGCGGCACATCATCGAGCGTCTTGATCGTGTTGTTGATCGCGAAACTGCCGAGCAGCGTGCCCTCGGTCGCTGTCAGTTTGCGCGCGGTGCCGTCCTGATTGCGCACCAGATGCAGACCACCATGCAGGTACAGCAGACGCGGTTTTCCAGTGTGGCTTTCGCACAGATCGAAACTGGCATCGGGGCCGTTGAACAGGTCGTCGATGACCTCGCCCTGATGTTGCAGGGCCCAGTAATTGAGCAGGTCGTAATTGGTGGTGAACACCGTGCGATAACGCGCCAGTTCGCTGTTCAGGGTCGTCAGGGTTGAGGCTTCGATCAGCCGCCACGGGATGTGTACCGCGTGCACGGTGTTGATCAGCGCTTCCTTGATCGCGTAGTAGCGGTTGCGCGGCGCGGCCGAGCTGACGGCCAGCGCCTTGTTGACCCGACTGGTGGTTTTCAGCGCGCCGAGCACCTGCTCGAAACTGCGCGTCTGCAGCGCATCGAACACGCTCAGCTCCGACGGGCTTAACGGTTTTTCTTCCACCGTACGGGCGTTTTCGAACAGCGAGTCGTAGCCGAAATCGTCCCACACCGCACGACTGGCGCCGTTGCCCAGCAGCAGGCCACTGAAGTCGGTGGTGGCGCGCAACGCGGTCCAGTCTTCGAGGGTGGCGTCGACATCCAGAAAATCGGTCATTGCAGGGCACGTCTCAAAACAAAGGGGCAGATGGACGGCGACTTTATCACGAGCGGGCATTGAGCCAGATCAACATCCGCCGTGACCGATCGGTCGATCCTTTGCGCACCCGCCGAATTGCAAGCATCGATTCGGCCCCAGCCAGGAGACGCGCCATGAGCAGCACCTTTTTCATTCCCGCGGTAAACATCATGGGCAGCGGCTGCCTCGATGAAGCCATGAATGCGATCCGCAACTACGGTTTTCGCAAGGCGCTGATCGTCACCGATGCCGGGCTGGCCAAGGCCGGCGTGGCGACGATGATTGCCGAGAAACTGGCGATGCAGGACATCGATTCGGTGGTCTTCGATGGCGCCAAACCCAATCCGAGCATCGCCAACGTTGAGGCGGGGCTGGCGCTGCTCAAGGAGAGTCGCTGCGACTTCGTGGTGTCGTTGGGCGGCGGTTCGCCCCACGACTGCGCCAAGGGCATTGCGTTGTGTGCCACCAACGGCGGGCAGATCCGCGACTACGAAGGCGTCGATCAATCGACCAAGCCACAACTGCCGCTGATCGCCATCAACACCACCGCCGGCACCGCCAGCGAGATGACCCGGTTCTGCATCATCACCGACGAAACCCGTCACGTGAAAATGGCCATCGTCGACCGCAACGTCACGCCGCTGCTGTCGGTCAACGACCCGGCGCTGATGGTCGCCATGCCGAAAAGCCTGACCGCCGCCACTGGCATGGACGCGCTGACCCATGCAATCGAAGCCTATGTGTCCACCGCCGCCAACCCGATCACCGACGCCTGCGCGCTCAAGGCCATGACCCTGATCAGCAACAACCTGCGCCTGGTCGTGCGCGACGGCAGCGACCTGGCGGCGCGGGAAAACATGGCGTATGCGCAGTTCCTCGCCGGCATGGCGTTCAACAATGCCTCCCTCGGTTACGTGCATGCGATGGCGCACCAGTTGGGCGGTTTCTATGACTTGCCCCACGGTGTTTGCAACGCGGTGCTGCTGCCCCATGTGCAGACGTTCAACGCACAGGTCTGTGCCGGTCGCCTGACCGATGTGGCCCACGCCATGGGCGCCGACATTCGTGGCTTCAGCCCGGAGGAGGGCGCGCAGGCCGCGATTGCCGCGATCCGTTGCCTGGCCAGGGACGTGGAGATTCCCGGTGGCCTGCGTGATCTCGGCGCCAAGTGCACCGACATCCCGGTGCTCGCCGCCAACGCCCTGAAAGACGCCTGCGGCTTCACCAATCCGCGAGTGGCGGATCAGCGGCAGATCGAGGAGATTTTCCGCAGCGCGTTTTAAGCGGGCTGATGATCGGGCGTTAACCTCGTGCAGAGCACCGCGCCAAATGCCAGAACGCAGCACAGCATCGATAGCGGCCATGCCTGCGGACTGGCGAGCAGGCTGGCCACCGCGCCGATCAGTGCAGCCATCAATTGGTGGATGAAACCGCTCAGGGCCATCGCGTAAGCGCCGGCAATCGGCGCACCATCGTTGGCCCGTGACAGGCTGATCGGATAGTTCAGCGACTGGCCGAACACGGCGACGCAGTAAGGCAGCCAGAGCAGCCAGGCCATCGAGCTGGCCAACAGACTGCCGGCCAGCATCACGCCAGTGCCGGCCATCACCAGGCTGACCCCCAGTGTCATCAGCCGGTGCTGACCGGTACGCAGCACAAAGCGATTGACCGCCAGCGCCCCTAGGAAATATGCGGCGCTGATCGGCCAGCCCAGCAACCCATATGCGGTCGCCGACCAGTTGAACGGGCCTTGCAGAATCAACGGCGCAGCGCTGTTGAACGCGATGATCACGCCATAACCCAGACCGCCCGCAAGCGCCGGCAGCAGAAACGCCCGATGGATCAGGATCGTTCGATAGACCTCCCAGGGCGAAGCGGTTGTGGGCGCTTCGACGAGTTTCGGGAAACTCAGGCGCGAGACTATCGCGGCCATCAACAGGCTGACCGCGCCCAGCAGATAAAAGATCGCCTGCCAGCCCAGCGTCACCTGAATGAGCGAACCGGCGTATTGCCCGATCCCGAGCGCGACAACGAACGAAATCGAAATCCACGACAACGCCTTCGCCAGCAGATCCCCCCGAAAGCTGTCTCGAATCAGCACCCGCGCCATCACCGAAATGCCGCTGGCGCCGATCCCCTGAAGCAGTCGCAGCAACAGGAACGATTCCAGCGTCGCACCCAGCGGCAGTGCCAGATTCGCCAGGCCATAAATTCCCAGCGCCGCGAGCAGCACCGGCTTGCGGCCGATGCGTTGCGCCAGGCTACCCCAGAGCAGCATCGGGAGCGCCATCCCGATCAGGTACAGCGACAAGCCCCAGGCCACCTGTGTTGCATCGACCTGTAAATGCTTGGCGATCTGTGGCAGCGCCGGCAGGTAAATGCTCATGCCCAACTGGGCGAGGAACACGGTGGAACAGGTGATGAGCAGAATGAGGCTGGGGTTCATGAGTCGTCCGTGGGGGGCAGAGATGTTCACTGTCGGTCAGCAAAAAACCAGGCGAATGATACGTCAGGCCAGCATCGGCTACGTCCGGTAGTGCTGTGTGTTTCTGGAATTTTTCCTGTAAGGCAATGCCAGTGTTGAATACAAGGCAATTGAGTGTCTGCACGGGGCGCAACCCGGCTATCCTGCCGGGATCAACGAACCCACGTTATCGAGCTTGCCATGCTGCAAAAAAGCCTGATCCGCCGCCTCGACCTGATCACCCTGCAACTGTTCGTCGCCGTCCACGAGGAAGGCACGCTGACCCGTGCCGCGTCCCGCGAGGCGATTGCCGTGTCGGCGGCGAGCAAGCGCTTGATGGAGCTGGAGGAAGCGCTGGGCATCAGCCTGTTCGTGCGTCAGGCCAAGGGCATGACCCTGACCCCGGCCGGCGAAACCCTGTTGCACCACGCCCGGCAGATGTTGTTCAACGTCGAGAAAATGGGCCTTGAACTGGGCGAGCACAGCCACGGTGTGCGCGGCTATGTGCGGATGCTGGCGAACCTGTCGGCGATCATTCAGTTTCTCCCCGAAGACCTGCGCGATTTCACCGCGCACCAGCCGCAGGTCAAGACCGATCTGGAAGAGCGGCCCAGCGCCGGCGTGGTTCAGGGCGTGCTCGATGGCGTGGCGGATCTTGGCATCTGCTCCAGCGACAGCGACATCAAAGGCCTGCACAGCGTGCGCTATCGCCGGGACAAACTGGTGGTGGTGATGTTGCCCGAGCATCCGTTGGCGGTGCGCGAATCCGTGGCGTTCAGTGAAACCCTCGACAGCGATTACGTCGGCCTGCACGCCGCCAGTTCGATCAACATGCGCACCCACGCTGCCGCGCGTCAGGCCGGCAAAGTGTTGCGCATCCGCATTCATGTGCCGGGCTTCGATGCCGTGTGCCGGATGGTGCAGGCCAACATGGGCATCGGCATCCTGCCGCAGCGGGCTTATGAGTTGTTCGGTCGGGCGCTGGGGCTGCAGGCGGTGCCGCTGACCGATGGCTGGTCGGATCGTGACTTGCTCGTGGTGGTGCGTGACGAGGCCGGGTTGTCGCCGGTGAGCCGGATCCTGTTCGAGCATTTGCGCGCAGCCAGCTGAGCGTTCGCGTTTGGCGAACGGCCGTTGCCGAGTGACGGCTGGATCGCAGCCATGACGTTCCTCTAGCCTTGGCCGCAATTCCAAGAACAAGAGGTACCCCGCGATGACTGCCCCTTTGAGTGCGATCAAAGTGATCGAAATCGGCACCCTGATCGCTGCGCCGTTTGCCGCGCGGATGCTTGCCGAATTCGGCGCCGAAGTGATCAAGATCGAAGCCATGGGTCAGGGCGACCCGCTGCGCAAATGGCGCAAGCTGCACGAAGGAACGTCGCTGTGGTGGTACCTGCAATCGCGCAACAAGAAATCCTTGGCGCTCAATCTGAAATCCGCCGAAGGCATCGAGCTGGTCAAGCAACTGGCTCGCGATGCCGACGTGATCATCGAAAACCTGCGCCCCGGCGCCCTGGAAAAACTCGGCCTGGGCTGGGACGTGCTGCACGGCCTGAACCCCAACCTGACCCTGGTGCGCATTTCCGGCTACGGCCAGACCGGCCCCTACCGTGACCGCCCCGGTTTCGGTGCGATCGGCGAGGCCATGGGGGGCATTCGCTACACCACCGGCACTCCCGGTTCACCGCCGGCGCGGGTCGGAGTCAGCCTCGGCGACTCACTGGCTTCGCTGCACGCGGTGATCGGCGCGCTGATGTCGCTGCTGCGGGTCAAGACCGGGCAGGGCGGCGGGCAGGTTGTCGATGTGTCGCTGGCCGAAAGCGTGTTCAACGTCATGGAAAGCCTGGTGCCGGAATACGACATGCTCGGCCATGTCCGCGAACGCAGTGGCGGCGCGTTGCCGGGCATCGCACCTTCCAATACTTACCTCACGGCTGACGGCGCCTACGTGGTGATCGCCGGCAACAGCGACCCGATCTACAAGCGCCTGATGCAGGTGATCGGTCGGGATGATCTGGCCGAAGCCGAAGAATTCGCCCACAACGACGGTCGTGCCGCAAAGAGCGGTCTGCTCGACGCTGCCATCACCCACTGGACGAGCAGCCTGCCGATCAATGACGTACTGGCGGCGCTGGAAGCCGCCGAAGTGCCGGCCGGCCGCATCTACTCGGTGGCCGACATCGTTGCCGATCCGCACTATCAGGCCCGGGACATGTTGCTTGACGCCGCGTTGCCCGGCGGGGCGACCGTGAAGATGCCGGGCATCGTGCCCAAACTCTCGGAAACCCCCGGTGGTGTGAACTGGTCGGGCCCCGGCCTCGGTCAGCACACCGATGGCATCCTCGCCGGTCTCGGCCTGACCGCTTCTGACATCGAACGCCTGAAAAACCAGGGGGTGGTGCAATGATCAGCGATTACTCGCAGACCCTGATCGTCCAGGAAGTCTCGCCCCGGGACGGCTTGCAAATCGAACCGACCTGGGTCGAGACCGAAGACAAGATCGCCCTGATCGATCAACTGTCCCGGGCAGGATTCAGCCGCATCGAAGCCGGCTCGTTTGTCTCGCCGAAAGCGATCCCGGCCCTGCGCGATGGCGAGCAGGTGTTCAAGGGCATCCAGCGTCAGCCGGGGGTGATTTATGTCGCACTGATTCCCAACCTCAAGGGTGCGCAACGGGCACTGGAGGCTGGCGCCGATGAACTGAACCTGGTGATGTCCGCCAGCCAGACCCACAACCTGGCGAACATGCGCATGCGTTGCGAAGCCTCGCTGGCGGCGTTTGGCGAGATCGTGACTTTCGCCAGCGGCTCGGGCGTGCGGCTCAACGGCAGTATCGCGACGACGTTTGGTTGCCCGTTCGAGGGCGGGATCGACGAAGACCGCGTGCTGCAAATCGTCGAGGCCTATCAACAGCTCGGCATTCAGGGCATCTCCCTGGCCGACACCACCGGCATGGCCAATCCGCGACAGGTCGACCGACTGGTGCGGCGGGTGTTGCAGCGGGTTTCGGCGGCGGATCTGACTCTGCACTTTCACAACACCCGAGGCCTGGGATTGTGCAACGTGCTGGCAGCTTACGAAGCGGGCGCCCGGCGTTTCGACGCGGCGCTGGGCGGGCTCGGCGGCTGTCCGTTCGCGCCCGGCGCATCGGGCAACATCTGCACCGAAGACCTGGTCAACCTCTGCGATGAAGTCGGCATTCACACCGGCATCGATCTGCCGTTGCTGCTGAAACTATCCCGTGGCTTGCCAGCGCTGCTGGGCCACGACGTGCCGGGGCAACTGGCCAAGGCCGGACGCAATTGCGATCTGCACCCGATGCCCACCTGATGTCACACGCTCACTGACTTACCCCCAACCAGACAACAAAAACAATCGGACGCCCACCGGCAGTCCGCCTGGAGAAAAAACTATGAGCCTCAATGTAATGGAGGCGGGCGCAAGCTCGTCCGTCGATCACGATGCCGAAAAAGCCCTGGTCAGCAAGGTCGCCTGGCGCCTGATGCCGTTGATCATGGTCTGCTACCTGTTCGCCTTCTTCGACCGCATCAACATCAGCTTCGCCAAGTTCCAGTTGCAGGCCGACCTGAGCCTGAGCGACACCGCTTACGGTCTCGGTGCCGGTCTGTTCGTGGTCGGTTACGTGCTGTTCGAAGTACCGAGCAACATGATGCTGTACAAGGTTGGCGCGCGGCGCTGGATCGCCAGGATCATGATGTCCTGGGGCGTGGCGACGGCGCTGATGGTGTTCGTCAACAGCGAATGGCAGTTCTACGTGCTGCGCTTTCTGATCGGCGCGATGGAGGCCGGTTTCGCCCCCGGCGTGCTGTATTACCTGACGCTGTGGTTCCCGCAGCACTTCCGTGGCCGCATCACCTCAATGCTGTTTCTGGCCTCGGCGTTTGCCGGGCTGGTCGGTGCGCCGTTCTCCGGACTGGTGCTGGAACACCTTGATGGCGTGTTGCAGATGCGCGGCTGGCACTGGTTGTTTCTGCTCGGTGGCGTGCCCTGTGTCGGCCTCGGGTTTTTGGTACTGACCTTGCTCAAGGACCGCATCGAGGACGCTCACTGGCTGACCCCGGAAGAGAAAAAACTGTTGGCCAGCCGCATCGCCCATCACGAACCGCACAAGAGCGGCGGCTCGTTGCTGGCGGCGCTGAAGATTCCGGGTTTCCTGACTTTGGGGCTGATCTACTTCCTGATCCAGGTCGCGTCCTACGGCCTGAATTTCTGGGCTCCGCAACTGATCCGCAGTGCCGGCACCGAGAGCCCGGTGATGATCGGCCTGCTGACCTCGATCCCCTACATTTGTGGTGCGATCAGCATGGTGGTGATCGGTCGTCTGTCCGATGCTACGGGTGAGCGGCGCAAGTTTGTCGCGGGGCTGGTGATCGTCGGCGCCATCGGCTTTTTCAGCGCGGGGATTTTTGCCAGCCACACCACGTTTCTGATCGTCGCTCTTGGCTTGTTGGGTGCCGGGATCATTGCGTCGATTCCGAGCTTCTGGACCTTGCCACCGAAACTGCTGGCGGGTGCCGGGGCCGGTGCGGCGGGCGGGATTGCGGTGATCAATACACTGGGGCAGTTCGGCGGCATCGTCAGTCCGGTGATGGTCGGCCGAATCAAGGACCTGACTGGCAGTACCACACCGGCACTGTATGTCATCGGTGTGGCGGCACTGATCGCGGCGGCGTTGCTGCTGTGGGGGCTGCCGCAGAAATTGCGCACACTCGACAAGTACTGAGGTTGCGGGCTGGTCGTTCCGATCACGCGAACGATCAGCCCGCCGGTGCCAAGGACTTGGCGGCCGAGTCACCAAACTGGATCAGCACCACTCCCGCCATCAACAACAGCGCGCCGAACAGGCGTGGCAACGTCAGATGTTTCTCCACCAGCCCGAACAGGCCGAAATGATCCAGCACGATTGACGTGATCATTTGCCCGGCCAAAGCCAGCGCCAGAAATCCCGAAGCCCCCAGCTTCGGCAGCAACACCACCGCCAATGCGACGAAGCACACCCCGAACGCGCCGCCGGTCCACATCCACAACGGGAGCTTGCTGGCGAGGGCCAGCGACGGCAACGGCAGGCGCAGGGCGACAATCACCGGCAAAAGCACCAGCACGCTCACCACCAGCGAGGTGAACGTCGCCCACAGCGGATGCCCCAACCCCCGCGCCAGATTGATGTTGATCGCACTCTGAAACGGCACCACCGCCCCGGCGAATACCGCCAACAGCAGCCATCCGACCCACTGCATCGTTCCCATGATTGTTCTCCGGCAAAGATTTTGCTGGACTCTAGGGTATTCGTCGAGCAGATTTAAATTCTGTTTTGGTATCCGGAACATGCATCGAATGAATGATTTGCGCCGCATCGACCTCAATCTGCTGGTGATCCTCGACGCCTTGCTCACCGAGCAACACGTGACCCGCGCTGCCGAGCGTCTGCACCTGAGTCAACCGGCGGTCAGCCATGCGTTGGCGCGTCTGCGTGACTTGCTCGACGATCCGCTGCTGGTGCGGGCCGGTTCGGGGTTGGTCCCCACCGCGCGGGCGTTGGAGCTGGCGGCGCCGCTGGCGGAAACCCTGGCCCAAGTGCAATCGCTGCTGGCGCCGAACACCTTTGATCCGACCAGCGCCCGTCGGACCTTTCGCCTCGCGATGTCGGACTACGGCGCGGCGCTCATCCTGCCCGGGCTGATTCGCACCTTGCGCGCAGAAGCACCGGGCATCGACCTGCAAATCAGCCACGCCAGCCGCGAAGGCATGGTCGAAGGCCTGCTCAACGGCGACATCGACCTTGCTGCCGGCGTACTGCCCGAACTGCCCGGCGAACTGCGCAGCACGCCGTTGTTCGAAGAGCGCTACGTCTGCCTCCTGGATCGTCAGAGCCTTCCCGCCGGAGGTGTTCTCGACTTGCCAACCTATCTCTCCCGTCCCCATGTCTTGCTGGAAATGCGCGGCAGCGGCACCCCGGAAATCGAACGCACCCTGACCGCCCTGCGTGAACGCCGCCGCGTCGCCATCAGCCTGCCGCACTGGAGCGTTGCGCCGCGGTTCATCAGCGGCACGGATCTGATCCTGACCGTGGCTTCGCGGGCGTTGAACGAGGTGGATGACCAATCGCTGATCGTCTTGCCGCCGCCGTTTGAAATTGCACCGTTCACGTTTGTCTCGGCGTGGCACAAGCGGCGGGGCGGGGATCAGGCGTTGAACTGGTTGAATCGGCGGATTGAGCAGGGGATAGTGCGCGGCTGACAAACATCAAGGAGCGGGGCGTGACAGTGAAGTCTGGGGTCGTTGGTTGGGTGGCGCTGTGTGGGGCGTTGATGGCGGGGCAGGTGTTGGCTGATTGTGTGCCTGCGCCGGTGACGGGCGCGCGGGACTTTTCAGTGTGCAAGGCGTGGCCCGCTTATCCTGGCTTGACGCTCAAGGCTGTCGCTAAATTTGCGCCGGATCCGGTTTATGGCAAAACCGGTGATGTCGGCAGTTACGATCTTGCTCTCTCTGTTGTCTCGGTCGAGGGGCCGGAGCCTCTGGCCACCTATCACAAGCCTTCTGCATTCCAGTCCGATGCCTTCGCGCTGGACAGTTTGGAATTCGATACCGCGCGCTACAAATTGACCCCTGAAATTCGGGCCTTTGGTGTTCGGGTTGTCTTCAAAGGCTCCTCCCGCGTCAATCCCATGGATGAGACTTCGCTGTCCCTTTACGTGAAAGAGGGCAACACGTTACGCCCCGTACTGGATCGGCTTGTGGTGTATGGCTACAACGGAGAGTGGGATGGAAATTGTTCGGGAGAACGTGCGAGCACCCTGCGCACGATCGAGATTGGAAAGACCAGTTCTCATGGTTACGCCGACTTGATCGTCAAATCGGTGACTACGGGTACTGTTGGCAAAGGCGATCCAGACGCTTGTGATGAGAAAACCACAACCGGTAAACCTGTGCTGACAACCCTTCACTACGACGGAAAATCATACGTCTTGCCTAAAGGTTTCAAAGCCATCGAGTGATACAGAGCCAACGCGACTTATTTCAAGGAAGAACAATGTTTACCCCAACCCGACTTCTCATCGTCCTAGGCTTCCTGGCCGTAACCACTCAGGCCCACGCCGCCTGTGAGATCAAGAAATTCGACGGTCACTCCCTGTCACGCTGCAAAGTGTGGCCGGCCTTCCCGGACAAGGCGATCTCGGCAAAATCTACCTTCGTGTCCGACTCCGAAGGTGATCACGACGGCGTTTTCGATCTTGAGTTGTCGCTCCTCAACGCCTCGAATGCCAAGCCTTTGGCGAATTACGTCAAGCCTGGAGCCTATAACTCCGACGCGATCCGCTTCGATGACTTGAAGATCGATACCGCGCGATACCGTCTGGCGTCGGACGTTCGTGCCTTTGGCCTGCGTTCGGATTTCGCCGACCGTCTTTCAAGAGCCAACCCCTACGCGAAAACCGATCTGGCGCTGTATGTGCGCGAAGGCAGCAAGTTGCGACCGGTTCTGGAAGGTCTGGTCATTCGGAAAGAATTTGGCGAGGGTAGCGGGGAGTGCGAAACCAAGGACACGAAAATCCTCAGGACCGTGGAAATCGGCTCGTCCAGCCATAACGGGTTCGCTGATCTGATCGTCTCCTCAAGTGGTGTGGTGTACACCTCGACCCAGTCAGGCAAAGAGTGCGTTTCCAAAACCACCGACCTGAAGAAAACCCAAATCACCCTGACCTACGACGGCAAGCAATACCTCATCCCCGAAGACCTCAGAGGTTACTGACCCGATGCTCACCGGCCTCAACCACCTGACCCTCGCCGTCACTGACCTGGACCGCAGCCTCGCGTTCTACCGTGACGTGCTGAAGCTGCGGGTCGAGGCCACCTGGGACGCCGGTGCCTACCTGTCGCTCCCGGGCCTGTGGTTGTGCCTGTCCCTCGATCCGAAGCGCCTTCCCGAGCCCGCCGCCGACTACACCCACTACGCCTTCAGCATTGGCGCGGCGGATTTCCCGCTGTTCGTGCAACTGCTTCGCGCCGCCAACGTGCGGGAATGGCGCGATAACCGCAGCGAAGGCGCGTCGTTCTACTTTCTCGACCCGGACGGGCACAAACTCGAAGCCCACGTCGGCGACCTGGCCTCGCGACTGGCCGCGTGTCGGCAAAAGCCCTACGCGGGCATGGGTTTTTTCAACGAGCCGTGAACATTCGCCAAACGCTGGGATAGACTGGCGGCCACGTTTTCCGGGACTTGCAGGTTTTCCATGACTCCATCGTTGCTAATGGCCGTGCTGGCCTCGGGTTTCATCTACGGCATCACGCCGGGGCCGGGTGTGCTGGCGGTGTTCGGCATCGGCGCCGCACGTGGGCGGCGGGCCGGGGCGGGATTCCTGTGTGGGCATTTGCTGGGCGACGTGATCTGGTGCAGCACTGCATTGATCGCGATTGTCGGCGCCCGGGAAATCGGCAGCACCGCTTTCGATGTGCTCGGTGTGCTCAGCGGCCTGTACCTGTTCTGGCTCGGCTGGCGTGCAGTGCGGGCCAAACGCAGTAACGGCGAGCAGCCCCAGGGCGCGGCGCGTCAGCCGTTCTGGCACGGCATTCTGTTCGGCCTGACCAACCCCAAGGCCTACCCGGTGGCGGTGGCGACCTTCACTGCGTTGCTGTCGAGCCGCGCCGAACTGCTCAACTGGTCGATGCTGCCGATGCTGATCGCCTTGAGTTTCCTCGGCGGATTGCTCGCCTACGCTATCCTGATTGGCATCGTCGGGGCGCGCCAGGTGCGTACGTTGTACCAGCGTCATGAACTGGCGATCACCCGGTTGTGCGGGATCATGTTCATCGGTTTTGCCATCAACGCGCTGGTGCATGCGCTGCCAGGGCTGATACCGAACAAGGCTTGAAAACATTCGCTGGGATGCGAGGTCGAGGTCATGGATGGTTGAACAGTGCTGCATTGCCCGGACACCCACGCTGAACCATGGAAAGCCGAAATTCCGCGCCGTTGGCGAGTTACATCGATCTGCTGCTGGATGCCGTTTGCGCGGTCGACAAGCAAGGTCGCTTCGTTTTTGTCAGTGCGGCCTGCGAGCGGATTCTCGGCTACACGCCTGACGAACTGATCGGCCAGTCGATGATCGACTACGTCTACCCGGCCGACCGTGAGCGCACCCTGGCCGCCGCGAGCGACATCATGGGCGGCGAACCGAAGCACAATTTCGAAAACCGCTACGTACGCAAGGACGGCAGCGTCGTGCACATCCTGTGGTCGGCGCGCTGGTCGGAAGTCGATCAACTGCGCATCGCCGTGGCCCGGGACATCACCGAACGCAAACTCGCAGAATCCCGTCAGGCGGCGTTGTACGCGATCTCCGAAGCGGCGCATGCGGCGGAGGATCTGCTGGCGCTGTTCAAGCGCATTCACCTGATCATCGGCGAGTGGCTGCCGGCGCTGAACTTCTCCGTGGCGCTGTACGACGAACATTGCGCGCAGCTGAATTTTCCCTATCACGTCGACGATGACGAGTTGCAACCGGAACAACCCGGCACCGTCACCGGGCGCCTGTGTGCGGAAGTGATCCGCAGCCGCCAGCCAATCCTCCTGACCCCGGATTGCCCTCATGCGCCGCCGGAGTTCGCCGCGCTGGTGGCCGGCCAGCAATCGCCGTGCTGGCTGGGTGTGCCGCTGAGTTCGAAAGACCGCACCATCGGCGCGCTGATCGTCAAAAGCCTGGCCGGCGGCGAGCGCTACACCGAACGCGACAAGGAACTGCTGCAATATGTCTGCGCCCAGGTCGCCACCGCCATCGAACGCCAGCAACTGCACGCCCGCCTGCGGCGCATGGCGCAGTATGACCAACTGACCCAGTTGCCCAACCGCGAACTGCTGCGCGACCGGCTCAAGGCTGCGCTGAACCATGCGCGGGAACAGTCCGGGCACATGGCGCTACTGTACGTCGATCTGGATCGTTTCAAACAGGTCAACGACACCTTTGGCCATGGGGTCGGCGACATGCTGTTGCAGGCGGTGGCCAACCGGCTCAAGGGCTGCGTGCGCGAGACCGACACCGTGGCGCGGATCGGCGGCGACGAGTTCGTGGTGCTGTTGCACAGCGTCCACGCCGCCGACGATGCCGACAGTGTCGCGGAAAAAATCCGACAGGTACTGGTGCAACCCATGCGCCTGGACGGGCACAACCTGCACATCGAACCGAGTATCGGCGTGGCCCGTTATCCCGAGCATGGTGATGAGGAACAGCAACTGTTTCGTCACGCCGACCAGGTGATGTACGCCGCCAAACGGCAGAATCATAAAAGGCTGGACAGCTGATCGGCGGGTCACCGTTCGTCGCGGCGACGGCAACTTTTCTAAACCTTTGGCAGTCAGGAAATTCTCAATCTAGGCGGGCACCTGCTCGCTTACGATCAATGCCAAGAGGTAGAGAATCATGCCTAACTCAAGAAACTCGAACTCGGGAAACTTCGCCAACGATCGAACGAAGGCGTCTGAAGCCGGTCGCAAAGGTGGGAAAACCACCACCACGACTGTCGACAAAGAGCCTAAAACCGACATGGGCCGCAAGCCTGCTCAGAAATCGAAGTAGTCGGCGAAGGTTGTTTTGATTGAGAGGCGGGGGCGCAAGCTCCCGCTTGAATCTGCACAGAAGGAGGGCGCGACCATGAGCCGGATGGCCACCCGAGTACGCCACATCAGTTTTGTCAGCCTGCTGGGGTTGTTCGCCAGCAGCGCGTTTGCCCAGTCGCCCGCCGACTTCATCAACGAAGCCTCGGCCAAAGGCATGGCCGACATCGAGGCCAGTCGTCTGGCGCACAGCAAGGCCGAGTCCAAAGAAGTCAAGGACTACACCATCCAGGTCATCAACGACCGCACCACCGCCAATCAGCATCTGGCGAAAATCGCCAAGAAACTGGACCTGCCGGTTGCACCCCGCGAAGAAGTCGCCGACAAGGCCAAGACTTTGATGCCGGAGGTCAAAGAGGGCGCCAGCTTCGATCAGGCCTACGCCGCCAGCCAGGTCAAAGCCACGGAAGAGGCCATTCAGCAGATCCAGCAGGAGGCTCAGACCACTGACGTGCCGGAGATCAAGGCGTTTGCCGACGAGACCCTGCCGAAATTGCAGAGTCATCTGGAAATGGCCCGGGCCCTTCAGGCCAGTCGCTGAATCCGCAGCAATGAAAACGGCGCTTTTTTAGCGCCGTTTTTTTTGCCTGTCAGCATTCATTCAGATCCTGCTTCGGCTTGCTCTTGTCCCCCAGACCTTGCAGGTCAAACACCTCATTCTCACCCATCGCCCGGTAATGCCGACGCAACGCTTCCAGCTGCTTGAGATCCAGCGACTCCAGCCCGAGCATCGCGTTCTGCGCCTCCTTGTTCACCCGCAGCAGCTCATCGAGTTTCAAATGCAGGATGTCGGTGTCGCGGTTCTGGGTGTTCTGGATCAGGAACACCATCAGGAATGTGATGATCGTGGTCGAGGTGTTGATGATCAGTTGCCAGGTGTCGTTGTAATCGAAAATCGGCCCGCTCAACCCCCAGAGCCCGATCAGAATCAACGCCCCCATAAACGTCTTGGGGCTGCCGGCCCAGAGCGCCAGCGTCTGGGAGATCTTTGCGAATTTCATGGCTGTGTTCCTTGTGGGGGGAGCTTGAAATTCAGACATCGGAGGGGGGCGGAAAATTCTACTTACAGTTTTCTGAGTCCCTGTGGGCATGGTGAAGACAGCGCTCCCGGCGATATCGGACGTACGTAGGGGAAGGCAGATAAACACGATCGCTGTATCGTGACGTCAGCCACTTTTCCACGTTTCGCCAGAACGTCCACGACAGGAGAACGCAATGACCTGGTCCGCCAAGCAATACGTCACTTTCGAAGATGAACGCACCCGCCCGGCCCGCGACTTGCTGACGGCGATTCCCACGCCCGAGGCGCGTTCCGTGGTGGATATCGGGTGTGGTCCGGGCAACTCGACCGAACTTCTGGTGGAGCGTTTTCCGGGGGCGAAAGTGCAGGGGCTCGACAGTTCGCCGGACATGATCGACGCCGCGCGCAAGCGTCTGCCGCAGTTGCAGTTCGCGGTGGCGGACATCGATAAATGGGCGGATGCGGGGCCATTCGATGTGATCTTTGCCAACGCCGTTTTGCAGTGGGTGCCGGATCACGCGACGTTGCTGCCGGCACTGGCGGGCAAGTTGGCGCAGGGCGGCAGCCTGGCGATTCAGATGCCGGACAACCTCAACGAGCCGTCCCATCGGTTGATGCGTGAAGTGGCGGCCAACGGGCCGTGGGCCAGCAAACTGGCGGACGCGGCGGGGCAGCGGACCGAGATGGCGGATGCCAGTGCCTATTTCTCGATGCTGCGGCCGCATTGTGCGCGGGTCGATGTGTGGCGCACCACCTATCACCATCAGTTGGCGGGCGGGGCTTCCGGCGTTGTCGAGTGGTTCAAGGGGAGTGGTTTGATTCCGTTTCTCAGTCCGCTGACGGATGCGGAGCGGGCGGAGTATCTGGCGCACTATCTGGCGGAGGTCGCGAAGGCGTATCCGGCGCTGGCGGATGGTTCGGTGCTGTTGCCGTTTCCACGGTTGTTCATTGTCGCCACACGTTGATACGAAAAAGGGCCGATTTGATCGGCCCTTTCTTTTGCGGTCAGCGCTGTACGGCGACCAGCATCATCATCGGTCGCTCACGCTCTTCAGCGAGGGCCGGTTGTGCGGCCACTTCCGCGTCACTCGGGCCCCATTCATTGACGTGTTGAATCGTGAATCCGGCGTCGATCAGCGCGTTAAGCAGCGTGCCGACCGTACGATGCTGCTTGATCACACCGTCGGCCAGCCAGTTCGTAACTCGCTCGCCTTCCATCTGATAACTGTCCAGCGGCCAGCGCTTGTGGCCCTCGCTGTCGATCAACCAGCCCGGATGGCGCGGCGCCATGAAGATCGGGTGCTCGATGGAAAACACAAAGTGCGCACCGGGTTTAAGCGCCGCATGCAGCTTGGTAAACAGCCCCGAGAGATCCTTAATGTAGTGCAGGGCCAGTGAGCTGTAGGCCAGATCGTAAGTGCATGCAGGCAAGTCGAGGTGTTCCAGGTCGGCACGTTCGTAGCGGATGTTTGCGGCCGAGGTGGTTTCCTTCGCCCGCTCGAGCATTTTCTCCGAGACATCCAGCCCCAGCACTTGGGCAGCGCCGTGTTCGCTGGCCCAGCGGCAGAACCAGCCATAGCCGCAGCCCATATCCACCACTTGCAAACCGTGCAGGGAGGGCAACAAGGCTTTCAGCGCGGGCCATTCCGGCGCGGCATCGAGGCCGCCGATGGAGCGGTTCATCTGGCTGTAGCCCTGGAAAAAATCGGGGTCGTCGTAGATGTTCTGGGTCATGGATTTGCTGCTCTTTTGAATTTGATTTGGGTGGCTCGCAGGCCACGGTTTTGAATCCCTCGAAACGTGATGGCGCGTATTCGTTGATGGCCGCGCAGGGGGAGGGTGGTGGGCGATGGGGAAATGCTAGCGGGTCGTGGCGAGTGTGAGAACCGGGGGAGTGTTGGGGATCTGTAAACGAGGTTTTTCGATACGGGATGTTTAAAGAGTTGGCCCTGTTTACTGAACCTTCCCACAAGGTTTTCAGGTTGTCCGTCGGAAGTGCGGACTCTAGCCTGTGAGGGTCGCTGATGAATCGGCGATCGGGATTGGAACCCCGGCGACTTCCCAAAAAAGCAAAAGCAGCTTTCATGACGTATGCTTGCCTGCCTTCATGGTGTGCACACTGTTATGGCGGCTGTGCGCGAGAGACTTCGAGTCTGTCGGGCTTTTGGCTTTTTTCGCCCGGGTTCCAACTCGTGTACAGCTGCCACCTCTTCGATTGGAACCGAGTAGGTCAGCTCCACCTATCGACTAGAAAGAAGCCATTATGAAGAAGCCAACCCCGAATCCCCCCGAAGTCGAAACCGACCCAACATCCCCGTACGTCTCGATCGACTCCAGAAAACTCAACGACGCCGCCAACCGCGCCCTCGATCACTACCTCTGCCCCGGCGCCCATGTCATGGGCACGACCAACCAACCCGACCCGATGTACTTCGCCAACCCGGCCTACGACACCGAATCCCTGCTGGCCAACGCCAGCGAATCACTGGGCTCGGCATCCGAGATGCTCAACAACTTCGCCGCCACCCTCGACCCCGCCCACCGCAGAACCGCGATAGGCATTGCGCAACTGGTGATGCTGGGTGAATTGGCGGTGAATCAAGCGCTGGATCATGTTGAGGTGAAGAGTTAACTGCGTTGATGCAATGTTTCAGAAGGCATAAAAAAACCGGCTCATTGAGCCGGTTTTACTTTACGAAGGTTTTCTCCTTCAAGGTGCGCAGGGCTCCAGCTGATCGACATCAGTGCCACTGCCAGCGCTACGGTCAACCTCGCCGTTGCTCCCGATATGAATTTTAGTCGTGGGCCATTTCGGGGTGATCTTGATGCAATGGTTTTGCCCGGAATTACGCCAATCAAATTCCATAAAAAAATCATCATCGGGAAACAGATCCCCTGGTCCGCCCGTAGACTCTCCGGGGGCAAGGTTTCCGCGAAAGATCTCATTTTGCGTATTCAGCACAAACCTCAAATCACCTGTGCCTTCTTTCGAGAAATAAATCTCGACGCGTGGCACTGCGACGTACCAAACCAGATACGTCAACACCGCCAAAATAAGTACCCGCATGACGATATAGAGCGGGCGTCGCTTACTTGCATTCGTGGACACGGACTACATCTCCCCATGTCCTGGTAATGAAAAAACGTGTTTATCGCCCAAGCATGCGGAAGAAAGCATGAATCGTCCTTGTTGAGTACATCCGTTAACCCCAAGCGTCCTCTTGGGTGTGCGAATGCTAGCGGAGTCTCAAGGACTGGTCGCTGGGAAACGTCTGAAAACATGGCGAGCATCACGCCATGTTTGTGTGCGGCGATTCCTACAGGATTACTGGTCGTTCGTTCGGATGTCGTTCTTTTCAGTGGGCATCGGGTAGTGCTCCTTCTCATATTGCTCGATAAGCACTGCGAGGTTTTCCAGTTCATTTCCATCGGATGATCCGGGTTCAGCCCCCCAGAGCTTTTCCATCCGAGCAAATGCAATGTTCAGGTCTTTTCGGTTACGGATGGTTTCGCTGTTCATTGCAGATTCTCCGTGCAGATCAGATCCATCGGGGTCGAGATTATTCACGAACTCAACATACGCAACGCAGCCGAAGCCAAAAACGCGGAACGACTCTTTTCCTCCGGATGCTGGCTGACGTGAAGGTCGATGCGGCTCAACAAATAGCCTGGGAGTGTGATGTTGACCTTTTGCGTATTCCCCAGGCACTGACTGATGTCCACATCCACCAACGCCCATACGCAGTTTGCAAACCTCGGATCGGAAACATGGTTACTGATCTTGCTGGCGGCAGGTATCACTGCACCGCTCTCAGCGAGAATCTCGATGTGGATTTCTATCGCTTCTTTGGCCATTTCCAACGCATGGTCCTGATCGTTTCCGGCGGAGAAACAACCGGGGAGGTCTGGTACTTCAACACCCCATGTTGAGTCGCCTTCGCTGGGGGATATTGCGATTGGATAAAGCATGCGGATCATTTCCCTTGGGGCCGAACGCTTCGACATAGGAGCGCTCACGACATGAGTGGCTGATTGTCAGGAGCGTAAGCGCACACGGGGGAATTCAATCAACGTGTTGTTTCTGAATGGTTCAAAACTAGCTTGCGTGTCATTAGACATCAGGCCTCAAAAAACGGCCATCTACGCCGGTCTACTGAATTTCTCCCCTGTAATGATCCGCGCGAGACTCTCATATTCTTTTCGTGCAAAAGCTTGAGAACCACGCCAACGTCAGAATGAAAAAGCCCGGCACTTGGCCGGGCAATTTTGGAATCCACTAACGTAATCAGGCTTGCTTTTCACGTGCAGCCAGCATCACTTCATTCTGTTTTTTGGTGGCTTCGGTTAGCACTTCACTGTAAACGCGCTTTTTTTCTTCCGATTTCGCATTACGAATGAAGTCTGCGAATGGACTCGTGGACTCCTTTGGGGATCCGAGTTTCATGGAAAACATGGGGTTGCTCCGTCATTTATCCCAAGCATGGCCATCAGGTCGTGTCTCGTATGCTTCTCTGGGATATGGTAGTCGATCTTGTCAACGCCAGCCTTGTAGAGGCGGCCAGAATTATCAATGTGCTTCACAAGCAGATCGACATGAAGATCCTTGCCAAACTCTAGCTTAAGCGTGTTTACCACGTCACGTGCTGCAAAATATTGGTCGACGAAATGCTCCGGTCGAATTCTGCGTCCTTCGGCTTCCTCACGAGCCCTGACAAAGGACCAGGCAAGCCTGGGGTCTTGATAGACATAGAGAATTTGTACAAATCTCCCCTTGTCCAGGCAACGCCGCACATTGTTCCTTGCGATTTCTATATTCGAAAGCGTCCCGTCGAGCAGGAAAGATTGTTTTCGATCCAGGGCAAGATCAATCAGCTTTCCTACCAGAATTGAAACGGCGCCT
Organism: Pseudomonas sp. FG35; assembly: GCF_057809295.1. Taxonomy (NCBI): domain Bacteria; kingdom Pseudomonadati; phylum Pseudomonadota; class Gammaproteobacteria; order Pseudomonadales; family Pseudomonadaceae; genus Pseudomonas; species Pseudomonas sp. FG35. Next base: position 184,317 of record NZ_JBMDJR010000008.1, on the reverse strand, counting down.
TGGAAAAGCCAGGCATTGCCACCTTGATAGGCTTCAAATTCGTTTCTGAGGTCGTCTGGATCGATTCGCAGGATCGGCGTATCAGAGAAAAGGTTCAGCAGGGCTAATGATGCCTCTGTCTTGCCAGCGCCCGGCGATCCAGCCATGAAAACTGAAACAGGCTCTTTTTCGGGCGGATACCGGGTCTGATCCGTGAGTCGCTTGCCAATAACCTTCTTGTTTGATCGTGCGAACCTGATCGCATCGTCCCAGATGGCCTGTTCTTCATCCGTCATTCCAAGCCTTTTGTCTTCCTGCACTGGATGTGAACCCTCTTCGATTAAAAGGCCATTTACGGTTTGCGCTCTGTATTTACCGCAGTGTAGTGGTTTCCAATCGGTCAGAATCTTGATGGGAAACCGTACTCATGGATCATTCCTTTGAGCAAATTGTGTTTCTTGTGGTTGGAGAGAATGAAGAGTAGAGAGGCGTACCGTAACTGCAATCAACGGTGTGTTTCTGAATTGTTCTTTGCCGAACAAGCAGTTGACCTCAAAACGCAGACACAAAAAAACCGGCCATCAAGGCCGGTTTTTTCTGTTTCCGCATCCCCCGTCAAACCACGACGCAGGACATAAATTCGATTGGAGCGGGTGAAGGGAATCGAACCCTCGTTATCAGCTTGGGAAGCTGGAGTAATGCCATTATACGACACCCGCTCAGAGCGGCTGACTTTGTACCAGACTCGGCCACGGATTTGAAGTTTTCTTTGCACGCGAACTACGGAAAGTCTTGAAACAGAGCCGAAATCGGTCAATCGCGGGCAAGCGCTGCGGGCTGGAGGACGGCTGAATCTCAGGCCTGCAGGCTTGCTCGCGACGACACTGTTTCAAATGGCCAATGCATGGTGATCCTGGACAAACTGGTAACGCGTTCGGCTGGCCTGTTGCGCCGGTTTCAGGAAACCGAGCAGGGCGTTCTGGCTGTCCCGGCAGGCGGATTTGTGTTCCATGTCGAGGAAGTGCCCGGTGGCCTGCAGGGTGGTGAAGGTGCTCTGCGCGACGTGGTTGCCGAACAGGCGCGCATCTTCGGCGGCGGTGTATTCGTCCCATTCGCCGTTCAGGAACAGCACCGGTACGTTGATTTTCTTCGCCGCGTTCAAATAGCACTGACGATCGCTGTGCAACACGTCGTTGATGTGGAAATGCATCTGCCCGTATTCGTGCTCGGCCAGGCTGCTGACGTGGCGATAGTTGAAGCGCTTGAACAGCGACGGCAGGTGTTTGCCGATGGTGTCGTTGACGAGGTGGCCGACCCGATCGCCGTCGCGTTTGCCGAGGCATTCGACGCCGCGTTCGAGGTAATCAAGCATGTGTGCATTGATCACCGGGGAGAACGAGCTGATCACGGCTTTTTCAATGCGCCGAGGCTGATGCGCGAGGGCGACCATGGTCGCAGCGCCACCCCAGGAGAACGACAGCACGTGTTCAGCGGCGAAGTGATCGATCAGCTCCAGCAGGATCAGACCTTCGACTTCTTTCGTCAGATGTTTCTCGTGGCGGTTGTGGACTTTCGACTTACCCGCGTAGGGCTGGTCGTAGCAGACCACGTTGAATTGCGGGTGCAGATTTTTCACGGTTTGTGCAAACGACGCAGTCGTGGCCATCGAGCCGTTGACCAGGATGATGGTCTTTTCTGCGGCGTCTGCGCGATAGAACTCCGTGTAAACCCGATACTGACCCTGTATATCCAGCACAGCGATTTCTGGCCTCATGTCATAAGACTCCTGGCAAGCAAGCGGGTATGCGCGCAAATGAGATTGCACGAGCTTTGTGACAGGTAGGCATATGCCTGGAATTTTGTGGCCCATGTCGATCCGATACGGCAGGTCGACGGGTGTTGTTATTGGCGGGCAGTCTGCCGGCTGAGGCGCAGCCCTGATGGGCTGTCTACCGACAAAAAGTTTCTTGGATGTTATGTGTGACTCATCGGTCACAATTTGGCCGACGACCTGATTCAAGCAGGGGGATCCGGATCGCGCAAGTGCCGTTGGTAAATTGTTCGACAACTTCTGCTGAGCGGTCGGCTGCTTAGAACAAATGAATCTCTTCGGTGCGCAAAGCGCGGTACTCGCCCGGTTTTAGCGCGTGATCCAGCGCCAGCGGGCCCATGGATTCGCGGTGCAGGCGCAGCACTTTGTTGTTGAAGTGGCCGAACATGCGCTTCACCTGATGGTAACGACCTTCGACGATGCTCAACCGCGCCGTTCGCGGGCCGAGCACTTGCAGCTGCGCCGGTTGGGTGGTCAGGTCCTCAAAGGCGAAGTAGATCCCCTCGGCGAACTTGATCGCATATTCCGGGCCGATCTCCTGTTCGGTCTCGACGTAATAGACCTTCGGCAGTTTGGTCTGCGGCTGGGTCAGGCGCCGCGACCAGCTGCCGTCGTTGGTGATCAGCATCAGCCCGGTGGTGTTGAAATCCAGACGCCCGGCGATGTGCAGGTCGTCCTTGTCCGGCTCGTGAATCAGGTCGAGCACGGTCGGATGCTCGGGATCGCGGGTGGCGCTGACGCAGCCCTGCGGTTTGTTCAGCATGAAGTAGCGCGCCGGTTTGCCGGGTTGCAGCACTTCGTCGTCGACCTCCACGCGGCTGAACTCCAGGACTTCGCTGTGGGGATCGCTGACGACTTTTCCGTCAATGCGCACGCGCTTTTCCACCAGCAACAGGCGAACCTGCTTGCGATTGTAGCGGGGCAGGTTACTCAGGAAACGGTCGACACGCATGATCAGGAATCGGCAGGAAGCGGGGCGCGCATCTTACGGGATCGACGGCCTGGCCGCTTGCAGTTGCGCCTCGACCTGGGCGCAGCGCGGGCACAGGCAGGACTTGTCGCGCAGTTCCGGCGGCAGGGCTTCGAGCACTGCCGGGTCAATGGATACGCCGTAGCACCAGCAGGCGCGGTCGGCGGTGCGCGGGTCGGCCAGGGTGCAGTCGTTGCGGGCGCCGCAGGCCGGGCAGAGGTCAGGTGTGTTCTTGGTGTCAGGCATAGGTCGAGTGAGGCATTTCCACGCAGGTGCGGTTGCGGCCGGTCTGTTTGGCCCGGTACATCGCATGATCGGCCCGGGACAGCAGACTGTGCAAGGTGTCATCCGGTTGCAGGGTGGTGGCGCCGATGCTGACGGTCAGATTCAGGGTGTGACCGTTGTAGGCATATTCATGCTGTTCGACGTGCTGGCGGATCTTCTCGGCAATCTTCTGACCGGTCTCGCCGTCGGTGTCCTTCAGCAGCACGATAAATTCCTCACCGCCCCAACGGCAGACAATATCGGAATGCCGCAGACAACTTTGCAGGTCCCGGGCGAATCCGATCAGCACCTGATCGCCGGCCATGTGCCCGTAGGTGTCGTTCAAAACCTTGAAGTGATCCAGATCCAGCAGCAGCGCGGTCAGCGGTTTCGGCTCACGGTGCGCTTCGTGCAGCGCTTGCACCGCGAGCAGGTCGAAGCCGCGGCGGTTGGGCAGTTCGGTGAGGCTGTCGAGGGTGGCCTGAGCGTGGATCTTGTCCTGATAGCGCTTGATCAAGCGATTGACCAGCGCCAGCACGATCAGCGTCACCAGCAGGCAGATCAGCAGGTTGAGATAGAGCGACTGGCGGATTTCACTCAGCGCGCCGTCTTCGCGTTTGTCGACGAACAAGTACCAGTTCAGCTCCGGAATAAACCGCACGTTGAGGAAATGCCCCTGGCCGTGGGTGGAATATTCGTAGCTGCCGCTGTGGGGTTTGGGCAGCTGGCTGACCAGGCTTTTCATGCTGTCGAGGTCGGTCAGGCTTTTCCCGACCCGCGCACCTTCCGGCCCGCCCTCGGCGCCGGTCAGTACCAGCCGACCGAAGGTGTCGACGAAGTAAACACTGCGTTGATAGCGCTGTTGATATTTGTCGATCAGCTTGATTACCGCGTCCACCGTCAGCCCTACGCCGGCGGCGCCGATGAAGCGATTGTTGTAGTCGTAGACCTTGTAGTTGATGAAGAAGGTCATGTTGTCTTTGTTGGCCAGATCCGGGTCGACATTGATCTCGTACGGATCCTTCATGTCGCGCACGCGGAAGTACCAGGCGTCGCGCGGCTCGTCGATCTTTACCTGCTTGAGCACACCTTTGGCGTGGTAGTAAGTGTGGGTGCTGTTGGAGACGAAAAACGCTGTGTAGGCGCCGTAGTGGGTCATGACCTCGTCGAGGTAGCGGGTCATCTGGTCGCTGTCTTTCTCGCCGTTCACCACCCAGTCGCGCATGAAGGTGTCGCGGGACATCATCGAAGAAATAAGGATCGGCCTGACCAGGTCTTTCTGGATTTCCGAATAGACCGTGTCGGAGGTCAGCGGCAGTTCGGTGTTGACGATGTTGTCGCGGATCGACGCCCGCGAGGCGTAGTAGCTGAGCAGCGAAGTAGCAAGGAAACCTGCGCCGAGCAGGGCGACGAGGGTCAGTACCAGCGAACGTTGGGAGTGAAACGCAGATCTGAGCGGCATTGGCAATTCCGTTGACAGTGACCCGATGGGCAGCATTCTAGTGGCACGGCGGGGAAAAGACTGCGGGATTTGTGCCTGAAATGCGGGGGGATCAGCCGGGCAGGGGTGTCTGGAGAATGGCTCACTCATCCAGCCCCCTCCCGGAACGAAAGGGGGCCGCTGTTCGGATCAGTTTCCGGTTTGCAGATACGCTCGCCACCCGCCCAGGTGGCTGATGTCGATCGCACCTTCCAGGCCGTAGGGTTCGCAGATGAATCCGCTTTCCCAACGGCCATCCGCCAGTTGCACCTTGCCCAGTCCCAGCGGTGCCGGGATGCCGGTCAGGAACGAGCCCAGTTCACTGCTCGGCAACTCCCAGACTTCCACTGCAATGGCCACGCCACCTTCGGCCACGCGCAGCATTCCTGGACGCAACGGTGGGCCGCCGGCCAAGGCATAGAGTTTGTAGTTCTTCGAGCTGTAAGTGGCCTCGATCAGGCGTGCGCCGCGTTGCCGCAACTGCCAGTTCAGGGCCAGTCCGTCCAGGTGCGCACCGCAGACCACCAGTCGTGCACGGTCATGTCGCGCCGGGTTGTTCGGCGTCGGCAGCGCGAGATCATGCTGGCGCTGCAAGGCATCGGCCATGCCCAGCAGATACTGATCGGTGAACGCTCGGCCAAACAGCGTTACACCCCACGGCAGCCCGTTGGCCATGAAACCGCTGGGCACGGCGACGGCAGCGTAATCGAGCAGGTTCATGAAGTTGGTGTAGTAGCCCAGTTCGGAATTGCGCAGCACCGGTTCGGCGTCGAGTTCCGCCAGCGTCACCGGACGACCGATGGTGGGCGTGAGCACGCAGTCGAGTCCTTCCAGTGCTTTATCGCAAACGGCTTTCAGCGCTTGCAGGCGGTATTGCGCACGGAACGTCTGCACGCCGCTGACGGCCGGTGCTTTGGCCAGCACCGCGCGGATCACCGGCAGCACTGCTTCGGGATTTTCTTCCATCAACTCGCCGGCCACGCTGTAGCGCTCGGCCACCCACGGCCCTTCATAGAGCAACCGCGCCGCTTCGAGGAACGGCGACAAGTCCAGCTCGACCGCTTCACCGCCCAGAGCTTTCAGACGGTCGATGGCATCGCTGAACAGCAGCGGGCCTTCCTCACAGCCGAAAAACGCCAGGTCTTGCGCACGCGGTACACCGAAGCGAAACGGCCGTGGCGCGCCGAACGCGGTGCCGTCGTTCCATGACGGATTGCTGCGGCTGTATTCGTCCCTCGGATCGAGGCGCGCGGTCAGCGCCAGCAGCTGACTGGCTTCCCGGGCCGTTGCGGTGAACGTGGTGACGCAGTCCAGCGTGCGACAGGCCGGCAGCACGCCGGCGGTGGAGATCAGCCCTTTGCTGGCCTTCAGGCCCACCAGATTGTTCAACGCCGCCGGCACCCGGCCGGAGCCGGCAGTGTCGGTGCCCAACGCGAAACTGGCCAGGCCGAGCGCCACGGCCAGCGATGAGCCGGCGCTTGAGCCGCCGGACGGATATTCCGCCAACACGCTATTCGGGCAGGCGCCGTACGGCGAGCGGCTGCCGTTGAGACCGGTGGCGAACTGGTCGAGATTGGTCTTGCCCAGCGGGATCGCGCCCAGCGCCAGCAGTTGCTCGACGATGGTCGCCGAACGTTCCGGTACGTAGGCGAACGCCGGACATGCAGCGGTGGTCGGGACACCGGCCAGATCAATGTTGTCCTTGATCGCGAACGGCACGCCATACAACGGCAGGCTGTCGAGGTCGCGACCGTCGAGGGCGGCCAGATACGGTTCCAGTTCTTCGGCGCTGAGCAGATGGATGAACAGGTGATAGTCCGGGTTCAGCGCGGCGGCTTTTTCCCGCAACGCCAACAGCAATTGCCGGGGTGTGGTGTCGCCATTGCGGTAGGCCCGGCGCAGGGCATCGAGTTGCAGATTCATGGGTTGATCCTTTGGCAAATGGTTTCAGTCGAGTTCCAGCACCACGACCCGTTGTCCGGCACGCACCGCCGATCCCGGCTGCACGCGAATGTCCTGCACCACCCCGGCCATGGGCGCGAGCACGGGGATTTCCATCTTCATCGACTCCAGAATCACCAGCACATCACCGGCCGCCACGCGGCTGCCGACCTCGACCTGCACCTGCCAGAGGTTGCCGGCAATGTGGCTGTCGATACTCTGCTGGCCGCTGGTCAGCGGTGTGTCTTCGCTGCTGTCCGGCACGGCTTCTTCGCTGTCGAAGTGCGCCTGGCCGCTGGCGATCCAGCGTTCGCGCTCCGCCTGAAAGGCACCCTGTTGCTGCGTTCGGAAGGCGTCGATGGTCTCGGCTTCGCGTTGCAGAAAGGCCTGGTAGTCGGCGAGGTTGAGCTGGCTCTGTTCGATGTTCAGGTCGAAGCGGCCGAGAGGAAAATCCCGGCGGATGCGCAGCAGTTCTTCGGCGCTGACCGGGTAGAAACGGATCTGATCGAAAAACCGCAGCAGCCACGGTTTGCCGTCGAACGCGGCGACTTCGCGATAGCGGTTCCACATCTGCAAGGTGCGCCCGACAAACTGATAACCGCCGGGGCCTTCCATGCCGTACACGCACATGTAGGCGCCGCCGATGCCCACCGAGTTCTCGGCGGTCCAGGTGCGCGCCGGGTTGTATTTCGTGGTCACCAGCCGATGGCGCGGGTCGAGCGGGGTGGCGACCGGCGCACCGAGGTAGACGTCACCCAGGCCCATCACCAGATAGCTGGCATCGAACACCGTGCGCTGCACCTCGTCGAGATTCGGCAGGTCGTTGATGCGGCGGATGAACTCCAGATTGCTCGGGCACCACGGCGCGTCCTTGCGCACGGTGGTCATGTATTTCTCGATCGCCAACTGGCAGGCCGGGTCGTCCCACGACAGGGGCAAGTGGACGATCCGCGACGGCACTTGCAAGTCCTGGGCGGCGCACACCGCATCCCATTCACCGGCGACGATGCCGAGCAGATCGGCCAGCGGCAGTTGTTCGGGCTGGTAGTGGATCTGCAGCGAACGAATGCCCGGTGTCAGGTCGATCACGCCGTGCAGGTTTTTGCCTTCCAGCGCCTGCATCAGGGCATGGGCGCGAAAGCGCAGGACCAGATCCAGTTCCGGCGCGCCGATTTCCAGCAGCAGATGGGTATCGCCGGATACACGCCCGACCAGCCGCTTGTCGCCCTGACCCAACTCCAGAATCACAGGCGTCCCATTTGAGGGCGAGATCGCGTGCGGTCTTGAGATCGACGGGCACGAACTGCACTTTGTCCCCGGCCTTGAGTTGACCCAGTTGCCAGAGATCGGCCTCGATCACCGTCACCGGGCACACGAAACCACCGAGGCTCGGGCCGTCCGGGCCGAGGATCACCGGCATGTCGCCGGTGAAGTCCACGGCGCCGATGGCGTAGGGGTTGTCGTGAATGTTCGATGGATGCAGCCCCGCCTCGCCGCCGTCGGCGCGCACCCATTCCGGCTTTGGTCCTATCAGGCGCACGCCGGTACGGCTGGAGTTGAAGTGCACTTCCCAGTGCGTGGCGAAGAACGTGTCGATGTAGTGTTCGGTGAAATATTCGGGCGCGCCGTGGGGGCCGTAGATCACCCGGATCCGGCGCACGGCGGGCAACGCGCTGACGTGATGCGGGGCCAGGGTCTGCCCGGCGCTGCGGTCGCTCAGTGGGGCCAAGTGCAACACGTCCCCGGCGCGCAGGGCTCGCCCGCCATGACCGCCGAACTGACCGAGGGTGAAGGTGCTTTTGCTGCCCAGATAGTCCGGCACCTGCAGGCCGCCGCGCAGGCACAGGTAGCTGCGGGCGCCGGCGGCTTGCAAACCGCCGAGATTCAACTGGCTGCCTGCCTCGATCAACAGCGCGGTGTTCATCGGCACCGCTTCGCCGTCGAGGGTCAGCGCCAACGGCGCCCCGGTCACCGCCACCACCGCATCGCAATTGAAGCGCAGCAGCGGCCCGTTCATGGTGATTTCCAGTGCCGCCGCGCCTTCGGCATTGCCCAGCAAGCGATTGCCCAGGCGCAACGCGCGGCTGTCCATCGGCCCCGAAGGTGGCACGCCGACCGCCCAGTAACCGAGGCGACCGGGGTAGTCCTGGACGCTGGTCTGGGTGCCGGCGCTCAGCACTTCAAACGTGTTGGCCCGGTACACCAGGCCTTCCAGGCAACGGGTCCAGGGCTGACCGCTGGCGAACGGTGTATCGAGCAGAATCTGCCGCAGGTAATCGCGGTTGGTTTCCACGCCGTACAGCTGGCTGTCGCCGAGGGCCTGGTGCAGTTCGGCGCGGGCCTGTTCGCGGGTTGGCGCCCAGCTGATGACTTTGGCGATCATCGGATCGAAGTAGGGCGGGATCTCGCAGCCAGCCTCGACCCAGGTGTCGATGCGCAGTTGAATGCCGTTGGCCGCAGGAAACTCCACAGCGGTCAGCAGCCCTGGGCTCGGCTGGAAATCGCGCCCCGGATCCTCCGCGTACAGTCGCGCCTGAATCGCGTGGCCGTCCGGTTTCAGGCCCTCAAACAATGTGCTCAGCGGCGGCAGATCTCCCGCCGCCAGTTCAATCATCCAGCGCACCAGATCGACGCCCCACACCTGTTCGGTAACGCCGTGCTCAACCTGCAACCGGGTGTTCACTTCCAGAAAATAGAAGCGCTGCGCATCGCTGTCGAAAACGAATTCGACGGTGCCGGCGCTGCGGTAATTCACCGCTTTGGCCAGTTTGATCGCCGCCGCACACAGCTCATCCGCCATGCCTTCGGGCAGGTTCGGTGCCGGGGTTTCTTCGAGGACTTTCTGATTGCGCCGCTGCACCGAGCAGTCGCGCACGCCGAGGGCGATCACTGCGCCTTGGCCGTCGCCGAACACCTGGACTTCCAGATGCCGCGCACGCTGGATGTACTTCTCGATGAACACCCCGGCGTCGCTGAAGTTGTTCTGGCCGAGGCGCTTCACCGCTTCGAACGACTCGCTCAGTTCGCTGGCGTTACGGCACACGCGCATGCCGATGCCACCGCCCCCGGCGGTGCTTTTGAGCATCACCGGATAACCGACCTGCGCGCCGGCAATCAGCGCGGCGTCGAGGCTGTCGAGCAGTTCGGTACCTTCGAGCATCGGCACGCCGTGCTGTTTGGCCAGGGCCCGTGCGGTGTGCTTGAGTCCGAACACCCGCAGTTGCTCCGGTGTCGGGCCGATGAAGGCAATGCCATGGTTGGCGCAGGCTTCGGCGAACGCCGCGTTCTCGGAAAGAAAGCCGTAGCCCGGATGGATCGCGGTGGCGCCAGTGGCTTTGGCGATGGCGAGAATCTTGTCCACGGCCAGATAGGTGCTGGCCGCGGCGCCTTCACCGAGGCTGTGGGCTTCGTCCGCTTGCAGGATGTGCAGGCTGGCGGCATCGGCTTCGGAGTACACCGCGACGCCTTCGACGTGCAGTTCACGCAAGGTGCGCAGAATGCGGCAGGCAATCGCGCCACGGTTGGCAATCAGGACTTTTTCGAACATGGCAAAACCCCTGAAGGGGATGCGGGCCGTCCCGCAGTTTTTCGATGAGCGCCGGGGTCGTCCCCGACGGCAAAATCACAATTTCGAAAGTCACCATTGACCTTGTGGGAGCGGGCTTGCCCGCGATGGCGGTGTGTCAGTCATCATCAATGTTGGCTGTGCCGACGCCATCGCTGGCAAGCCAGCTCCCACAGGGTTCAGGGGTGTTTTGGGGATTTCAGACACTGGCCGGAACGGGCCTGGCACAGGGCAAACAACCAGCGGCGCAGACGGGCGAATGTCAGTTCCATACCAGTAGCTCCGCAGGTGTCGGGTTGTAGGCGTTGCACGGGTTGTTCAGTTGCGGGCAGTTGGAGATCAGCACGATCACGTCCATCTCGGCGCGCAGGTCGACGTACTTGCCCGGCGCGGAAATGCCGTCCTCGAAGGTCAGGCCGCCGTCGGCGGTCACCGGTACGTTCATGAAGAAATTGATGTTCGGCCCGATGTCACCTTTGCTCAGGCGTCCGTCGTGGACGCAGGCACGCAGGTAGTTATCGCGGCAGCTGTGCATGTAGCGTTTTTCCAGGGCGTAGCGCACGGTGTTGCTCTCCTGCGCGCAGGCGCCGCCGAGGGTGTCGTGGCGGCCGCAGGTGTCGGCGATGATGGTCAGCATCGGTTTGCCAAGGTTGGAATACAAAACGCTGCCGGTGCTCAGGTACACGCTGTTCTGCCGGCGCAAAGTGCGTTGCACGTCGTAGCGCTCGCGGGGATTGGCGAGGCTATAGAACAGCGTATCGACCGCCTGGTTGCCCTCAAGATCGAGGATACGCAGAGTCTGGCCGGCCTTGACCTCCATCAGCCAGGGTTCGCCGGCGGGAATGGTGGCGCGGTACACCGCAGCGTCGGGTTGTTTTTGCGAAGTGGCGATAGCAACTGACATGGCGATGATCCTCAGGCGAACAAACGGTCGGTGTTGATAAAGCCGCGCTCGTTCTCCGGGCGCGAGGTACGGCAGTGTTCGGCGACGCTGGCGTCGGCGTTCATCCAGCTCAGCTTCAGTGGTTTTGGCGCGTAGTCGGGCGACGGATCCATCGGGTGTTGCAGGGCAGTGAGGACGACGAGGGTGTCCATCGGCGCGTACAGCTCGATGTAGTCGCCGGCCTTCGAATGGCCTTCGACGAAATGGAATCGCCCGGCTTCATCGACGTTGACCCGGCTGAACAGGTTGAGGGTCATCAGCAGGTCGGACAGGCCCAGGCCCCACTTGCCCAGTTCTACCAGCAGGTTGTCGGTGCCGTTGCGAAAGAAGCCGTTGCGCAGTTCCTGATAGCGGCCCTGGCCGTATTTTTCCGCGACCTCTTCAGCGCACAGCACACCGCCGAGGCTGTCGCTCCAGCCGCAGGTGTCGGCGGTGATTGCCGCCAGCACCCGACCCATGTCCGAGTACAGGCAATGGCCGGTGGTGAGCTTGGCGGTGTGTTGGCACTTGAGGCTGTCGGGCAGGTTCAGGCGCTCGGTTTTCTCGTTGGCGTTGAGCAGGGTCAGGCTGACGTTGGCCCCACCGCGCAGGTCGGTCAGGCGCAGCAGCTGGCCGCGTTTCAGGACGAAGGAACGGTGGCCGCCGCCGGGCAGGGTTTCTTCGGCGAAGGGTGGAAACAGTTGGGTCGAATCAGTCATGGGAGCAGTCCTCTCAGGCAATACGAAGCGTGCCGGCCAAAGCGGCGGGCAGGGCGTCGACGGCGGCGCGTTGGGCGCGACGGTCGCTGTTCAAAGGGATGTCGTAGGTGATGCGGGCGCCATAGGCGCCGGGGGCGTGCGGGTCGAGGCGGACCTTGTCGAACACCAGCAGGCGAGTGCCGAGGCTGAAGCCTTCGGACAGGTCGTGGGTGACCATGAACACCGTCAGTTGCGTTTCGCGCCATAGCTCCAGCAGCAGCGCGTGCATGTCCTTGCGAATGCCCGGGTCGAGCGCGCCGAACGGTTCGTCGAGCAGCAACACGCGCGGCTTCATGATCAGCGCCTGGGCAATCGCCAGCCGCTGTTGCATGCCGCCGGACAGTTGCGCCGGGTACTTGTCCAGCGCATGGCCGAGGCCGACTTTGTGCAGCAGCGCCGAGGCCTGTTCGCGGGCGTCCCGTTTGGCGCCGCCGAACAGACGTCCAAGCAGTGGCGCGCGAGGCAGTTCGAGGCCGAGGGCGACGTTGTCCAGCACGCTCAGGTGCGGGAATACCGAGTAACGCTGGAACACCACGCCACGGCTGGCATCCGGCTCTCGGGCCAGCGGCTGGCCGTCGAGCAGAATCTCGCCGCGACTGGCGGTTTCCTGCCCCAGCAGCAGGCGCAGGAAGGTCGACTTGCCGCAGCCCGAAGCACCGACCAGCGTGCAGAACTCGCCCTCGTTGACGTTGAGGTTCAAGCCTTCGAGCACCACTTGGTCGGCGTATTGCTGCCAGACGTTTTTCACCGTGATGAAGCTCATTTGGCGGCCCCCTCATACCAGGGAAATGCCCGACGGGTCAGGTATTTGAGGCCCCAATCCATCAGCCAGGCGAGCAGGGTGATCCAGACCACGTACGGCAGGATCACGTCCATCGCCAGGTAACGGCGCACCAGGAAAATCCGGTAGCCCAGACCGTCGGTGGAGGCGATGGCTTCGGCGGCGATCAGGAACAGCCACGCCGAACCGAGCATCAGCCGCAGCGAGATCAGCAGACGCGGCAACAGTTGCGGCAGCACCACACGCAGCATCAATGTCCAGGTCGAGGCGCCAAGGGTCTGCGCCTTGATCAGCAGTTCGACGGGGATGTCCCGGGCGCGCTGTTCCAGATCTCGGGCCAGGGCCGGGGTGATGCCGATCACGATCAGCATCACTTTCGACAGCTCGCCGAGGCCGAAGACGATGAACAGGATCGGGAGGATCGCCAGTGGCGGCACCATCGACAGCACCGTCAGCATCGGCGACAACGGTGCGCCGAACAGCGGCAGGGTGCCGGCGGCCATGCCCAGGCATAACCCGGCCAGTGCCGCGATGCCGAGGCCGATGGCCAGGCGTCGCAGGCTCGACGCGGTGTCCTGCCACAACAGGTATTCACCGGTGCGGCTGTCGGCGTTGAAGGCCAGGCGTTTCACCGCGTCGGTCATCTGCACCGCGCTGGGCAGCAGTTTGTCGTTGGGATTGTCCGCCAGGCGCTCGGCCGAGCCCATGAAATAGGCGAACAGCACCAGGGCGAACGGCAGGATCACCAGCAACAGGCGACTCGGGCGATCCGGGTGGCGATTGATCAGGCGCATGGCCAAATCCTCCGTGGCTTACAGCTTGGCGTCAGCGGCCATCTGCACGTAGGTCGGATCGAAACGCAGCTTGAGGTTGCCGGTGTCGCCGCTGGTCACGCCGTTGGCGAACGCCATGCCGACCGCGCTGGTGTCTTTCGCGCCTTCACCGAGCAAACCGTGCTGGAACGAAAACTCGGCAACCCTGCGCATGGTTTCCGGCAGTTGCTTGCTGGTGGCGAACGCCAGGGCTTCTTTCGGTGTGGCGAACAGTTTTGTGGTGTCCAGTTGCGCCTGGAATCCGGCCAGGTCGGTGCCCGAGGCTTTGGCCATGTGCTCAAGTGCGGCTTTGCCCGCCGCGTTCTTGGCGTTCATCAAGTCGACCACTTCGAACCACGCGCCGGTCAGCGCCTTGCCCAGCGCCGGGTTGTCTTTGAGGGTGGCACTGTTGACCACCATCATGTCCATGATTTCGCCGGGGATCTGGCTGGAGTTGAAGACTTCGGTCACGCCCGGTTTGGCCTTGATGTCCGAAAGCATCGGGTTCCAGGTGGTGACGGCGTTGACCTGCTCGGTGTTGAAGGCGGCGGAAATGTCGGCGTCGGAGGTGTTGACCACTTTCAGGTCTTTCTCGGTGAGATCCACCGAATCCAGCGCGCGGGCCAGCAAGTAATGCGAGACCGACAGTTCGACCAGGTTGACGTCCATGCCCTTGAGGTCGGCGACTTTCTTGCCTTCGCCCTTGAGGACGATGCCGTCATTGCCGTTGGAGAAATCGCTGACGATCAGCGCAGTGCTGTCGACGCCACCGGCGGCGGGAATGGTCAGCGCATCCATGTTGGTCATGGTGCAGCCATCGAACTGACCGGCGGTGTATTGATTGATCGATTCGACGTAGTCGTTGAGCTGGACCACATCGATCTTGATCCCGTACTTCTTCGCCCATTTGTCGACGATGCCCTGGCTACCGGCGTATTCCCATGGCATCCAGCCGGCATAGATCGTCCAGCAGACGCTGAAGTGGTCTTTCTGCGCGGCGGGGGATTGAGTGCTGATCAGCGCGGCGAACGCGGCGGCGAGCAGGGCGGGCAAACGTAGTCGGGACATGGTGGCTTCTCCAGTTGATCGAGGGCGGACAGGAAGGCAACGCGGCACCGCGAACGGTGGCTTGTCTCCCGGGCTTTTGTCCCGCCGTGTAACCTCAACTGGAGGTCGCCAACTCTCGGACCAGTCACTCGCAGATGCGAGCCGGAACCCTAGTCAGCCATTGCAAATTGTGGTGCCGCGAACCTTTGATGACTCCTGCACGAGTTTGCTAAAGCGAGAGGCGTGCCAAGTCGGGTCGGGCGCTCTGTTACGGGCTTTCGTGACGTTACGGCGGATGGCGAACGCCTGTGGGCGCTTTGTGTTGGTGCGCGGTTGCACCGTCATGCAGCGTCCGCTGCCGCTGATCCGATGCCCCTGAGGGTTGGGCACTCGGTAGCGGTCAGCCAGTCAAATCTGATGTCAGCCGGTCTGTGCCGACTGCTGTCACAGGTCTTTCAGGAGGCCGCCATGCGTATTTCAAAATTGCTGCGTCGGGTGCTGCTGGGAGCAGTGCTCGGTCTAGGGCTGTCCGGCTGTTACTACTACGCCGGCGGCTACGATGTTTACTCCACGCCCTACTACTATCCCGGCTATTACTCGCCCTATTACTACGGTGGTTATTACGGCCCGCGTTACTACGGTGGCGCCCGCTATTACTACGGCGGCCATGGCTATCGCGGCGGTTACGGACGGGGTTATCACGGCGGCGGATACCACGGTGGGCACCACTAATCAGCGGCTGAATGACGGCGTTTCTGCATGAACAAGGTTTCATCAATCACTTGTTTCAAGTTGTTGCAGAAACGCACCGGATGCCGAAATCGCTGTCAGATATTTCGTCAGTCGCCGAATAAAAGACTGACGCCTGCCAGCGTCGCTGGTGTGGCTACCCGCGGTCCAGGAGGCCGCCATGTATCGCCGAATTCTTCTGTTTACCGTGATGCTTTTTTCCCTTGGCGGATGCGTCCCTTATTCCTACGGAGATGGCTACTACAGCTCAGAGGTCTACACATCGCAGGCACCTTCGTACTACAGCGGCGGCACCTACTACAGCGGCGGCAGCACGTACTACTCGGCGCCGCGCTACTACCAGCCAGCACCGCGCTATTACCAACCGGCGCCCCGTTATTATTCAGCGCCCCGTTACTACCAACCGGCCCCGCGCTACTACGAGAACCGTCGCTGGCACGGTCATGATCGCGGACGCTGGGACGACCACCGTCGCGGTGGCTGGGATGACCGCCGGGGTCGTGGCAATTACGACCGTCACAGTGGACGTGGCGATTACGGCCGACACGGCAACCGCTGGTAACCCCCCGCAGAAAAAG
Organism: Pseudomonas sp. FG35; assembly: GCF_057809295.1. Taxonomy (NCBI): domain Bacteria; kingdom Pseudomonadati; phylum Pseudomonadota; class Gammaproteobacteria; order Pseudomonadales; family Pseudomonadaceae; genus Pseudomonas; species Pseudomonas sp. FG35. The sequence goes on along the minus strand of NZ_JBMDJR010000008.1, from coordinate 168,639 downwards.
CGGCGCATTGAGCGCCGCTTTTTTTGTGCCTGGATTTCAGTAACTGGAGAGATCCGCCAACGGATGCCGCCCCTCCCAGACTTTGTGAAAGTGCGCCTCGACCACCGCGTCCGGCACCCGGGCGATGTCCGGCCAGTGCCAGTGCGGTTTGTGATCCTTGTCGATCAGCCGCGCCCGGACTCCTTCGCTGAATTCCGGATGCCGGCAGCAATTGAGGCTTAGGGTGTATTCCATCTGAAAGACTTCGGCCAGCGACATGTGGCGGGCACGAATGATCTGCTCCCAGACCAGATGCGCGGTCAGTGACGAGCCTTCACTCATGGTTTTCGCCGCACGGGCAATCAACAGGTCGCTGCTGTCGCGATGCAGGCTGATGGCTTTCCAGGCACAGGTCACGTCGCTGACATCCAGCCATTCATCGATTTGCTGCCGACGCGGCAGCCATTGCGCCTCGGGCATCTGCGCCACGGCTTCCTGCTGCAACGCCTTGAGCAGGCTGTTGAGCTGCATCGCGGTCTGTTCCTGCCAGTTCAACTGCAACAGGCCGTCGATCAGTTCCTGCTGCTGTTCGTCGAGCAGGAAGCGGTCGGCCAGGTCCAGATCGATCGCATCGCGACCGTTCATGTGCGCGCCGGTCAAACCAAGGAACAAGCCGAGCTTGCCCGGCAGCCGTGACAGAAACCAGCTGGCGCCGACATCCGGGTAAAGGCCGATGCTGATTTCCGGCATCGCCAGACGACTGCTCGGCGTGACGATCCGGATGCTCGCGCCTTGCAGCAGGCCCATGCCGCCGCCGAGCACATAACCATGGCCCCAGCAGATCAACGGTTTCGGGTAAGTATGCAGGCTGTAGTCCAGACGGTATTCAGCGTTGAAAAACTGTGCGGCCAGCGGCGGCACTTCGCCGGGATGGGCGCGACAGGCTTCCACCAGGCTGCGCACTTCGCCGCCGGCGCAGAAGGCCTTGGCGCCGTTGCCGCGCAGCAGCACGCAGACGATTTGCGGATCCTTGGCCCAGGCGTTCAGTTTGTCGCTCAGGGCGTGGATCATCGGCAGGGACAGCGCATTGAGCGACTTTTCGGCATCCAGCGTGGCCACGCCGATGCGCGCGCCGTCGGTGCCGGTGAGTTCTTCGAAGTGCAGATTCATCGTGACCTCGATCGGGAATTTGAACGATCAGTATGATCGCTGTGTGGGAAAGTGCCGGATCTGCGTCAGATCAATTGACAAGCGTGGTCGGCTTTCCTAGGGTTCGCCCCATTGTTTTTGCCGGGTATGACCATGACTGCTGACGACCGTATCAAACTCGAACCGAGCTGGAAGGAGGCACTGCGTGCCGAATTCGACCAGCCCTACATGGCAGAGTTGCGCACTTTTCTGCAGCAGGAGCGGGCGGCCGGCAAGGAAATCTATCCGCCGGGCCCGATGATCTTCAACGCGCTGAATTCGACGCCGCTGGACAAGGTGAAAGTGGTCATCCTCGGCCAGGACCCGTACCACGGCCCGGGCCAGGCCCACGGCTTGTGCTTCTCGGTGCAACCGGGCGTGCCGGCGCCACCGTCGCTGGTCAACATCTATAAAGAGTTGAAGCGCGACCTGAACATCGACATCCCCAACCACGGCTATCTGCAGAGCTGGGCCGATCAGGGCGTGTTGATGCTCAACACCACCATGACCGTCGAGCGTGCCAACGCCAACGCGCACAAGGACAAGGGCTGGCAGTTCTTCACGGACCGGATCATTGAGGTGGTCAGCCAGAAACAACCGCATCTGGTATTCATGCTGTGGGGCGCTCATGCGCAGAGCAAGCAGAAGCTGATCGATGCCACCAAACATCTGGTGCTGACCTCGGTGCATCCGTCGCCACTGTCGGCCTATCGCGGCTTCCTCGGTTGCGGGCATTTCAGCCGCACCAACAAATTCCTCGAGCAGAACGGCGAAGCGCCGATCGAGTGGCGCCTGCCGCCGGTGGTCTGATGCTCAGGGCTGGCGGTTCCAGTATTTGAATAACGGTTCCGCCAGAAACAGCACGAACAACAACCGCATCACCTGCATTGCCGTCACCAGCGGCACCGACAGTTGCAGGGTTTCCGCCGTCAGGCTCATCTCTGCGATCCCGCCGGGCATCATGCCCAACGTCAGCGAGCGCAGGTCCAGATGGGTCAGCGCACTCAAGCCCAGCGCCGCCAGCGTCGCGATCAACATGGTCAGTGCCGTGCCGATCAACGTGCGTCCCATGAACGATGGTGCGCGGCGGAAGAACTGGCGGTTGAAGTGGCAACCCAGGCCGCTACCGATCAACCACTGGCCAATCTGACTGCCGCCATTGGGCAAACCGATGTGCAGATCCCAGCCGATGCTCACCGCCGCGCTGACCAGCAGCGGGCCGAACAGCCAAGGGTTGGGTTGACGCAAACGTTGCCAGAGCCAGGCGAGCAAGCCGCCCGCCGGAAAAAGAATCGCCAGCCAGCGCCAATCGACGCTGCCGGCGTGTGAAATCGGTGTGCCGTCACCCAGCAGATATTTGAACGCCGCCGGTACACACAACACCACCACCAGCACCCGCAGACTCTGCCCGGCCGCGACATGGCTGAGCAGCGCGCCGTTGCGGGCGCCGAGGTTGACCATCTCGCCGGAGCCGCCGGGCATGCTGGAGAAAAACGCTGTGGCGCGATCCTCGCCGGTGCGGCGCATCAGCCACACGCCGACCACCGCCGAGAGGCTGGTGACCAGTGCGCCGAAGAAGATCAGGCCGAAGTGGCCGAGTACCTGCTCCATCACCAGCGGGGTGAAGTGTAGGCCGATACCGATGCCGACGATCCACTGGCCGCACTTGCGGCCGCCAGGGATTTCTGTCAATTGCCACGGGGTCAGGCAGCGCACCAGGATGATCGCCAGCAACGAGCCGACCATCCACGGCAGCGGCCAGCCGATCTGGCTGGCGATGAAACCGCCAAGCAGACCGACCAGCGGGGTTCCCCACCAGGTTTTGAGGGAGAGCCGATCAGACATCGGCAACGGCGCGTTGCGCGGCCGAGCGTTTGCGCCAGATGCGCAGCAGCGGCATCAGCAACATGATCGCGGTCAGCACCCAGACGCCGAAGGTGATCGGGCTCGACCAGAGAATCTCCAGCGCACCGTTGGAAATCGACAGCGCCCGGCGCAGGTTCTGCTCCATCAGGCCGCCGAGGATGAACCCCAGCAGCACTGGCGACAGCGGGAAGTCCAGTTTGCGCAGGATGTAGCCGAAGATGCCGATGCCGACCATCAGGAACAGATCGAACGTGGTCGCGTGCACGGCGTAGACGCCGATCCCGGTAATGATCGCGATCACCGGCACCAGTGCCCAGTTCGGCACGGCGAGGATGCGGGTGAAGATGCGGATCATCGGGATGTTCAGGATCACCAGCATGATGTTGGCGATGAACAGCGAAGCGATCAGGCCCCAGACGATGTCCGGCTGTTGCTGGAACAGCAGCGGGCCGGGGGTGATGTTGTACAGCGACAGAGCGCCGATCATCACCGCTGTGGTACCCGAACCCGGAACACCGAGGGTCAGCATCGGTACCAGCGCGCCGCAAGCGGAGGCACCGATGGCGGTTTCCGGCGCAGCGAGACCGCGGGCGTCGCCCTGGCCAAACTTGCCGCTGGCACCGGCGATGCGTTTCTCGGTCATGTAGGCCACGGCGCTGGCGAGGGTCGCACCGGCACCCGGCAACACGCCCATGATGAAACCGAGCAGGCCGCAACGGATGTTCACCACGAACACCGACGCCGCTTCCTTGAAGTTGAACATCATCCGCCCGGTGGCTTTCACCGCTTCCTGGCCGCGGTGGGTTTTCTCCAGCAGCAGAAGAATTTCGCTGACCGAGAACAGGCCCAGTACCAGCACCACGAACTGAATGCCGTCAGTCAGGTGAATGTTGTCGCCGGTGAAACGGTACACACCGCTGTTGGCGTCGATGCCGACGCTGGACAGGAACAGACCGATCAACGCCGCGATAAAGGTTTTCACCGGCCGGTCACCGGCCATGCCGCCGAGACAGACAATCGCGAACACCATCAGTACGAAATATTCCGCGGGTCCGAAGGCAATCGCCCATTTCGCCAGCAGCGGGGCGAACAGCACCATGCCGCAGGTGGCGATGAAGGCGCCGATGAACGAACTCCACGCCGACAACGACAGCGCCACGCCGGCCAGGCCTTTGCGGGCCATCGGGTAACCGTCGAGGGTGGTCATTACGGTGGAGGCTTCGCCCGGAATGTTCAGCAGGATCGAGCTGATCCGGCCGCCGTATTCGCAGCCCAGATAGACCGCCGCCAGCAGGATCAGGGCCGATTCCGGCGGCAGTCCGAGGGCGAACGCGATCGGGATCAGCAGCGCCACACCATTGATCGGGCCCAGGCCCGGCAACAAGCCGACCACGGTGCCGATCAGCGTGCCGGTCAGGGCGGTGACCAGGTTGTACGGACTCAGCGCGACGCCGAAGCCCTGACCCAAATAACCGAGAGTATCCATATCAGTTCTCCAGAACGTCGAGCAGGCCGAGGGGCAGCGGTACGTCCATCACGCGGTCGAACAGCACGTACAGACCGATCGCCATCAGCGTTGTGACGATGACGCTCGGTAACCAGCGCCCGCCATACAGGCGCGCCATCGGAATGCCGATCAGAATGCTGCTGAGAATGAAGCCCAGCGGCTCGAACAAGCCGGCAAACACCAGCAGCAGGGCGACGCAGATCGCGATCTTGGTCAGGGTTTCGCGATCCAGCGGCGGTTCGTCATCGCTGTGTTTGATCGGCGCCGGGCGAAACACCATGTACAGCAGCGCCAGGCTCATCAGACCCAGCATCAACAGAGGGAATGCCCGAGGACCGACCGGTTCGTAGGAAAAAGCCGCCTGATACGGCCACGCCATCAGCGCCAGGCCGGCACAGGCCAGCAACAGCACCGAGGCAAAAATGCGTTGAATAAGCATGAGGGAACTCCTGCCATGGCCCCGCTGAAAGGGCCATGGACGCTAGACCGAGACGATCACTGAATCAGGCCGAACTCTTTGGCCAGTACCTTGTAGTCCGCCACTTGCTTCTTGACGTAGGTGTCCAGCTCGGGACCGGTCATGGCGAACGGGAAGAGTTCACGCTGATCACGCAGCTTGGCGAAGTCTTCCGAGGCCAGCAGTTTGTCGAAGGAGTCTTTCCACCAGGCGTAGTCTTCATCGCTGACTTTTGGCCCGAGGTAGAAGCCGCGCACCACCGGCCAGACGATGTCGTAGCCTTGCTCGCGAGCGGTAGGAATGTCCTTCATTTCCGGCTCGTCCAGGCGTTTCTCGGCAAACACGGCCAGCAGGCGCATGTCACCACTCTGGATGTGCGGCATGGAGTCGGAGATGTCGGTACTGCCGACCTGGATATGACCGCCGAGCAGCGCGGTAGCGATCTCGCCACCCCCTTCGAGGGCGACGTAGCGCAGGTCGCGCGGGTTGATCCCGGCGGCTTTGGCGATCAGCGCAGTCTGCATCCAGTCCTGGCTGCCGACGGTACCGCCGGAGCCGATGACCACGGAGCTCGGATCTTTCTTCAGCGCCTGCACGAGATCATCGAGGGTTTTGTAGGGCGAATCGCTTTTCACCGCGATGGCGCCGTAGCTGGTGCCGACCGCGGCCAGCCAGCGTACGTTGGTTTCATCGAACCGACCGAACTTGCCCTGAGCCAGGTTGAGCAGCGAGCCGCTGGACCACGCCACCAGCGTGCCGGCATCGGCGGGACGCTGCGCTACCACCGCGTTGTACGCTACCGCACCGACGCCGCCGGGCATGTAGGTCACGCGCATCGGTTTGGTCAGCAGTTTTTCGTTGACCAGCGCGCTTTGCGCCAGTTTGCAGGTCAGGTCGAAACCGCCGCCGGGGGAGGCGGGGGCAATGCATTCCGGACGTTTCGGTTCGGCCATCAGTTGGCCGGCGAACAGCACGCAACCGGCGGCGAGGGCGAAACGGCGCAGGGATCGGTTCATGAGTGTCTCCACGGGAGTTGTTGTTTTTGGGGATGTTTCAGGTGCGGCGGTTTCGCGCGCGCAGGCTAACAGGCTCAGACCCGGACGGGTTGAACGCCGCGCAGCCGAGGATGGCGCTGACAAGCGAAAACGGGGAAATTCGAGAGGAAGAATGAAACGGGTCAACCTGAAGCTGTGTCGACAGCATGGTGCAGTACCTCGTTATTGTTCTTATTGGCGAAAACGCATCGTGGCGTTTTTCGAGAGCTACGTTTTGAAGCTACGGTGCAAGTACAGGCAAAACGGCGAAGGTCGGCAGTCGGGACCTTCGGTGAAACGACTCTAACGGCCCAACCTTTCGCTAACCTTTCAGTATTCTTTCGCATGTTTTCGGGCTTCACAGTGGCGGTTGCGGCTGTAAACTCCGCCGCAAAGAATGGCGTCGGCCATCCCTGAATGAGGTAGAGATCCATGCGTGTCCTGCTCGTCGAAGACCATTTGCCGCTGGCCGAAAGCGTTGCCCAGGCGCTCAAGAGCACCGGTCTGACCGTGGACGTCTTGCACGATGGCGTGGCTGCCGACCTGGCTCTGGGCAGCGAGGAATACGCGGTGGCGATCCTTGATGTCGGCCTGCCACGCATGGACGGTTTTGAAGTGCTGGCGCGCCTGCGGGCTCGGGGCAAGAATCTGCCGGTGCTGATGCTGACCGCTCGTAGCGACGTCAAGGATCGGGTCCACGGGCTCAATCTCGGCGCCGACGATTACCTCGCCAAACCGTTCGAACTCACCGAACTCGAGGCGCGGGTCAAGGCCCTGTTGCGCCGCAGCGTGCTCGGCGGCGAACGCCAGCAGCGTTGCGGTGTGCTGGCCTATGACCTCGACACCCGGCGCTTCACCCTCGGCGATGAATTGTTGACGCTGACTTCTCGCGAACAGGCGGTGCTCGAAGCGCTGATTGCCCGTCCCGGTCGGGTGATGAGCAAAGAACAGCTGGCTGCGCAGGTGTTCGGTCTCGACGAAGAGGCCAGCCCCGACGCCATCGAAATCTACGTGCATCGCCTGCGCAAAAAGCTCGACGGCCATTCGGTGGCTATCGTGACCTTCCGCGGTCTGGGCTATCTGCTGGAAAGCCGCGATGCATAAGCCCAGCAGCTTGCGCTGGCGGTTGCTGTGGAACCTCGCGTTGCTGCTGGTGGTGTTGATGCTCGCCAGCGGATTGAGCGCCTACTGGAACGGTCGCGAGGCCGCCGACACCGCCTATGACCGCACGCTGCTGGCCTCGGCGCGGACCATCGCCGCCGGTCTGTCGCAGCGCGATGGCAGTCTCAGTGCCGACGTGCCGTATGTGGCGCTCGATACGTTTGCTTACGACAGCGCGGGTCGTATCTATTACCAGGTCAACGACATCAACCAGAAGTTGATTTCCGGCTATGAAAATCTGCCGGGCCCGCCGCCAGGCACGCCGAGAACCGACAGCTATCCCGCCCTCGCGCGCTTTTACGACGCGAAATATCAGGGGCAGAACGTGCGTGTGGTGAGTCTGCTCAAGGCGGTCAGCGAGCCGAACATGAACGGCATGGCGGAAATCCGCGTCGCCGAAACCGACGAGGCGCGTGTCAGCATGGCTCGGAGTCTGGCCGCCGACACCTTGCTGCGATTGGGCATGCTCGCGATTGGCGCGTTGTTGCTGGTGTGGTTTGCGGTGAGTGCGGCGCTGCGGCCGATCGAACGTTTGCGCACGGCAGTGGAAGAGCGCCAGCCCGATGACCTGCGGCCGTTGCCGTTGGTCGAGGTGCAACACGAGTTGTGGCCGCTGGTGCGGGCGCTCAATCACTTTACCGAACGCCTGCGCGGGCAATTCGAGCGACAGGCGCAATTCATCGCCGATGCGGCCCATGAACTGCGCACCCCACTGGCAGCGCTCAAGGCTCGTCTTGAACTGGGCTTGCGCTCGAACGAGCCGCAGACCTGGCGCGACACACTGGAATCCTCGGCGCAAAGCACGGATCGCCTGACCCATCTGGCCAACCAGTTGTTGTCGCTGGCGCGGGTGGAAAACGGCGCCCGGGCGATCGCCGAGGGCGGGGCGCAGTTGCTCGATCTGAGTCAGCTGGCGCGGGAACTGGGCATGGCCATGGCGCCGCTGGCCCATGCTCGCGGCGTTGCCTTGGCGCTGGAAGCGGACGAGCCGGTGTGGCTGCGCGGCGAGCCGACATTGCTCAACGAGTTGCTGAGCAATCTGGTGGACAACGCACTGGCGCACACGCCGCCGGGCGGCAACGTGATTCTGCGGGTCACTGCGCCCGCGGTGCTGGAGGTTGAAGACGATGGGCCGGGCATTCCGCTGGAAGAGCGGGATCGGGTGTTCGAACGTTTTTACCGGCGCAACCAGCAGGTCGCTGGTTCCGGGCTGGGGCTGGCGATTGTCGGGGAGATCTGCCGCGCGCATCTGGCGCAGATCAGTCTGCACGATGGTGAACAGGCGGGTTTGAAGGTACGGGTGAGTTTTGTCGCCGGTTGATCAGTAGAACATCGACCGCGATTCTTCCAGATCGGTGCACAGCGCCTTGTTCTCCGGGTCGATGCCGAGCTTGCGGAATGCCGGCACGCTGAACGGATCGATGCGGGCCAGCGGGTGATCGGTGTCCTTGTGGCAATACAGGCTGGCCACTTGCACGATGTCGACGTAATCGATCTGCTGCGATTCGCGCTTGAGGTCCTGATACAGCCCCGGCAATTCCACCAGACGCTCCGGAAACTCCCAGACCCGCAGTAATTTGTCGCCGAGCAACGGGTGAATGTGATCGATCACATGGTTGAGGCTTACCGGATCGGACAGCAGTTCGTAGTGATCTTCGGCATAGGTCAGGATCGGCAGCACGCCGATCTGATGAACCAGTCCGCCGAGCGCGGCCTGATCGGGCTTGAGCTGGGTATACCGACGGCACAGGGCGTAGCTGACGCCGGCGATTTCCAGGCTTTTGCGCCAGACTTCGCGCATCTTCTGTTCGACCACGTCGGAACGGGCGTGAAAGATCTGCTCCATCACCAGACCGATCGCCAGGTTGCTGCTGTAATTGACGCCGAGCCGGGTAATGGCGGTGTGCAGGTCGGTGACTTCCTGGGTGGCGCGCAGCAGCGGGCTGTTCACCACTTTGATCAGGCGCGCCGACAGCGCCGTGTCGCGGCCGATCACTTTGCTCAGGTCGCTGACGCTGATATCCGGATCTTCAGCGGCCTTGCGAATCTGCAGGGCCACTTCCGGTAACGTTGGCAGAACCAGGTCATCGTTATCGATGGCCTCAACCAAATCCTGTTGGACCTTATCCGCCAGCTCACTCATGTCGTTTCTCTAGGGTGTTGCAACAAATGCTGCGATCAACGCTGGATTTCGCGGTCGCGATCCAGTTCGTATGGCAGGTCGAGCAAGTGCAGCGCCGGACCTTCGGCCGAGCCCAGATGCAAGTCGCCCGCTTCGGCAGCTTCGGCCTGCAACACCGCCAGCAGTTCAATATTCTTTTCGGTACGGGCGGCCAGCACCACTTCGCCGATCGAACTGCCGTGGCTCGGGGCGAACAGCGCGGTGCCGGGCTCCGGCAACTCAGCGGCATCCAGTTTCACGCGATACAGGCGACGTTTGAGTTTGCCCAGGTACTGCATGCGCGCGACGATTTCCTGGCCGGTGTAGCAGCCTTTCTTGAAGCTCACACCGCCGACGGCCTGCAGATTGAGCATCTGCGGGATGAACAGCTCACGGGTGCTCGGCATGACCTGGCCGATACCGGCGCGGATCTGGCCCAGCAGCCATTGATTGAGTTCGGCTTCGGTCAATTGCGCGCACAGCTTGCCTTTGACGGTGTCGGCCTGATCGGCAGGCACCCAGAGTTCGGCACGATTAGGGGAGACGCGAATCGCGATCAGCCCTTCGTGGCGGGCCACGCTGTCTGTTTCTGCCGGCAGTTCCAGACCCAGGCTGCTCAGGGCCGCATCGCCATGATCCAGACCGAAGCGCACCCAGGAGGCGCTTTCGTCGGTCAGTTTCGATTTGGAGAACACCGCGTACTTCTTCAGATCCGCCAGTTGCGGTTCCAGCAGCGCGCCGGCCATCGCCAGCAGCACGCCGTCGCCTTCAAGCACGATGCGGAAACTCGACTGCATCCGGCCTTTCTGTGTGCAACGGGCACCAAGGCTGGCCTGGGTTTCACTCAGGTAATTGATGTTGCAGGTCAGCTGGCCTTGCAGGAATTTGCCGGCATCCGCGCCGCGAACCGCGAGAACGCCTTCATGAGACAGGGTGCAGAAAAAAGCAGAATCGGCCATGGGTCATCGCAGGGTAAATAGACTGGGGCACATCATAAGGGGGTGGTGTTGAAATGGGTAGTTGATAAAGGATCGATGGCGCCCGACCAAAGCCGACTGTTCGGCCCGCTTCGGGCCTGTATACTTGCGGCCTATTTCAGGAGGGCTCCATGGTCGAACAAGTTGAACTGAATCGCCTCTTTTGGCACAGCCGTCGCGGCATGCTGGAACTCGACGTGTTGCTGGTGCCGTTCGTGAAAGAGGTCTACGCCAATCTGAACGAGGTGGATCGTGCGCTGTATGTCCGCCTGCTCGAGTGCGAGGATCAGGACATGTTCGGCTGGTTCATGGAGCGCAGCGAATCGGAAGATCCCGAGCTGCAACGCATGGTTCGCATGATTCTGGATCGTGTCCAGCCCAAGTAACACGTTCGAATGCCGCTGGCATGCCTCACGGCAGTTGCTGGCGGCGTATCTTCTGGCCCAGGCATTCGCGCTGGGTTCCCTGTTTCTATTGTCGATTTCTTTCTGGGCCGGTTTGCTCGGGGCTTTCGCGTGTCTCGGCCATGCTGCCTGGGTGTTGCCGCGGCAGATACTGCTGAGTCATCCCAAGGCATTTTGCGGATTGCGTCGGGACGCGGATGGCTGGCAGCTGTGGAACAAGGCCGATGGCTGGCAAGCGGTGCAGTTGCGCCCGGACAGCCTGGCGCTGCCACTGATCGTGGTGCTGCGCTTTAGATTGCGTGGTGAACGGCGGGTCAGGTCGATCTGTGTAACGCGGGACTCGCAGGCGGCGGATCTGCACCGACGCCTGCGGGTACGCCTCAAGTTCAGCCGACGTAGGTGGGCGGCACCAGAATAGTGTCGAGTGCTTCGGGCAGCAGGTCTGGGTAGTCGAGTGTGTAATGCAGGCCTCGGCTTTCCTTGCGCTCCATGGCCGAGCGGATCATCAGTTCCGCTACTTGCGCCAGGTTGCGCAACTCGATCAGGTCGCGACTGACTTTATAGTTGCTGTAGAACTCGTCGATTTCATCCAGCAGCAGACGCACGCGGTGTTGTGCCCTTTGCAGGCGCTTGTTGGTGCGCACGATGCCCACGTAGTCCCACATGAAGCGCCGCAATTCGTCCCAGTTGTGGGCGATGATCACGTCTTCATCGGAGTCGGTCACCTGGCTGGCGTCCCAGGCGGGCAGGGCGCGCGGGATCAAGACGTCGGGCAGTTGCTCGAGAATGTCCGCCGCTGCCGATCGGGCGTAAACGAAGCATTCCAGCAGCGAGTTGCTGGCCATGCGGTTGGCGCCATGCAGGCCGGTGAAGCTGGTTTCGCCAATGGCGTACAGGCCGGGCACATCGGTGCGGCCCTGTTGATCGACCATCACTCCGCCGCAGGTGTAATGCGCAGCCGGTACGACCGGGATCGGTTGCTTGGTGATGTCGATGCCGAATCCGAGGCAGCGTTCGTAGACGGTCGGGAAGTGCGATTTGATGAAGGCTTCGGGTTTGTGGCTGATGTCGAGGTAGACGCAATCGACACCCAGGCGCTTCATTTCGTGGTCGATGGCGCGGGCGACGATGTCCCGTGGTGCCAGTTCTGCGCGTGAGTCGAAGCGCTGCATGAAGCGTTCGCCGTTCGGCAGCTTCAAATGGGCACCTTCACCGCGCAGGGCTTCGGTTACCAGAAAACTCTTGGCTTGCGGGTGGTAGAGGCAGGTGGGGTGGAACTGGTTGAACTCCAGGTTCGCCACTCGGCAGCCCGAGCGCCAGGCCATGGCGATGCCGTCACCACAGGCGCCGTCGGGGTTGCTTGTATATAGATAGACTTTCGCGGCGCCGCCGGACGCCAGGATCACGAAGCGTGCACCGAAGGTATCGACTTCCCCGGTTTTGCGGTTGAGTACGTAGGCGCCGAGGCAGCGTTCGCCTTCCAGCCCCAGCCGACGCTCGGTGATCAGATCGACCGCTACCCGCTGTTCGAGCAGTTCGATGTTCGGGCGTTCTTTGGCCTGGGCCAGCAGGGTCGTGAAGATCGCAGCGCCAGTGGCATCGGCGGCGTGGATGATCCGTCGATGGCTGTGACCGCCTTCGCGGGTGAGGTGAAATTCGAAGCCGCCGTCTTCGGTGCCGGACTGTTCGTCGCGAGTGAACGGCACGCCCTGGTCGATCAGCCATTGGATCGCTTCCTTGCTGTGCTCGACGGTGAAACGCACCGCGTCTTCATGGCACAAACCGCCGCCAGCATTGAGGGTGTCATCGACATGGGATTCGACAGTGTCGGTGTCGTCCAGCACGGCTGCGACGCCACCCTGTGCCCAATAGGTCGAGCCGTTGGCAAGATCGCCTTTGCTCAGTACGGCGATGCGCAAGTGACCGGGCAGGGTCAGCGCGAGACTCAAACCGGCAGCGCCGCTGCCAATCACCAGAACATCGTGTTGAAACTGTTGGCTCATTTCAGGATTCCGCTCAAAGCGACCCGGGTCGGGGTTGGCGCAGGACAGGCGGATGGGCGAGTCGAGACAGCCACACAGCCCACTAGTATATAGAGGGGTTGGGCGGCACAATAGTCGGGCCGATATGGCATTGTGAAACTACCGTGACGAAAAAATACGGACGCTTTGTCGGGAAGTTTTTTTCATCGGTTTTAGGAAAAAGCGACTGTATCGCAGATGAAACACGCTTTTTCAGCTCACGGTTGCACAATGTCGGCGCGGCACGTCTATAAATATTTGGAACTTTTGCCAAAGGCCCAAGATCAATAGACAGTTGCCCGAAACAAGGGACAGTGTCGGCTTCAATGCGGAACCTGCGGTTGGGTTCTTGCCGGCGAGCCGATGACAAGATTATTCGCGCAGCCGGTTCATCCCGCGCTGCGTTTTTCGTGCGTGCCAAATCAGAGCCCGCAGGAAACTTGCTTGGAGGGGGAGAACTTTTGCGAAAAGCCCGAGTCTATGTTTGCAAGTCCGGTCGTTTGGTCATGCAAACCTCCTCCGAGTTTATCGAGGAGTGTTCATGCTAACCCAGGAAGAGGATCAGCAGCTGGTCGAACGCGTTCAGCGTGGCGACAAGCGAGCTTTCGATCTGCTGGTGCTGAAGTATCAGCACAAAATTCTCGGGTTGATCGTGCGTTTTGTGCACGACACCCATGAAGCCCAGGACGTCGCACAAGAAGCCTTTATCAAGGCGTATCGAGCGCTTGGAAATTTCCGTGGCGACAGTGCGTTTTATACGTGGCTGTACCGCATCGCCATCAACACGGCGAAGAACTATCTGGTTTCACGCGGCCGTCGGCCGCCGGATAGCGATGTAAGTTCCGAGGATGCAGAGTTCTATGACGGCGATCACGGCCTGAAAGATCTCGAGTCACCTGAACGTGCATTGCTGCGGGATGAGATCGAAGGCACCGTCCATCGAACCATTCAGCAACTGCCAGAGGATTTGCGCACAGCGTTAACTTTGCGCGAATTCGATGGTCTGAGTTACGAGGACATCGCGAGCGTCATGCAATGTCCGGTTGGTACCGTGCGCTCCCGGATTTTCCGCGCCCGGGAGGCCATCGATAAAGCCCTGCAGCCGTTGTTGCAGGAAAACTAAAGACAGCGGCGACAGCCAAGAGAGGAACGCCATGAGTCGTGAAGCCCTGCAGGAATCGCTGTCCGCAGTGATGGATAACGAAGCGGACGAACTGGAATTGCGTCGAGTGCTCAATGCACTGGACGATGTTGAAACCCGTGAAACCTGGGCTCGTTATCAGATCGCTCGGGCAGCCATGCACAAGGATCTGTTGCTCCCACGTCTGGATCTTGCTGCGGCCGTTTCTGCTGCGCTGGAAGACGAAGCAACTCCTGCCAAAGTGTCCCGCGGCCCATGGCGCAGCCTTGGTCGTCTGGCCGTAGCTGCCTCGGTGACCGTTGCCGTACTGGCGGGTGTTCGTCTGTACAATCAGGACGAAATCGCTGGCGTCGAACTCGCTCAGCAATCCAATCAGCCAGTGCTGGCTACCCCTCAGGTAAAAGGCCCGGCGGTATTGGCAGGCTATAATGAGAGTTCTGAAGCTACTGGCCCAATGGCCAATGGTGTACTGCAAGGTCAGCCAGGCTGGCACGATCAGCGTCTGCCAGGTTACCTGCGTCAACACGCTCAACAGGCTGCCTTGAAAGGCACCGAGAGCGCGCTGCCATATGCACGTGCAGCAAGCCTGGAAAACCGTTAAGGGGGATCATGCGCGCCATACCTCTACTTTCGCTTCTGCTCAGCGGCTGGTTCATTGTTCCAGCCCACGCCGACGAGGCTCAGGACTGGTTGACCCGCCTGGGCCAGGCCGAGCAGCAGCAAAGCTTTCACGGCACATTCGTTTACGAGCGTAACGGTAGCTTTTCTACCCACAACATCTGGCATCGCGTACAGAATGGCCAGGTCCGCGAGCGTTTGCTTCAGCTCGACGGTTCGGCTCAGGAAGTCGTGCGCATTGATGGACATACTCAATGCGTCAGCGGCACTCTGATTGCGGGGCTTGGGGATTCTCCCAATTCCGCCGCTCGCCCTCTCGATCCCCAAAAGCTGAAGAACTGGTATGAGCTTGCCGTCATTGGCAAGTCACGTGTGGCAGGACGCGAAGCGGTGATCGTATCGCTGACGCCCCGTGATCAGCACCGCTACGGCTTCGAACTGCATCTGGACAAGGAAACGGGTCTGCCGCTCAAGTCGCTGCTGTTGAACGACAAGGGGCAGTTGCTTGAGAGGTTCCAGTTCACGCGGCTGGATACTTCTGAAATTCCGTCCGATAAAGACCTGCAAGCCAACTCCGATTGCAAGACAGTCACTCTCGACAGCGACAAGGCTTCTGCGGTCAAGACCGCACAGGTCTGGCGTTCTGACTGGCTGCCTCCTGGCTTCGAACTCACCAGTAGTTCCTCGCACAAGGATCCGGAAACCAAGACCCAGGTCAACAGCCTGATGTATGACGATGGTCTTGCCCGCTTCTCTGTTTTCCTGGAGCCGCTGAATGGCGCAACCGTCACCGATACCCGAACTCAACTGGGCCCGACCGTTGCCGTATCCCGTCGTTTGACTACGCCTCAAGGCGAAATGATGGTGACGGTCGTCGGCGAGATTCCAATCGGGACCGCCGAACGGATTGCCCTGTCGATGCGCAATGATGGCGCTGCAACCAGCAAGCAGTGAGCTGATTCCAGCTATCTCCACTTCGTCGTCGAGACGTGAAATGTTTGCTGAGCATTTTCATTTGCAAAACACCCGAAAATTTTTTATAGGTCAGAGCCTCTCGGCTCTGGCCTTGTTTGTTGTTCCCGGAACAAAAATGCCGGCCTGTGGTTTCCGGTGTTCCTTGCTCCATATCGCTTAACCCTGCTCGTCGTAACGGGAGCTGTATGTCGATACCAAGCTTGAAGTCTTATCTCTCCATTTTCGCCACGGTGCTGGTGCTCGGTCAGGCTGTTCCTGCAGTCCATGCGGCTGAGGCGGCCAGCCCGGCCAACCTGCCGGATTTCACCCAGCTGGTCGAACAGGCCTCGCCTGCGGTGGTGAACATCAGTACCACGCAAAAGCTGCCGGATCGCAAAGTGAACCAGCAAATGCCCGACCTGGAAGGCTTGCCGCCGATGCTGCGCGAGTTCTTCGAGCGCGGCATGCCGCCGCAACAGCGTTCTCCGCGTGGTGATCGCCAGCGTGAAGCGCAGTCGCTGGGGTCGGGCTTTATCATTTCGCCGGATGGCTACATCCTGACCAATAACCATGTGATCGCCGATGCCGACGAAATCCTCGTCCGTCTGGCTGATCGCAGTGAAATGAAAGCCAAGCTGATCGGCACCGACCCACGCTCCGACGTGGCGCTGCTGAAAATCGAAGGCAAGGATCTGCCAGTGCTGAAACTCGGCAAATCCCAGGACCTGAAAGCCGGTCAATGGGTGGTGGCAATCGGTTCGCCATTCGGCTTTGATCACACCGTGACTCAAGGCATCGTCAGTGCCGTCGGTCGCAGCCTGCCGAATGAAAACTACGTGCCGTTCATCCAGACCGACGTACCGATCAACCCGGGTAACTCCGGTGGCCCGCTGTTCAATCTGAACGGTGAAGTGGTCGGGATCAACTCGCAGATCTACACCCGTTCCGGTGGCTTCATGGGCGTGTCGTTCGCCATTCCGATCGACGTGGCAATGGACGTTTCCAATCAGCTGAAAAGCGGCGGCAAAGTCAGCCGTGGCTGGTTGGGCGTTGTCATCCAGGAAGTGAACAAGGATCTGGCCGAGTCGTTCGGTCTGGATAAACCGGCCGGTGCACTGGTCGCACAGATTCAGGATGACGGCCCGGCTGCAAAGGGCGGCCTGCAAGTGGGTGACGTGATCCTGAGCATGAACGGTCAACCGATCGTCATGTCTGCTGACCTGCCACATCTGGTGGGTGCGTTGAAGGCTGGCGCCAAGGCCAACCTCGAAGTGATTCGTGACGGCAAGCGCAAGAATGTCGAGCTGACTGTCGGCGCCATTCCAGATGAAGACAAGGAACTGGATGCTCTGCCGAAATCTGGTGCTGAAACCAACAGCAATCGTCTGGGGGTATCGGTTGCCGAGCTGAGCGCCGAGCAGAAGAAAACCTACGACCTCAAAGGTGGTGTGGTGATCAAGGAAGTGCAGGACGGTCCTGCAGCCCTGATCGGTCTGCAACCGGGCGACATCATCACCCACCTGAACAATCAGGCCATCGGTTCTTCCAAGGAGTTCGCCGAGATCGCCAAGGCGCTACCGAAAAACCGTTCGGTGTCGATGCGCGTTCTGCGTCAGGGCCGTGCCAGCTTCATCACGTTCAAACTGGCTGAATGATCCAGTTGTCCAAGCAGTAAAAAAAACCGCCTCGAAAGAGGCGGTTTTTTTGTATCCGGAATTTGTCTCGGCGCGGGCTTAACCCATCATGTCCTTGACCATACGCTCTTGCTCCATCAGCTCGCGCTGACGGGCATCGATACGCGACGACAGCGGGAAGTTGCTGCCGGCCTTGCGTTTGGCGAAGTCCAGTTGCTGGATGGCCTGGCGATAATCGCCGACCAGCGCGAAATACTCGGCACGGGCCTGATGCAAGCCAATGATATTGCCGGACAGTCCGCGGGTTTCTGCAACCTGGTACCAAACGTCTGGATCGTCCGGACGCGATTTCAACAAGCCCTCGAGTGCCTTCTCCGCATCGGCGGTTCGGTTCTGTTTCAGCAGCAGATCGACACGCACCTGATTCAGCGGATAGTTGCCAGGATACTGGCTGAGCATCCGGTCAACCCGGGACTGAGCATCGGGCAGTTTGTTGTTGGTGATGTCCAGGTCGATCTGCGCGAGGTTGTAGATGATCTCGTTCGGCGATTTCTCCAGCAGTTGCTTGAGATTCTCCCGTGCTTCGTTCAACTGACCACCCTTGATCTGGGCGATCGCCAGACCATAGCGAGCCACGTCGTTTTTAGGGTTCTCATCCAGTTGCGCGCGGAAGCGCTTGGCACCAAGGCCCGGCGTTTCTTCATAGGTCAACTGCACCCGCGCCCGGATCAGTTGGTAGCGCTTGCTGTCTTCGATACCGCCGGGTTTAGCCTGTTCGGCGCGGTTGCGGGTGTCGGCGATCCGCGATTCGGTGACCGGGTGGGTCAGCAGGAATTCCGGCGGTTTGGCATCGAAGCGGTACTGGCGCATCAAACGCTCGAACATGGTCGGCATCGAGCGCGGATCGTAGCCGGCCTTTTCCAGGTTGAGGATGCCGATGCGGTCGGCCTCCTGCTCGTTCTGGCGCGAGAAACGTCGTTGTTCCTGAATTGCTGCCGCCTGGGTACCGGCAATCGCAGCAATCCCGGCATCGCCTGCGCCTGCCGCGGCGATCACGATGCCGGCCAGCAGCGCCGCCATCATCGGCACCTGCATCCGCTGGGAAGCCTCGACGCCACGGGCGAAGTGGCGTTGGGACAAGTGCGCCAGCTCGTGAGCCAGTACCGAAGCATATTCGCCCTCGGTCTGGGCATTGAGGAACAGGCCGCCATTGACCCCGACAATCCCGCCCGGTGCCGCGAATGCGTTCAGCTGCGGGCTGTTGATCAGGATGAATTCCAGGCGTCGGTCATTGACCTGGCTGGTTTCCACCAGCTTATAGACGCTGGATTCGACGTAGTCTTTGAGCTGTGGATCGTTGAGCTGCGAAACCTGGCTGCGCAGCAACGCCAGCCAGGCGCGACCCAATTGATATTCCTGTTGTGGCGAGACGATGGCAGAACTGGCGTCACCGAGTGACGGCAGGTCGTCGGCGAAGCCCGGTGAGGCGAGCAGGCAAGCGAGCGTCAGCAGGGTAGGGCGCAGAAATGTCATGCACAAAGCCTTAGTCGACAAAGACCTTACTGTAGCCGGACACCGGGCCTGCGACCAGATATTCTAGGCAGCCTGACCACCTGATCCGGAGTGACGCATGACCGACGCTGTAGCCCATGACTGTGAACTGGACGCCAGTGGCCTGAATTGTCCGTTGCCGTTGCTCAAGGCCAAGATGGAGCTGAACAAGCTGCCTAGCGGCGCGATACTCAAGGTAATTGCCACGGACGCAGGCTCGCAACGCGACTTTCGCACCTTTGCCAAGTTGGCCGGTCATACGCTGCTGCGTGAAGAAGACGAGGCGGGTGTCTACCGTTACTGGCTGAAAAAAGCCTGAAACCGACCGCGTAAATGACCTAAGGAAAATTGATGTTCAAAGTGTTGCGCGACTGGATTCAGCGCTACTTCTCCGATGAGGAAGCAGTGGTGCTGGCGGTTTTGCTGTTTCTCGCCTTCACCGCGGTGCTGACACTGGGCGGAATGCTTGCGCCGGTGCTGGCCGGGATGGTGCTGGCGTATCTGATGCAGGGGCTGGTGGTCACGCTCGAACGTCTGCGCGTGCCCGGAGGGGCGGCGGTCGGTCTGGTGTTTGCGCTGTTCATGGGCGTGCTGATGGTGTTCATCGTCGTGGTGCTGCCGCTGCTCTGGCACCAGTTGATCACCCTGTTCAACGAGTTGCCGGGCATGCTCGCCAAGTGGCAATCGCTGCTGTTGCTGCTGCCCGAGCGCTACCCGCATCTGGTTTCCGACGAGCAGGTGCTGCAAGCGATCGAAGCGGCGCGGGGCGAGATCGGCAAGTTCGGCCAGTGGGCGCTGACGTTCTCGTTGTCGAGCTTGCCGCTGCTGGTGAACATCATGATCTATCTGGTGCTGGTGCCGATCCTGGTGTTCTTCTTCCTCAAGGACCGGGCAATGATCGGCGAGTGGGTGCGCGGCTATTTGCCGCGCGAACGGGCGCTGATCACCCGGGTTGCCGAGGAAATGAACCGGCAGATCGCCAACTACATTCGCGGCAAGGTCATCGAGATCGTGATTTGTGGTGGCGTGACCTACATCGCGTTCGTCGCGCTGGGGCTCAATTATGCGGCGCTGCTGGCCCTGTTGGTGGGCGTGTCGGTGGTGGTGCCGTATGTCGGGGCGGTGGTGGTGACCGTGCCAGTGCTGCTGATTGCGCTGTTCCAGTGGGGCTGGAGCGATCAGTTCATCTATCTGATGGCGGTCTACGGGATCATTCAGACCCTGGACGGCAACGTGCTGGTGCCGTTGCTGTTTTCCGAAGCGGTCAATCTGCACCCGGTGGCGATCATCTGCGCGGTGCTGTTGTTCGGCGGGCTATGGGGATTCTGGGGCGTGTTCTTCGCGATTCCGCTGGCGACCCTGTTCAAGGCAGTGCTGGATGCGTGGCCGCGCAAGGAGCCGGCGGTAGCGCCGCTGCTTTGAAAATGAAACGGCGCCCGCAAGGGCGCCGACAGCATCAGGCCTTGTTCAGCGCCTGAGCAGCAGCCAGCACTGCATCGACATGTCCTGGCACCTTAACGCCGCGCCATTCCTGACGCAGTACGCCGTTCTTGTCGATCAGGAACGTGCTGCGATCAACGCCCAGGTATTCCTTGCCGTAAAGTTTCTTCAGCTTGATCACGTCGAACAGCTGGCAGACGGCTTCGTCCTTGTCGCTGATCAACTCGAACGGAAACTCCTGCTTGCACTTGAAGTTCTCGTGGGACTTCAGACTATCGCGAGAGATGCCGAAGATTTCCGTGTTGGCAGCCTTGAACGCTGTGTATTGATCGCGAAAGCCTTGGCCTTCGGTGGTGCAGCCCGGGGTGCTGTCCTTCGGATAGAAGTAGATCACCACTTGCTTGCCCTTGAGGGCCGACAGGCTGACAGTCTGCCCGCTGGTGGCAGGTGCTTCGAAATCCGTAACCGGTTGGTCGATGACAACGGCCATGTAAAGCTTCCTTACATTGGGTTCTGTGGGCGCCAAGGTTCGATCAGTGCATCCAGGTTCATGGCGTCGGCGAAATCCAGGAACTGGTCACGCAGCCAGCTGATCTGGGTGCCGGCGGGCAGGGTCACGGTGAACGTGGCGTTCAGCATGGTGCCGCCGGTCTGCGGTGCCTGATAGGTATCGCACGTCAGGTTTTCCAGCTCGACGTTGTGATCCATGAAGAACTGGCACAGCTCGTTGATGATGTCCGGACGGTACGCCGAAGACACGTAAGCCACGTACGGCAGGGCTTGCGGACGGTTTTCCAGGGCGGCGCTGCGCACCACATTGACGGTGAACGCATGACGCTTGGCCAGCACGGGCAGGCTGCCTTCAAGGCGAGCCAGTGCGTCCCAGCTGCCGGAGACTTCGAGCACCAGCGCGCTGCACTCGCCGTGGCGGGTCAGGCGCGAGGTGACCACCGCGCAGCGGTTTTCATGGCTGGCGCGGCACAGGACGTTGGTCAGCTCCATGGGATTGGCGCCGAGGGCACTGATGACAAGGAATTGTTCGCGAACTGTGGGGGTGGACATGCAGCATTCCTAAAGCGATGAGCGGTCGGTAGGGAGAGGGCGTTGATTGCCGGGGCAATGCCTGTCCGGAAGACCCGATTCGTGTGGCGCTACGGCTCCATGAACAAGCAAGCGTACGGCAACGACACTGGAACGGGGCCCGGGAGGCCGAAACGGGAGACTGGAACCCGGCGTACAAGCTGATCAGTACCGATCAAAGTCTGAAGGGTAGCGAAAAGCGGCGCCAAGGGGAATGGCGGCACAGTACTTCGCTTGTGCAAGCATCTTGGCGCCAGTACCATTACCGCTCTCTTTTTCCGGCAGGAGCGGTTTCATGATTGCGGGCAGTATGGTGGCACTGGTCACACCCATGGATGCACAAGGGCGTCTTGACTGGGACAGCCTCAGCAAACTCGTGGACTTCCATCTCAAGAACGGCACCCATGCCATTGTCGCGGTCGGCACCACCGGCGAGTCGGCAACCCTTGATGTAGAAGAACACATCGCCGTCATCAAAGCCGTGGTCAAACAGGTTGCCGGTCGTATTCCGGTGATCGCCGGTACCGGCGCCAACTCGACCCGCGAAGCTGTCGAGCTGACCCGCAATGCCAAGGAAGCCGGCGCCGATGCCTGCCTGCTGGTAGTCCCGTACTACAACAAGCCGACCCAGGAAGGCCTGTACCAGCACTTCAAGCACATCGCCGAAGCGGTCGACATCCCACAGATTCTCTATAACGTTCCCGGCCGCACCTCCTGCGACATGCAGGCCGAGACCGTGATCCGCCTGTCCACCGTGCCGAACATCATCGGCATCAAGGAAGCTACCGGCGACCTGAAACGTGCCAAGGCGATCATCGACGGCGTGAGCAAGGACTTCATCGTGCTGTCCGGCGATGATCCGACCGCCGTAGAGCTGATCTTGTTGGGCGGCAAGGGCAACATCTCCGTCACCGCCAACGTCGCGCCACGCGAAATGGCCGACCTGTGCGAGGCCGCGCTCAAGGGCGACGCCGAGACCGCACGGGCCATCAACGAAAAACTGATGCCACTGCACAAGGACCTGTTCATCGAAGCCAACCCGATTCCGGTGAAGTGGGCTTTGGTCGAAATGGGCCTGATGCACCAAGGCATCCGCTTGCCGCTGACCTGGCTGAGCGCTCCTTGTCATGAAACGCTGCGCTCGGCCCTGCGCCAGTGCAACGTCCTGGTTTAATTGAGGAAGTACAACGCATGAAGCGAATGGCCGGACTTTCCGCACTTGCCTTGATTATCTCCAGCACCAGTGGCTGCGGATGGATCTGGGGCCCGGAAGGTTATTTCCGTGACCGTGGTAGCGATTACCTGGAAGCGCAACAGACTGCACCGATGCAACTGCCACCGGACGTCAGCACCTCCAAGCGCCTGGATCCGTTGCTGCCGATCCCGCGCAACGTGGCCGACGACACCGCCAAGGGTGAATACATCGTTCCGCGCCCTCAACCGCTGTCGACCGTTGCCGATGCCAGCGACTACTCGCTGCAGAAGAGCGGTGATTCGCGTTGGGTCATGGCCCAGCATCCACCGGCCGAAGTCTGGCCAGTGGCGGTGCAATACTTCCAGGACAACGGTTTCCGTCTGGATGAACAGCGCCCGCAAACCGGCGAATTCACCACCACCTGGCAGCATTCCGACGAACTGTCCGCCGCCATGGCCAAGCGCCTGAGCGCCGCCGGCGTCAGCACCGACAGCGAAACCCGCGTGCGGGTACGCATCGAGCCGGGCGTGCAGCGCAACACCAGTGAAGTCTACGTGGTCAGCGCCGAGCGTCCTGCCGGCAGCACCGCCGATGTGGCCTTCACCAACCGTTCGGTCAACACCGGTCTCGACGCTGCGCTGGTCGACGACATGCTCGCGAGCATGAGTCGTACTTCCGAGAAGGGTGGTTCGGTGTCGATGCTGGCTTCGCGTGATTTCGACACCCCGAGCCGTGTCAGCCTGAGCGAAGACGGCAGCGGCAACCCGGTACTGAACGTCGGTACGGACCTGGATCGTGCCTGGTCGAGCGTCGGTCGTGCGCTGGAGCAGGGTGAATGGCGCGTTGAAGACATCAACCGCAGCCTGGGTCTCTACTACATCAACTTGTCCGAAAAGGCCGAGAAGAAAGACGAGAAACCTGGTTTCTTCAGCAGCCTGTTCGGCAGCGCGCCGACCAAGGAAGAAGTTGAAGCTCGCGCCGAGCGTTATCAGGTTCGCCTGAGCAAGGTCGGCGAGAACGTTCAGGTCACCGTCGAGAAAAACATCAACACCGTTGCGCCGGCCGATGTGGCCCGCAAAGTGTTGAGCGTGATTCAGGACAACCTGGGCTGATCCAATGCGTTTTGCCGTTCTCGGCAGCGGTAGCCAAGGGAACGGCACGCTGATCGCCAGTGCTGATACGTATGTGCTGGTGGATTGTGGTTTTTCCCTGCGGGAAACCGAAAAACGCCTGTTGCGCCTGGGTGTGAACCCGGCGCAACTGAGCGCGATACTTGTAACCCACGAACATGCCGACCACGTGCATGGCGTGGGTTTGCTGTCTCGGCGCTACAATCTGCCTGTCTACCTTAGTCGCGGCACACTGCGCGGGATGCGCAAACCGATTGAACCTGCCGGTTTCGTGACCGGTGGCGAGCAGTTGCAGATCGGTGCTCTGAACATCGGGGTCATTGCCGTGGCCCATGATGCACAGGAACCGACCCAGTACGTATTCAGCGATCAAGAGCAGCGGCGCTTCGGCCTGCTGACCGACCTGGGTTCATACTGCGAGCGGGTGCTGGACGGCTATCGGGACCTCGATGCGTTGATGATCGAGTCCAATCATTGTCGCGACATGCTGGCCCGTGGTCATTACCCGTACTTTCTCAAGCAGCGGGTGGGCGGCGAGCTGGGGCATTTGAACAACCATCAGGCGGCATTCCTGGTGGCCGAGTTGGGCTGGCAAGGCCTGCAACACCTGGTCCTGGCCCATCTGAGCAGCAAGAACAACCTGCCGCAGCTGGCCCGGCAATGTTTTGTCGACACCCTCGGGTGCGACCCGGACTGGCTGCAACTGGCCGATCAAGATTCAGGGCTCGACTGGCGCCACATCGCCTAGCCCATCTACTTAGCAAGCGGAGCCCATCATGGAAAAACGTGAAGAACTCTACCGCGGCAAAGCCAAATCGGTTTACAAGACCGACGACGCTGACCGCTTGATCCTGCTGTTTCGCAACGACACTTCGGCGTTCGACGGCAAGCGCATCGAGCAGCTCGACCGCAAAGGCATGGTGAACAACAAGTTCAACGCCTTCATCATGCAGAAACTCGAAGCGGCCGGCATTCCGACCCAATTCGACAAACTGCTGGCCGACAACGAAGTGCTGGTGAAAAAACTCGACATGATCCCGGTCGAGTGCGTCGTGCGTAACTACGCCGCCGGCAGCCTGGTCAAGCGTCTGGGCGTCGAGGAGGGCATGAAGCTCAACCCGTACACCTTCGAACTGTTCCTGAAGGACGACGCCAAGGGCGACCCGTTCATCAACGAATCCCACGTCGTGGCATTCGGCTGGGGCACTGCCGAGCAACTGGCACGCATGAAAGAACTGTCGCTCAAGGTCAACGAAGTCCTGAGCAAACTGTTCGACGACGCCGGCCTCTTGCTGGTGGACTTCAAGCTTGAGTTCGGCGTGTTCAGCGACGGCTCCATCGTCCTGGGCGACGAGTTCAGCCCGGACGGCTGCCGTCTGTGGGACAAGGACACCAAGAAGAAGATGGACAAGGACCGCTTCCGCCAGGGCCTCGGTGACGTCATCGAAGCCTACGAAGAAGTCGCCAACCGTCTGGGCGTACCGCTTTAATCGACGCAAGCATCTGATAGCACGGAAAAAATTTCGTCTGGGGGTTTCCCATTCAGCGAAAGTGTTGTTATGATGCGCGCCGTTGGAGAGATGCCAGAGTGGCCGAATGGGACGGATTCGAAATCCGTTGTACCTTCACCGGTACCTAGGGTTCGAATCCCTATCTCTCCGCCATACATAGAAAAAGCCCCGTAGCTGAGAAGCTACGGGCTTTTTCGTTTCCGATCCCGCCTAATTCGATACCCCAACTACTTCTGCCCCAAATCCACCACCTCCCAACTATCATCCGGATCAAACCGCTTCATCGCCTTCGCCACTTTCTCCCCATCCGGCCCGAGGTCCTTCTGAAACACCTGGCCCTCATGGCTGATCATGAAGCTCATCACTCCGGTGTCGGCATACTTCGCTGGCCACGCGATTAAGGCGAACCCGCGACTCATCTTGTCTCCAATCAGATAGCTGTAAGCGCCGCCCGGGGCTGACGGGCCTTGGGCGTCGAGGATGCGGAAGTGGTAGCCGTGCCAGTCTTCGTCGTTGATGGCCTGGCCGAAGGCCGGGCCGAGTGGGCTGATCTGGCCGCTGTCGTCTTCTGGCCAGTAGAGGCCGTCGTGTTTGCCGGGGGAGCTGAAGATTTTCTGTGCGTATTCGAGGGCGCCGTCGCCGTCGCGGTCTTCCGAGGCGTAGTCCATTTGCGCGTCGTGATAGGCCAGCGCCGATTGCACTGCCGCCAGTTCGTTACGGCCGATGCGGCGGGCGCGGATTTCGACCTGGGCGGCTTTCATGTCGAAGCGCCAGCCGGTTTTGTCTTTGATGAGCGGGATGGGCAGCGTCCAGTGATCGGGCCCGACGGAGAGCACGGCCTTGCTGTCGCCGGTCTTTTCCAGCGTGTGCTGTTCGCGGTATTGCTGCAGGAAGGCATCGACATCGCTGCGCTGCACGCCTTCACGGGGAATGAAACTGTGCCATTCCTCGCCCAGCAATTCCGTCAGGCGTTTTTGGTCGGCGTGTTGCGTGCCGAGGGCTTCGACGAAAGCTTCAGCAGCTTTTTCCGGGGTTGGAAATACCTGCTGGGCCAAGGTGAGGCTCGAAAATGCGAGGCCGGCCGCGAGGGTCAGGCAGCTCCTGAGCAGAGAATGAATGTTCATCGACGGCCACCTCCTCTCTGACGCATGCCCCCGCCGGATGGCCGGCTGATCTGATGTCCGGCGGCACGTGAGGGGTTGGGACGTTGCGCAGAAATCTGGCTGGCCCGGCCGCGATCAGCCTGGACTCGGGTCTGTGACGGGGAGCGCGCGCCGGCGAAGGCGTTGTTCCGTGCGCTGCCTGCTGCGGGTCGGGCTTGAGATGCACGGGTATCACGTTGATTCGCGCCCGGTTGCCGCGCTTCCCGCGTGTTGCCTTGAGCGCGGTCGGCGGCTCTGGGTCTGTCCGCGCCGCCTTGCATGCGATTGCCAACATTGGCGGATTGCGCTTCGCGGACTTGATTGCGGGCTTCCCGATTGCTGGTGGCGGGGCGTTCGAAACCGGCTCTGTCCATCGAACTGCGCGCCCGTTCGCGGGCCTGCGCCCGCTGCGCGTTGTCCCCGCGATAGGCGTCACGCTGAGCCGCGCCGTCCAGCTGCCGGCCATACTGGGCGCGACTGCGGTTGTCACGATAAGGCACGCCATCGCGATGCACGGTGTTGTGCTGCCACTTGTTCTGGTTGTTGGTGATCCGGTTGTTGGCGTTGATGTTGTTGTAACGGTTCACATCGATGTCGATATCGTTGTTGCCCCAATCACAGTCGCCCCACAACGATGCGACGACTGCCACGCCCGTACCGAAGGCCAGCCCGGCTACCAGTGCCTGACCCGGGTAGTAAGCGGGTGGCGGCGGGTAATACACCGGCGGCGAGGCGGGATAAGGCCAGGTGCCATAAGTGGTGGTCGGGTTATAGGTCGGGACGTAGACCACCTGCGGATCGGCGGGCTGAATGATGATGGTCGTGTTGTCGGCCGGCTTGGTTGTCCCGGCAGAGATGGGCGGCGTTACGTTCTGCACTGTCACATTCTGATATTGATTGCTCTGCAGATTGCCCGCCGCCTGGGCCTGACGCCGCAAGCGCTGAACGCCGGCCATGAGTTCGTCAGGCTGGGCCAGGAAGGCATCCCCCAGACGCTGCACCCAGACCGGATCCTGACCCAGTGTCGCCAAGACCTGCGGGAACGCCACCAAGGCCTGCACGCTCGGATCCCACGTCTGGCTGGCCACTTGCTTGACCGCATTATCGCCCTTGGCGTCCGGATGCGCCTTGGACCAGGCTGCGGCTTCGGCGACTTCTCCCGGATAGGTGGCGGCCATCAGCACTTGAGCGAGCAGTGGATCGGGATACAGGGCAATTGACGCGAGCATCTGGTCGAGCTGCTCCGTGGTAAACACGGCATCTTTGGTCGCAGCGCTGGCAGCCGTCGGGGCCGCAGGCGCATCGGCGGCCTGCAACAAGAGCGGTGCAGCGCTCAAGGCGAGCAGGAGCGACGCGGCACGCAAGAGCGAACTGTGCATGACCTTTTCCCCACATCCAGATGGCAGGTTTGCATCCAGCGAGACATCCACGGCCAACATCGGACGCTGCGCCGTGAAGGAGGATGGTTGGCGATTGGCGTTCCGTCAAAAACTGCACAGGCTTTTTCGAAATAAGCACGTTGTCTGTGACTTACTGCACGTTTCCTTGCGTTTTGCGATAAATGACTAAACTTTCCGGTTCCAGGCCATGCATTGCCAACGAGCCTGGCTGTCGTTCCAACCCGAGAGGTCTGGTCATGGCAAAGGGAAAGAAGAAAGACTCGCCCCGAGAAAAAACTGACGAACATACAAAACTGTCGAACAAGAACTACCTTGCCGAGCTGCGCCGCCTGCATATCGAACTGGTGAAAATGCAGGAATGGGTCAAGGCCGAAGGCATCAAGATCTGCATCATCTTCGAAGGCCGTGACGGTGCGGGCAAGGGCGGCACGATCAAGGCGCTGACCGAGCGGGTCAGCCCGCGGGTGTTTCGCGTCATCGCGTTACCGGCGCCGACCGATCGCGAGAAGAGCCAGATGTACATGCAGCGCTACTTGCCACATTTGCCGGCGGCCGGCGAAGTGGTGATCTTCGATCGCAGTTGGTACAACCGTGCCGGCGTCGAGCGGGTGATGGGTTTTTGCACGGACAAGGAGGTCGACAAGTTCCTCAAAGCCGTGCCGCTGGTGGAGCGCGCAGTTGTCGGTTCGGGGGTGATCCTGCTCAAGTACTGGCTGAATGTCAGTCAGGAAGAACAGACCCGGCGCTTGGAGGCGCGCATTGTCGACGGGCGCAAGATCTGGAAGCTGTCGCCGATGGACCTCAAGTCCTACAGCCGCTGGTATGACTACTCCCGGGCGCGGGACGACATGATCGAAGCGACCGACACCGATTACGCACCGTGGCTGGTGGCCGACTCGAACGACAAGCGCAGGGCGCGGCTCAATATCATCTCCGACCTGCTCAGTCGCATCCCCTATAAAGAGGTGCCGCGAGAGAAGGTGACATTGCCCAAGCGGCAGAAACCGGGGGGATACAAAGAGTCGGATTATCCCTTCAGGCACATTCCCGAAAGATTCTGAAGCAACTTCAGAAGTCGCCGGAGCTGCCAACTCAGGCAGCCCGGCGTCCTGGACAGTCCTCAGATCTCCTTGACCGGGGTCTCTCCCTGCACACTCTTGATCAACTCGATCACATGCAGACAATCCGCCTTGTTCACATACGATTCGCCACTGGCGACCGTCTCGTGGTTGCCCGCGCGTAGCCGCCAGCGCCATTGGCCCTTGCCGGTGCTCGGGGTGCCTTTGGATTGCCTGTAAATCTCGAAATACATTCAGTTCGCTCCATGCGATTTATGTGCGACAGCCTGTGTGACGCCTCGACGCAAGCCTAGCGGAGCGAGGGTGTTTGGCTATCGGGGATTTGTTTCCAATCGTTCGTGAATGTTTCTGGAAGGCGCGGGCCAGAGCGCAGGGATCGTCCTCCGGATTGGCCGGAACGCCCTCGTTTCACCCTTGCATGACGTTCCGGGCTGCTGCTTAATACGGAGCGGCTCATGGCGTCGAACAGCGTTCGGCGACCGACAATCACTATAAGAAAGAGCAGTCCATTGACCCATCCGCACGGAACGCAACACGCGGGCCCGGTGAAGTTGTCGCTGGTGATCCCCGTATTCAATGAAGAGGACAGCCTCGACGGTTTTCTCCTGCGCATTCGTCAGGTTTTCGAGCAAGAGACGCTGGTCGAACTGGAACTGGTGTTCGTCAATGACGGCAGTTCCGATACAACGCTGGAGCGCTTGCTGAACTGCCAGCAGAGCGACTCGCGCATCCGTATCGTCGATCTGAGCCGCAATTTCGGCAAGGAAGCGGCGCTGTCCGCCGGTTTGCAGACGGCCACCGGGCAAATCGTGGTGCCGATCGATGTCGATCTGCAGGATCCGCCCGAGGTCATCCTGCAAATGATCGAGCGCTGGCGCGAAGGGTTTGAAGTGGTGCTTGGCCACCGCATCAGTCGGCGCAACGACTCCTGGGCCAAGCAGACTTCCGCCGGTTGGTTCTATCGCCTGCACAACAAAATTGCCGAACAGGCATTACCGGAAAACGTCGGTGATTTCCGGCTGATGGATCGCTGCGTGGTCGACGCGCTGCTGACACTGCCCGAATCCCGACGCTTCATGAAAGGCCTGTTCGCCTGGGTCGGATTTCGCACCACCCAGGTCGAGTACGAACGCCCGGAGCGGGCGGCGGGGCAGAGCAAGTTCAATGGCTGGCGGCTGTGGAATTTCGCCCTGGAGGGCATCACCAGTTTCAGCACCGAACCGTTGCGGATCTGGACGTATCTGGGAGCGCTGGTCTCTCTGGTGTCGTTCGCCTTTGCGATGTTCATTGTGGTGCGCACGCTGATCCATGGCGTCGACATGCCCGGTTACGCCTCGCTGATGGTTGCCGTGACGTTTCTCGGCGGTTTGCAGTTGATTGGCATCGGTGTGCTCGGCGAGTATCTGGGCCGCACTTATATCGAAGCGAAGCGCCGGCCGGTTTTCCTGGTGCGCCGCATCTACGAATCCAAGGACTGACAGATGGATCTCAAGGAAACCGACATCCTCGGCGACAGCATCGGCGAACATTGGTATTACTGCTCCAAAGCGGCCGCGACCCGTCGTTTGCTGGGTGAAGCGCCGATCCAACGAATTCTCGACGTCGGCGCCGGTTCAGGATTTTTCTCCCATCATTTGTTGACCCACACGGCGGCGCGCGAAGCGTGGTGCGTGGACATCAGCTACCCGGCCGATTCGAGCGCCATCACTGCTGGCAAACCGGTGCATTACCGCCGGTCCATCGACACCGTGGACGCTGATCTGGTGTTGCTGATGGATGTACTGGAACACGTCGAAGACGACCTCGGCCTGCTCAAATCGTACGTCGACAAGGTACCGTCCGGCAGTCGCTTTCTGATGACCGTGCCGGCGTTCCAGTTCATGTGGAGCGGGCACGATGATTTTCTCGAACACAAACGTCGCTACACCCTGGGGCAATTCGAGGCTCTGGCGGGTGACGCCGGATTGACGGTGGAGCGGGGCGCCTATTACTTCGCAGCGGTCTTCCCGCTTGCGCTGGCGTCGCGCCTGTTACCCGGCGGCGCTCGAGAGGCGGCCCCGCGTTCACAGCTGAAAAAACATCATCCGTTGGTCAATACACTGCTCAAAACCCTGTGCAGTCTTGAGTTGCCGTTGATGGGCATCAACCGTGTGGGCGGTCTGAGTGTGTTCGTGCTGGCGCGCAAGCCGTGACGATACCCCGGAGATCCGCTTTGATTCAGCGCGGCCTGCGCTTCGCCGTAACCGGCCTGTTCGTCACGGCGCTGCATGCTTTGGTGGCGGTGCTGTTCATCAACTTCGTCAGTCCCCAGCCGCCGTTGGCCAACGGCGTGGCTTTTGCCGTGGCGACGGTGGTGTCCTATGTGATCAACACCACCTGGAGCTTTTCTGCGCGCCTGCACGGCAAGACCCTGCTGCGCTTTCTGATGGTTTCGGCGGGCGGCTTTCTGTTGGCGATGTTCGTGGCCTGGGCGGCGCAGATGGCCGGGCTGCATTATCTGGCGGGTATCGGTGCGGTGGCGCTGACGATTCCGGCGTTCACGTTCGTACTGCATAACTTCTGGACGTATCGATGAAGGATTCACGCGAGCAGCCGGCTCTATTTCTATTGCCCTTGTTATTGGGTGTTCTGGTGTTTTTTCTGGTGGTCGGGCCGCAGGCGCTGAACCCCCAGAACATCGCCTGGCTGGAGCAGGGCGATCCGGCGACGCATTATCTGGGCTGGGCATTTTTCCGGCATGCGCCGTGGACATTTCCTCTCGGGCTCAACCCGTACTATGGGTTGGAGCTGGGCAGTGCGATCATTTTTTCCGACTCCATTCCACTGCTGGCGCTGTTGTTCAAACCATTCAATGCCTGGTTGCCGGACACCTTTCAGTATTTCGGTTTGTGGCTGTTGGCGTGTTGCGTGTTGCAAGCCTGGTTTGGCTGGAAACTGATTGGGCTGATGACGGCCAATCCCTTGATTCGACTCCTGGGTGCAGGGCTGCTGGCGTTCTCGCCAGCAATGTTCTTGCGCATGGGCGGGCACCTTTCACTGGCCGGCCATTTCCTGATCCTGGCCGCGCTGTACCTGACGTTGCTGCCAAATCTACGCCGACGGCGCCTCGCCTGGGGAGCCTTGCTGGCGGTGACGGCATGGGTGCACGCCTACCTGCTGGCCATGGTTGCCCTGATCTGGGTGGCGGATCTGCTGGGCAAGACTTTCAATCAGTCTTTGAGCCGGCGTCAGGGGTTGATCGAGGGCGGTACGCTTTTCGCTCTGGTGAGCGTGTGTTGCTGGCAGGCCGGTTACTTCAGCATTGCCGATGGTGCGGCCTCCGGCGGTTTTGGTTTGTACCGGATGAATCTGCTGTCGCCTGTCGACCCGGCTGGCTGGTCATTGATCCTGCCCGATCTGCCGAAGGGGAGTGGGGACTACGAAGGTTTCAACTACCTTGGCCTGGGCGTTCTCTTGTTGATGCCGCTGGCGCTGATAGCCTGGTTTCGGAACCGCCAATCGCTGAACCATCAGGTGCGCGCACGTCCATGGCTGTTGATGGCCCTGTTTGGTTTATGGCTGTTCGCGCTGTCGAATCAGATCGGCATCGGGGCGTGGAACCTCGGTTATCCGCTGCCGAAAAGTCTTGTCGCGCTGGCCAATATCTTTCGTGCCTCGGGCCGGATGTTCTGGCCGGTTCTGTACGTCTGCATCCTGGCTGCGATTTTTCTGGTGGCGCGCGGTTATCGACCGCGTATCGCCATCGGTCTGCTCGCGGTGGCGCTGCTGATCCAGGTCGCCGATAGCCGCAACGGCTGGATGGGGCTGCGGCAGGGAAAATCGGTGGCACCTTCGTCGGTCTGGGCCAGCCCGATGAAGGATCCGTTTTGGGCAAGTGCCGCTGCGCGTTATGCCAATGTCCGCAGCCTGATGCCACAGAACCAGGGTGAGCGTTGGCAGATGATTGCCGGTTTCGCAGCGACTCACGGGATGAAAACCGATGCGGTCTATCTGGGACGCATGAGCACTTCGGCGCTGGCGCGGGCACAGCAGAAAGCACGCGCGATGCTCGATTCGGGGCAATACGACGCGGACTCTTTGTACCTGCTGGACGACGATGCGCTGGTCGATGCCGCCAGAACCATCAACAGTGAAACCGATCTGCTGACACGCGTGGATGGGGTCGCGGTGCTGGCGCCGGGCTGGAAACGCTGTGTGCAGTGTCTGTCAGTACAGGATGAGGGGCGGCGGATGTCACTGATCCCCCTCACCCGCCCGGGACAAACGCTCACCTTCAATTATCGAAATCGACAACTGGCCAGCGGCTGGTCGACGCCGGAAAGCTGGGGGACGTGGACGGAAGGGCAACAGGCGAAGATCGAATTGCGGGTGTTGCCGCCGGCGCGTTCGATCGTGATCGACGCATTGGCATTCATCCAGCCCCGGCACCCCGGCCAGCGGGTGATCGTCAGTCTGAACGGCCAACAGGTACTGGATACCCGTTTGACGCAGTTTCAAGGCAATCGCCTGGAAGTTCCGATCAGCGCCGCGCTCAACCAGCGCCTCGGCAATGATGACCGGCTCGATATCGAATTACAGTTGCCGGATGCCGTCAGCCCTCGGCAGCTAGGTATCAACGACGATTCGCGGATGATGGGCCTGGGGCTGAAGACGTTGACGGTGCAATGACGCAGCGTTTCGATGGACGCCGCCCCCGCGGCCTTTCTACACTGCCCGCAATCTGGGGATCGGGGGGCAATGGATGAACCGCAATGAACTACGCAAGGCCGACATCAACCTGATGGTGGTGTTCGAGACCTTGATGCTCGAACGCAACGTGACCCGGGCCGCCGAGAAGCTGTTTCTCGGCCAGCCGACCATCAGCTCGGCGCTCAATCGTCTGCGCACCATGCTTAACGATCCGTTGTTCATCCGCGTCGGCCATCGCATGGAACCGACCGCCCGTGCCGAAGACATCTATCGCCATCTCAAGCCTGCGCTCGACTCGTTGTCGGTGGCCCTTAGCCTGACCCGGGATTTCGATCCCGCCGTCAGCACCATGACCTTTCGCATCGGGCTGTCGGATGACGTCGAATTCGGCCTGCTGCCACCGTTGTTGCGCGCCTTGCGCCAGGAAGCGCCGAGCGTGGTGTTTGTGGTGCAGCACGTCGATTACTGGCGGATTCCCGACCTGTTGGCCGCCGGCGACATCACCGTCGGCATCAGCCAGACCCGCGGCCTGCCGGCCAACGCCAAGCGCAAACTGCTGCGGCACATTCAGCCGAGCATCCTGCGCGCCGACAAGTCCGACACGCCACTGACCCTCGATGAATATTGCGCACGACCGCACGTCCTGGTTTCCCACACCGCCAATGTCAGTGGCTACGCCGATGAGTGGCTGGCGGACATCGGTCGCACCCGTCAGGTGGTGCTGTCGGTGCCGCAGTACAGTTCGTTGCCGGCGCTGCTGGCCGGCACCGATCTGATTGCCAGCCTGCCGGACTACACCGCCGACGCCATGGCCGCTTCCGGACTGCTGTTCAAGGAGCCGTTCCCGTTCAAGACTCCGACCCTCGATCTGTCGATGGTCTGGCTCAGCCACGTTGACAGCGACCCGGGCGAGCGCTGGCTGCGTTCGCGGCTGGAGCAATTCATGAGTGAGCGGCCGGTGATGTCGTCGCTGGAGTGAGTCAGGCATTGCTGTGTTATATGTACGACCTTTCCGCCGAACCACTGGAGCACCGAGATGCCGCACCTGCACCTGGAATACACCGCCAACCTGCCGCAACTGAACGCCGATGTTGCGTTGATCCGGCTCAACAACACCCTGGTGGGTTCCGGTCAATTCGGGGCGGAATTCGATATCAAGAGCCGTGCGTTCAAAGTTGAAACCTTCAAGGTCGGCACCGCCATGAACGAGCGCGCCTTTGTCGCGGTCAGGCTGGCGCTGCTCAGCGGGCGTTCCCCGGAAATCAAGAAGCAACTGTCGCAGAGCCTGTTGGCGGTATTGCAGGAATTGTGCGAATGGCCGGCCGGGGTCGAGGTGCAGTTGAGTGTGGAACTGCTCGACATCGACCGCGAGTCCTACAACAAGACCGCCATCGGCGTGTAGGACTCAGGCCGCTTCCAGCTCCGCGCAGGTCTTGATGACCTGCTCGCGCAACCAGAGGTTGGCGCTGTCCTGATCGACGTTGTGACTCCACTGCATGTCGAGGGTGAACCCCGGCAGACCGTTCGGCGCCTCGCAGTGATTGAACACCGCGTCGTTGGTCAGCAAACGCTGAATGCGCCGGGGCAGGGTCAGGATGAAATCGGTGCCGGTGATCATCTTCAACGCCGCGCTGTAACTGTTTGAACGGGCGACGATCTGGCGTTTCTGCGCCTGGCGCGCCAGCCAGCCGTCGACCATGTTGGTGGTCGACGTCCACGGTGTCGGGAACACATGCCGGCGTTCGGTGAAGGCTTGCAGGCTGAGGCGCGGCTCAAGCGGTGTGGCGCGTTTGTCGAAGACGCAGACCAGGTCATCTTCCAGCAACATCCTTGATTTCAGGTCGGCGTGGCTGCGATGGAAGTGCGGGCCGAAACAGATCACCAGATCGAGGCTGCCATCGCGCAATTCTTCGACCGGCACGTCGGTTTCGAACTTGTGCATGTTGACCATCACCGGTAAGTCATCGAAGTCGAAGCGTTTCAACATTCGCGGCAGGATCAGTTGTTCGAAGTATTCCGGTGCGCAGATGTTGAAGGTCACCGGTTGTGCCATCGGGTCGAAGGTCGGGGCGCCGGCGTGGCACAGGTTGATGCTTTCGAGGATTTTCTGCACATGGCCGTACATGCTGCTGGCCTTGTAGGTCGGGCGCATGCCCGTGCGGGTGTTGACGAACAACTCGTCCTCAAAACTGGTGCGCAGTTTTTTCAGGCAGTAACTGACGGTGGACTGGCTGACGAACAGCGCCTCCGACACATCGGTGACGCTGCTTTGCTCATACACGGCGACAAACACCATGAGATCCTGCATGTCGAGCTTTCTAAGCAAGTTACTGTTCAGCATCCGTTCTGTCTCGCTGTGCTCCTTGCGCCGAATCCGCGCAAACGTGTGCGCATGATCGTAACGGAACGATGGTGCCAGGACAAAGCCCTGTAGGACTTTTCACGGTCAGTTGTGGGACAGAAAGTTTTAGTAACACGACGTACACAATCAAACCCGGAAAAGGTGGCCAGAAGCCTTTATCCAGACGGCTCGGCCAGATTAGTCCATGTGTTGCGCGTAATGCCGTGGGTTGAAGCGCAGCACCATCAGCAACATAAGCACCATCACTGCCGTCAGTGACCACCAGGCCCACTCGAAGCTGCCCAGTCGATCGCGAACCACCCCGGCCATGAGCGGCGACAGCCCGGCAATCAGGTAACCGATACCTTGTACGAATGCGGTCAGACCGCCGGCACGCTGCGGTTCGTCGAGATGATCAAGGGACACGATCAGGCTCATCGGGAACAGTCCGCCGATGCCCAGCCCGAGCAGGCAGGGCCACAGTAGGCTCAGGTGCTGCGGGCTGAGGATCAGCCCCAGAAATCCGGCGATGATCAGGCCGAGCAGTGCCCCAAGCACCAGACGTCGGTCACGGCTGCGATTGGCGATGGCCGGCACCACCAGCCCGGAAATCACCTCCATGGCCGTCAGAAAACCCAGCATCAGACCGGCATTTTGTTCGCTCCAGCCCTTTTCCACGTAGTACGGTGCCAGCCAGGCGAGCACGCAGGTGTAGGACGCGGTGCCCAGACCGAAGAAGATCGCGAGCAACCAGGCGCGGGAATTCGTGATGAAGGATTCTTTTCTGACGACGGCCCGGGTGGTGTCCGGTGGTGTGGCACGGGTTGCCCACCACACAGGAATGGCGAGCAGTGCCAAAACCGCCCAGACGGCAAGCCCTGCCCGCCAGTTACCGGTTTGCATCAACACCCACGGTGCGAACGATGCGGCCAGTGCCGCGCCGCCCATGATCGAAGTGACGTAAAGCCCCATGCGCAGCGCCACGTTGTCGGGAAACCGCGATTTGATCAGCGCGGGCATCAAGGCCTGGATCAGGGCAATGCCGATCCCGGCCAGCACGGCGCTGGCGATCAATCCGCCC
Source organism: Pseudomonas sp. FG35 (assembly GCF_057809295.1). Lineage (NCBI taxonomy): Bacteria > Pseudomonadati > Pseudomonadota > Gammaproteobacteria > Pseudomonadales > Pseudomonadaceae > Pseudomonas > Pseudomonas sp. FG35. Next base: position 131,898 of record NZ_JBMDJR010000008.1, on the reverse strand, counting down.
GCCGAGTCGAGAAACAACCGTGACAGCGTCGCCAAGCCAATGATCAGCAACGACAGCAGTACCGTGCGCTGTTCACCGAGGCGCCGACTGACCTCCATGCCGAAAAACATCGCCAGCCCCATCGCCATCACCGGCAGCAGGGTCAGCAATGCCGCGAGACTGAAACTCAGCGCCATATCGCCGCGAATGGCCGAGAGCAAGGGCCCGACCGCCGCCATCGACGGGCGCAGGTTGAGGGCGACCAGGATGATGCCGAGTATCAGCCAGACAGCGGGGCGGGCAGTGGCGCGTACGTTTTCCATCGTCAGACCTTTGAACCAGGGGCGGTCGATTAGGCGGGCAGGCGAGCGGGGTGGCAAATCAGAAAGTCGGGAGCGGTATCGAGAAATTCGATACGGTCCCTCGTCGCCAGCGACTGAACCACAGCTGAACCATTCTCAAATACTCCAAAAGTTTCATGGTTATTTCATGGGCCAACTAATCGTTGGCTTCTTTTTCACAAAAAATTGATGGTTGCGTGCTTAAAGTTTGTGCGGTCTGAGTCAATGAAATTTTCACAATTGACGACGGCACTTCTATCAAGGAAATCGCCCCTCGCCATGCTCAAGTTAAAAGCCGTGCGCCCGGAATGGGTGACGTTGTTTGCCAGCGCCTTTCTTTTGGCCGGATTCAATTTCGTTCTCTGGCAGCACCTGTTCGATATCACTGCTGCGGACGGCAAGGGCATTGCCATGCGTATTGCGTTCGGGGTGATGATCTTCGCGGCGTATAACATCGTGCTGACGTTGCTGGCGTTTCGACCCGTGTTGAAACCGGTGTTGACGTTGTTGTTCATGGTCAGTGCCGGCGTGGCTTATTTCATGAGCCAATACGGGGTCATGATCGATGCCGGCATGTTTCGCAACTTTGCCGAAACCAACGCCACGGAAGTTCGCGACCTGCTGTCTTTGAAGTTGCTCGCTTATATCTTTTTTCTGGGTGTCTTGCCGTCCTGGTTGTTGTGGAAAGTTCCAGTCAATTATCGTCGCTGGCATCGCGAGTTATTAAGTAAAGTTGTGGTGAGTGTCGCGTCGGTTGCAGTCATTGGCGGCGTGGCGCTGGCCAATTATCAAGGGCTGTCGTCGCTGTTTCGCAATCACCACGAAATTCGCTTGATGCTGGTGCCGAGCAACTACATCGGCGCCTCGGCCGGTTATCTGCGTGAGCAGGTGGCTTCGGTGCATCAACCGTTCGTCACAATCGGCGAAGATGCCCAGCGCAACGCCGCCGTGCAGAACCATCCGCGCAAATCCCTGACGGTGCTGGTGGTGGGGGAAAGTGCCCGGGCGGAAAACTTCGGCATCCTTGGTTATGGCCGCGACACCACGCCGAAACTGGACAAGGAAGCCGGCCTGATCGCTTTCACCGACGTGCATTCCTGCGGCACGGAAACCGCCGTGTCGGTGCCGTGCATGTTCTCCAACATGGGCCGCAAGGATTACGACGCCAGCAAGGCGAAGAATGAAGAAGGGCTGCTGGACGTGCTCAAGCGTGCCGGGATCGACGTGATCTGGCGCGACAACCAGTCCGGCTGCAAGGGCACCTGCGATCGCGTCACCCTGCAGGATGTCAGCAATCTGAAAGACCCGGCGCTGTGCGCCAACAGCGAATGCCGCGATGAAATCCTCTTGCAGGGCCTGCAAAGCTTCATCGATCACCTGGACAAGGACACCGTGCTGGTCCTGCATCAGATGGGCAGCCACGGCCCGGAGTATTTCAAGCGTTATCCAAAGGAATACGAACACTTCACTCCGGTATGTGAGAGCAACGCACTGAACAATTGCAGCCGCGAGAGCATCGTCAACGGTTACGACAATACGTTGGTGTACACCGACCATGTGCTGTCGAGCCTGATCGATGTGCTGCGCAGCAATCAGGACAAGGTCGATACCGCCATGCTGTACCTGTCCGACCACGGCGAGTCGTTGGGTGAGTACAACCTGTTCCTCCACGGCACGCCGTACATGCTGGCGCCGGAGCAGCAGAAACACGTGGCGATGCTGGCCTGGTTCTCCGACAGCTATCAGAAGTCCTACTCGGTCGACACCCATTGCCTGCAAATGAGCCGCGACAAGCCACTGAGTCAGGACAACCTGTTTCACTCGATGCTCGGTCTGCTGGAAGTGCAGAGCAAGGTCTACCAGCCCGATCTGGACATGTTTGCCGGCTGCCGGGGCGCGGTGATCGACGGGGTGTTGGCCAAGGACTGAGCCGGCAGACTCACTCTGTAAGACTATTCTTTCCCACAGGCAGGAGATTTCATCAAGCTCTTGCCCTGTAGAGGCGCGGAAAGCGCCGGTGGCGATATATACTGCGCGCCATTCTTGAAGGGAGAGCCGTGTGGCCATCGATATTCACTGGATTCGCGACAACGATAGCCTCGCGCAGTTTTGCGCCGAGTGGCAGCAGCTGCCGTTCGTTGCCCTCGACACCGAATTCATGCGGGTCGACACCTTCTATCCGATTGCCGGCCTGTTGCAGGTCGGCGACGGCAAACGCGCCTACCTGATCGACCCGCTGACCATCAACGCCTGGCAACCCTTGGCCGCGTTGCTGGAAAACCCGGCGGTGCTCAAAGTCCTGCACGCCTGCAGCGAAGACCTCGAAGTCCTGCTGCGCCTGACCGGCAGCCTGCCGGCGCCGCTGTTTGACACCCAACTGGCCGCTGCCTACCTGAACCTCGGGTTCTCGATGGGTTATTCGCGTCTGGTGCAGGAAGTGCTGGGCATCGAACTGCCGAAGGGCGAAACCCGTTCCGACTGGTTGCAGCGTCCGTTGTCCGACACGCAAATCAGCTATGCCGCCGAAGACGCCGTGCATCTGGCGGAGGTTTTCGTACAACTGCGTCCGAAACTGTCCGACGACAAATTCGCCTGGGTGCTGGAGGACGGCGCCGAACTGGTCGCCAACCTGCGCCGCGAGACCGATCCGTACGAGGTGTATCGCGAGGCCAAACTGGCGTGGAAGCTGTCCCGCGCCCAACTGGCTGTGCTGCGCGAATTGTGCGCCTGGCGTGAGCGCGAGGCCCGCGCCCGCGACCTGCCGCGCAATCGCATCGTGCGTGAACACTCGCTGTGGCCGCTGGCCCGGACCCAACCGGACAACCTCAGCGCGCTGGGCAAGATCGAAGACATGCACCCGCGTACCGTGCGTCAGGACGGCGAGTTTCTGCTTGATCTGATCAAGCGCTCTGGCAGTGTGGGGCCTGATCAATGGCCGCCAGCCGTGCCGGAGCCATTGCCGATCGAAGCCGCCGCGCTGATCAAACAGCTGCGGGCGCTCGGTCAGGCCGAAGCCGAACGTCTGGGCATCGCGCCGGAACTGATGCTGCGCAAGAAAACCCTCGAAGCGCTGGTCAAAAGCGGCTTCCCCGAGGGCCCTTACCAATTGCCTGATTCGCTGCGTGGCTGGCGCCGCGAATTGATGGGCCAGAAGCTGCTCGACAGCCTGGCCACCGCCGGAGAACAGCCTTGAAACGTATTTGTTCCATTTATCAAAGTTCGAAGAAAAGCGGCATGTACCTGTACGTGCTCAAGAGCGATGCGCTGGAGCGCGTGCCGGAAGGCCTGATGGCGGCGTTCGGCAAGGCCAGGCATTCCTTCGATCTGGTACTGACTCCCGAGCGCAAGCTGGCCAGCGAAGACATCGCCGTGGTCCTGGAAAACCTCGAAAAGCAGGGCTATCACCTGCAAATGCCACCGGCCGAGGAAGAGTACATCGAGCACTTGCCCGAAGAGTTGCTGCGACGCAACGACCCCGTCTGATCCGCGAGGCCCTGTCCTGGGCCTCTGGTAACCCCTGGAACGGTTTTTACGGCGACGGCTGCCACGAAGTGGACGGCCGCCTGCACGGTTTGCGAAAGGTTTGAAGATGCGCGTTCTGATTGCTGAACACGACCACGCGATATACGCCCGACTGCTGCGTCAGGCAGCCCCGGAGCTTGAAGTGCTGACCAGCGGCGACTCCGCCGAACTGGCCCGCCAGGCCGTCGATTGCCCGGTGTGGCTGGGGCAGCCGGATCTGCTGGCGACCCTGCTGCGTCAGGGCCACCAGCCCCAATGGCTGCAATCGACCTGGGCCGGGATCACACCGCTGCTGGCCGACGGCCTGCGCCGGGATTACCGCCTGACCCGGGCGGTCGGCATTTTCGGCCAGGTCATGGCTGAATACGTGTTGACCTACATGCTCGGCCACGAGCGCGAAGTACTGGCGCGGCTGGTCAGCCAGGTCGAGCGCAAGTGGGACAACCGCACCGGCCAGAGTCTGGTCGGGCGCAAGGTGCTGATCGTCGGCACCGGTGACATCGGCCAGAGCGTGGCGCAGTTCCTGCTGCCGTTCGGCGTCGAGTTGTACGGCATCGCCAGCAGCGCCCGTGAGCAGGCGCCGTTTGTCGAAGTCGGTTCGATGGCGGACTTGCCGCGTCTGGTGGGCGAGGCGGATTACGTGGTCAACCTGCTGCCCAACACCGAGCACACCCACGACATTTACGACGCGGCGCTGTTCAAGCAATTCAAGCCGACCGGGTTGTTCATCAACGCCGGACGCGGTGTCGCAGTGGTCGATGCGGATCTGGTCGAAGCGTTGAAGGAAGGTCATCTGGCGGGCGCGGTGATCGATGTCTGCCGTCAGGAACCGTTGCCGCAACGGCATCCGTTCTGGACTGCATGGGGCTTGTTGCTGACGGGGCACAGCTCGGCGCCGACCTCGCCGCCGATGATGGTGCAGTTGTTTCTGGATAACTTGCGAGCGTATCAGGCGGGAGAGGCGTTGCGCGGGGAAGTGGATTTCGCACGCGGTTACTGAGCTCTTCGAGATCGTTCCCACGCAGAGCGTGGGAACGATCATGTGGTGAAGCTTTAAAGGGTGAAATCGCCTTCAGCTGCCAGCTCGCTCAGCGGACGACGCGGGCTCGGCGTTTCCCGTGCTTGCAGGTAATCCGCCAGGGTTGCCTTGTCACCCAGCTTGCCCACCGCCACGGCGGCATGCAGCGCATAACCTTCTGGAATGTTCAGCTCCTTGCGGGTCAGTTCCTGATCGAAGCCGGCCATGCCGTGGGTGTGCCAGCCGCTCAGGCTCGCTTGCAGCGCCAGATGGCCCCAGGCGGAACCTGTGTCGAAGGTGTGCCACAGCGCCGGCGTTTCCTCGGTCGCGCCCGGTGCGGTGAAGGTGGTCTTCGAAATCACGATCACCAGCGCCGACGCGTGCTGCGCCCAGCTGCGGTTGAATTCATTGAGCAGGCCCAGGTAACGCTCCCAGTTCGGCGTGTCGCGACGGGCGTAGAGAAAACGCCACGGCTGCGAGTTGTACGCCGATGGCGCCCAGCGCGCGGCTTCGAAGAAGCTCAGCAGGGTTTCTTCCGGGATCGTTTCGCCGGTGAAGGCGCGCGGCGACCAGCGATCGGTGAACTGCGGGTGAATGGCGTATTCGGCAACGCGAGGGTTGGCACTCATCGAAAGATTCCTTGCTACGTTTGAGGACAGGTTGGAAGCGAAACCCGGCGGGATCAGTTGAGCTGAACGATGGGGTTGTGGCGCAAGCCTGCAGTTCACCGGATGCAACGCGGTCGAGCGTTAATGGCATCCGGCAGAGGCCTGGTGTGACCGGCAAAGCTACTTGGCCGCGCAAAAACTGACAAGCCCCGCACAACCGGCAGTCGCCAGCGCTTGGCCCACGGGGCCTTGGGCACTAGACTGGCGGCCTTTTCACCACCTGATGTTGATGCTTGAGCCATGGCCGCCAAAGTCGAACCGTTCTGGATACGCAAAACCCTCGATCAACTCGATCACGAGGAATGGGAATCGCTGTGCGACGGTTGCGGCCTGTGCTGCCTGCAGAAGCTCGAGGATGAAGAGGACAACAGCGTCTATTACACGCGTATCGCCTGCAAACTGCTGGACCTGAAAACCTGCCAGTGCAGCGATTACCCGAACCGCATGAAGTTTGTCCCGGACTGCATCCAGCTCACCCCGGGCCAGGCCGAAGAGTTCAAATGGCTGCCGCCGACCTGCGGTTATCGGTTGGTCAGCGAAGGCAAGGATCTGCCGCTGTGGCATCACCTGGTCTGCGGTGATCGCGACGCGGTGCACCACGAACGGATTTCCCAGTCCGGGCGCATGCTCGCCGAAGGCAGCGTGCCGGAAGACGACTGGGAAGATCACCTGATTTTCCGCGCAGGTTAACGATTGACCCAGGAGCAGGTATGGCGACGGGATTGCGCCGGGCGCTGATCGTCACGCTGCTGGCGCTGAGTGCGCCGGTGTGGGCGGCGAAGAAAGTCGATCTGGATTATCAGGTACGCCTGCTGCCGCAGAGCGATCAGGCCGAAGTGCGCCTGACCCTTGCCAAGGGCGAAGCGGTGCGCAGCCTGGATTTTGATCTTGGCGATGGCAGCCACTACAGCGACTTCAAGGCCGACGGCCAGTGGCAACTGACACCGGGCAAAGCGGCGCGCGGGGTGTGGCGCCCGACGGCGGACAAGGCCAGCCTGACCTATCGCGTGCGCATCAGCCACGGCCGCAAGAACGGCAGCTTCGACACGCGCATGACCCCGACCTGGGCGTTGATGCGCGGCGATGAACTGGTGCCGCCGGCCAGGCTTGATCAGCAGGACGGTATCGAACTGGTCGCGCGCCTGCACTTCGAATTGCCCGACGGCTGGAAAAGCGTCGAAACCGCCTGGCCGCGCATCGGCAAGAACAAATTCCGTATCGACAATCCGTCACGCCTGTTCGACCGCCCGACCGGCTGGATGCTCGCCGGCCACCTCGGCAGCCGCCGCACCCGGCTGGGCGAAACCGAAGTCACCGTGGCGTCGCCGCAAGGTCAGGGCATGCGCCGGATGGATGTGCTGACGCTGCTGACGTTTGTCTGGCCGCAGGTGCAGGCGGTGTTTCCCCGCCATCCGAGCAAACTGCTGATCGTCGGCGCCAATGACCCGATGTGGCGCGGCAGTCTGGCGGCGCGGGAGTCGATCTACCTCAACACGCGGTTGCCGCTGGTCAGCGAAAGCGGCAGCAGCGCCCTGGTGCGCGAGCTGGCGCAGGTGTTCGGGCGGATCAACGACGAGCAGCGCAGCGACTGGATCAGCGAAGGGTTTGCCGAGTATTACGCCATCGAACTGGTGCGCCGTGCCGGCGGCATGAGTGACGAGCGTTATCAGAGCTTGCAGGCGAAACTTGCGAAGGACAGTCAGAAAGTCACGACCCTGCGCGGCGAGCAGATCAGCCCGGCGCAGCTGTCGAAAGCGGTGCTGTTGTTGCAGGAGCTGGACGGCGAGATTCGCCTGAAGACCCGAAACAAGCGGTCGTTGGATGACGTGCTGCGCGGGGCGATGCACTTGGGGACTGTCGATACAAAAGAATTTGTGCAACTCGCCGAAAGCATTCTCGGCGAGTCGTCCAAAGTCCTTGATACCGGGTTGGTCCGGTAGCGGTCAGCCCCCGGCTTTCGGCGATTTCACCGAGTCATTGCCGGTCACGGTGGCAGTGTTGGTCGCCGCCTCGGCATTGGCCTTGAGCTTGCTCAGTTCTTCACCGGCCCGCTCGATCTTCGCCCGCACGTTGTTCATGTCCTGACGGCTTTTCTCCAGCAGGCTTTTCACCGAACTGTGACCGGTAATGCCGCGGGCCATGGCCACGCCGCCAATCGCCACCTGAATCAGCCCGAATACCCCGCCACGGCGCAGGCCCTTGCCGACCATGATCACGCCGCCGGCCAGCGAGCCGATGCGCTCCCAGCCTTCGACGTTCTGCTCAGGACGGCTCTGGAACGGGGTGGATTCGATACGCTCGACGCGTTTGAGCTCGGTCATGATCTTTCTCCAGGCAATGAGTAATGGATAAACAAGCTGACTGCGCAGGCGGTCAGCTCGTTCCATCGGATGTGCGGCGTTTCAGCGGAATTTCGGTCCGGAGCGGGTATTCAGGCCTTTGGCCATGCGGTCGTAGAGCACAACGTTGACCGTGGCGGCGAGGTTCATGCAGCCGGTGGTCGGGATGTACACGACGTCTTCGCACCAGTCGCGGATCTCCTGATCCAGCGAGCCGTCTTCGGGGCCGAAGATGTACAGGGCGCGATCCGGGTGGGTGTATTCCGGCAGCGGGCGGGCGCCATCGACCAGTTCCACGGCGACCGGGACGCAATTGAGCGGCAGGATCTTTTTCAGGTCGTCGATGCCGATCAGCGGGATGTCGTAGTGCACGCGCTTGGTGTCGGTGACGAAGTCGGCGGCGCGTTCATAGCGCTTGCCGGTATAGAACACGGTCGACACGCCGTAGCAGCCTGCGGCGCGCATCACCGAACCGACGTTTTCCGGTGATTTGGGGTTATACAAACCAATGCAGCTGTACCGTTTGTCTGCCACGAGCGGGGTGCCTTCGGGAAAAAGAGGGCGATTATACGGGGATTGGGGGAGGGTGGAACCGATCATTCCCGCACGGGGCGGGAATGATCACGGACGACTCAGTCTTCTTTTTTCATGAGGCCGGCCAGCGCCGCAAACGGATTGTGCGTGGCCTTGGCGATTTTCGGCGTGCTCAGCGAGCCTTCGCCGAAGTATTGCTGGTCGGTGTAGCGCGAGTGTTCGTTGTCGTGGCAGTACAGGCACAGCAGTTCCCAGTTGGAACCGTCCTGAGGGTTGTTGTCGTGGTTGTGGTCGCGGTGGTGCACGGTCAGCTCGCTCAGGCGCTTGCCGGAAAACTCACGGGCGCAGCGGCCGCACACGTGCGGGTACATCTTCAGGGCCTTGTCGCGGTAGCCCATTTCCTTGTCGCGCTGGTTGTCGGCGAGGATGCGATCCAGCTTCGAAGTGTTGGTCGGGGTGGACGAACTCATGGGTTCACCTTTGCAGAAGACTAATGACGGTTATGGGGCAAGTTTAGCTCAGCCCTTGAGCTTCTCGGCAATCCAGATCGTGTGGCGCGTGCCCTTGTTGCCGTGGGCGAAGACCTGGACTTCCTCGGCCTTGAAACCGGCCTTCTTCAATTTGTCGGAAAACTGCCGGTCGGCGCTGGCCGACCACACCGCGAGCACGCCTTTGGGCCGCATGGCCTTGGCGCACGCGGCAAGACCGGCGGCGGAATACAGCCAACTGTTGGCCTTCTGGGTCAGGCCTTCGGGGCCGTTGTCGACGTCGAGCATGATCGCGTCGAAGCCGTTCGGCTCGCTTTGCAGCACCTTGGCCACGTCTTCCTGACGGATCACCGTGCGCGGGTCGAGCAACGGACGTCCGGACTTTTCACCGAGCGGGCCACGGTTCCACTCGACCACCCCGGGCACCAGTTCGGCGACCACTACTTCAGCACTCTTGCCCAGATGCTTGAGCGCCGAGGCGAGGGTGAAGCCCATGCCCAGACCGCCGATCAGTACCCGCGAATTCGGCCGGCCGGCGACCTTGCGGCACGGGATCTCTGCCAGCGCGTCTTCGGAGCCGTGCATGCGGGTGTTCATCAATTGGCCGCCGTCGCCGCCCTGGATCTTGATGACGAAATCCTCGCCATACTCGAACAGGCACAGGGCGCCGCCGTTGTCAGGGATCGGCGTGGTGTCGAGCAGAACGAAACGTTTCATGGAAATCTCTACAGGGGGGAAGGCAAGCCGGCGCGTTGGGAGTAGCCTGAAGGCAGACTTCAGGCCAACGGAGCCCTTGATGAAGCGCACCATTCTAACGGTCATTACCCTGGCCGCGCTCTCGATAACTGCCGTACAGGCGCAACAGACGATTCCCGTCAGTCCGACACCGCAACCGGGTTCGCCCGGTACGGCGACGCCAACCCCGTATCCGCAGATCAGCCCGGTGCCGATTCCCAAGGCCGGCCCCGGCAGTGGCGGCCCGCCACTGGTGCCGATCGAAATGCCCAGCCCGCCGACCAAGGATCAGCCATTGCCGGGCCTGGAACAGAACGACAGCAAACCCAAATCCCCGGGAGGCTAGATCTGCTGGGCGGCGAGCTGGCCGTCGGCCATGCGCAGGCGTTTGGAGAGGGAGACGGCGAGGGCGCGGATGATTTTGGCGGCGATCTTCGGCGCGTCGTTGAGCATTTTTTCCAGCGAATCCTTGCCGAGGTTGAGCAACTGACAGTTGCTCGCCGCCACGCAGGTCGCCGAGCGGCGTTCGCCGTCGAGTACGGCCATTTCGCCGAACGCCCGGCCGCTGCGCAGGGTGGCCATGGTCACGACCTGACCGTCGCCGCCGGTTTTCTGCACGGCCACCTGGCCGGTGTGGATGATGCACATGAAACTGCCGGCATCGCCTTCGCGAAAGATCGCTTCGCCTTCAGCCACGGTACTGATGCTGAAGTAGCCCGAAGCGGCGGCAAAATCCGCCAGCTGCAATTGATCGAACAGGCCGCAGTCCATCAGCCAGTCGCGAATTTCGTTGTTCAGTAGGGTTGGTTCTGACATGTCATGCAATCTTTTTGTTGTGTCGGGTGGCAGGCTCGCCACCGGGGGCCGATCTGCTTATCGGCTCCCGGTGCCCGGAATTAAGACCTGACTGACCGGCGGAGTTCCTCAGACAATGCCCAGAACCTTGAAAACAAATGCATATTCGAGCGCTACGTCACGTAATCCCTGATAACGCCCGCTCATGCCACCGTGGCCGGCGCCCAGTTCAGTCTTGAGCAGCAGCGGATTGTCATCGGTCTTGGTCGCGCGCAATTTCGCCACCCACTTGGCCGCTTCCCAATACTGCACGCGGCTGTCGTTGTAGCCGGCGATCACCAACGTTGCGGGATAGGCCTGCGCGGTGACGTTTTCGTACGGCGCGTAGGCCTTGATCCGCTCGTAGACCTCCGGCTCTTCGGGATTGCCCCACTCGTCGTATTCAGTGACGGTCAGCGGCAGGTCCGGGTCGAGCATGGTATTGAGCACGTCGACGAACGGCACTTCGGCAATCGCCACACCGAACAGATCCGGACGCTGGTTGAGCACCGCACCGATCAGCAAACCACCAGCGCTGCCGCCACTGATCGCCAGCTGTGGCGCGGTGGTGATGCCGTTGAGGATCAGGAATTCGGCGCAGGCAATGAAGTCGCTGAACGTGTTGTGCTTGTGCTCCTGCTTGCCGGCGCGGTACCAGGCTTCGCCCAGTTCACCGCCGCCGCGCACATGGGCGATGGCGAACGCCATGCCGCGATCCAGCAGACTCAGGCGGGCGTGGGAGAACCACGGGTCGAGGCTTGAGCCGTAGGCGCCGTAACCGTACAGGTACAGCGGCACCGCTTTGCCGACCATTTCCCGTTTCATCACCAGACTGATCGGCACCTGGGTGCCGTCCGGCGCGGTCGCCCACAGGCGCTGGCTGACGTAGGCGTCGGCGTCGAACGGGCCGAGCACCGGGGTTTCCTTGAGCACAGTCTGCTCGCCGGTGGCGAGGATCAGTTGCCGAACCTGAGCCGGACGATTCAGCGCTTCATAGCGCAGGCGAATGCGGTCACTTTCGAATTCCAGGCTGTTTTGCACGTAGAGGCTGTAGGCCGCGTCCGGTAGTTGCACGCGATAAGGCGCCAGACCGTGTGGTCGAACTTCGATGATTGGCAGACCACCCTCGCGCAGGCTCAGGGTCAGGGCTTCGGCGTTGAGGGTCACGCCATCGAGCATCACCGAATCACTGTGCGGAATCAGGTTCTGCCAGTCGGCTTCGCTCGGTGCAATACCGGTGTCCGGCGCCTGATACAGGGCGAAGTTGATGCCGTCGCGGTTGGTGCGGATGAACCAGGTCCATTCGCCATCGAGCTTGCCGTGATCGACGTCGTACTCGTGATCCTCGACCCGTGGCGCCAGGCAAGTGAATGGCTGCTGCGGCTGATTGGCATCCAGCGCCCAGACTTCGCTGGTGGTCTTGCTGCCCAGGGACAACAGCAATTGCTGCTCGGAGCTGGCGCGGTAGCAATGCAGGAAGAAACGCCCGTCCGGCTCGTGGAACACCTCTTCGGCGGCGGTGCCGTCCAGGCGGTAGCGGAACAGTTTGTGCGGGCGGTGGGTGTCGTCGAGCACGCCGAAGAACAGCGTGAGGCTGTCGTTGGCCCAGGTCATGCTGCCGTCGCAGTCCTGGAATTCCAGTTCGCTGACGCGCTCGCTGGACAATTCCTTCACGAACAGCGTGTAAATCTCGTCGCCCGAGGCATCGACGCTGTAGGCCAGACGCTGGTGATCCGGGCTGATGCTGAACGCGCCCAGGGAGAAAAAGCCGCCATTGGCCAGGGCGTTCGGGTCGAGCAGCAATTGTTCGCGGCTTTCGTCGAGGGTCAGGCTGTCGTCGGCCGGACGCGGGCAGCGGTAGTGGCGGGCGTATTCGTCACCCGCTGTGGTGCGGGTGTAATACAGGTACGGGCCCCATGGTGATGGCAGCGACAGGTCGGTTTCGAGGATCCGGCCCTTGATCTCTTCGAACAGGGTTTCACGCAGTTCGGCCTGATCGGCGGTCTGCGCCTGCTGATAGTCGTTTTCAGCCTTGAGGTAGTCGAGCACCGCGTCGGTGTCGCGTTCCTGCAGCCAGGCGTACGGGTCGTGACCGGCGGCCTTGTGGGCAATCGGGGCGCTGATGACGTTGGCGGATACGGGCATGGAAAGCTCTCGGACATGACAAATAAGGGCCGCACGGACGGCGGGGAAGCCTGACGTGCGAAAAGTCGTTACTATAAGCGCCTATTTGCCTGCCTTGCCATGGACACCATGACCGAGAACGACTATCTGATCGCCTGGGGTCTTTACGCCTTTGCCGCCGTGGGCTGCCTGCTGGTGTGGATGCGCATGACCCGCTGGATGTGGCGCTGGCTGCGCGAGCCGCTGCGTGTATTGATGGTGGTGCTGCTGTTCAGCCCGACCATCATTGATCCGGTGAAGGAAAAATTCGCCCCGGCCATCGCCATCACCGCGCTGGATCTGGCGTTCAAGGTCGGCAACAACGCCTGGCGCGCCATTTCCGAACTGCTCATGTACGCCATGATCGCGTTCGGCCTGTACCTGATTTTCGTGCTGATCCGTTTCCCGATCGAGCGCGCTTCGAACGCTCGCAAGGAACAGGCCGAAGCGGCTCGCGCAGCCGCCCGCGCCGAAGACGAGCGTGACGCCGATCAACCGTTCGGCGGCGCCGGCGATGACCGCTACGGTCGCCCGCCGGTACCGAGCAATCCGCAGCGCATGCGGGTCGAGCCGCGCCTGTAATCACGAGAGTCCGCACATGTGTGAATTACTGGGCATGAGTGCCAACGTGCCGACCGACATCGTGTTCAGCTTCACCGGGTTGATGCAGCGCGGTGGTCGCACCGGGCCACACCGCGACGGCTGGGGCATTGCCTTCTACGAAGGGCGCGGCTTGCGCCTGTTCCAGGACCCGGCGGCCAGCAGCGAGTCGGAAGTCGCCAATCTGGTGCAGCGTTATCCGATCAAGAGCGAAGTGGTCATCGGTCACATCCGCCAGGCCAACGTCGGCAAGGTCTGCCTGTCCAATACCCACCCGTTCGTCCGCGAGCTGTGGGGGCGCAACTGGTGCTTCGCGCACAATGGCCAGCTCGCCGATTTCTCCCCGATCAAAAGTTTCTACCGCCCGGTCGGCGATACCGACAGCGAAGCGGCGTTCTGCGATTTGCTCAACCGGGTACGTGCAGCGTTTCCGGAACCGGTCGATATAGAAGTGCTGCTGCCGGATCTGGTCGCAGCCTGCGCCGAATATCGCAGCAAAGGCGTGTTCAACTGCCTGCTCAGCGACGGCGACTGGCTGTTCTGCTATTGCTCGACCAAACTGGCGCAGATCACCCGTCGTGCACCGTTTGGCCCGGCGCGGCTCAAGGACGTCGATGTGATCGTCGATTTCCAGGCCGAAACCACGCCCAACGACGTGGTGACGGTGATTGCCACTGAACCCTTGACCGAAAACGAAACCTGGACCCGCTACGAACCGGGCCAATGGAGCCTGTGGCGACGCGGCGAATGCGTAAGCCAAGGCACGACCGAATAAGGATTGCACCCCCATGTTGCTCAGTTATCTACGGCTGGTGTTGTTTGCGGCGGGCCTGTTGATCGGTGTCCAGGTGCCGGGCTTCATCAACGATTACGCCAAGCGGGTCGAAGCGCACCTGATCGAGGCGCAGACCGGTCTGCGCGGCTTCCAGGGCACCGCCGAGCAGTTCTTCAAAGGGGATATCCAGGCGCTGGTCGCCCATTACCGTGCCAGCGAAGATCCGGTGTTTCGCAGCGATGCCGACAGCTTGAGCACTTTGCTCAACCGTCAGCTGGCGCTGGACAAGCAATTCCAGGCGATGCAGGGCCCGTGGTACATCCGCTTCCTGCAGGTGGTGCTGGCCGCCGATCCGGACATCCGCAAGGAAACCTGGAATGGCTACAGCTACCAGATCCTGCTGACGCCTGAGGCGATGATCTGGGGCATGAGCGGCGCGATGTTGCTGTCGTTCGGCCTTGAATGCCTGTTCCGTCTGATCGACTGGGTGGTGCTGGGCGGCAAGCGCCTGCGCCAGAGCCGGCCGATCGAAGACCGGGATGTGCGAGGGCTGTAAGCTTCGATGCATCGTTCCCACGCAGTGGGAACGATCAACTTAAAGCGATGTAATCCTTGCCCACCTTGCGCGTATACCCCTCCAGCACCTGCTGACACAGCGTCACAATTTCCTCGACCCATTCCACGCCGACCCGCCACGACACCACGACCTGGAGGTTCGGCGGGCGCTGTTCGATGTCGAGCAGGGTCAGTTCGCCCCGCGTCAGCTCCTCGGCCACCAGCACCGGCGGCAACGCGCCAATGCCGAACCCGTCGCGTAACAGCCGGGTAATCGCCGATACCGAATTCACACAGTTCAACCGTGGCGCCAACACACCTTGGGCCTGCATCAACGCCAGGATGTCCTGGTGCGGCCGGGAGTTTTTCGAGTAGGTGATGATCCGTTCCTGGGCCAGGTCGGCGAGGCTCTGGTAATCGCGGTTGTAGATCGAGTTGCTGGCGACGATCCAGCCGATGGGGTGGCTGGCCAGCTCCAGGCTGCGCACGCTTTCCTGGCGCACCAGATCGGTTTGCAGGATCAGATCGAGAAAGCCTTTTTGCAGCTGATCGCAGAGGTTCAGCGAGGTATCCGCCACCAGCTCGATTTCCACCCGTGGGTACAGATCGGTCATCTGCGCCACCAGCGGGCTGAGCCAGGTGTGGATCACTGTGTCCATCACCCCGATGCGCACCCGGCCGACCTTGCTCGATCGGGTCTCGATCGACTGCTTCAGCGCCTGCATCGTGTCGAGCATCTGCTCGGCATAGTCCAGCACTTTCAAACCTTCGGGCGTCAGGCTGACGCCGCGTGAATCACGCAGGAACAGCTTCACCCCGAGCTCGCCTTCGAGCACCGCGATCCGGCTTGAGATCGAGGCCTGAGTGGTGAACAGCTTGTCGGCGGTCAGGCGAAAACTTTTCAGCCGGGCGACCCAGACGAACGTTTCGAGAAACTTCAGGTTCATGGCAACAAATTTTTCTTATGTCTTGGGCGGGTTTTTATTCGTTGGACGCGACCGGGTGACGCACCCAAGAATCGACGCATCCGGTTCCCACGATAGGCGTCGTCGGAGCTTCGAACAAGACCAATAAAAGCCTGCGGAGACATGCCATGAGTGCGCCCGACACCCTCGACCTCCCCAAGACTGCGGCCCGTCCCGGCCCGTTCGACTGGTATCGCAACATCAATCAGCAGGAGCGCCGGACCTTCTGGAGCTGCAAGATCGGCTACGGTCTGGACGGCATGGACACCCAGATGCTCAGCTTCGTGGTGCCGACCCTGATCGCAATGTGGGGCATCACCACCGGCGAAGCCGGCCTGATCCACACCAGCACCCTGATCGCTTCGGCCATCGGCGGTTGGGTGGCGGGAATTCTCTCCGACCGCATCGGCCGCGTGCGCACCCTGCAACTGACGGTGCTGTGGTTTGCCTTCTTCACTTTCCTTTGCGGCTTTGCCCAGAACTACGAACAGCTGTTGATTGCCCGCACCTTGATGGGCTTCGGTTTCGGCGGTGAATGGACCGCCGGTGCGGTGCTGATCGGTGAAGTGATCCGGGCCAAGGACCGCGGCAAGGCGGTGGGCATGGTGCAATCCGGCTGGGCCTTGGGTTGGGGCCTGACGGCGATTCTGTATGCGCTGCTGTTTTCGGTGCTGCCACCGGAAGACGCCTGGCGCGCACTGTTCATCCTTGGCATCGTGCCGGCGGTGTTCGTGATTTTCGTCCGCCGTCTGGTGAAAGATCCGGAGATCTACCGCGAAGCCAAGGCCAGACAAACCCCGGAAAGCCCTTCGAAGTTCTACGAGATTTTCGCCCCCGGCATGCTCTTCACCACGATTCGTGCCTCGCTGCTGACCACCGGCGCCCTCGGCGGTTATTACGCGATTACCTCCTGGCTGCCGACTTTTCTGAAAAACGAACGCGGTTTGAGCGTACTCGGCACCGGCGGTTATCTGGCGATGGTGATCATCGGTTCCTACGCCGGTTATGTGATCAGCGCCTATTTGACCGACCTGTTGGGCCGCAAGAAGAACTTCATCCTGTTCGCCGTCGGCTCGTTCACCATCGTTCTGCTCTACACCCAATTGCCGGTCAGCAACGGCGTGATGCTGTGGCTGGGTTTCCCGCTGGGCTTTTTCGCCTCGGGGATTTTCAGTGGGATGGGCGCGTTTCTCACCGAGTTGTTTCCAACCCGGATTCGTGGCTCGGGGCAGGGCTTCTGCTACAACATCGGTCGGGCGCTGGCGGCTTTGTTCCCGCTGCTGATCGGCCTGCTCAGTCAGAAGGTGCCACTGAGCGTAGGCATCGGTGCCTTTGCGGCGGTGTCCTACGGGGTGGTGATCCTCGCGGCGTTGAGCCTGCCGGAAACCCGTGGCAAGCAACTGGACGCGCAGTAACTGATAACCTGCGACAACGCCCTACGATAAAAAAAGACAAAAGCTACAGGAGTGTTCACCATGAGCCGCCTGCTATTGAACTGTGACATCGGCGAGAGCTTCGGCAGCTGGACCATGGGTCTGGACGCGGAAGTCATGCCCTTCATCGACTGCGCCAACATTGCCTGCGGTTTCCACGCCGGCGACCCGAGCATCATGCGCAAGACCGTCAGCCTGGCGTTGAGCCACGGCGTGAAGATCGGCGCGCATCCGGCCTATCAGGATCTGGTGGGGTTCGGCCGACGTTCCATGGCCTACACGGCCCAGGAACTGCAGGACATCCTGCATTACCAGATCGGCGCTCTCGACGGCATTTGCCGTGCCCAGGGTGGCAAAGTCAGTTACGTCAAACCCCACGGCGCGATGTACAACGACATGATGGCCAACCCGGCGCAGTTGCGCGCGGTGATTCAGGCCGTCGTGGCTTACGATCGCAGCTTGCCGTTGATGCTGATGGCCACCCGCGACAACACGGCAGCCCAGCAACTCGGCGACGAATACGGCGTGACGCTGTGGTTCGAAGCCTTCGCCGACCGCGCCTACGACAGCGCCGGCCGACTGGTCTCGCGACAACTGCCGGGCGCGGTGCACCACGATTGCGAAACCATCATCGGGCAAGCGCTGACCATCGCCCGTGGCGACAACCTCACCGCCAGCGACGGCAGCGCGCTGCACCTGCAAGCCAACACTTTGTGCGTGCACGGTGACAACGCCAGCTCAGTGGCGGCCGTGCAGCGCATTCGTCAGGCCTTGAACGAGCAGAGCGCGCCATGAATCCGCGGGTGGAAGTGGTGGCGCTGGATTGCCTGATGCTGCGCTTGTTCGATGAAATCGCCGAAGCCAACATGCCGTGGATGCTCGCCGCCAGCGAGCGGTTGCGCGCGTTGTTCGGCGCACATCTGATCGATCTGGTGCCGTCGTACACCACGTTGATGGTGCATTACGATCTGACCGCGTTGAGCCCGAATCAGGCGCGGGAGTTGATCGCCGAAGCGCTGATCGACCTGTCGCCGAATGCGCGTATCGGCGGCCAGTGCCATGTGCTGCCGGTGTGGTACGACCTGAGCGTCGGACCGGAATTGAGTTTGCTGTCTCAACGCAGCGGCTTGGCAGTAGAGGAGGTGATCCGCCGCCACAGTGCCCGTGAATATCAGGTGTTCGCGCTCGGATTCGCACCGGGGTTTGCCTTCATGGGCCTGGTGGAAGAAGTCCTCGCGGCGCCGCGTCTGAATACCCCACGCAAGAAAGTCGCCGCCGGCAGTGTCGGCATCGCCGAGCGTCAGACAGCGGCGTATCCGGTGGTGTCCCCCGGTGGCTGGAACCTGATCGGTCGCACGCCGGCAAAGTTGTTCGACCGTGAACGCGATGGCTACAGCCTCATGCAACCCGGCGATACCGTACGTTTCGAAGCGGTAAGCCATGCCGAATTCATCCGCCTCGGCGGTGACGACACGCCTCTGGAGGCCCTCGCATGAGCCGACTGACGATTGAAGCGAGTACGCCGCTGTGCCTGTTGCAGGATGCCGGCCGGTTTGGCGTACGGCATCTGGGCGTGACCCAGGGTGGCGCGGCGGACTGGCGGTCGATGGCCTGGGCCAACTGGCTGCTGGGCAATGGCCTGGACTTGCCGGTGATCGAAATTACCCTCGGCGGGTTCACGGTGGTGGCTGAAGAAGATTGCTTGCTGGCATTGGCGGGTGCCGATCTTGGCGCGCAGATCGACGGTGAGGCGTTAGCGCCGTGGCGCAGTTTCAAACTGCGTAAAGGGCAGACCTTGACGTTCACCCAGCCGTTGCTGGGGGCTCGGGCCTATCTGGCTGCGCCTGGCGGTTTCAGCGCGCCGCCAGTGTTGGGCAGCAGTGCCACGGTAGTGCGCGAAGAACTCGGCGGGCTCGATGGTTTTGGCCTGCCGCTGGCCAAGGGCGCTTCGCTGAGTTATCAGGGCGAAACCTTGCTGGTGCGCGAGGTGCCGGCGGAGCATCGACCGGATCTGCGCCTTGACGCACCGCTCGATCTGGTGCTCGGCGCGCAGATCGGTCAGTTCAGCGGGCAGAGCCTGTTCGATGCATTCAACAGTGCCTGGACGCTGGACAGTCGTGCCGATCGCATGGGTATTCGTCTGTTGGGCACGGCGTTGCAATATCAGGGTAAACCGATGATTTCCGAGGGCATTCCGCTGGGGGCGGTGCAGGTGCCGCCGGACGGGCAGCCGATCGTGTTGCTCAATGATCGGCAGACCATTGGCGGCTATCCGCGATTGGGAGCGTTGACACCGTTGGCGTTGGCCCGCCTGGCACAGTATCTGCCGGGGGCGAAGGTCAGGTTGCGCCCGGTGGTGCAGGAAGTGGCACACCGGGAACACATCGAATATCTGAAGCGCTTTTGATTGTTCTCCCGCCGCTGGCGGGGGAGCCGTTGCGGACTACTTGGACAGAAACCGCATCCCTTCTTCCAGCCCGCGCAACGTCAACGGATACATCTGATCCTCGATCAAATCCCGCACGATATTCGTCGATGAGGTGTAGCCCCACGTATCTTTCGGGTACGGATTGATCCAGATGAGCTTCTTGTACTTCTCCATGAAGCGCTGCATCCACACGTAACCCGGCTCTTCGTTCCAGTGCTCGACGCTGCCGCCGGCCTGGGTGATTTCATAAGGCGCCATGGCGGCGTCACCGATGAAGATCACTTTGTAGTCGGCGCCGTACTTGTGCAGCAGGTCCTGGGTCGAGGTGCGCTCGGAGGTGCGGCGCATGTTGTTCTTCCACACCGACTCATAAATGAAGTTGTGGAAATAGAAGTACTCCAGATGCTTGAACTCGGTCTTGCAGGCCGAGAACAGCTCCTCGCAGATCTTCACGTGGGCGTCCATCGAACCGCCGATGTCGAACAGCAGCAACAGCTTCACCGTGTTGCGCCGTTCCGGGCGCATCTGGATGTTCAGCAAGCCTGCATCCTTGGCGGTGTGGTCGATGGTGCCGTCGATGTCCAGCTCTTCCGCCGCGCCCTGACGCGCGAATTTGCGCAGGCGGCGCAGGGCGACCTTGATGTTGCGGGTGCCCAGTTCCACGGAATCATCGAGGTTCTTGTACTCGCGTTGATCCCAGACTTTCACCGCTTTGCCCTGGCGTTTGCCGGCGTCGCCGACCCGAATGCCTTCCGGGTTGAAACCGCCGGAGCCGAACGGGCTGGTGCCGCCGGTGCCGATCCACTTGTTGCCGCCGGCGTGGCGTTCCTTCTGTTCTTCCAGGCGTTTCTTGAACTCCTCGATCAGCTTGTCCAGGCCGCCGAGGGACTGGATCTGCGCGCGTTCCTCGTCGCTCAGCGAACGCTCGAATTCCTTGCGCAGCCAGTCTTCGGGGATCAGCGCCTGCAAGTGATCATCGAGCTTTTCCAGGCCATTGAAGTAGGCGCCGAACGCACGGTCGAACTTGTCAAAATGCCGTTCGTCCTTCACCAGAATCGCCCGCGACAAGTAGTAGAACTCGTCCATGTCGGCGAAGGTCACGCGCTGTTTCAGCGCGTTGATCAGGTCGAGCAGCTCGCGCACCGACACCGGTACCTTGGCTGCACGCATTTCATTGAACAGGTTGAGCAACATGGCGTCAGCCTCTTAGCGGGTGCCGCGACGGCTCATGAACGCCAGGCGCTCAAGCAGTTGCACGTCCTGTTCGTTCTTCACCAGTGCACCGGCCAGCGGCGGGATGGCTTTGGTCGGATCGCGTTCGCGCAGCACTGCTTCGCCGATGTTGTCGGCCATCAGCAGTTTCAGCCAGTCCACCAGTTCGGAGGTCGAAGGCTTCTTCTTCAGGCCCGGCACCTTGCGCACGTCGAAGAACACGTCCAGCGCTTCGCTGACCAGGTCTTTCTTGATGTCCGGGTAGTGAACATCGACGATCTTCTGCAGGGTGGTGCGGTCGGGGAAGGCGATGTAGTGGAAGAAGCAGCGGCGCAGGAAGGCGTCCGGCAGCTCTTTCTCGTTGTTGGAAGTAATGATGATGATCGGACGCTTTTTGGCCTTGATGGTCTCGTCGATCTCGTAAACGTAGAACTCCATCTTGTCGAGTTCTTGCAGCAGGTCGTTGGGAAACTCGATGTCGGCCTTGTCGATTTCGTCGATCAGCAGAATGACCCGCTCTTCGGACTCGAACGCTTCCCAGAGCTTGCCCTTCTTCAGGTAGTTGCGCACGTCGTGGACTTTTTCATTGCCCAGTTGCGAGTCGCGCAGACGGCTGACCGCATCGTACTCGTACAGGCCTTGATGGGCCTTGGTGGTGGACTTGATGTGCCAGGTGATCAGCTTGGCGCCGAACGATTCGGCCAGTTGCTCGGCGAGCATGGTCTTGCCGGTGCCCGGTTCGCCCTTGACCAGCAGCGGCCGCTCCAGAGTGATGGCGGCGTTGACCGCCAGCTTCAGGTCATCGGTGGCGACGTAGGCCTGGGTGCCTTCGAACTTCATCTGCTAATCCTCGAACGGTAACGCCGACCTGAACGGGCAGGGCGGGGGCGAAATAATCGGATGCCCGACTATAACGCGCGGCCCGGTCGACTGTGAACGCAGACGGCTTATTCAGTCTCTGAATGGGGCGTCACATGTTGACTCAGTTTCGGCACGAGGCCAGTATTTCAGGTATCGCCGATTTGGCGATAGCCTTCGGGCATGACTACCAAATACCGATTTCGCGAAAAATACCGCATTCAGTTGCGCGAGAAGGATCACCCGCCACCCCATGTTCACCTGACCGGTGGTGGAATGGATGTGATGCTTAGCCTGGAAACCGTCGAGGTCATGATGGGCAAGGCACCGCCACTGATCATCAAGGAAGCGTTGGCGTGGGTTTCGGCCCATCAGACGCAATTGCTGGAGGACTGGAAACGATGTTACCCATGAAGCGGCCACGATTGGCCGCAGTGCAGGCTGCTGGCGATGCTTGCCTGTCGCTGACCTTTATTGATGGCCAACGGCTGAACCTGGATTTGAGCCGCGATCTGCAAACCTATCCTGGGCTCGCTCCGCTACTGGACGCTGAAGTGTTCGCAAGCGCTGAGTTGGGTGACGACGGCTGGAGCGTGGAGTGGCTGGAGCCGGATATCCAGATTGGTGCCGATACCTTGTACCGGGACGCGCTCGCGCAAAATGCGCCCGACGAAAACACACGGATTTTCATGGATTGGCGCGCTCGCACCGGTCTACCGTTGAATGAGGCGGCCGAAGCGTTGGGTGTCAGCGCCCGCAGCATCAGTCGCTACAGTAATGGTCGGGAAGCGGTGCCGCGATCATTGGCCCTGGCCTGTCTGGGTTGGGATTCGTTGCAGGAGAAGCCTGCACTGATCGCGGCAGAGGATACCGGGCACTACATCGTCAACCGAAAAACTTAGCCCGCATCCGGCTTCGGCCGTTCATACCGGGCATTGAAGGCCTGGATGAACCCATTGCGCAAAATCTGCAAAAACGCTTCGAACGCGTTGATATCTTGCTGGTGCATGCTGCCGCTGAGTTCGACCCGGGTGGCAAACTGGTTTTTGCCCTGGTTTTTCAGCACGGTTTCGGTGCCCCCGACCAGCGCTTCCCAGATCGAGCGGAAGATCCCCTTGTTCTTGTTCTCGACATCCTGGTGCCAGTTGAAGACGTCGACGTCGCGCAGCAGCGGTTTGATGTAGCCCTTGAGCTGGCCCTTGTTGGCGGCGGCTTCGATGACCACGTCGCCGCGGCCGGCGTTGAAGTCGAATTTGCCGTAGGCCGAGGCGAAGTCGTTCATGCGCTTGAGTTCAATGTCGCGGGCCCGCAGGCGAAATTCGAAGTCTTCGAAATTGCTCAAGGGGTCGAAGGTGGCTGTGGTTTCCAGCGGGGCATGCCCCAGCAGCAGAGCCTTGCCTTCGAAGCGAGCGTCGCGTTTGCCCTCCTTGTCGACCACGTTGGTCAGGTTATAAATGCTGGCGTCGACGTTGGTTGCATTCATGTTTACCGGTGGTTTGGAGTTGAAGTTGCGAAAGCTGATCCGCCCATCGCTGATCTGCACTTCGTCGAGCGTGATAGGCAACAGTTTGCCCAGTTGCTCACGCCAGTCGGTGCCCTGACCGGTCTGGGAGTTCTGCTTGTTGGCACCACCATCGACGAAGTTTACCTGAGGTTTCAAGAATTTCACCTGTGCCACGACAGCATGGTCGTACCAAAGCGAGTGCCAACTGACAGACAGGTCGATAACCGGCGCATCGACGAATGGCACCGGCACCTTCCCGTCGGCCTTGACGATTTTCAGGCCATTGATCTTGTAGGCCCCGCGCCAGAGCGCCAGGTCCACGTCGGTGATCTGGCCGCGGTAATCGCCCATGTTGGCCAGTTTGTCATTCAGATAGTCGCGCACCAGATAGGGCAGGGCGATGTGCAGGGCGATCAGCAGAACAACGGCAGTGGCAATAGTCCACAATGGCCAGCGGTAGCGACGCTTCATGGCAATAGATCCCGAACGGTATAAGGCGGTTGACTGCCGCCTGCCGCAGACGTTCGACCGAACTGGACTGAAAAAGGCAACAGGCTTACCTTGGAGAGCTGAATTCAACGCTGCACAAGGACCCAGCCATGAGCCGTATTTTTGCTGACAACGCCCATTCCATCGGCAACACGCCGCTGGTGCAGATCAACCGCATTGCGCCCCGTGGCGTGACCATTCTGGCCAAGATCGAGGGTCGCAACCCGGGCTACTCGGTCAAGTGCCGGATTGGCGCCAACATGATCTGGGACGCCGAAAGCAGCGGCAAACTCAAGCCGGGCATGACCATCGTCGAGCCGACCTCCGGCAACACCGGCATCGGTCTGGCCTTCGTGGCGGCCGCTCGCGGTTACAAATTGCTGCTGACCATGCCGGCCTCGATGAGCATCGAGCGGCGCAAGGTGCTCAAGGCGCTGGGTGCCGAGCTGGTGCTGACCGAACCAGCCAAAGGCATGAAAGGCGCTATCGAAAAGGCCAACGAAATCGTAGCCAGTGACGCGGGCAAATACTTCATGCCGGCCCAGTTCGATAATCCGGCCAACCCAGCCATTCATGAAAAGACCACCGGCCCGGAAATCTGGAATGACACCGATGGCGCCATCGATGTGCTGGTGGCGGGCGTCGGGACCGGCGGAACCATCACCGGCGTGTCGCGGTATATCAAGAATACGGCAGGCAAACCGATTCTGTCGGTGGCGGTGGAACCGGTGTCTTCGCCGGTGATTACCCAGGCGCTGGCAGGTCAAGAAATCAAGCCGAGCCCGCACAAGATTCAGGGCATCGGTGCCGGGTTCGTGCCGAAGAACCTTGATCTGTCGATGGTTGACCGGGTCGAGTTGGTGACGGATGACGAGTCCAAAGCCATGGCCCTGCGCCTGATGCAGGAGGAAGGGATCCTGTGCGGTATTTCCTGCGGTGCGGCCATGTCGGTGGCGGTGCGTCTGGCGGAGACGCCGGAAATGCAGGGCAAGACCATTGTGGTGGTGCTGCCCGACTCCGGTGAGCGTTATCTGTCGAGCATGCTGTTCAGTGATCTGTTCACCGATCAGGAGAACCAGCAGTAAGTGGCGTGTTGATTCAGGTCAGCCAGGGTTCAGGATCGTTATGTTAATAAGTGCTTTGTTGCGCAATTCTTAACACTGAATCTTGAGTCGGGCGGGTTTTTCCCGGAGCCGGTAGTGTTTATCATGGCCGGCCGCCATCTCGGGCAAATGACATGGCGTGGCGTTGTCTTATTTCAAGGAGTTGTTGATGACCTTTTCGTTAGCCGCCAAGGTGTCGGTGTTGCTGCTGTTTGTGGGCAGCATCCTCTACGTGCATTTGCGCGGCAAGGCGCGTTTGCCGGTGCTGCGGCAGTTCGTCAACCACTCGGCGCTGTTCGCCCCGTATAACGCCTTGATGTACCTGTTCTCGGGCGTGCCGTCCAAGCCGTATCTGGATCGCAGCAAGTTTCCGGAACTGGACGTTCTGCGCGATAACTGGGAAACCATTCGTGACGAAGCCATGCACCTGTTCGACGAGGGTTATATTCGCGCCGCCGAGAAAAACAACGACGCCGGTTTCGGCTCGTTCTTCAAGAAAGGCTGGAAGCGTTTCTACCTCAAGTGGTACGACAAACCGCTGCCTTCGGCCGAAACTCTGTGCCCGAAAACCGTGGCGTTGGTCAGTGCCATTCCCAACGTCAAAGGCGCGATGTTCGCGCTGTTGCCGGGTGGCAGTCATTTGAACCCGCACCGCGATCCGTTCGCCGGTTCCCTACGTTATCACCTGGGCCTTTCGACGCCGAACTCCGACGACTGCCGGATTTTCGTCGACGGTCAGGTCTACGCCTGGCGCGACGGTGAAGACGTCATGTTCGACGAAACTTACGTGCACTGGGTGAAGAACGAGACTGACAAGACCCGCGTCATCTTGTTCTGCGACATCGAGCGGCCGTTGAGCAACCGCCTGATGACCCGCATCAACCGCTTCATCAGCGCCTGGCTGGGCCGTGCCACGGCACCGCAGAACCTCGACGACGAACGTGTTGGCGGGATCAACCAGGCTTATGCGTGGAGCAAGAACTTCAGCGACAAGTTCAGTGGTGCGGTCAAACAGTGGAAACGCCGCAATCCGAAGGCCTACCGCGTAATGCGGCCGGTGCTGGCGGTGGTGGTGTTGACGTTGCTGGGGTATTGGCTATTTGGTTGAGGCTGGATTTAAAAGCATAAAAAACCGCTCTTTTGAGCGGTTTTTTATGCGGGGAAGGTAAAGGATGCGCCGGCGAGAACACCTCCCGGCTCCTCCGCTGCTGGATTAGCCAATGCCTCTCTGATTCGGAGTAACTCCTTTTCAGATAATTCTCCAGCAGAGCGCTTTCCTTTGGCCCTGGTCAATTTGGCGCCTGGCGCTTTGTTCTCAGCAACAGCTTTCATGGCGTCTCCGGCGTTGATCATTTAATGAACAGTGATCCGATACTAGACTTAGTCAATGGGCTTCACAAGACGACCTTCCGAGTCCAACTCAAACCCCAGTTGCCGATAAAGCGGTATTACTCCGGGAACAGGCTCCTGAATTTCGATTTGCTTGCTGCCTACGATTCGCGCGAAGTGCGTCACGGCGGTCAATGCAAATGTTGCGATTCGGCTCTTGAGCGGGTGATCGTTTCCCGGCTTTCCTTCCAGGCGCACGATTTTTACTCTCAATCGGCTCTGGTTCGGATTCGCAAAGCAAAGTCCGCATAGCTCATGATCAAACCAGATTGCTAAATCGAATCCCAGTGGTTCTCTGGCCTTCCACCTGACAACTTCCTGCCAGGAGAAATAAGGGTTCAGCCATTGTTCATAGGCATTCAGTGCCAAAGCGTCGATAGCTTCGAAACGAACTCTGGAGTGATCGACATCTACGATCCCTTTTTGCTTCAGGTCTTCCTGCAGCTTTGCGAAGGTGATGCCCGCGTACTTCCTGGCTTGCGATTTGTACAACTGATACCGCAGATGATTACGTTCCCTTGGCATATGATCTCGCGCATTCCATGTCCCCCATCAATGGTCGTTGCAATTGCAAACGAGCCTATGCGCCTGCCTCCTGCCTGTCGCTACTGGCCCTTTGTCCAATTCATTGCAATCCATGTCGCGGGCTGGTTATAGTCGGCGCTCGTGAGTCCCACGACTCACCTTTCAACCCTTCAAAAAAGATCAGCCCAGATGCCTGCATCCCTCATCAACGCGGTAGTCGATTCAGCGGTCAACGCTGGCGTCGTGCCGTGCGGGAATCAGCAGCCTGTGCAGATCAGTCATTACCCTCCACCTGTCAGTAGCACGCCGGTGTGCGCAGTCGTATCACCGCCGGGCGTTGGTGTTTCGGGCTGATCAGCGTTTCCTGCTGACCCCTGTGCCCGCCTGAAAAAAAACCTACTGAATTTCAGCTTCGGCTGAGTTGGCTATTTGCCTGACTACAGGTGGTATTCATGTTTGTCCTTTCGAAAAAGTCCGCGCTCGCGGCGGCGTCCACGAGCCTGTTCGTTCTACTGTGGAGCAGCGGGGCGATCTTCTCCAAGTGGGGGCTGGCCCACGCTTCGCCCTTTGCCTTTTTGCTGATCCGTTTTGTCATTGCCCTGTGCGGGCTGGTGCTGCTGGTGCCGTTGCTCAAGCTGAAACTGCCCAAGGGCGGCAAGCCGATGCTGTATGCGATGGCCACCGGCGTGGTGCTGTTGGGGGCTTATCAGATCTTCTATCTGCTGGCGCTGGATCTGAAAGTCACGCCCGGAGTGATGGCGACCATCATGGGCGTGCAGCCGATCCTCACGGTGGTGATCATGGAGCGGCAGCGCTCGGCGAGCCGGATGTTTGGTCTGGCGTTGGGATTGGCCGGTCTGATCATGGTGGTTTACCAGGGCATCGGTCTGGCCGGGATGTCGCTGGCGGGGATGCTGTTCGGGCTGCTGGCGCTGGCGAGCATGACCTTCGGCTCGATCATGCAGAAACGCATCACCGACAATCCCCTCGGCACGCTGCCGGTGCAGTATCTGGCCGGTCTGCTGCTGTGCGGGATTTTCGTGCCGTTCCAGCCGTTTAACTTCGAGCACAGCGCCGGTTTCATCGTGCCGGTGTTGTGGATGGGGCTGGTGGTTTCCGTGCTGGCGACGTTGCTGCTGTATCGACTGATCGCGCGGGGCAATCTGGTAAATGTCACCAGTCTGTTCTATCTGGTGCCGGCCGTGACGGCGGTGATGGACTACCTGATCTTCGGCAATCGCCTGGCGGCGTTGAGCGTGCTGGGGATGCTGTTGATCATCGTCGGTCTGGTGTTCGTGTTCCGTAAATCGGCGTAACCGCCGCGCATGAAAAGGCCCGGGAGGAAACTCCCGGGCCTTCGTGCATCTGCAAATCAGCGAGTGGCGATTTCTGCCGGTTTCACCGCCGCCGGTTTCAACACCAGCCACAGCGCAATGGCGATCAACACCCCGCCATACACGTGGGCCATCGACAGCGGCTCATCGAGAAACAGCGCCCCCCACAACACGCCGAACGGCGGAATCATAAAGGTCACGGTCATCGACTTCACCGGCCCGATGGAGCTCAGCAGGCGGAAGTAAATGATGTAGGCAAACGCGGTGCAGCCCAGCCCTAGGCCCAGCAGCGACAACCAGACACTCCAGCCGCCCCAGCTCACCGGCGGCGCAGTGATGACGCTGTAACCGAACAGCGGCAACAGAAACAGGGTTGCTCCGAGCATGCTGCCCAGCGCCGACAGACGGCTGTCGAGCCCGCCGGCCTGATCCAGCCAGCGTCGGGCGAGGAACCCGGCGAAGCCGTAGCAGGTGGTTGCGAGCAGACAGGCAACCGCACCCATCAGCAGCTGCAGATCGAAGGCGACCGGGCCGGCGCGAGTCAGCACGCCCACCCCGAGCAGACCGAGGAACACCCCGGCGAGTTTGGCCAGCGTGAGTTTTTCACTGAAAAACAAACCGCCGATCAACACACCCATCAATGGTGTGGTGGCATTGAAGATCGCCGAATAACCGGCGGGCAGCACCTGGGCGGCGACGGAGTACAGCGTCGCCGGCACGCCGGAGTTGATCACGCCCAGCAGCATCACGGTCTTGAGCTTGCCTTTGAAATCCCAGCTGATGCGCATCAGCCCGAGGATCACCAGCAGGCCGACAGCGGCAATCGAAACGCGGAAGAAACCGGTCGGAATCGTACCGATCGCCGGAGCGATGATGCGCATGAACAGGAAGCTCGCGCCCCAGATGGCGGCCAGCGACAACATGCGGAATATATCGACAGGGCTCACGGGCCACTCCTTCCTTGATCGGGACGAGAGTGTTGCCGAGGGCCCCGGCGATGGCAACCGTTAATCGGGCATTTAATTTTCTGATCAGATCACGAAGCGCGTCACCAGCCCGTTGAGGTCTACGGCCAGTCGCGACAGTTCCTGGCTGGCGGCAGACGTCTGGGTGGCGCCGGCAGCGGTCTGGGTCGACAGGTCGCGGATGGTCACCAGATTCTGATCGACTTCCCGCGCCACCAGCGCCTGCTGCTCGGCGGCTCTGGCGATCATCAGGTTGCGCTGGTTGATCTGCGAGATCGACGCGGTGATTTTCTCCAGGGCCTGGCCGGCGCTGTTGGCCCGGCGCAGGGTGTGGCTGGCCTGCTCGGCGCTGGATTGCAAAGCGCCGACGGTGGCGCTGGTGCCTTGCTGAATGCTGCTGATCATCAGCTCGATTTCTTCGGTGGAGTTCTGCGTGCGCTGGGCCAGCGAGCGGACTTCATCGGCGACCACCGCAAACCCTCGTCCGGCCTCGCCGGCCCGCGCCGCTTCAATGGCGGCGTTGAGTGCCAGCAGGTTGGTCTGCCCGGCGATGCCGCGAATCACCTCCAGTACCTTGCTGATGTCCTGGGCCTGAGTCGCCAGGCCCTCGGCCTGTTCGGACGCACCCAGCACTGCGCTGACCAATTCCTGAATCGAACTGATGGTCTCGCTGACCTGCACATGCCCGTGCTTGCTGTCCTCGTTCGAGGCTTCGGAGGCTTCGGCACTGGACACCGCATTGGCGGCCACCTCATCGACCGCCGTGCTCATCTCGGTGACCGCCGTGGCAGCCTGTTCGATCTGGTCATTCTGCTGTTGCAGGCCGCGGGTGCTCTGTTCCATCACCGAACTCATTTCCTCGGCGGCGGAGGCCAGTTGCTGGGCCGACTCGCTGATGCCGCGAATGGTCGAGCGCAGATTGCTCTGCATCTCGGCCAGAGCGATCAGCAACTGCGCCGCTTCATCCTTGCCGTTGCTGTCGATGCGACCGCTGAGGTCTCCCGAAGCAATCCGTCGTGCCACGTTCAGCGCCTGATTGATCGGCGCGGTGATGCTGCGGGTCAGCAACCAGGCCAGCAGCAACGTGGCAATCAGCGCAATGACGATGATCATCGCGACGATCCACAGCGCCTGCTGGTACATCGCCGCCGCGGACTTGGCGGCGGTATCCGCGCCTTGTTGGTTGAGCGTGATCATTTGCTCCAGCGTTTTGTCGAGCACCGTGCCCTGGGGCGCCAGTTCATTGGTCAGGCGCGCGTAGGCCTGATCGTTTTGTCCGGCGTCGATCTGTTTGATGATCTGGTCAAGGATGCTCAGGTACTTGGCGGTGTCCGCGCTCAGTCCTTCCAGCATCGCCTGTTCCTGATCGTTGGCGATCAGGGCTTTGTGATCGTCGAGGCGCTTGAGCAACTCCTGGCGTTGCACCGTGAGAAGGCCTTTGCTGCGTTCGCGCACGGCAGCCTGGGTGCTGGTGATCAGGCGCAGGGATTCGAGACGGATGCTGGCGATGTTCGCCGCTGTGTCATGGATGCTTTCGATGCTGGGCATCCATGCTTCCTCGATCACCGCCGCGCTCTCGCGCAGGGTTTTCATCTGGCCCAGACCGAACAGGCCGACCACCACCAGCAGACTGGCCAGAACGGCAAAACACAAACTGGCGCGCAAACCGATGCGCAGATTCCGGATAGTCATCAATGTGCTCCTTGGGCATTTGGGGAGAGGTCGTCCTCGTGAGCCGAGGATCTTGTTGTGAGGCGGGTGATGGCGGGCTGTATATCAAAGTGCCACTATCTTGGTAAGACCAGTCATTGGCTATTGGCAGATGGAATGGACAGGAATGAACAAGCCGGGCAAAAGTGCAAGCTAGAGATGTCGCCGTTGAATTGGATCCGAAACCCAGAGAAATCACGGGCTGGCGCCCGGCGCTGGGGAGCACCTGAGGGGATGTTTATTGACCGAACGGTCGATTAAAAAAACTTTGATAAAAAACTGTGTCGTTGTACAACCCGCAAGAGGATTTGGCCGAAATTGCGCTTCTCCTGCAGCCGCTTCCGTGGCTAAGCTCAGGCCTTCGAGCACAGATTCTCCAATTCCCGCAGAGGTCTCATCTATGCCGCAGCAATGGCCAGCCACCGACATCGCCCGCCTGATCCTCGATGGGTTTGACGATTACCGCGAGCATTTCCGGCGGATCACCGACGGCGCCCGGGAGCGCTTCGAGCAGGCCCGCTGGCAGGACACGCAAACCGCGTCGGCGGCCCGGATCAACCTCTACGAAGAAAAGGTCGGTGAAACCGTCGCCCGCCTGCGCGAGTATTTCGAGCCGGACACCTTGATGGATGTCACCTGCTGGCCGCTGGTGAAAAGTGCCTACATCAGCATCATCGACCTGCGCTTCGACGATGAACTGTCCGAGACCTGGTACAACTCGATTTTCTGCAGCCTGTTCAGCCACGACCTGATCAGCGACGGCTGCATGTTCATCCACACCACGCGCCCGAGCCTGCGCCGAGCGCGGGCCGCACAGACCCGCACCTACAAGCCCCATGGACAGATCTCGAGCATGCTCGCGAGCATCTTTGCCGATTATCGCTTCAGCGAGGCCTACGCCGATTTGCCCGGCGACTTGCAACGCCTGGAAGCGCAACTGCGCGAGAACCTGCCGGACTGGGTGTGCAAGGATCCGGAGTTGAGTGTCGAGCTGTTTTCCTCGGTGCTCTACCGTAACAAGGGCGCATACCTGGTCGGGCGCATCTACACCAACGACGATCAATGGCCGCTGGTGATTCCATTGCTGCACCGCGAAGGGCGGGGGATTCAGATCGACGCGTTGATCACCGACGAAGCGGAGGTGTCGATCATCTTCTCCTTCACCCGTTCGTATTTCATGGTGGATGTGCCGGTGCCGGCGGAGTTTATCGGCTTCCTCAAGCGCATCCTGCCGGGCAAGCACATTGCCGAGCTGTACACCTCGATCGGCTTCTACAAGCACGGCAAATCCGAGTTCTATCGCGCGCTGATCAACCATCTGGCCAGCACCGACGACCAGTTCATCATGGCCCCGGGCGTGCGCGGCATGGTCATGAGCGTGTTCACGCTGCCGGGTTTCAACACCGTATTCAAGATCATCAAGGACCGGTTCTCGCCGTCGAAAAACGTCGACCGCGCCACGGTGATCGAGAAGTATCGACTGGTAAAAAGCGTCGACCGGGTCGGACGTATGGCCGATACCCAGGAATTCGCCGACTTCCGTTTTCCGTTGAGCAAATTCGAGCCAGCCTGCCTGGCGGAACTGCTGGAAGTCGCGCCGTCCACGGTGTCGCTGGAAGGCGAAACCGTGCTGATCCGCCACTGCTGGACCGAGCGCCGGATGACCCCGCTCAACCTGTATCTGGATAACGCCAACGAAGCCCAGGTGCGCGAAGCGCTGGAGGATTACGGGCTGGCGATCAAGCAACTGGCGGCGGCCAACATCTTCCCCGGCGACATGCTGCTGAAGAACTTCGGCGTCACCCGCCATGGCCGGGTGGTGTTCTACGACTACGACGAGATCTGTTTCCTCACCGAAGCCAACTTCCGCCACATCCCGGCACCGCGCACGCCGGAGGACGAAATGGCCTCCGAGCCTTGGTACTCGATCGGTCCGCTGGATGTGTTCCCCGAGGAGTTTCCGCCGTTCCTGTTTGCCGATTCGGCGCAGCGCAAATTGTTCGATCAGTTGCATGGCGAGTTGTACAACGCTGATTACTGGAAGGGATTACAGGAGGCGATTCGGGCGGGGAAAGTGATTGATGTTTTCCCGTATCGGCGCAAGGGCCTAGATAACGAATAACCCGTTAATGATCGTTCCCATGCTCTGCGTGGGAATGCCTCACCGGACGCTCCGCGTCCGCTTTTGGGACGCGGAGCGTCCTTGGCTGCATTCCCACGCAGAGCATGGGAACGATCACAGTCAGGCGTAAATCTGCGACAATCGCGTCCTTGCGCCACTAGACGACCGAATTGCGTACCCGATGACCGACGAATCGCCCTCCATCGACAAACTGCTGAAAAACCTCGATCACGCCATGCTCGCCGACCGCCACCGGCTGCGGCGGCAGTTGCTTGAGCTGCGCAAGAAACCCGACGAGGCCAAGCTGGCCCAGTGGGTGGCGCGCATGCAGGCTTCCTGCGATCAGGTGCTGGCGCGCAAGGCCAGCCTGCCAGTGATCCGTTACGACGACAGCCTGCCGATTGCGGCCAAGCGTGACGAAATCATGAAGGCCCTGGAAAAGCACCAGGTGCTGATCATCGCGGGCGAAACCGGATCGGGTAAAACCACCCAGTTGCCGAAAATCTGTCTGGAGATCGGTCGCGGCCAGCATGGTCTGATCGGCCACACCCAGCCTCGGCGAATTGCCGCGCGCAGCGTGGCCAGTCGGGTTGCCGAAGAACTCGGCACGCCGCTGGGTGCACTGGTCGGCTATCAGGTTCGATTCGAGGATCAGAGCGATTCCAATACGCTGATCAAACTGATGACCGACGGCATCCTGCTGGCGGAAACCCAGAACGACCGGTACCTCGAGCGCTACGACACGATCATCGTCGACGAAGCCCACGAACGCAGCCTCAACATCGACTTCCTGCTCGGTTACCTGAAAACCCTGCTGCCGCGTCGTCCGGACCTGAAAGTCATCATCACGTCGGCGACCATCGATCTGGAGCGTTTCTCCAAGCATTTCGATGACGCGCCGATTGTCGAGGTTTCCGGCCGTACCTTCCCGGTGGAAACCTGGTATCGCCCGCTGACGCTTGAGCAGGACGAAGAGGGCAACCGTGTCGAAGACGACCTGACCGTGGATCAGGCGATCCTCGCCACCCTCGACGAAATCGCCGCCTATGAGCGCAGCGAACGGCGCAGTCCTGGTGACGTGCTGGTGTTCCTGCCGGGCGAGCGTGAGATCCGCGACGCCGCCGACATGCTGCGCAAGGCCCAGCTCAAACACACCGAAATCCTGCCGTTGTACGCGCGCCTGTCGCCGGCTGAACAGCAGCGGATTTTCCAGTCGCATCCGGGCCGTCGCGTGGTGCTGGCAACCAACGTCGCCGAAACCTCGCTGACCGTGCCGGGCATCCGTTACGTGATCGACAGCGGCACCGCGCGCATCAGTCGCTACAGCTACCGCGCCAAGGTCCAGCGGTTGCCGATCGAAGCGATTTCCCAGGCCAGCGCCAACCAGCGTAAAGGTCGCTGCGGTCGGGTCGAGCCGGGTATCTGCGTGCGCTTGTACAGCGAGGAGGATTTCCTCGGTCGCCCGGAATTTACCGATCCGGAAATCCTGCGTACCAACCTCGCGGCGGTGATTTTGCAGATGCTCCATCTGCGCCTCGGCGAGATCACCGATTTCCCGTTCATCGAGCCGCCGGACGGCAAGGCGATCAGCGACGGTTTCAACCTGCTGCAAGAACTCTCGGCAGTGGATCGCAACAGTCAGCTGACCCCGCTCGGCCGCCAGTTGGCGCGCCTGCCGGTGGATCCGCGCATGGGCCGCATGCTGCTGGAAGCCGCCAAGCTCGGCAGCCTGCAGGAAGTACTGATCGTCGCCAGCGCCATGTCGATTCAGGACCCGCGCGAGCGTCCGCCGGAGCGTCAGCAGGCCGCTGACCAGGCCCACGCTCAGTGGAAGGACGCCGATTCGGACTTCGCTGCGCTGGTCAATCTGTGGCGTGGCTTCGAAGAACAGCGCCAAGCGTTGACCGCCAGTCCGCTGCGCAACTGGTGCCGGAAGAATTTCCTCAATTATCTGCGCCTGCGCGAGTGGCGCGATTCCCATCGCCAGTTGAGTCTGATCTGCCGATACTTGCAGCTGAGCCTGAACAAAGAGCCGGCGGACTATCCGAAGCTGCACAAAGCGGTGCTGGTCGGCCTGCTCAGCCAGATCGGTCAGAAAACCGAGGACGGCGATTACCTTGGCGCCCGTCAGCGGCGGTTCTGGATTCACCCGTCGTCGGGCATCGGCAAGAAGCGCCCACAGTGGGTGATGACCGCCGAACTGGTGGAAACCACCAAGCTCTACGCGCGGATGGTGGCGAAGATCGACGCCGACTGGATCGAACCGCTGGCCGGGCACCTGATCAAGAAAAACCACTTCGAACCGCACTGGGAGAAAAAGCGCGGCCAGGTCGTGGCGTTCGAACAGATCACCCTGTTCGGCCTGATCGTGGTCGGTCGTCGACCGGTGCATTACGGGCCGGTGGACCCGGTGGTCTCGCGAGAACTGTTCATCCGCGAAGGTCTGGTGCGCGGCGAGATTCAGTCCCGGGCCAAATGCCTGACTGCCAACAAGCAATTGCTCGAACAACTCGACGAACTGGAAGCCAAGGCTCGTCGTCGGGACATTCTGGCCGACGAGGAAACCCTCTACGCGTTCTACGACGCGCGACTGCCGGCGGAGATCCACCAGACCGCGACGTTCGACAGCTGGTATCGGGTCAACAGCCAGAAAGATCCGCAACTGCTGATCATGCGCGAGGAAGACGTGCTGGCCCGCGAAGCCAGCGAAGTCACCGCCCAGCATTATCCTGACACGCTGCACATCGGCGATCTGGAACTGGCCCTGAGTTACCACTTCGAACCGAATCACCCGCGCGACGGTGTGACCCTGCGTGTGCCGGCGCCGCTGTTGCCGATGCTGCCGCCGGAACGCCTGGAATGGCTGGTGCCGGGACTGATCGAGGCCAAGTGCATCGCGCTGGTGCGCAACCTGCCCAAGGCTTTGCGAAAAAACTTCGTGCCGGTGCCGGACTTCATCAAGGCCGCGCTGCAACGCATGACCTTCGCCGAAGGTTCGTTGCCGCAAGCGCTGGGTCGCGAACTGCTGCGCATGACCGGCGCGCGGGTCAGCGATGAAGCCTGGGCCGAAGCGGCGCAGCAGGTCGAAAGCCACCTGCGGATGAACCTGGAAATCGTCGACGGCCAGGGCAAGTTCCTTGGCGAAGGCCGGGATCTGGCCGAACTCACTGCACGTTTCGCCGAAGCCAGCCAGGCCGCACTGGCGGTGCCGCAAAGTGCGAAAAGCCAGCAACCGGTGGAGGCCAAGGTCTTCGCGCCGGTGGCGGAAAAGACTCAGCAGAAGATTGCCGGGCTGTCGATGACGGTCTATCCGGCGCTGGTGGAGGAGGGCGGCACGGTCAAGGAAGGTCGTTTCTCGACACCGGCCGAAGCCGAGTTCCAGCACCGTCGCGCCTTGCAGCGCCTGCTGATGCAGCAACTGGCGGAACCGGCGAAGTTCCTGCGCGGCAAGTTGCCGGGCCTGACCGAACTGGGCCTGCTGTACCGCGAACTGGGGCGGGTCGATGCGCTGGTGGAAGACATTCTGTTGGCCAGCCTCGACAGCTGCATTCTCGACGGCGAAGACCCGTTGCCGCGTGACGGCGCAGGGCTGGCGGCACTCGCCGAGCGCAAGCGCGGCAGCTGGACCGAGCACGCCGAGCGCGTGGCACGCCTGACGCTGGAAATCCTCAAGCTCTGGCACGGTCTGCAAAAACGCTTCAAGGGCAAGATCGATCTGGCTCAGGCCGTGGCGCTCAACGACATCAAGCAGCAGCTCAGCCATCTGGTGTATCCGGGCTTCGTCCGCGAAACGCCGATGCTCTGGCTCAAGGAGTTACCGCGCTATCTGAAAGCGGTCGAGCAGCGTTTCGAGAAGCTGGGCGCGCAGGTGCAGAAGGATCGGGTCTGGAGCGGCGAACTTGCCGGCCTTTGGACGCAATACCAGACCCGCGCCGCCAAACATGCTCAGGAAGGCAAACGCGATCCGCAGCTCGAGCTGTATCGCTGGTGGCTGGAGGAGTATCGGGTTTCGCTGTTCGCCCAGCAGTTGGGCACGAAAGTGCCGATCTCCGACAAGCGCCTGAACAAACAATGGACGCAGGTCGAGGCATGACCTTGGGGGGACGAAATTCCCCTTGTGGGAGCAAGCGCGCTCCCACATTGGTCAGGCGTTGTACTTGAGAATGGGGCCAAAACCTTGGGTTTATGGCAAACTTCGCCACCATAAATGCCGTTTTCGCGTCCCAGAGCCTTTGCCGGGCCGCGCAGCGGAATAAAGCGATGCCTGGTTTTTGCGTCCCTTGATACGGGAATGGACCCTTTGCGTGTTGGCACGTCGGTGCCAGCACTTTCTGCCTGAACAGATTAGAGAAACGACCATGCATAACGTCGTCATCAGCGGCACCGGCCTGTACACCCCGGCCAACAGCATCTCCAACGAAGAGCTGGTGCAGTCTTTCAATACCTACGTCGCCCAGTTCAATGCGGACAACGCCGAAGCCATCGCCAGCGGCGAAGTCCAGGCCCTGACCGAGTCCAGCGCCGCGTTCATCGAAAAAGCTTCCGGCATCAAGAGCCGCTTTGTCATGGACAAGGATGGCATCCTCGACCCTGCGCGCATGGCGCCACGCCTGCCGGAGCGTTCCAACGACGAATGGTCGGTGCTTTGCCAGATGGCCATCGGCGCTGCCGAACAAGCCCTGCAACGTGCCGGCAAGACTGCCGCCGACATCGACGGCGTGATCGTCGCCTGCTCCAACCTGCAGCGTGCCTACCCGGCCATCGCCATCGAAGTCCAGGAAGCGCTGGGCATCCAGGGGTTCGGTTTCGACATGAACGTTGCCTGCTCGTCGGCGACCTTCGGCATCCAGCAAGCGGCCAACACCGTGCAACTGGGCCAGGCCCGGGCGATCCTGATGGTCAACCCGGAAGTCTGCACCGGTCACCTGAACTTCCGCGACCGCGACAGCCACTTCATCTTCGGTGACGCGGCCACCGCCGTGATTATCGAGCGCGCCGATCTGGCAACCTCCAAGCACCAGTTCGATGTGGTCAGCACCAAACTGCTGACCAAGTTCTCCAACAACATCCGCAACAACTTCGGCTTCCTCAACCGCGCAGCGGAAGAGGGCATCGGCGCCCGCGACAAACTGTTCGTGCAGGAAGGCCGCAAGGTGTTCAAGGATGTTTGCCCGATGGTGGCCGAACTGATTGGCGAGCATCTGGAAGAGAACAAGCTCAATGTCGGTGACGTAAAACGCTTCTGGCTGCACCAGGCCAACCTGAGCATGAACCACCTGATCGTGCGCAAGCTGCTGGGCCGCGAAGCCACCGAAGAAGAAGCCCCGGTGATTCTCGACACCTACGCCAACACCAGCTCCGCCGGTTCCGTGATTGCGTTCCACAAATATCAGGACGATCTGGCGGCCGGTTCGCTGGCGGTGCTGAGTTCGTTCGGTGCCGGTTACTCGATTGGTAGCGTGATTCTGCGTAAACGCTAACAGCGGGTTCATTTCCTCTTAATCGCGCTGACGTTTCCTACATCCGAATCGGCGCGAACGCTGTAATTTTCGAAAGTGGCGGCAGGCGAAGTCCTGCCGCTATCATTTTCGAAGTCAGGAACAGGGGATTGATGGATGGCAGTTGACGACACCCGATTGCTTGAGCGGCTGCTCGCCGGTGAGCAGAAGGCTTTCAAGGAGCTGGTCAGCACCTATCAAAGCCCCATGCGCGCGGTGGCCTACGCGATTGTCGGCCAGCGCCATGTCGAAGAAGTGGTGCAGGACGCCTGGCTGTCGGTGGTGCGGAATATCAGTCGCTTCGAGGGGCGCTCCAGCCTCAAGACCTGGCTGCTGACCATCACCGCCAACTCGGCCAAGAGCCGCTACAAACTCAATCGTCGCGAAGTGCTGCTGGATGATCTGCCGTCCCCCCACGGCACCATCGATGACGATCGTTTTTCTCCCGGCGACGGCCATTGGCTGGTAGCACCGTTCGCCTGGCACCAGGACACACCCGAGGCATTGCTGACCGAAGGCGAGCTGCGTGAATGCCTGGAGCATACGTTGCTCAGCCTCTCCGAACTTCAGAGCAGTGTGCTCACGCTGCGCGAGCGCCAGGGCCTGGAGCTGGAGGAGATCTGTAATCTTCTGGAGATCTCGCTCTCCAATGTCCGCGTGCTGCTGCACAGGGCACGTTTGAAGGTCTTTGCGACCGTGGAGCATTTTGAGGAGACGGGAGAATGTTGACCTGCAAGGAGCAAGTGGCGCGATCCAGCGATTATCTCGATGGCCAGTTGAGCTTTCGCGAAAAACTGATGGTGCGTCATCACCTGATGTTCTGCCGCAATTGCCGGCGTTTCATTCGCCAGATGCGTTTGATGCAGGCGACGCTGCGGGCGATGCCGCAAAAGCCTGAAGAGGGCGTGGACGCGTTGGCCGAGCAGTTGGCAGAGCTGCGGCGCAAGGACAGTCCCTGAAAACACAGACTGGCGCGGCCGCAGCGAACGGATGATGGGGATCGCTGCGGTCGCGCCAGTCTGTTGAAGCCTCTTCAAACGATGGAACCGGATGTACAACCCATCGTTTGAAGTCTGTTGCCGGGTTGCTTAGAACTTCGCTTCCGCGTCCAGCTGCAGGGTGTTGGTGTCTGCATCACGCTGGGTACGGCTGGAGAAGTCGGCCTTGGTCAGGAAGTAAGTCGCACCAATGGCGAAGTTCTTGTCGATGTCGTAACCGACCTTGAACTTGTGGCCACGGGAACCGGTGGTGCCGTTGGCGAAGTCCGAATCGGTGAAGGCGCCGACCACAGCGTTGCGCTGCACATCACGATAGTTGTAGTCGAGGTTCAGGCCGAAGACTTTCGACTTGGCACCGACCAGCCATGCGGTGTCCTGATCGGTCACTGCATCGTTGTTCTTCACGTACTGACCGTAGAACGACAGCGGCATTGGCAGGCCGCCGATGTCGACCTGGCTGAAGCCTTCGTACAGACGGAATTCGTTGTTCGCCGAGTTGCCGTTGACGGCCAGGGCGCACGGCGTGGAGGTGCCGGTGCAACGGCTGTCTTCGTCGTTCTGGTAGGCGTAGACGCTGCCGCCCAGGGTCAGTTTCAGGTTGTCGGTGATGGCGAAGCGGCTGCCCAACTGGCCGGCGGTCAGACGCAGGTCATGACGGAATTGCACGCCGTCGCCATCCACGTTGTCCTTGAGATTATAGTTACCCAGGCTGCCGAACAGCTCGACGCTGCTGCCCAATGGATACTTGTAGGTAACGGCCAGACCTTCCGGGTTGATGTCGCTGTCCCAGATCACGTCGCCCATGCTCACCCACGGTTGCAGCATCTTGCCGCCGATGATGTGCAGGTTCTTGATCTGGTCCGGGTGGTAGTCGATGTAGCCCAGGTCGAGCCAGATCTGCTTCTTGTCGAAGTAGTTGTCCTGGTCCTGGTTGGTCGAACGGGCGTCGTCGCCGCCCCCGGTGGCGATACGGATGCCGGTGTCGACTTGCGGGTTGATCTCGGTGTAGGCACCCAGACGGGCACGGATGCGCTGGCGATCCTTGTCGCGGCCGCCGTTGTTCGGTTCGCCGTCGATCTTGATGGTTTCCTGACGGATACGCACATCGCCCTTGAACTGGGTCTTGGCGGCCCAGGCCAGTTTCTGGTCGAAACTGCTGAGCTCGTTGGTTTTCTTCGCGGTCGCCGCGATTTGCTCGTTGGTCTCTTGCTGCGCCTGCTGCGCGATTTGCTGGGCCTTCTGATCCTTGGCCAGTTCAGTTTGCAGTTCAACGTACTGCGCCTGGGAAATCGAACCGTTAGCCTTGAGCATGTCGAGCAGTTTGGCGTCGACTGCGGCACTGGCCGGTACACTCATGGCCAGCAACAGGCCACCGCACAGGGCCGCCGCAGTTTTCGTGGAAGCAAGACGCATAGCAATCTCCGAAGATGAAAAGGGGATGGCTGAACCATCCTGGGCACAACCGACGGTTTGACGGTCGGAAAACAGTGTCCGGGGTAGAACCCGGCGCTCTAAAAACAGGCGCCAGTATCGCGATGGTTTATGACAGAGCAGTGGCACGATGATGGCAGGTTGATGACGATACAAAACTGCCGTGAACTATTGATCTAGAGCGCTGTCGCGCATTCGGGCGTGGGCAACGCCCGGCCGATCAGCGATACTCGCTGGGCGTTCACGCCCGAAAGTGGAGAGGAAAATGCCGCTGCAACGTCTGCACAAACTGTCGGAAATTCCAGCCTCCGACTGGGATGTTATGGTCCCGCAAAACCAGCCGTTTCTGCGCCACGCCTTTCTGGCTTCGCTGGAAGACAGTGGCAGCGTCGGCCCGCACACGGGCTGGCAAGCGGAGCATTTGCTGCACGTCGAAGCGGGACGTGTGATCGCTGCGCTGCCCGGTTATCGCAAGTGGCATTCCTACGGCGAATACGTGTTCGATCACGGCTGGGCCGATGCCTGCGCCCGGGCCGGCATCGATTACTACCCCAAGTTTTTGAGCGCGGTGCCGTTCAGCCCGGTCAGCGGCCCTCGGTTGCTGGCAGCGAATGTCGAAGACGGATTCGAACTGCTCAAGAGCCTGCCGGGGTATCTGGAAATCGAAGAACTCTCCAGCGCCCACATCAACTTTACCGACGCGTTTACCGATGCTGCCATGGCCGAGCAGCCG
This sequence comes from Pseudomonas sp. FG35, assembly GCF_057809295.1. NCBI lineage: Bacteria > Pseudomonadati > Pseudomonadota > Gammaproteobacteria > Pseudomonadales > Pseudomonadaceae > Pseudomonas > Pseudomonas sp. FG35. The sequence goes on along the minus strand of NZ_JBMDJR010000008.1, from coordinate 90,650 downwards.
GGCTGGCTGCAGCGCATTGGCTGTCAGTATCACTGGCAGAATCGCGGCTACCGCGACTTTCAGAACTTCCTCGACGTGCTCGCCTCGCGCAAGCGCAAACAGATGCGCAAGGAGCGCGAGCAAGTGGCGGGGCAGGGCTTCGAGTTCGAATGGCTGGAAGGCCGCGAGCTGGACGAGGCGCAGTGGGATTTCGTCTACGCCTGTTACGCCAACACCTACGCGGTGCGTCGGCAGGCGCCGTACCTGACCCGGGAATTCTTCAGCCTGCTGGCCGAGCGCATGCCGGAATCGATTCGCGTGGTCCTGGCCCGACAGGGCTCACGGCCGGTGGCGATGGCGTTCAGCCTGGTGGGCGGCGACAGTTTTTACGGACGCTACTGGGGATGCCTGGCCGAGTTCGACCGGCTGCACTTCGAGACCTGTTTCTATCAGGGCATGGACTATGCGATTGCCAATGGATTTCAACGTTTCGATGCCGGTGCCCAGGGCGAGCACAAACTGATTCGCGGCTTTGAACCGGTGATCACCCATTCTTGGCATTACCTGCGCCATCCCGGTTTGAAAGCTGCGGTCAAAGACTTCCTGCACCAGGAGCGCGCCGGTGTGCTGGCCTATGCCGAAGAGGCGAGGAACGCCTTGCCGTATCGGCAAGCCTGATCCTCGCCGGCTCCTTCAGCTGTCTTCCTTGCCCAGCCAGCGATAGAGCACGCCGCCGACCACCGCACCGAGCAGCGGCGCGACCCAGAACATCCACAACTGGGCGATGGCCCAGCCGCCGACCATCAGCGCCGGGCCCGTGCTGCGGGCCGGGTTGACCGAGGTGTTGGTCACCGGAATCGAGATCAGGTGGATCAGCGTCAGGGCCAGGCCGATGGCGATCGGTGCCAGTCCTGCCGGAGCGCGCTTGTCGGTGGCGCCGAGGATGATCACCACGAACATGGCGGTCATCACCAGTTCGGTGACGAAGCCGGACGCCATCGAGTATTTGCCCGGCGAGTGTTCGCCATAACCGTTTGAGGCAAGGCCCGCGGCGATGTCGAAACCTTCCTTGCCGCTGGCGATGTGGTAGAGCAGGGCCGCTGCCAGAATCCCGCCGAGCACCTGGGCGATGACGTAGGCAGGCAGTTCCTTGGCCGGGAACCGACCGCCGACGACCAGACCGACCGACACGGCCGGGTTGAGGTGACAGCCGCTGATGTGGCCGATGGCAAACGCCATGGTCAACACCGTCAGACCGAACGCCAGGGCGACCCCCAGCACGCCGATTCCCAAGGGTGAAGACGCGGCAATGACCGCACTGCCGCAGCCGCCCAACACCAACCAGAACGTACCCAACAACTCAGTGACTGAACGTTTGAAAAGAGACATGACAGAGTCCTTGATAGGCGTGCTATCGAGACTGCATCGAGTGATGCTTCCCTGCAGATTTACGACAGGTTCCGTTCCGGAGCCTTCGCTGATTACAGCAGGGTTTCAGGGGATTTCCAGCAGGCGATAAAAAACCGCCAGAGCCCGTGGTTAAAGGGCTCTGGCGGTTTTTGTGTTTTGACGCAGGATCAGTCGATGCCGACAAACCCTCCCGTCTGGTGCGCCCACAACCGCGCATACAATCCGCCGTGCGCCAGCAGTTCGGCATGGTTGCCGCTTTCGGCGATCTTGCCGTTCTCCAGCACCACCAGTCGGTCCATGCGGGCAATGGTCGAGAGGCGGTGGGCGATGGCGATCACGGTCTTGCCCTGCATCAAAGTTTCCAGGCTTTCCTGAATCGCCGCTTCGACTTCCGAGTCCAGCGCCGAGGTCGCTTCGTCCATGATCAGGATCGGCGCATCCTTGAGCAGCACCCGCGCGATGGCGATCCGCTGACGCTGACCGCCGGACAGTTTCACCCCGCGTTCGCCGACATGCGCATCGAACCCGGTGCGTCCTTCGGCGTCCGACAACAACGGGATGAACTCATCGGCGCGAGCCTTGCGCACCGCTTCCCAGAGCTCCGCGTCAGTGGCGTCGGGCTTGCCGTACAGCAAGTTGTCGCGGATCGAGCGGTGCAGCAGCGAGGTGTCCTGAGTGATCATGCCGATCCGTGCGCGCAGGCTTTCCTGGCCGACTTCGGCGATGTTCTGGCCGTCGATCAGGATCCGCCCGCCCTCGACGTCGTACAGGCGCAGCAGCAGGTTGACCAAAGTCGATTTGCCGGCGCCGGACGGGCCGATCAGACCGATTTTCTCGCCGGGTTTGATGGTCAGGTTGAGGTCGCCGATGATGCCTTTCTTCTTGCCGTAGTGAAAATCCACGTGCTCGAAACGCACTTCGCCACGGGCGACGGCCAGCGGTTTGGCCTGCTCCCGGTCGGTGACGCTGACCGGTTGCGAGATGGTCTGCAGACCATCCTGAACCATGCCGATGTTTTCGAAGATCCCGGTGACCACCCACATGATCCAGCCGGACATGTTGACGATGCGGATCACCAGACCGGTGGCCAGGGCGATCGCGCCGACGCTGATCAGCGATTGTGTCCACAGCCACAGGGCCAGCGCCGTGGTGCCGACGATCAACAGGCCGTTCATGGTGGTGATGGCCACGTCCATGCTGGTGACCACGCGGCCGGCCAGCTGGGCTTTTTCGGTCTGTTCCTGGATCGCTTCGCGGGCGTAGTGCTGTTCGAAATTGGTGTGGGCGAACAGCTTCAGGGTGGCGATGTTGGTGTAGCCGTCGACGATCCGGCCCATCAGCTTCGAGCGCGCATCGGAGGCTTCCACCGAGCGGTTCTTGACCCGTGGCACGAAGTAATAGAGCGCGCCGATGTAGGCGGCGATCCACGTCAGCAGCGGGATCATCAGGCGCCAGTCGGCCTCGGCGAACAGCACCAGCGAACTGATCGCGTAGATCAGCACGTGCCACAGCGCATCCACCGCTTGCACGGCGGAATCGCGCAGCGAGTTGCCGGTCTGCATGATGCGCTGGGCAATGCGCCCGGCGAAGTCGTTCTGGAAGAAATTCAGGCTCTGCTTGAGCACGTAACTGTGGTTCTGCCAGCGAATCATGCTGGTCATGCTCGGGCTCAGGGTCTGGTGCACCAGCATGTCGTGCAGCGCCAGGAACAGCGTGCGCAGCAGTAACGCTACCACCGCCATCCACGCCAGTTCGACGCCGTGCACCTTGAAGAAGTCGACGTTCGGCGTGCCCTGGGCGAGGTCGATGATGCGACTCAGGTAGCTGAACAGCGCCACTTCGATCAGTGCACCGAACAGGCCGACGATCAGCAGGGCGGCGAAACTCGGCCAGACCTGCTTCAGGTAATAGGTATAGAAGGGCAGAACGCGGTCCGGCGGGGATGCCGTCGGGGCATCGCGGAATATGTCGATCAGTTGTTCGAAACGGCGATAGAGCATCAGATAACCGCCCGGAGCACGGGCTCTCCTTTTATCAGTGTGAGCGGCGTGACATCAGGTCAGCGCCGCTCGATATGCCCTGTAAAGCTTAGTCGATGCGCTTGGCCGACTTGATGATCACAGGGTCGACCGGCACGTTTTGCATGCCCTGTTTGGTGGTGGTCTGGGAGTTGACGATGATGTCGACCACGTCCATGCCCTTGACCACTTTGGCGAACACCGCGTAACCGGCGTCACGGCCCGGATCGAGGAAAGCGTTGTCGGCCACGTTGATGAAGAACTGGCTGGTGGCCGAATCCGGGTTGGAAGTACGGGCCATCGACAGGGTGCCACGAACGTTATGCAGGCCGTTGCTGGCTTCGTTCTTGATCGGGGCCTTGGTGTCTTTTTGTTGCATCTGCTGGGTGAAGCCGCCGCCCTGGGCCATGAAGCCCGGGATCACGCGGTGGAAAATCGTGTTGTTGTAAAAGCCGCTGTCGACGTACTCGAGGAAATTCTTGGTACTGATCGGCGCCTTGACCGGGTCCAGCTCGATTTCGATCTGGCCGTTGGTGGTGTCCAGCAGCACGTGCGGTGCTTTTGCCGGCGTGGCAGCCATCAGGTTGGCAGCGAACAGCACGGTGCCGGCGGCGAGGGCGAGTTTTTTCAGCATGGGTCAGTGATCCTGAGGGTGATTATCGGCTGTGGCGAGGAACTCCAGCAGCGTTTGATTGAAGCGTTCGGGCTGATCGAGCGGGGTGGCATGGCGCGAGTCGGCGATCACCACCAGCCGCGCATCGGGCAGCAGTCTGACATAGGTTTCTTTCAGCGAAACGGGGGTGTAGTCCCGGTCGGCGCTGACGACGAGGGTTGGACAGGTGACCCGGGAAAGTCGTTCCTGGACGCCCCAGCCAACAATCGCATCGAAGCTGGCGAGATAAGCACGTTTGTCGTTTTTTGCCCAGCGTTCGGCCATCTTCTGACGCAAATCGGCCTGCTCCGGTTTGGGGAACAGCTTGGCGCCAAGGGCCTTGCCGATGGTGGCGAGGCTGAGCAGGCGCATCAGGCTCCAGCGTTTGAACCACTGCCAGTAATCGTCGCGGCTGCGCACCTTGACCTCGGGCGCGCTGTTGACGATGGTCAGGCTCTTGAGCATCCGCGGGTGATCGACGGCGAACTGGAAGCCGATCATGCCACCCATGGACAGCCCGGCGTAGTGCACCGGGCCGAGTTTCAAATGCTCGATCAGGGCGACGATGTCGGCGCTGAAACCGGCGATGCTGTAGCGCTCGCGGGGCTTGTCGGAGCGGCCGTGACCGCGCACGTCCGGGACGATCACCCGGTAATGCGCGGCCAGGGCGGGAATCTGCATTTCCCAGTCCAGGGTGCTGGAGCCCAGACCGTGAACCAGCAGCAACGGATCGCCGTGGCCATATTCCTCGTAGTGCAGGTTGCAACCTTCATGCTCGAAATACGCCATCGGTGAACTCCGTGTCAGGCTTGTTCGGGGGCGGCGAACGGTGCGTCCAGCGGCAGGGTGTCGAAGGTGCGCAGCAGTTCGATCAGGATTTGCGTCGCTGGGCCCAAGGGTTTGTCCTTGTTCGAATACAGATAGAAACTGGAGTTGCGGTTGCCGCCTCTGTCCAACGGTAGCAGCTTGAGCGAGCCGTCTTTCAGTTCCCGCTCGATCATGTGGCGTGGCAGCCAGGCGAATCCCAGGCCGCTGCTGACGAACGTCGCGGCCGTGGCGAGGCTGCCTACGGTCCAGCGCTGCTCGGCGCCGAGCCAGCCGACGTCCCGGGGTTGCTGGCGGCCGGAGTCGCGGATCACCACTTGCATCTGGGTTTCCAGGTCCTGAAAGCTCAGCTCGCGGTTGAGCCGGTGCAGCGCATGGTCAGGATGGGCGACGGCGACAAATTCGACATCGCTCAATTCCGCGCCAAGGTAACCGGGAATGCTCAGGCCGGTGATGGCCAGGTCGGCCACGCCTTCGAGCAGCACTTCTTCGACGCCCGACAACACTTCCTCACGCAGCCGCACCCGGCAGCCGCGACTCTGCGGCATGAAAGCGGTCAATGCGCGCACGATACGGGCGCTCGGGTAGGCGGCGTCGACCACCAGCCGTACTTCGGCTTCCCAGCCCTGCTCCATGTGATGGGCAAGGTCTTCCAGCTGGCTGGCCTGTTTCACCAATTGCCGCGAGCGGCGCAGCAACACGCCGCCGGCTTCGGTCAGCACAGCCTTGCGACCGTCGATGCGCAACAGCGGCACGCCGAGCTGATCCTGCATGCGGGCGACGGTGTAGCTCACCGACGATTGCGAACGGTGCAGGGCCTCGGCGGCCTGGGCGAATCCGCCGTGGTCGACCACGGCCTGCAACGTTCGCCATTGATCAAGGGTCACGCGGGGCGCTTTCATCAATAGCTCCTCTTGTCCTAAGCTGGCGGTCCCTCATGGAGACTGCCGAATGAAAAAATTCTGTTGTGTGTTGCTGGCGCTGCTTCCGCTGACTGCGTTCGCGTACCCGATCGATGTGGAAAAGGACCTCAACGGCCTGAAGATCGACTACAACGCGTTCGACACCGATAACGACATCGGCTCCATACAGGTCAACAACTACGGCGACGTCGACGCAACCTGCAAGGTGGTATTCACCAACGGCCCGGAAGCGCCGCGTACCCGCAACATCGAAGTGGCTGCGGGTAAGCATAAGAACGCCACGGCCAAGTTCACCCGGACCATCATCAAGCTGCGCATCAAGCTGAGCTGCACCCCGAAATAGCGTCATGGGCCTGTGGGAGCGGGCTTCCACAGGCTAAGGCTTGCATCTAAACGAATTTTTCGATGCTTTGCAGCAATTATTTGCGCTTTTTCATCGATACGACACTGTTTAACCTTCACTCCATCGACTTACAACATTCTCGGATGGAGGCTACACAACATGTCCCGCGTTCTGATCATCGAAAGCAGCGCCCGCCAGCAAGACTCGGTTTCCCGTCAACTGACCCAGACCTTTATCGGTCAATGGAAAGCGGCGCATCCGGCCGATCAGATCACCGTACGTGACCTCGCCGTGAACCCGGTGCCGCACCTGGACATCAACCTGCTGGGCGGCTGGATGAAGTCCGCCGAGCAGCGCAACGACAGCGAGCAGGCCTCGCTGGACCGTTCCAACGAATTGACCGATGAATTGCTGGCCGCCGACGTGCTGGTGATGGCTGCGCCGATGTACAACTTCGCCATCCCGAGCACCCTGAAAGCCTGGCTCGACCACGTCTTGCGTGCCGGCGTGACCTTCAAGTACACCGAAACCGGCCCGCAAGGCCTGCTCAGCGGCAAGCGTGCCTACGTGCTGACCGCTCGCGGCGGCATCTACGCCGGCGGCCCGGCGGATCATCAGGAACCGTACCTGCGTCAGGTGATGGGCTTCATCGGCATTAATGACGTGACCTTCATCCACGCCGAAGGCATGAACCTGGGCGGCGACTTCCAGGAGAAAGGCCTCAACCAGGCCAACGCCAAACTGTCCCAGGTCGCCTGATATGTTAATCGCCAGATAATCGCCGATTGTTCTAGTGACCTGGCGCAACCCCTTCAAGGCTCTACGCGCATCGAACCTCCCTTTGCACTTGTTGCTCCTGAGTGCTGTAGCCCGATTGAACGCTTTAGCGAGATCGGGCTTTTTTTTGCCCGGGATTTAGCGATGGCCGGCAAAAACCGCTATCGTCGCCGCCATTCGAAATCGAGGCGAGCATGGGCTATCTACTTTTTGTCACGCTGATCCAGGCGTTTTCCTTCAGTCTGATCGGCGAATACCTGGCCGGTCATGTCGACAGCTACTTCGCGGTGCTGGTGCGTGTGGTACTGGCCGGGCTGGTGTTCATTCCGCTGACCCGCTGGCGCTCGGTGGAGCCGGCGTTCATGCGCGGCATGTTGCTGATCGGCGCGTTGCAGTTCGGCGTGACTTACGTCTGCCTGTACTTGAGCTTCCGGGTGCTGACGGTGCCGGAAGTTTTGCTGTTCACCATTCTCACGCCGTTGCACGTGACGCTGATCGAAGATGCGCTCAACCGACGCTTCAATCCGTGGGCGCTGATCGCCGCACTGGTGGCGGTCGCCGGCGCGGCGGTGATTCGCTACGACCGGATCAACCCGGACTTCTTCATGGGCTTTCTGCTGCTGCAACTGGCCAACTTCACCTACGCCGCCGGGCAAGTGCTGTACAAGCATCTGGTGGCGAAGCACCCGAGCGATCTGCCGCATTACCGTCGTTTCGGTTTCTTCTACCTCGGCGCACTCGCGGTGGCGCTGCCGGCGTTCCTGCTGTTCGGTAAATCCAACTTCCTGCCGGAAGCGCCGCTGCAATGGGGCGTGCTGGTGTTCCTCGGCCTGGTCTCCACCGCACTCGGTTTGTACTGGTGGAACAAGGGTGCGTGCCTGGTCAACGGCGGCACCCTGGCGGTGATGAACAACCTGCACGTGCCGGTGGGGCTGCTGCTGAACCTGCTGATCTGGAATCAGCATGAAGAACTCGGGCGGTTGTTCCTCGGTGGCAGCGTGATTCTGGCGGCGGTGTGGATCAGCCGCTTGGGGATTCGCCAGTCGGCGCCAATTGCTCCACCAGAAACGCGATAAACGCCCGAGTCTTCTGCGGCACTCGTCGCGCTGACGAGTACACCGCGTTGATGGTGATCGCCGGCGCCTGCCATTCGCACAGCACCGGCACCAGCCGCCCGGCCGCCAGTGCCTCTTCGACGATGAAGTCCGGCAGCAGCGCAATGCCCATCCCGGCCTCGGCCGCTTGCGCCAGCAGGTCGCCGTTGTTGGCGTGCAACGGCCCGGTGACGTTGACTCGCTGGGTCTCCTTGCCGTTGCACAGTTGCAGGCTGACCCCGCTCTGCAGATAGCCGTAGTTCAAGCATTGATGTGAGCGCAGATCCTGCGGGGTCTGCGGCGTGCCCGCGCGTTCGAGGTAAGCGGGGGAGGCGACCATGATCCGTGGGGCCGGCGCCAGTTGCCGGGCGATCATGGTCGAGTCGGGCAGGCTGGCGATGCGGATGGTCACGTCGAACCCGCCGCGCACCGGATCGACCTGCTGGTCGCTGAGCACCAGTTGCAGTTCGATGTTCGGGTGCTGCTCGTGAAACAGCGGAATCAGCTTGCCCAGCCGCCGCAAGCCGAACGACATCGGTGCGTTGACCCGCAACACACCACGCAATTCACCCACCCCGTCCCGCGCCCGCTGCTCGGCCTCGTCCAGTGCCGCAATCACTTCCCGCGCCGCTTCGAAATACTCGGCACCTGCTTCGGTCAGGTGCAGGCTGCGGGTGGTGCGTTGCAGCAGTTGCACACCGATGGCTTCTTCCAGCGCCTGAATCTGTTTGCTGACTTTCGAGCGGGGCACGTCCATGGCCCGGGCGGCGGCCGCGAAGCCGTTCTCGCCGACCGTCACCACGAAGGCGCGCATGCATTCGATGCGATCCATGATTGTCCCTATTTTAGAATCAATGATTCTCGATTTTAGGGAATTGTCCCTTTATCGGCTAGCCCCTAAAGTGACATCCAAGCCGAGACAACAACGCCGCAGACGGCAAAACGCCTCGACTCACCAATACCCAATCGAAACTTTGAATCGACATCAAAAGGAACGCGCCATGTCTATCCGTGAACTGCTGAACCCAACCAACTCCGCCCTGATCCTGATCGACCACCAGCCGCAAATGGCTTTCGGCGTACAGTCGATCGACCGTCAGACCCTGAAGAACAACACCGTTGGCCTGGCCAAGGCTGCCAAGATCTTCAACGTGCCGACCATTTACACCTCGGTCGAAACCGAAAGCTTCAGCGGCTACATCTGGCCGGAATTGCTGGCAGTACACCCTGAGCAGAAGCCGATCGAGCGCACCTCGATGAACTCCTGGGAAGACAAGGCGCTGGTTGACGCGGTGAAGGCCACCGGTCGCAAGAAACTGATCATCGCCGCGCTGTGGACCGAGGTCTGCCTGACCTTCCCGGCTCTGGAAGCTTTGGCTGAAGGCTACGAGGTGTACATCGTCACTGACGCGTCCGGCGGCACTACCAAAGAAGCCCACGACATGTCGGTACAGCGGATGATTCAGGCCGGCGCGGTGCCGGTGACCTGGCAGCAAGTGCTGCTCGAGTACCAGCGTGACTGGGCGCACAAAGACACTTATCAGGCAGTGATGGACCTGGTGCTGGAACACAGCGGCGCATACGGCATGGGCGTCGACTACGCCTACACCATGGTGCACAAGGCACCGCAGCGGCAGGCCTGATAAATCGGCGGGAAAAAAAAGACGCAACCAAGGTTGCGTCTTTTTTTGCATTTGAAGAAAGCGCTACATCAGATGTTTTTCGGCTTCTGGAATGTGGCTCGCGCCAAGGACTGCCGGCAACAACCCCGACCGCAAATCCCCACCGCTCGGCTGCTGATACAGGCTCAGCCCGAACTCCGGCAGCACCGCCAGCAGGTAATCGAAAATATCCCCCTGGATCCGCTCGTAATCGGCCCACACCGTGGTGGTGGTAAAGCAGTAGATTTCCAGCGGAATGCCCTGGGCGGTGGTTTGCATCTGGCGGACCATGCAGGTCATGTTCGGCTGGATTTCCGGATGGCTCTTCAGGTAAGCCAAGGCATAGGCGCGGAAGGTGCCGATGTTGGTCATGCGCCGGCGGTTGGCCGACATCGCCGCGACGTTGCCCTGGGCTTCGTTCCAGGCCTTGAGCTCGGCTTTCTTGCGCCCCATGTAAGCGGTCAGCAGGTGCACCTGGGAGAGTTTTTCTTCTTCGTCGTCGCGGATGAAGCGCACACCGCTGGCGTCGATGAACAGGCTGCGCTTGATCCGCCGCCCGCCGGACTGCTGCATGCCGCGCCAGTTTCTGAACGACTCGGACATCAGGCGCCAGGTCGGGATGGAAACGATGGTCTTGTCGAAGTTCTGCACCTTGACCGTGTGCAGGGTGATGTCGACCACGTCGCCATCGGCGCCGACCTGCGGCATTTCGATCCAGTCGCCGACCCGCAGCATGTCGTTGCTGGTCAGTTGCACGCTGGCGACGAACGACAGCAGGGTGTCCTTGTAGACCAACAGGATCACCGCCGACATCGCACCGAGACCGGACAGCAGCAACAGCGGCGAACGGTCGATCAGGGTGGCGACGATGATGATCGCGCCGAACACGTACAGGACCATTTTCGCCAGTTGCACATACCCCTTGATCGAGCGGGTGCGGGCGTGTTCGGTGCGGGCGTAGATGTCCAGCAGCGCATTGAGCAGGGCGCTGACCGACAGCAACAGGAACAGAATGGTGAACGCCAGCGCCACGTTGCCGAGGAACACCGTGGCGGTCTTGCTCAGTTCCGGCACCAGGTGCAGGCCGAACTGGATCACCAGCGATGGCGTCATCTGCGCCAGACGCTGAAACACCTTGTTATGGCGAAAGTCGTTGATCCAGTGCAACGCGGGCTGGCGACCGAGCATGCGGCTGGCATGCAGGATCAGATAACGCGCCACTCGTCCGAGTACCAGCGCGATCACCAATAACAGGAGCAGTGCCAGGCCGGCGTGCAGGAGCGGGTGCTGTTCGAGGGCACCCCAGAGGTCTTGGGCATTGAGCCAGAGCTGTTTGAAATCCATGAGTGAAACGATTCTTCTGTAAGACGCGACGGGCGATTAGAGCATTTAAGACGCTGTGTATTACCGTTGGAGACAAATCGAGCAACAAAAAAGCCACTGATTACGGCGGATTTCACAAAGAAACTCGGCCTGAGCGCTCGAAACCGGTAACCTATGCAGCTGATTTTTTGCATATCTTCGAGGTAGCACCCGTGTTTTCCCAATTCGCCCTGCACGAACGCCTGCTCAAAGCCGTGGCCGAGCTGAAATTTGTCGAGCCAACGCCTGTGCAAGCCGCGGCCATTCCGCTGGCGCTTCAGGGGCGTGACCTGCGGGTGACGGCGCAAACCGGTAGCGGCAAGACCGCCGCTTTCGTCCTGCCGATCCTCAACCGGCTGATCGGCCCGGCCAAGGTTCGCGTCAGCATCAAGACCCTGATCCTGCTGCCGACCCGCGAGCTGGCCCAGCAGACCCTGAAGGAAGTCGAGCGCTTTTCGCAGTTCACTTTCATCAAATCCGGCCTGATCACCGGCGGTGAAGACTTCAAGGTCCAGGCCGCCATGCTGCGCAAGGTGCCGGACATCCTGATCGGCACCCCGGGCCGGATGATCGAGCAACTGAACGCCGGCAACCTCGACCTGAAAGAAGTCGAAGTGCTGGTGCTCGACGAAGCCGACCGCATGCTCGACATGGGTTTCGCCGAAGACGTGCAGCGTCTGGTCGACGAATGCCCGAACCGTCAGCAGACCATGCTGTTTTCCGCCACCACTGGTGGTTCCGGCCTGCGCGAGATGATCGCCAAGGTGCTGAACAACCCTGAGCACCTGCAGCTCAATGCGGTCAGCCAACTGAACGACACCACCCGTCAGCAGATCATCACCGCCGACCACAACCAGCACAAAGAACAGATCGTCAACTGGCTGCTGGCCAACGAGACCTATCAGAAGGCCATCGTCTTCACCAACACCCGGGCCATGGCCGACCGCATCTACGGTCGTCTCGTCGCCCAGGAATACAAGGCGTTCGTGCTGCACGGAGAAAAAGACCAGAAGGATCGCAAACTGGCGATCGACCGTCTGAAGCAGGGCGGCGTGAAGATCCTGGTGGCTACCGACGTGGCGGCCCGTGGTCTGGACGTCGACGGTCTGGATCTGGTGATCAACTTCGACATGCCACGCAGCGGCGACGAATACGTGCACCGTATCGGTCGTACCGGCCGAGCCGGCAACGACGGTCTGGCGATCTCGCTGATCTGCCACGGCGACTGGAACCTGATGTCGAGCATCGAGCGTTATCTGAAGCAGAGCTTCGAGCGCCGCACCATCAAGGAAGTCAAAGGCACCTACGGCGGACCGAAAAAGGTCAAGGCCTCGGGCAAAGCCGTCGGCGTGAAGAAGAAAAAGACCGACGCCAAGGGCGACAAGAAGAAAACTGCCGCCAAAACCCCGACCAAGCGCAAGAGCGCCAACCGTCCGAAACCGGACGCTCTGGTGAGCAGCGACGGCATGGCCCCACTGAAACGCCGCAAACCGGCAGCGCCAGCGGCTGAGTAAGCCGTTTCAGGCAGGCAAAGAAAAACCCGGACATGGTCCGGGTTTTTTTATTGCCAGCGTTTATCAGCTGCCCAGCAGGCCTGTGGTGTCGGCATCAAAGCGCCCCTTGGCCTGATCGGCTGCCGGTTTGAGCTGTGCGAGCAGGGCGGCCTCGCTGTACAGCCCGGTCAGCGCCAGCTCTTTTGGCGTTGGCTCGATCGGGATCAACACGTCTTCGCCCGCCGCATGCAGCCAGATCGCCACAAGGTGCAGCGCAGAAACAAACAACATCCGCAGTTCAACGGTTTTGCCCTTCAGCTGCGGCGATTGCTCGGCCAGTTTCAGCGCATCGACCGTGGCGCTCGCCAGATTGCCGTGGTTCAACGAGGCAAACTCGACGTGACCGTGTACTTCGGCCAATTGCGCATCGGCAATCGACACACCGCCGGAAAACACCAGGTAATGCCAATCGCCGACTCGGGCGTTTTTCAGGCCTTTGCCCTGGCTCAAGTCGTCCAGACTGAGCGAGTAACCGCGATAGGCCTCGCTGAGGCTGATCCCGGCGGGCGCGGCGCTGGCGAACTGGCGATTGACGCCAAAACCCTGGGTCTGCAACGCGGCCTGCAGGGCCGGACGCAAGGTCTGTACGCCGTTGGAAGGCGCCTTTGGATAAGTCAGTTTCATGCTGCCGCCCCCTGGTTTTTCGCCGTGAAGTAAGTGTGAGTCCAGTTACCGCCGCCGTTGTAGGAGCCGGGGAACGAGTTCAGGGAGCGGGTCGAATAGCCGTAGATCGAGTCCGCGACCAGCACGTAATTGCCGTTGGTGCCGTAGATCGCCAGAAAGTGCGCACCGCCGCCGTACCAGGCACAGCGCAGGCCGATCGGGCGGCCCATGTTGATCTGGTTCTGGATGGCCGACATTTGCAGCGAACCCGAATTCATGCCGTTGAAACTGCGGGTGATTTTCAGCGCAACGTCGAGATAGCCATACACGTTGCACGGCCCCGGTTGATTGCAGCAGTTGCGATCCAGCGCGGCGCTGGCAACGGCGCATTGGATCCAGGACCCGGTGCCGTAATAATTGCCGACCGAGGCGGAAGCGGCGGCCCAGCACCAGTTGGTCTGGGTCTGTTGTTGCATGGTGAAGTTCAGGCTGGCGGCCGCCAGGGCACGTTGTTGTGCAGCTGCCTCGACCTCGACCAGTTGCGGGTCGAGCAGATGGCCGATCAGACATTCGGGCAGGGTGTTGCCGGTGAATGCCGTTGTTTCAGTGGTTAACATTTTTCAATCCTCCATGAATGAAAACAAACGTTCCGCGTTTGCGGGATAACGCTATTGCCGAGCGATCAGTGCTAAAGGGGTGCCATCTCTGATGGCCGGTTACGATCAGGCTCGGGGGTAACCCTAGGTTTGAATATGCATTTGTGCAAATAATAAATGCACCAGTGCAATTTTCCGGACAAAAGGAAGCAGGCTCTGGTATCGATCCAGCCTGATCGATGCCAAAGCCTGCCGTTGTCTGCGCGGGTCTATCCCTCGGTTTTCTTCTCGGCCGAACCCAGTTCCTTCAAGCGCTGATCAATCAACTGGCATTTGTCCGGCAGATCGGCGGAGGCCGTACCCAGATCCATTTTCTGCAACTCGGCGTTGATCTCCTTGGCCTTGGTCGGGTTTTGCTCAGTGAGCTTCGCGACTTCCTTGGCCAGTTGCTCGCGTTTGGCGGTGGCTTCTTCCGGCGTACAGGCCCAGACGGGCAAGGCGCAGGCAAGCGTCGCGGCGAGGGTGAGCTTGAGCAGGTTTTTCATGGGGGGCAGGCCTCAGTTCCGGTTAAGGCGGGTTAACCGGTTGAGGGCTGTGGCCGGTGAAAAGTTCAGTGTGTTTGGGGCTCAGTCTCCATGGCAGCAACTGGATTTTGCGGCGCCGTCGTAGCGGTCATGATGCCGCACCCATTCCATGATCTCGTCCTCGTTCCGGCCCTTGGGCGTGAGGTCGAGGTAATTGTAGGCGCCGACCAGCATGTCCAGGCCTCGCGCGTAGGTTGAGTAGGTGTGGAAAATGTCGCCGTTGTCGGCGCGATAAAACACGCTCAGCCCCGGCATTTCTTCCTCGACGCTGTCGGTCTTTTCGTAGTTGTACGTAGCCTTGCCTGCCTCGACATCTTCAGCGCGGGCGCACACGCCAAAGTCGTAGTTGAAATCGCAACCGGCCGACGACACCCAGTCGAATCTCCAGCCCATCCGCCGCTTGAAGGCCTGGAATTCGGCGAACGGTGCGTGGGACACCGCCACCAGCGCAATGCCGTGATGGGCCAGGTGTTGGTTGGCGCCGTCGATGTGGTCGCTGAGGAATGAACAGCCCGGGCAGCCTTCCTCCCAGCCCTTGGCGAACATGAAGTGGTAAACGACGAGTTGGCTGTGTTTGCCGAACAGGTCGGCAAGTTTCAATTCGCCATTCGGCCCCATGAAGCGGTAATCCTTGTCCACCTTCACCCAGGGCAGGGCGCGGCGTTTGGCGCTGAGGCGGTCGCGTTCCCTGGTGAAGGCTTTTTCATCGGCCAGATGCTGCCTGCGGGCGGTGAGCCATTCTTCTCGCGACACCACTGGATGATTCTCAACGTTCATGATGATTTCTCCTGCGGGGTTGAAACCGTCTGTCTCAGACTAGTCGCTCAACCCCCCGGAAAATCGACAGACCGCCGGTCGGTCGGGGCGCCGAATAATCCTGAACGGTGGCGCAGCGCTCCGGTCACAACCTTGAACGCGCCAAAAAATCACGCGCACCGGAGGTTGAATCAGGATGACGACTTATAACTGGGATTTGATTGAACGCCTGCTGCATGAAGTGCAGAACGGCGCGGGCCACAGCTTTGCACCACGGTCTTTTGCCGAAGACTATGCGGCGGAGAAAGCGGCGGCGGGCGAGCCGATCGAGAATCTGGATCACCTGAAAACGCTCGCCTGCGACTATGAACAATTGCTGCTGTTGCGCGGTTACATCCAACCCCGTGGCGAAGACGAGGGCAGTACCGGCAACAACTTCAGCCTGACCCCTCGCGGCTCCAGTCTGCTGAGCCTGATCGACAGCAGCATTCCCGGCAACGATCATCCGCGCGAAGTGCTGGATGATCAGGAAGACGCGCTGGATGAGCTGACGTTCGATGAGGTGGCCTCCAAGGCGCAGGTTGCCTGAGGCTTTGCACAAAAAAATGTGGGAGCGACCTTGCTCGCTCCCACATGGTTTTTTCGGTGTTCTCAGCTTTTTTGTGCGGCCTTCAGGCACTTCAAGTCATTGAAATCCTTGCGCACCCCCTCGATCTTTTTCAACAGGCGCTGGCGCTGCTGCGGCGTGCTGTCGGCCATCAGATCGACGAACAGCGAACGGGCCTGCGCCTCGGTATTGGCGTAAGCCTTTTGGTAATCCGCTGTCCATAAACGCTCGCGATTGACCAGAAGCGTCTCGATCCGTTGTGGGAATTCGGGACTTTTGCGTTGCGCCACCGCCGCGCTGAACTGCTTCTGCCAGTGAGCACGGTTGGCGATCCACTGGGTGTTCTGATCGCCCAGGGCGGTCGACCAGGCCATCACCCGTTGCTCCTGCTCCGCGCTCAACGGGCCGAGCCAATCGTTGAGACGCTTGTCCATGCGCGCGCCACGTTCGGCAATCTGCTGCGACAGCGGAGGCTTGAGGTATTCCTGCTGGCGCTTTTGCAGGTCTTTGGCAAAGGCGTCGTTCATTTCAGCGACCTGCCGATCATCCAGGCCTTGCAGCAATTCAATCGCCGACGGGGTGATTTCCCGGGCGGTTTCGGCGATTGCCTGCTTGGCCTCTGCGGTGCGGGCCTGCAGCGCGGTGTCGGTGACCTGATTGTTCTCGACCATGGTTTGCAGGCGATCGAGCCAGTCCAGATAACCCGGTAACTGCGTGGTGCAGTGCCAGCTCAGGTGTTCCCTGAGGCGTTCGTTGAACCAGCCTTTCTGCTCGCCGTTCATGTCCAGGTAGTCGCTGAGTGTCCACGGAATGATCACGTCGAGATTGCGATAGGCCAGGCCGACGCGGCTGCAGGCGCCGAGGGCGAGGGTCAGGATCAGTAGAATCGCGATGCGTTTGAACCAGCTAGACATGGGCGAGTCCTTGCGAAAGCCAGCCTTGAGGGTCTGATGCTCATGTGAACGCAGGATGGCCCCGGCAGTTCAGCCAATCAATAGAACGCGCGTTCGGCCTTGAGCGTGACCAGCCCGTCGCACTGACTGTTATGCCCGGAATAGGCCGAGCAATCGCTGCCGCTTAGGCTTGAATTGCTGTAGATCAGGTCGAGGTCGATGCCCATGAACGGCCGGGAAAACTTCACCGACCAATCGGTAAAACTGCTGACATAACCGCCGTCCACCGAGACCGGCGTGTTGAGCTGATGGGTGGTGTATTTCATGCTGATCCCGATGCCGAACGGCTGATTGCCGCCCAGGTCGGCAAACAGGGTGTTGTTCTGTTTATCCGGATCGTTGCTCAGGGCGATGCCGATCCGGCTGCCGAGCAGGGTCAGGCCACCGAACAGTTCCTGGCTGTCGAGGGTGTCGACCTTGGGGTAGCTGTAATGGATCATCCCGACTTCGTAGCCGAGGGTCTGATCGAAAGGTTGTTTGAAGCCGACGTAGGAATCGATTTCGAGATTCTTCCCCGGCGTGAGGCCCATGCTCGGTGCGTACTGGCCGACATACAGGCCGCTGTCGTGGCTCAGGTCCAGGCCCCCGTGGAACGAACCGACCGCCGAAGGCTTGACCAGCCCTTGGGCCATGCTGCGGCTGGGCGTGGTGCCGAGCTTGAGGTCGAAGTCGCCGAGCTCACGCTGGAAAATCTGCGCATGCGCCGCCGGGCTTGTCAGCAGGCCTACAAGTAATAAACAGAAGGGTTTGAGCATGCGTCACTCCTTGAATAGCGAGCGCAGGCTGGTAAACCTGCTGAAACGCTTGATCCAGACGCGTGCAAGGATACCGGCGAATGATCGGCATCGAGGGCCGTTCGTCGATTTCTGCGGTTTTGAATGTTTGATTAAACGCGAGAAGGGTCTTGCGAGGGATCCGGTCCAGACGCTTCGAAACTCAAAGCGCCTTTGGACTGGTGTGCTGCGGGGGTGTTACTTCTTGCCCAGGCTGATCTGCTTGGACGGGCCGAACGTCTGGCCGCTGACGCCCTTGGCAATTTGCTGGATCTCGCCGCCGGACTTGAGGAATGCCGCGATCTGATCGTTGATCGATTCGCTGGTTTCAACGGCTGGAGCTGGCTTTGCTTTGCTGGTGGATGCTTTTACACGCATGGCGGCCATTAACCTGTAGAAAAGTAACTCGGCCAGGCATCGTACAGGAATAACTTGACAATTGCTTGGTAAATATCCCCCGGAATAACCCAGTGCGCAGGTGGATTATTCGCGATTAATTATTCGAAATATCCCGCTAACCTGCTGTTTTAAATAACAACATTTATTCGATTTCGGGATGCCAGACCGGCTCGGGATCAGGCAAAAGCCGTCACGCTGGCCTGACGAGCGGGGCAAAATGCTGGAAAATCAAGGCCTCCCACAGATTTTTACTCGGCGGTCCGATCTGGCGACCGACGAATCCGGCAAAACCGGGTAGAATGCCGCCCACGCAATGAGGGTATTGGAAATGGCTTTAGTCGGGCGTTACAACAGTTTGCAAGTGGTGAAACACACTAACTTCGGTTTATATCTGGACGGCGGTGCCGACGGCGAAATTCTTTTGCCCAACCGTTACATCCCTAAAGATATTCCCAGCGAAGATGAAGACTGGCTCAATGTTTTCATTTATCTGGACAGCGATGACAAACTTATTGCCACCACTGAAAAACCAAAAGTTCAGGTCGGTGAGTTTGCCAGTTTGAAAGTTGTTGAAGTCAACAGCATCGGCGTGTTCCTCGACTGGGGCCTGCCGAAGGATCTGCTGCTGCCGTACTCCGAAGAAAAACGCCAGATGACTGCCGGCGAGTACTGCGTGGTGCACGTCTACCTCGACAAGCACACCCGCCGCATCACCGCCACCGCGCGCCTGGATCGTTATCTGGACAAGACCCCGGCCAACTACAGCGCGGGCCAGGAAGTTGATCTGCTGGTCGCCGAAGCCACCGACATGGGCTTCAAGGCGATCATCAACAACAAGCACTGGGGTTTGATTCACAAGAATGAAATCTTCAAGTTCATGCGGGCCGGCATGCGCGAGAAAGGCTTCATCAAGGAAGTGCGCGCCGACGGCAAGATCAGCCTGAGCCTGCAACCAGTGGGGCAGGAAGCAGCCAGCAGCCTGAACTCGAAGATCCTCGCGAAGTTGCGCGAAAGCAACGGCACCCTGGCCGTCAGCGACAAGAGCGATCCGGCACTGATCAGCAGCCTGTTCGGTGTCAGCAAGGGCAACTTCAAGAAGGCTATCGGTTCGTTGTACAAGAACGGCCAGATTGTCATTCACGCCGATCGCATTGAACTAACCTGAGTCTCCCGTGGCCCATGTTGCATGGGTTCACTTGAGGTCGGGCAGATGAAAAAAGCGCTGATTGCCTACGTTGCCACATTGCTGGCGTTTCTTCTGCTCGACGGTATCTGGCTCGGAGTGTTGATGGCGCCGACCTATCGCGAACTGCTCGGTTCGCTGATGCTTGAAAAACCGTTGCTGGTGCCGGCAGCGGTTTTTTATTGCCTGTACGTCTTCGGCTGTGTGGTGTTTGTGGTGCTGCCATCGCTGACCTGGCAACGCGCCGCCCGGATGGGCGCGCTGCTCGGGCTGGTCGCTTATGGCACCTATGACCTGACCAACTGGGCGACATTGCGCGGCTGGTCAGCACAGGTGTCGCTGATGGATTGGGCCTGGGGGACGTTTGCCACGGCGCTGGCCTGTACGGTCGGGTTCCGGGCCGCTCGCCGAAGCTGACGGCGGGCATGACGCAACAGGGCAATTGCATGTCTTTGCCGGGCGGCAATTTCTGTCCGACTGGTTGATAATTCCTGCCATTCTTCTTCGCCCCGGACAAAGAGCCGGGGCTTTGCTTTGACCATTGGAAAAACTGCCATGTCGTGTGTGTTCGAGGTGTCGAGGTGAGCGTCAGTCGGCGCAGTGCCGACGGGTTCGCCCTGCAAGTGATGATCGGCCTGTGCCTGATCTGGGGCGTGCAGCAGGTGATGATCAAGTGGGCGGCGACCGACATTGCGCCGGTAATGCAGGCGGCGGGGCGGTCGGGAATTTCCGCGTTGCTGGTAGGACTGCTCATCTGCTGGAAGGGCGGCTGGGATCAGGTCGGTGCTACCTGGCGCGGCGGCTTGCTGGCCGGTGCCTTGTTCGGTCTGGAGTTCCTGTTCATCTCCGAAGGCTTGCAGTTGACCACGGCGGCGCACATGTCGGTGTTCCTCTACACCGCGCCGATTTTCACCGCGCTGGGCGTGCATTTCCTGTTGCCGAGCGAGCGCTTGCGGCCGGTGCAATGGCTGGGGATCTTCATGGCGTTTGTCGGGATTGCCGTGGCGTTTGCCGGCGGCGTGTCGTGGGACAACCTCGACCGCCGCATGCTGATGGGCGATGCCCTCGGCGTGCTGGCCGGCGCCAGTTGGGGCGCGACCACCGTGGTGGTGCG
The DNA here is from genome assembly GCF_057809295.1 of Pseudomonas sp. FG35. Classification (NCBI taxonomy): domain Bacteria; kingdom Pseudomonadati; phylum Pseudomonadota; class Gammaproteobacteria; order Pseudomonadales; family Pseudomonadaceae; genus Pseudomonas; species Pseudomonas sp. FG35. The sequence continues at coordinate 70,485 of NZ_JBMDJR010000008.1, read as the reverse complement.
CGCCTCGCGCCTGTCGGAAGCGCCGGTGACCCTGACCCTGTTCTATCAACTGATCGTCGGCTTCATCGGCCTGTTGCTGATCGCGCTGCTCAGCGGCCAGATCACCCACGTCAGCCTGACCGTCGTAGCCGTGGGCAGCGTGCTGTTCCAGGGACTGGTGGTGTCGTTCTTTAGTTACCTGACCTGGTTCTGGCTGCTGCGCCGTTATCTGGCGGCCAACCTCGCCGTTTTTTCCTTCATGACGCCGTTGTTCGGCGTCACGTTCGGCGTGGTACTGCTCGGCGAAGAATTGAGCCTGAACTTCATCATCGGCGCCGTGCTGGTGTTGCTCGGCATTACCTTCGTCAGCGCGGAACAGTGGGTGCGTCGGCGCCTGCGCAAAGCCCTCGGTCAGCCGTAACCGATTTGCACGCCAGACCGCCGGCAATCAGCAGGCCGCTGCCGGCGATCACCAGCGCCGGTTGCAGGCCACCGCTGAAGTGGCTGCTGACCGCCGCCAGCAACGGCCCGCTGAGCTGACCGACGGCGAAGCACGCGGTGAGCAGGCCGGCGTTGCGCTGGGTGGCGTGGGGCGCCAGTTCCCGGGAGCGTTGCATCACCAGTTGCATGCAGGCCAGGAACGGCGCGCCGCACAGGAGCACACCCAGTGCCAGGCCGAGGCCGCTGCCCAGCAGGCAGGCAAAGACACCAGCAGCCTGCAGCCACAACGTTGCCATCAACCAGTGCCGGGTGGTTTGCGGATCATGCCGACGCAAACTCACCAGCAACACGCCAATGGCGGCGCCGAGGCCGAAGCACGGCCAGAACAGATCGGCCTGCCACTGTCCGTGAAACTGCGCGTTAGCCATCTGCGACAGAAACGTGGCCGGGATGATGTAGCCCACGCCATACAAGGCATACACCACCGCCAAACGCCCAATGCCGCGATTCGACGAACTCACGGCAGTCGGTGTGGCCGGCACACCGACGCCCGGTTGCGGCAGGATCCGTACGATCCCCAGCAACATCAGCAGCGCCACAGCAGCGTAAATCAACCACAGGGTAGCGGAAGTCTGCTGCGCCAGATGTGAGAACAGCGCCAGCAACCCCGTCAGAAAAATTCCCAACCCCGGCCCGGCAAACACCAGCGCGCCCAACCGTGGACGACCCGCCGCCGCAGCCAGCGGCTGACTCAGCGCAGTAATCATCACCAGCACCCAGGCGCTCGCGACACCGGTGCCGAAACGCAGCAGCAAGTGCGACCAGAAACCGTTGGCCCAGAACGACGCCAGCGTCAGCAACACACACAACCACAGACCGCCATGCAGGCGCCGCTGCACCTGATCCGGCCGCCGGGAAAACATCGCATCCACTGCGCCGAGCAGGTAACCGAGGTAGTTGGCCGCCGCAATCAGACCGGCGGCGGTCAGGTCGATCTGGCCTTCGCTGAGCAGGTGCGGCAGTTGCGGGGTGAGGGCGAAACGCCCGATGCCCATGGCCATCATCAGGGCAATGAAACAGGCGGATAAGCGAATCAGCGGGGACATGGTCTGAATTCCGTTGCAGGTTCAATGACCGTCAGGCTAGGACTGATTGACTTTCTTTAAAATTGAATAATAGTGAGTAACTTGTTCAGTTCAGGAGAAAGGTTGTGGAGTTCAGCCAATTGCGGATCTTCCAGGCCGTGGCGGAGGAGGGCTCGATCACCCGCGCCGCCGAACGTTTGCATCGCGTGCCGTCGAACCTGTCGACCCGGCTCAAACAGCTGGAGGAGCAACTGGGTGTCGAACTGTTCGTCCGTGAGCGTCAGCGTTTGCAGTTGTCGCCTGCGGGAAAAGTCCTGCTGGACTACACCGGCAAACTGTTCGCCCTGCGCGATCAGGCCAGTGCGGCGGTGATGGGCGGGCAACCGGCGGGGGATTTCGTGCTCGGCACGCTGTACAGCACCGCCGCGATCCATTTGCCGGCGCTGCTCGCGCGGTATCACAAGCAATATCCGGCGGTGAATCTTCAGGTGCAGTCCGGGCCCAGTGGTGAATTGCTTGAAGGCCTGCTCACCGGTCGTCTCGACGCCGCGCTGGTGGATGGCCCGCCGCAACTGGCCGGGATCGACGGTGTGCCGCTGTGCAACGAGCGGCTGGTGCTGATCAGCGAGGCCGATCACCCGCCGATACGCAGCGCCAGGGATGTCGAGGGGCGGGCGGTTTTCACCTTCCGTCATGGCTGCGCCTATCGCGCGCGGCTGGAAGCGTGGTTCGCCCACTATCAGGCGGCGATGGGCCGGGCGATGGAGATCGAGTCCTATCAGGGCATGCTCGCCTGCGTGATTGCGGGCAGCGGTGTGGCGCTGATGTCGGAGTCGATGCTCGCCAGCCTGCCGGGGCGCGAAAGCGTGGCAGTGCACCCGCTGGCCGAGCCTTTTGCCAGTGCGACAACATGGCTCATGTGGCGCCGGGGCATGGTCGGTGCCAACCTCAATGCGTGGATCGAACAGCAGCAGGCGCTCTATCCCGTGGCTGGCGAAGACGTGCGGGAAACGGCTTGAACGAACGGTCAGGGATTTGGATCAATTCAGTAACAGATCATTGCGGATTTGGCCGAGCATTGCGTAGGACTTCGGACTATTATCAGTGCGAAGCGGCCTCAGAATTCCGGACGCTCAGCACCACCCTGAAGGGGGCATGACGATGAAAGAGAAAATTCAAAACTGGCTGCACGATTTGGGTGTTGCCCTCGGCTTGATCGAACCGCCTCTGCAACCGGTCCCGATTCGCACCGATGACGAACAGCGTCGGCGTCAGCCACGTCGGCGGTAATGCCCCGCTTTGAAGGGTCAAAGGTTTTAAACGACAAAAGATCGCACCCGGTCGTCACTCCATGGAGTGGCGGCCGGGTGCGATCTTTTGTTTTCAGTGACGCCCGATTTCCATCAGAAACCGGCTCAGGTCATTCGCGGTTTTCGCGGTCTTGAGCATCCGGTCCTCTTCGGCGGTGAATGCCGTCAGTCCGAATTCATCTTCCAGATGGAAGATCAGATCCTCGATATCCGCTTTTTCCAGCCCCAGCTGCGCGAGGCTGGTGTGGTCGTCGAATTCACGATTTTCCAGCAGGCGCAGGATGAAGCGGTGCACGGCAGCACGCACGGCAGCTCTTCTCATGGCAGATCTTTGTGTCGTTAGTCTGACTGAAGTACAGCAGGCCTCAGGCGTGCCGGCGCAGCCATTCGTCAATCATCCCGCGCAGATGCTCTCCGGAAAAACTGCCGAAGTGCCCGCCATGCACCGTGCGGATCTTCAACTCATGCAAACGGCGCAGGCTGGCAGCGTAGTCGTCGAGGTTGGAATGGTAGGCGTCTTCGATCAACGGCCCGTCGTAGATGATGTCACCACTGAACAGTGTCTCTGTGGCCGCTTCGTAAAGGCTGATCCCGCCCGGTGAATGCCCCGGCGTGTGCAGCACCTGCAACGTGCGGTTGCCCAGGTCCAGCACATCGCCATCCTCGACAAACCCGGTGGCCGGCGCCGCCTTGACCCGGTATTCGGCATAGCACAAAGGGCAATCCGGGTGCGCTTCGAACATGTCGTCGCCGACGAAGGCCCGGCTCAGATCGTTCTCGCCATCCGGCGCTGCCAGAATGTCCGCCTCGGCGGGATGCACCAGCCGTTCGGCAAATTCGTGATGCCCGGCGATGTGGTCGAAATGGCAATGACTGGCCACCGCCACCAGCGGCCGCTCGGTCAGCCACGGCAGTTGCTCGCGCAGGCTGACCAGCCCGGAACCGCTGTCGAGCAGCAGATCCTTGTCCCGCCCCTGAACGTGCCACAGGTTGCAGCGGTAGAAGGGGCGGATGAACGGCTCGTGAATCAGCCGAATGCCGTCGCTCAGGGTTTGCACTTCGAACCACTGATCGCGAGAAACAATCTTCATAAGCACTTTCCTTGAGACGAAAAAAACGGGTGTGGCAACCGACGCCACACCCGCCGAAGAAAGCATCAAGTCGTTATAGCGAGCTTAGACCGCGCTAGCCACCGGGGCAGGGCGACGGGAAAACAGGCTGACCACCACAAAACTCACCAGACCCACAGCCAGGCTGTAGTAGATCGGCGTGTTGGCATCCAGACCATCCTTGAACATGAACAGCAGGGCGGTGGCGAAACCCAGGCCCATGCTGGCGATGGCGCCGGCAGTGGTCGCGCGTTTCCAGAAGATCGCACCGATCAGCGGGATCAGCATGCCGCCCACCAACAGGTTGTAAGCGAGGGTCAGAGCGCTGATCACGTCGTTCACCACCAGCGCGATGCCCAGCACCACGACACCGGTCAGCAGGGTGAACAGACGGTTCACACCCAGGCTCGACTGTTTGCCGCCACGCAGTTTCGGCAGCAGGTCTTCAGTCAGGGTGGTGGCCGCGGCGAGCAGGCCGGCGCTGGCGGTGGACATCATCGCGGCCAGGGCAGCGGCGATCACCAGACCACGGATGCCGTCCGGCAGCGACAGTTTGACGATCGCGGCGAAGGCGTTGTTGACGTTGTCCAGATCCGGGATCAGCACGTGTGCAGCCATGCCGATCAGGGCGCAGGCCAGACCGTAGAGGATGCAGTAGATGCCCGCGAAGCTACCGGCGTACTGAGCCACTTTTTCGTTCTTGACGGTGAACACCCGTTGCCAGATGTCCTGACCGATCAGAATGCCGAAGAAGTAGATCATGAAGTAGGTAATGATCGTGTCCCAGCCGATGGTGGTGAAATTGAATGCCGCCGCCGGCAGCTTCAGCACCAGTTCGTCCCAGCCGCCGACGCGGTACAGGCAGATCGGCAACAGGATGAACATCAGGCCGACGGTCTTGATGATGAACTGGACGATGTCGGTCAGGGTCAGCGACCACATGCCGCCGATGGCCGAGTACACCACGACCACGCCACCGCCGAGCAGTACCGAGATCCAGAACGGCAGGCCGAAAAGAACCTGAAGAACGGTGCCGATGGCGAGGATCGAGGTCACGCCGATCATCAGCGCGTAGGCCAGCATGATCGCCGCGCTCGCCGAGCGGGCCATCGGGTTGTAGCGTTTTTCCAGGACCTGGGTAACGGTGTAGATCTTCAGTTTCAGCAGCGGCTTGGCCAGGAACAGGTTCAGCGCCACGATGCCGCAACCCAGTGCCGCGCACAGCCAGAAACCGGAGATGCCATGCACGTAGCCCAGACGCACGGTGCCGACGGTGGACGCGCCACCGAGAACGGTCGCAGCCATGGTGCCCATGTACAGGCTAGGGCCGAGGTTACGCCCGGCGACCAGGAAGTCCTCGTTGGTCTTGGCCTTGCGCATGCCGAAGTAGCCGAGCAAGAGCATGCCGGCGGCGTAGATGAGGACGACGAATAAATCCAAAGCCATGATGGCGTGTCTCCGATTGTCTTTTTTATGGGGTGGAACACTGTGGGAGAAGGCTGACCCCCACAGGCGATTCGTTTATCAGGCAGCCTGGCGCAGCGCCGCTTCAGCCGGCGCATGCGCGCCTTTGCTCCGTGGATCCTTCGGGCCGTAGACCAGCGCCGGTTCCGGAAACAGGCTCAGCAACATCAGGTACATCACCGACGCCAGACCGAGGGTCACCAGCAGGCTGATGTCGATGCCGCCGGCCAGTTCACCGAGCGGGCCGACGAACTGCCCCGGCAGGTTGACGAAGCACAGGCCGACCGCCGCGCTCGGGATCCACGCACCCAGACCGCGCCAGTTCCAGCCGTGGCTGAACCAGTAGCGTCCGCCTTGCTCGCCGCGCGTGAACACTTGCAGGTCGTCCGGGCAGTAGAAGCCGCGACGTACCACCAGGCCGATGATCATGATCACCATCCACGGGGTGGTGCAGGTGATGATCAGCACGGCGAAGGTCGACACGCTCTGCACCAGGTTCGCCGCAAAGCGCCCGATGAAGATGAAGGCAATCGACAGCACGCCGATCAGCAACGTCGCCTTGACTCGCGATAGCAGTCGCGGGAACACGCTCGACATGTCCAGCCCGGTGCCATACAGCGACGTGGTGCCGGTGGACATGCCGCCGATCACCGCAATCAGGCACACCGGCAGGAAGAACCAGCTCGGCGACACCGCCAGCAGACCGCCGACGTAGTTGTTGGCCGCAATGTAGTCCGGCGCCTGAATCGCGACGATGGTCGCAGTGGTCAGGCCAAACAGGAACGGGATGAACGTCGCGATCTGCGACAGAACCACCGCCGCCATGATCCGCTGACGCGAGGTTTCACGCGGGATGTAGCGGGCCCAGTCGCCGAGGAACGCGCCGAAGGAAATCGGATTGCTCATCGCCACCAGCGCGGCGCCGATGAACGCGGCCCAGAAGCCCGGCTGGCCGAGGCTGACAGTGCCGGCGTAGTGCGAATCGAAAGGACCGGCGAAGGCAAAGATGCCCAGCAGGAACAACAGGCTCGCGCTCCACACCGCGACCTTGTTCACCCACAGCAGGAAGCGGAAGCCGTAGATGCACACGGTCAGCACCAGAATCGCGAACAGACCGTAGGCCAGGCCCAGGGTCAGGTCGGTTTCCGGCAGGCCGATCAGGCGTTTCGCACCACCGATCAACGCATCCCCCGAACTCCACACCGAGAGCGAGAAGAAGGCGATGGCGGTCAGCAGCGACAGGAACGAACCGACGATCCGCCCGTGCACGCCGAAATGTGCACCGGACGACACGGCATTGTTGGTGCCGTTGAGCGGGCCGAACAGGCCCATCGGTGCAAGGATCAGCGAGCCGAGCAGCACGCCCGAGACAATCGCCCAGACGCCCGCCTGAAAGGACAGGCCGAACAGCACCGGGAAACTGCCGAGCACGGCGGTGGCAAAGGTATTCGCGCCGCCAAAGATCATGCGGAACAAGTCCACGGGACCGGCGGTGCGTTCGTTGTCCGGGATCTGTTCGACCCCGTGGGTTTCAATCTGCGTAAGGCTTTGGTCTTTGTTGTTGTTATTCATGATCTGCTCCGATCATAAAGGCGCGCTCATCGTGCGTGAGCGTCACCTGTCTTGGCTAAGGGGATGGCAGCCCTTCCGGCATTGCGGACAAATGTTCGTGGCAGGCCAGCCAATGGCCTTGTTGTTCTAGGCTCGACGCTTGTTTTCTGAAAACAATCGTCTCGCGCTCCTGGCTGAAGTGTTGCTCCCCTTGCATGCGCAGCTCGGTGGCCACGTCATGGATGAAAATCGCCACGTCACCCTGCAGGCTGACGAAGGCGTTGCTCGAGGTGCAGGACAGCACCTCGAAGCCATCCTCGGCGCGCCAGCTGTCCCACAACGCCTGATAGGCATCGCGCGACAGCAGGGGCTGTTCGAGGGTGTAGAACACGAAGCTCGCATCGGCGCTGAAGGCGCCGAAGTAGGCTTCGCGATCGTTGCGGGCGAAGGCGGACACCAGATCGGCGGCCGCTTTCAGAACCTGATCACGTTCGTTCATGACCCGACCCTCAGCGGTGGACCACGCCCGGCAGTACGCAGAGCATTTCGTACAGCAGGTTGGCGGCCAGCAGCGAGGTGTTGCCGGTGGTGTCATAAGCGGGCGAGACTTCTACCAGATCGCAGCCGATCAGGTCGAGGCCCTGGCAGCCGCGAACGATTTCAATCGCCTGAATGGTCGTCAGACCACCGATTTCCGGGGTGCCGGTGCCAGGCGCCCAGGCCGGGTCGATGCCGTCGATGTCGAAGCTCAGGTACACCGGGCCGCCACCGACTTTCTCGCGCACTTCGGCCATCAGCGGTGCCAGCGACTTGTGCCAGCACTCTTCGGCCTGCACCACGCGGAAGCCCTGATCGCGGCTCCAGTTGAAGTCGTCAGCGGTGTAGCCCTGCGCACGCAGACCGATCTGCACCACACGGTCGCAGTCCAGAAGACCTTCTTCGACCGCACGACGGAAGGTCGTACCGTGGGCGATCTTCTCGCCGAACATGTGATCGTTGACGTCAGCGTGGGCGTCGATGTGTACCAGACCGACCTTGCCGTGCTTTTTGTGGATCGCACGCAGGATCGGCAGGGTGATGGTGTGGTCGCCGCCCAGGGTCATCGGGATCACGTTGTGCTCGAGGATGTTGTCGTAGGCTTCTTCGATGATGCGCACGGCGTCGAGCAGGTTGAAGGTGTTGATCGCCACGTCACCGATGTCGGCAACCGACAGCGAGTCGAACGGCGCAGCGCCGGTGGCCATGTTGTACGGGCGGATCATCACCGATTCGGTGCGGATGTCGCGAGGCCCGAAGCGGGTGCCGGGGCGCAGCGAAGTACCGATGTCCAGTGGCACGCCAACAAAGGCAGCGTCCAGGCCGGCAGCGGTCGGAACATGGGGGAGTCGGAGCATGGTGGCGATGCCGCCGAAGCGCGGCATTTCGTTGCCGCCCAGTGGTTGGTGAAGAATCTTGTCCACGGGTAGGGCCTCATCGTCTTTGTTTTATTTATGTCGGCGCACCGCATTCGCAAGGTCACGGGCACCGCTGTGGGCCGATTCTGCGAAATGTAGTGGGGCGGAAGAATCGCTACGGGCAAATACTTAGTTCAGAAATTTCTAAACTAATGGAAGGGGTGGAGATAGACTTCTCGCCTATGCTCGTTGCCCGATCAGTGGAGTAGACATGGCCAACGCTTTACCCGACCTGAAACTGTTGCGCATCTTCGTCAGCGTCGTGCGCCATCAGGGGTTTGCCAACGCGCAGCAGGAACTCAACCTGTCGACCTCGGCGATCAGCACCTACATGAGCCAGCTCGAAGCCGCGCTCGGTCTGGTGCTGTGCCATCGCGGGCGCGGTGGTTTCAGCCTGACCAGCAAGGGCGAACTGTTCCATCAGGAAACCCTGCGTCTGCTGGCCGAACTCGAAGGTTTCGAGCAATACGCGGCAGCGCTCAAGGGCGAACTGCGTGGCACGCTCAACCTCGGGGTGATCGACTCCACGGTCAGCGACAAGGCCCTGCCGTTCGCCGAAGCCATCGGCGCCTACAGCCAGGAACACCCGGCGGTGCATTTGCATCTGTCGGTGATGAGCCCGTATGAACTGCAACTCGGCGTGCAGGACAACCGCCTCGATCTGGCCATCGGCGCATTCTCCACGCGCATGAGCGGTCTGGTGTACATGCCGCTGTACCGCGAGCAGCACTGGCTGTATTGCAGCAGCCGTCACCCGTTGTTCAACGAACGGCGGATTCCCGAGCAGGTCATCACCCAGCAACGCATGGTCGGGCGCGGTTACTGGAGCCAGGCCGAACTGGCGCGCCACGGTTTCAAGCACAGCGCCGCGACGGTGGAAAGTATGGAAGCGCAGCTGATTCTGGTGCTGTCCGGTGCCTACATCGGTTACCTGCCGGAGCACTACGCCCAGGCCTGGGCCGACAAGGGCGACCTGCGGGTGCTGCTGCCGGCCACCTTCGGCTATCAGGCGCCGTTTTCCATGATCATGCGCCGTGGCCGCAGCCGCGAGCCGCTGATCCAGACTTTCCGCGATCTGCTCAAAGCGCAGCTCAATCAGGCCTGAGAACATGTCCAGACCCCAATGCCTGCGCTGCCTGCGCCCACAAACCCATTGCCTGTGCCCGCTGATCCCCAGCCTCGACAGCCGCACCCGGGTGTTGCTGTTGCAGCACCCGAGCGAGGTCAATCACGCGCTCAACACCGCACGGCTGGCAGCGCTCGGGTTGAACAATGCCGAGCTGATGGTCGGTGAGGTTTTCGAGGATTTGCCCGCGCTGCTGAACCGACCGGGGTATCGGGCGCGGTTGTTGTTTCCGGCGGACGATGCGCAACCGATGCAGGCGTACACCGCGTCCGATGAACCGCTGTTGCTGGTGGTGCCGGACGGCACGTGGCGCAAGGCGCGCAAGATGTTGCACCTCAATCCCTTGTTGGCGGCGTTGCCACGGGTGACGCTGGCCGAAGGCGGGATTTCCCGGTATCGGCTGCGCAAGGCGCCGGGGCCGGGGGCGCTGTCGACCATCGAGGCGATTGTTCAGGCGTTGCAGACGCTGGAAGCGCCGGCGTCTTTCGAGCCGTTGCTCAAGCCGTTCGAGGCGTTGATCGAAGGGCAGATTGCGGCGATGGGGGAGGAGACTTTCCAGAAGAATCACGGTGGCTGATCGGACTCAGACCGATCGGACTCGCCCTGATCGTTCCCACGCAGAGCGTGGGAACGATCAATTCACCGCAAAGTCCGGATCATCACTAGCGCTCGCGCATCGCCTCGGTCCGGGCCTTGAGCACCGGTTTTAGCAGGTAATCCAGCACGCTTTTCTCCCCGGTAATGATGTCCACCGTCGCCACCATCCCCGGAATGATCAGCAGCGGTTTCACATCCCCGCCCAAGTGGTTTTTGTCGGTGCGCACCTGGATCAGGTAGAAGCTGTTGCCCTTGTCGTCGGTGATGGTGTCAGCGCCGATCAGCTCAAGTTTGGCACTGAGCCCGCCGTAGATCGTGTAGTCGTAGGCGCTGAACTTGACCATGGCTTTCTGGCCCGGGTGCAGGAACGCCACGTCCTGCGGCCGGACTTTGGCTTCGATCAGCAGGTTGTCTTCCAGCGGCACGATTTCCACCATGTCGCTGCCCGGCTGCACCACGCCGCCGATGGTGTTGACCTTCATTTGCTTGATCACCCCATGCACCGGCGAGGTCACCGTGGTACGGCTGACGCGGTCGTCGATGGCGATGCTCGAAGCAGTGATTTTCGACAGGTCGGTACGTTTCTCATTGAGCTCCTTGGCCGCTTCCGAGCGGAAAGTCTGTTCCGATTCGTCGATCTTGCTGCGGATCTCGGCGATGGCCGATTCGGCGCGGGGAATGGCCAGGGTCGTGGCGTTCAGGGAACCGCGGATTTCCACGGCACTGCGCTTGAGCCGCAGGATCTCCACCGGCGACACGGCGCCAGTCTTGACCAGCGGTTCGGACATGTTCATTTCCTGATTCACCAACGCCAGGCTTGAGCTGTACTGACCCTGTTTCGAGCGAAACTCCGCCAGCTCCTGAGTCTTCTGCCGCAGCTGTTCGCTGAGGGTGCGTTGCTCGCTGGCCAGCCGCCGCTGCCGTTGTTCGTACAGCGAACGCTCGTCCTCGGCCACTTGCGGGGCCTTGGCGATCACTTCGTCCGAGAGCTTGAATGGCCGGCCTTCGGCTTCGGCGGACAAGCGTTCGACCTGCGCGGTCAAGGCATAACGATCAGCCTCGCTCTCACCCTTGTTCGACAGAAACCGCGTGTCGTCCAGGCGCAGCAGTTTGTCGCCCTTGTCGACCATCTGCCCTTCGCGCACGAAGATCTCGGTGACGATCCCGCCCTCGAGGTTCTGGATCACCTGAACCTTGCTCGACGGAATGGCCTTGCCTTCGCCCATGGTCACTTCCTGCAGCACCGCGAACTTGGCCCAGACCAGCGCACTGATCAGCAGCGCCGCCGCCAGCCACACGGTGATGCGCGACCAGCGTGGCGAATCCTGCAGCGAGGCACCGGCGGTTTCCGGCATGAATTCAGCCTCGGCGCTTTTGCCGAAACTGTCGAAGTAACCGCGCGGTTTTGAAGAGGAGGAAGCAGACATGGGGCAACTCCTAGACCGCTGCCGAGCCGACCCGGCCCTTGCGCAGCGCATCGATGACCGCTTCTTTCGGACCGTCGGCGACGATCCGGCCGTTGTCCAGCACCAGCAACCGGTCCACCAGGCTCAGCATCGAGGTGCGGTGGGTGACCAGCAGCAAGGTTTTGCCCTGCACCCAGCCGTGCAGCTTCTGGCGCAAGACGTCTTCGCTGCTGTTGTCCATGGCGCTGGTGGGTTCGTCGAGCAGCATGATTGGCGGGTCGAGCAACAGCGCTCGCGCCAGCAGGACTGCCTGGCGTTGCCCGCCGGAGAGCAATTGCCCGCGCTCGCCAACCGGCCGGTCGAAGCCTTGCGGGTGTTGCCGTGCAAGCTCGGTAACGCCGGTCAGTTCGGCCACTTCAAGCATCCGCGAATCGCTGATGTAGCGCGCGCCGAGGGTCAGGTTGTCGCGCAGACTGCCGGCCAGCAGCGGCAGGTCATGGGCGACGTAACCGATCTGCTGGCGCAGGTCGGCGACATCCAGTTGCCGCAGGTCGAGGCCATCGAGCAGCAACTGGCCTTCTTCCGGTTCGTAGAAGCCCATCACCAGCCGCGCCAGGGTGCTTTTGCCCGAGCCGCTGCGGCCGATGATGCCGATCCGTTCGCCGGGTTTGACGCTGAAGCTGACGTTGCTCAGGGCCGGAGTGTTCTGGCCGTTGTAGTGGAAGGTCACGGCATTGGCGTCCAGCGCGCCTTGCAGCTGCGTGCGCTCCAGCGGCCGCTGTTTGCCGTCACGTTCCTGAGGCAGCGACATCAGCGCATCGGTGCTTTTCATGGTCAGTTGCGCTTGCTGGTAGCGGGTGATCAGCCCGGCGATCTGGCCCAGCGGCGCGAGCACGCGGCTGCCGAGCATGTAAGTCGCTACCAGCGCGCCGACGCTGAGGTTGCCGGCGATGATGCTGTAGACCCCGGCCACAATTGTCGCCATCCCCGAAAACTGCTGGATGAACAGCGTGCCGTTGGTGGCCAGCGCCGAGAGATTACGCGCGTGGCTGTCGAGGCGGGTGAGGGCGCCGTGGGTGCTCTCCCATTTGTGCTGGCGCTCGCTTTCGGCGCTGCACGCCTTGAGGGTTTCCAGTCCGCCGAGGGTTTCGATCAGCAACGCCTGACGCTCGGCGCCGAGGCTCAGGCTTTTCTGCACGGTGTCGCGCAGGCGGGCCTGAATGATCATCGCGAACACGATCGTGATCGGAAACGCCAGCAGCGGAATCACCACCAGCCAGCCACCGAGCAGGCCGATCACCACCAGCATCAACACCACGAAGGGCAGATCGATCAGGCTGGTCAGGGTCACGGCGGTGAGGAATTCGCGCAGGCCCTGAAAGTCGTGAATGCTCTGGGCGAAGCCGCCGATGGTCGCTGGCCGGGCCTTCATCGCCATGCCGGTGATGCGCTCGAACAAAGTCGCGGAAAGGATCACGTCGGTCTTCTTGCCGGCGGTGTCCAGCAAGTGCGCGCGCACCACCCGCAGCACCAGTTCGAACCCGGTGCCGATCAGCAGCCCGATGGCCAGCACCCACAGGGTCGACGTGGCCTGGTTCGGCACCACGCGGTCGTAGGTCTGCATGACGAACAGCGGCACCATCAGGCCCAGCAGGTTGATCAGGAAACTGGCGAGGATCGCGTCGCTGTAGAGCCATTTCGACAGCTTCAGGGTGTCGCGAAACCATGCCTGCACCCGTGGCACCAACGGTGAGCGCAGGTCTTCGAGTTCATGCCGTGGCCGGGCGAACAGGGCTTGGCCACTATAGTGTTCGGTGAGTTCTTCACGACTGACCCATTGCTCGCCGCCGTCGGCTTCGCTGGGCAGGATCAGCGCCTTGCCGTCTTCGGCAAAACGCCGCAGGACCGCCGTGCGCCCGTTGCCGAGCAGCAACAGCACCGGCAGGTTCAGCGGAGAAATGTCTTTGAGTTCCCGGCGCAGCAAGCGCGCCTGCAACCCGGCCCTGGCTGCGGCGCGGGGCAGCAGGTCCAGGCTCAGGCGTTGTTTGTCCAAGGGCAGCCCGGCGCTCAGGCTGGCGCGACTGACCGTCGCGCCGTGGAGTTTGCAGAGGATCAACAGACCGTCGAGCAACGGGTCATCGAAACTCAGCCGCGGATCGATCCCGGTGTTACCGGGTTGCATGCTGGTCATATTGATCGCTCCCCTGGCACTACATCATCGGGACTACTTCAGTTCAGGCAAGCGTGCTTCGTTCTTCACCTCGGTCGCGGCAATCGCATCGGCTGGTAACACAACCCGCTGCTTGTTCAACAACTGGCCCATGTTCGCCAGCACGCGGTACATCGAATATTCCTCGGTGTAGCGGATTTCGGTGTAGCGACGGTTGGCGTTGTACAGCTCGTTTTCGCTGTCGAGCAGGTCGAGCAGGGTGCGCTGGCCGAGGCCGAACTGATCCTGATACGCGGCGCGCACACGCTTGGTGGTCTCGGCGTATTCGCGGGCGGTCGGGGTCTGTTTCTTGGCGTTGAGCATGGCGTTCCACGCCAGGTGAATGTTCTCGTTGAGCTGGCGCAGGGCGTTGTTGCGGATGTCCATCGCCTGGTTGATCTGGTGCGCGTCGGAAGCCAGTCGCGCCTTGTCGCTGCCGCCACGGAACAGGTTGTAGTTCATCACCACGCCGACCCGCCATTCGTTGTCGTGGCCCTCGTCACCCTGCACGTTGTTGTTGGCGCCGACGGCGGCTTCTGCGTCGAAGCGTGGATAGAACGGCGACTTGGCAACTTCATACTGGCTCTCGGCCGACTGCACGTCAGCCTGGGCGGATTTCAGGTACGGGTTGTTCTCGACCATGCTCTGCTGGGCTTCGGGCAAGGTGGCGGGCAACTCGCCGCGGGTCGAGGCGGGGGTTTCCAGCTCATCGGGCATGCGTCCGACCACGCTGTAGAAGTTCGACTCGGCGTCGGCCAGATCGACTTCGGCAGTGTCGAGGTTGTTCTGCGCCAGCGCCTTACGGGCGACCGATTGATCGGAGTCGGCGGTGCTGCCCACGCCGCGCTCGGTGCGCAGGCCGATCTGGTCGTTGACCCGCAAGTGCGCCTGCAGGTTGTTCCTGGCCAGAGTCACCAGTTCACGGCGCTTGAGCACTTCGAGGTAGACCTCGATGGTGCGCAGCGCCAGGTCCTGGGCGGTGCCTTGGGCGTAATAGGCGCGCGAGTTGGAAACGCCCTTGGTGCGCTCGACTTCGTTTGCAGTGTTGAAACCGTCGAACAGCATCTGCCGCAGACGCAGCTCGGACTGGGTGTAATTGAGGATTTCGGTGTGGTGGTTACCGAAAGCCCGGGTGTTGGTGTTGTCGCTATAGCCGCGCCCGTAGGCAGCGTTCAGATCCACCGACGGATAGAAGCCGCCCTTGGCGACCTTCACCTGTTCATCAGCTGACAGGCGCGCATCCACGCGCGAGGCCAGTTCGGGGTGGGTGGCGATGGTGCTCTGGATCGCTTCGGTGAGGTTCATGGCCTGGGCTTGGGAAGTGCAAGCCATGGCCAGCAAAACCGCGCTGCAGAGGGGGGTTAGTACGCGCATGGGTGCATCTCCCTGAGTCCTGATGGTGTTCCGCTGTCGCCAATTTATTGACGATATTTTTAGTAAAAAGCGTTTCATGCCTGTAACAACAGAGCTAAGAACATCCTGAAGCGTAGCTAAGAAAAAATTTTCATATGGGTTATGCCAAAAAAAACTTATGCGGTTCGCCAAATCCAGCACATTGTTCCACTCGAAAGCCTTTGTTTTATGCGCTTTAGGGAGCACAGAAAGGCTTGAGGAAAGTTCCACTCACTTTGCGACATACGGCGAAGTACTGCTAAAGGGGAGGGACGCGTAGCGGCTGATGAGCGACAGTTTTTTGTCACTCGGGTGATTCACCACCGTTACGTAGCGCTAGTGGGCCTGCTGCATCTAACAGAGATTCCAAGTGCTTGACGGCACTGGAGTTTCTGGATTTGCACAACCTGCGAAACGAACTGTCGAGGTGCGAGCGTCGCCCCGACAACCCGCTTGAGCCATGGGCTGCTTCGCGAACCAGCGCCGACGGTGGTCGGCAGCGGAGGAATGCACATGGCAACGCTCATCGGGACCGTCACTAAAGTCATTGGTCAGGTTTTCGCTCAGTCGGCGGACGGCACTCGTCGCGCACTGGTCGAAGGCGATCGGCTGTTTGCAGGGGATCAATTGATCACCGGGGCGGAGGGGGCGGTTGCCGTCCATCTGCAAAATGGCCAGGAGCTGACCCTCGGTCGCGACAGCAGCCTGACCATGACCGGCCAGTTGCTCGCCGATCAGGCGGCCCACGTCAATGCTCCGGAAGCGGTGACCCCGAGCGAGTCGCAACTGACCGACGTCGAACAGATCCAGAAAGCCATTGCCGCCGGCGATGACCCGACCAAAACCGCCGAAGCGACCGCGGCCGGCCCCGGAGCCACCGGTGGTGCGCCGGGTGCGCTGGGTGGCGGCCACAGTTTTGTGTTGCTGACCGAAGTGGCGGGCCGGGTCGATCCGGTCATCGGTTTCCCGACGGCCGGGTTCAACGGCATTCCGGAGTTTCCCGAAGAGCGGCATAACGCCGTGATCGACAACGGTGACGGCCAGGCCACCCCGATTGTTCCGCCTCCACCGCCAGTCAACAATCCGGTCACACTCACCGGGCTGTCTGTTGCCGGTGGCGAATTGAATCTCAACGAAGCCAATCTGCCCGACGGTTCCGCCGCCAACCCTGGCGCGCTGACCCAGACCGGCAGTTTCACGGTGTCGGCGCCGGACGGTCTGAGCAGCCTGAGCATCGGCGGTATCAACGTGATTGTCGGCGGCGTGCCGATCGGTTTCCCGCAATCGATCACCACGCAACTGGGCAATACCCTGACCATCACCGGCTACAACCCGGCCACCGGCACGGTCAGTTACAGCTACACCCTCAACGGCAACGAGACCCACGCAGCGGGCGACGGCGCCAACAACCTCAGCGAACAATTCACCGTGATCGCCGGCGACAGCAATGGCGACACCGCGACTGGCACGCTCGACGTCAACATTACCGACGACGTGCCGAAAGCGTTCGATGACAACAATGGTACGGCGACAGAGACTCAACTGACGCTGACCGGCAACGTCCTGACCAACGACGTGCAAGGTGCCGACCGCGTACCTGTCGGCGAAAATGCCGGCCCGATCACCCCCGGTACCTTTGTCGGGACTTACGGCACGCTGGTGCTCAACGCTAACGGCACCTACACCTACACCCTCAACACCAACGATGCGGACTTCAAAAACCTGCATGGCGGTGGCAATGGCACTGAAACCTTCACCTACACCCTGACCGATGCCGACGGCGACACCAGCACCGCCAACCTTGTGTTGCAGATCCACAACAACGACGATCCGGTGGTCATCAACGGCCTCGACGTCAACGGCGGTGAACTCACCGTTTACGAAAAAAATCTGAGCGACGGCAGCAGCCCCGATGCTCCAGCGCTGACCCAAAGCGGCACCTTCACCATCACTGCTCTCGATGGCGTCACCACGCTGACCATCGGCGGCATCGCCGTGGTCACGAATGGCGTTGCGGCAGGCTTCCCACAATCGGTAACTACGCCCCTGGGCAGCACGCTGACCATCACCGGCTTCAACGCGGCGACCGGCGTCGTCAGCTACAGCTACACCCTGGTCGACAACGAAGCACATCCAACCACCAACGGCGCCAACGTGCTCAACGAGCAATTCGCCGTGACCGTGGTCGACGACAACGGCACCACCGCCAACGCCACGCTGGACGTGAACATCGTCGATGACTTGCCAAAAGGGGTGGACGACAGCAACGCCGGGACTGCTTCGGAAACCAACCTCACGCTGAGCGGCAACGTCCTGACCAACGACGTGCAGGGTGCTGACCGCGTGCCTGTCGGCGAAAATGCTGGCCCGATCACTGCCGGCACTTTCACCGGGACTTACGGCACCCTGGTGCTGAACGCCAACGGCACTTACACCTACACGCTCAATACCAGCGACGCCGATTTCAAAGCCCTGCACGGCGGCGGCAACGGCACTGAAAC
Source organism: Pseudomonas sp. FG35 (assembly GCF_057809295.1). Taxonomy (NCBI): domain Bacteria; kingdom Pseudomonadati; phylum Pseudomonadota; class Gammaproteobacteria; order Pseudomonadales; family Pseudomonadaceae; genus Pseudomonas; species Pseudomonas sp. FG35. The sequence goes on along the minus strand of NZ_JBMDJR010000008.1, from coordinate 52,861 downwards.
CTTCACCTACACCATCACCGATGCCGACGGCGACACCAGCACCGCCAACCTTGTGTTGCAGATCCACAACAACGACGATCCGGTGGTCATCAACGGCCTCGACGTCAACGGCGGTGAACTCACCGTTTACGAAAAAAATCTGAGCGACGGCACCAGTCCCAACGCCCCGGCGCTGACCCAAAGCGGCACCTTCACCGTCACTGCCCTCGACGGTCTGCAAACCCTGACCGTGGGCGGCATCGCCGTGATCACCAACGGTGTCGCGGCAGGCTTCCCGCAATCGGCGGTCACGCCGCTGGGCAGCACGTTGACCATCACCGGATACGACCCGGCCACGGGCGTGGTCAGCTACAGCTATACCCTGGTCGATAACGAAACCCATCCGACCGCCAACGGTGCCAACAGCCTTACCGAGAACTTCAACGTGGTGGCGACCGACACCGACGGCAGCACCGCCACCGGGCAGATCAACGTCAACATCATCGACGACCTGCCGACCGCCAAACCCGACGCGACGTCGGTGCAGGAGGGCGGCACCGTCAGCGGCAACGTGCTGGACAACGACATCGGCGGCGCCGACGGCCCGGCAGCCAGTGGCGCAGTAGTGGGCGTGCGCGCCGGTTCCGACACCTCGACCTCGGCCATCGGCGGCCTCAACAGCAACATCAACGGCACCTACGGCTACCTGACCCTCGACGCCAACGGCAACGCGGTCTATCACAGCAACCCGAATGCCGTGAGCGGCCCGGGTGCGGTGGACGTGTTCACCTACACCGTGCGCGATTCCGACGGTGACGAAAGCACCACCACCATTACCATCGACGTCTACAACAGCAAACTGTGCGCGGTCAGCGACACCGACGTCACCGTCTACGAAAAAGCCCTCGATCTGACCAAGGACGGCCAGGATCTGGCTCCTGGCACGGTCACCGGCAGCGATCCGACCAGCACCGGGGAAACAGCGTCTGGCACGCTGGTCGGCTCGGTCACCGGCGCGGTCGGTGCGATCAGCTACGCGCTGGTCGGCAGCGCCACCGGCAACTACGGGCAGATCGTGCTCAACCCCGACGGTACGTACACCTACACCCTGACCTCACCGGCCAGCACCACCCCGCACGCTGATGACGGCGCCAACAGCCTGACCGAAACCTTCACCTATCAGGCCACCGATTCGCTGGGCAACGTCGTCACCAGCACCATCGTGGTCAACATCGTCGATGACGTGCCGAAGGCGATCAACGACAGCAACGCCGGCACCGCGTCGGAAACCCAGTTGACCCTCAACGGCAACGTGCTGACCAACGACGTGCAAGGCGCCGACGTGGTGGCGATCGGCCCGAATGCCGGCCCGATCACCCCCGGCACCTTCACCGGGACTTACGGTACGCTGGTGCTGAACGCCAACGGCACGTACACCTACACGCTCAACACCAACGACGCAGACTTCAAAAACCTGCACGGCGGTGGCAACGGCACCGAGACCTTCACCTACACCCTGACCGATGCCGACGGCGACACCAGCACCGCCAACCTGGTGCTGAACATCCACAACAACGACGATCCGGTGGTCCTCAACGGCCTCGACGTGTATGGCGGCGAGCTGACCGTTTACGAGAAAAACCTCAGCGACGGCACCAGTCCCGACACCCCGGCGCTGACCCAGAGCGGCACCTTCACCGTCACCGCCCTCGACGGTCTGCAAACCCTGACCGTGGGCGGCATCGCCGTGATGACCAACGGCGTTGCGGCCGGCTTCCCGCAATCGACCGTCACCCCGCTGGGCAGCACGCTGACCATCACCGGTTACAACCCGACTACCGGCGTGGTCAGTTACAGCTACACCCTGGTCGATAACGAATCCCATCCGAACGCCAACGGCGCCAACAGCATCACCGAGAACTTCAACGTGGTGGCGACCGACACCGACGGCAGCACTGCGACCGGGCAGATCAACGTCAACATCATCGACGACCTGCCGACCGCCAAGGCCGACACCGGCTCGGTGGCGGAGGGCGGCACGGTCAACATAAGCGTGCTGGGCAACGACATCAGCGGCGCAGATGGCGCGGCGATCGTGGTCGGCGTGCGCGCCGGCGGCAACACCGCGACTTCGGCCATCGGCGGCCTCAGCAGCAACATCAACGGCAACTACGGTTACCTGACCCTCGATGCGGCCGGCAACGCGGTCTATCACAGCAACCCGAACTCGGTGAGCCCGCCGGGCGCCACCGACACTTTCACCTACACCATCCGCGACAGTGACGGCGACGAAAGCACCACCACCATCACCGTCAACGTCGCCGACAGCAAGCTTGTGGCCTCGACCGATCAGGACGTGACCGTCTATGAGAAAGCCCTCGACCTGACCCAGGACGGACAAGACCTGGCCCCCGGCACGGTCACCGGCAGCGACCCGGGCAACACCGGCGAAACCGCGACCGGCACGCTGGTCGGTTCGGTCAGCGGCGGCAGCGGGGCGATCACCTACACCCTGGTCGGCAGCGCCACCGGGACTTACGGGCAGATCCAGCTCAACGCCGACGGCACGTACATCTATACCCTGACCTCGGCGCCGAAAACCACGCCGAACGCCAACGACGGGCCGAACACCCTGAGCGAAAGCTTCACCTACAAAGCCACCGATGCGCTGGGCAACAGCACCACCAGCACCATCGTGGTCAACATCGTCGACGACGTGCCAAAAGCGGTAGCCTCGGAGCGTTCGGTGGCGGCGGTGGAGATCGACTCCAACATCCTTATCGTCCTCGACATCTCCGGCAGCATGGCTGACGCCTCCGGCGTACCGGGTCTGTCGCGGCTGGAACTGGCGAAGCAGGCGATCAGCGCCTTGCTCGACAAGTACGACGATCTGGGCGATGTGAAAGTGCAGCTCGTCACCTTCAGCAGCAACGCCACCGACCGCACTTCGGTGTGGGTCGATGTCGCGACGGCCAAGACCCTTCTGGCCGGCCTCAGCGCGGGCGGCGGCACCAACTACGACGCTGCCGTGGCAACCATGTACAACGCGTTCAACACCTCGGGCAAACTCACCGGGGCACAGAACGTCGGCTACTTCTTCTCCGACGGCAAACCCAACGAGGGTGACATCGGCACCGCCGACGAAGCGACGCTCAAGGCGTTCCTCGATGCCAACAACATCAAGAACTACGCGATCGGCCTGGGCAGCGGCGTGAGCAACGCCAATCTCGATCCGCTGGCGTACGACGGCATCACGCACACCAACACCAACGCAGTGGTGGTCACCGACCTTAATCAACTCAATTCGGTGCTGTCCGGCACTGTTGAGGGCGCGCCGGTCACCGGTTCGTTGATCGGCGAGGGCGGCACGTTCGGCGCCGATGGCGGGTTCATCAAGTCCATCGTGGTCGACGGCACCACCTACACCTATGACCCGAAAGCCAACGGCGGGCAGGGTTCACTGGTCGCCAGCGGCGGCGCCAACCACGGCACGTTCAACACGGTGAACAACACCCTGAGCATCGCCACCAACAACAGCGGCACCCTGGTGGTCAACCTCGATACCGGCGACTACAGCTACACCTCGCAGAAAACCACCGCCGTGGTGATCACCGAGAACATCGGCTTCACCCTCAGCGACAACGATGGCGACCTCGCCAGCTCGACGCTGACCGTGAAAGTGATCCCCAACGCGCCTCCGGTGGCGGCGGACGACCACGTCATCACCAACGTGCTGTCGGGCAACATCGTGGTGCCGGGCGAGCTGTTGCTGGCCAACGACACCGACCCGAACGGCGACACCCTCAACGCCACGCCAACCTCGTTCAACACCGGCTGGATCTCCAAATCCGCGGACTTCACCGGCAGCGGCGCGATCAGCTTCACCGGCACCAATGCCAACACCGCCGCCAACCAGAACCTGGCCAACGTGCGCAATGCGTTCAGCGCCAACGCCGCGACCATGACCGCCGTGCTGGTGGTCAGCGGCTACCTCGGCGCGGTCACCAACACCAACGCCAACGATGAAGACCGCATCACCGTCAACCTGCGCCAGGGTGAAACCCTCAACCTGGACCACAACCTGGCGGCCGGTCACATCACCATGGAGTACTCGATCAACGGTGGCGCCTACATCGCCCTCGCCGACGGCCAGACCCTGACCGCGACGTCCGATGGGGTCTACCAGATCCACATCACCAACATCACCAACACCACGGGCAGCAACGCCAACGCGGCGGAAAACTACCAGCTGACCATGACCCTCAACTACGCCGGGGCCCACGACATCACCCCGGACTACCACGGCACCTACACCGCCAACGACAACCACGGCGGCAGTGACACGGCGAACGTGACCATCAGCTATCAGGACGGCCACACCCTCACCGGTACCTCGGGCGATGACGTGCTGGTGGCTGGCACCGGCGACAACATCATCAACGCCGGCGACGGCAACGATGTACTGACCGCAGGTTCCGGCAACAACGAACTGCATGGCGGGGCCGGCAACGACTTGCTCTACAGCGGCCCGGGCAACGACCTGCTCGACGGTGGCAGCGGCATCGACACCGCCAGCTACGCCCATGCCACCGCCGGGGTGACGGTCAACCTCGGTCTGCTCGGTGCGCAAAACACCATTGGTGCCGGGACAGACACCCTGACCGGTATCGAAAACCTGGTCGGCTCGAACTTCAACGACACCCTCACCGGCGACAACAATAACAACGTGATCAACGGCGGTCTGGGCAACGACATCCTCAACGGCGGCGGGGGCGATGACCTGCTGATCGGCGGGATGGGCAACAACACCCTGACCGGCGGGCCGGGCGCCGACACCTTCCAGTGGCTCAAGGGCAACAGCGGTCATGACCTCGTCACCGACTTCACTCCAGGCACCGACAAGCTCGACCTGTCGCAACTGCTGCAAGGTGAAAACGGCACCTCGGCGTCACTGGATGACTACCTGCACTTCACCGTCACCGGCAGCGGCGCCTCGGTCATGACCAGCATCGATGTCAGCGCCATGGCCGGCGCCACGCCTAACCAGACCATCGACCTGGCCGGCGTCAACCTCGCCAGTCATTACGGCGTGACGCCGGGGGCCGGTGGGTTGATCGCCAGCGGGCACGATACGGCGACGATCATCAACGGCATGCTGAATGATCATTCGTTGAAGGTGGATACGGTGTAAGCCGGAGCTGAAACGACAAAACCCGCTATCCCGGTTGAACGGGAGAGCGGGTTTTCAGAGCCGGGACTGGAAAACAAATACGTCCCCATTTCCTTTGCACCAGGTAGCACGAGAACAGAATGCTCGCCCAAATCAGCCTGATCGCGTAGCCCTTGCTTTTGAGCAGAATGCCGTTGCCATCAAGATAATCACGGATCCATGGCCCGAGCCGGGGATGCTCGACCAGCCATTGGTAGAAAAGGGCCGGTGAATAAATGCGTCCCCTTTTCACCCGCCGTTTCTCCCAACCGGTCAACGCAACGTACACTTTCTCTATTTCAGGACTGGATAATCTCTTATTTGTTAACTCTTTTCGCCTAGGTCGGGTTAGTGCTAACTCCATTTAATTATTTTGATTTCGAAGGTGCCGCGAATTTCGAAGCTAGATATTTCCTTGTTGTCCGTCGCTGTGTACTGGTATCTATCTTTGCCAAAAGAGTAATCAGAATATATAAAATTGTTCGAGTGATAAATAAGTATGTCGAGTGAGTGGCCCGCGTGATTGAATTCTATTGTTTTTGCAGTCGATGGTAGTGTGAATCTTGAATTGATCCCGCCTGCCACTAACAGTTTGATGTTATTTGCCGAGATAATACGTGCTGGGTAGAATCCCTGATTTTGGGGGGTAAAGGTTAATTCGCTCGGGAATATAAAAGATGCATTAGTTGGAAGGATCTGGTCAGGTGTACTCCTAAAGTCTTCTATTGTTTCATTCGTGCCCACGGTCAATGCCCATTGGTCAGTGGGCACCGAACTTGAGTTTGCTCGCAAGCCAAAGGTGTGCACCCCGTCCAGCATATTCAGCACTCGATGGAGGTATCGACCGCTCTGGTTGTACACGCTGCCGGCTGGGGTCAAAACCTTAAGTGTGCCGTTATGGGTATCGGTTATTTCCAGCGGATTTCCGGGCGGCCCGTCAGCACCCATTTCGATGCCTTTGGATTGCGTGGTGTCGGGGTTATTCAGCGGAGTTCCACCGGGATACGTGGTGAAGAAAGAGAAAAACGGATTCTGGGTGCTCATGAGAAACGCTCCTTCGTGGACTCAGCCGTTTCTGCCGGATCAGATGCGGGCCTGTAACATGAAGCACCATCAGAGGAATGTTGCGCACCTGTCAACTCCGACAGTCACGACAAGCGGTCAAGGCTTGCGCAAGGTCTTCTGCCGCAGGATATAAACCGTCACCAGCACCGCACTGGTGAGCATGAACCCCCGCGCCCACGGCAGCGGTACCAGATAGCACGATAACAGAATGCTCGCCCACATCAGCCCGATCGCGTAGACCTTGCCCTTGAGCGGAATGCCGTTGCCATCGAGGTAATCGCGTATCCATGGCCCGAGCCGGGGATGCTCGACCAGCCATTGGTAGAAACGCGGAGAGCTGCGGGCGAAGCAGGCGGCTGCCAGCAGCAGGAAGGGGGTAGTGGGGAGAACAGGCAGGAAAATCCCGATCACCCCCAATGCCACGCTGAGCCAGCCGATGGCCAGCAGGATGTAGCGCAACATCAGGGGGCGGTTGCCTATGGGGTTGTCCATAGGCCGGATCTTAGTGGTGACGTGGCTTGAGGATCGCCGGTTTTTCGTCGGGCGCCTGGCACAACAGGTACAGCGCGGTCAGGGCTTCCGGGATCTGGACGATCATGTCATCCATCAGGTTGGCGTCCTTGGCGATGTCTTCGAACTCAGGCTGCTCGTCGAACAGGCCCGAACCGACCATGATCGGCAGGAGCATTTCGCTGACTTCTTCTTCGGCGGTTTCGAACCAGGCCGCTTCGCGCAGGAACACGCCTTCCATGAAGCCGATGCACCAGCCGCGCAGTTCGGAGTCGTCCGGGTCGTCGCCCAGGTCCAGTTCGCAGGGCAGCTCGAATTCTTCATCCGACGCCAGTTGGCGGGCGATGTGGGCCTTGAGGCCGATCAGCGTGGCTTCGATTTCTTCACGCTGGGCTTCGCTGCTGTAATGCGGCTCTTCGGCGAACAGGGCGTCGATCCACTCACGATCCGGCACCACATCGGCGCAGATCGACAGCGCGGTCAGGTAACCGTGAGCGGCCACGTAGTCCAGCGCCTCTTCATGCAGCTCGTCGGCGTCGAGGAAGACTTGCAGGCGGGTTAGTTGCTCGGCGAAGGACATTAAAGGGCTACCTTGGGGGAATAAACAATGCGGGAATTCTAGGCCTTCTTGAGCCCTCAAGCCAGCCGCACGGCAGATTTGCCCGTACAAGCTTCTTATCGGCGGTGCCCTTTGCCGGGAAGGGCTCGGGTATACTGCCGCGCTTTGCGATCCCTGCCGGTGTCGCGGCTGATTGTGTAGGGCGCGATGCAATGCGCGCTTACGTTTTGTTTAAAGCAGCCTCGGCTGTCTTGAACCAGCCTGTGCAGGGATGTTTCGGTGGATTTTTGGAGTTTTTATGCTCGAGCAGGCTCAACGCGTCCTCAAGGACATCTTCGGCTACGACAGTTTCCGTGGCCGTCAGGGTGCAATCATTGAGCGCGTGGCCAGTGGCGGTGATGCCCTTGTCCTGATGCCGACCGGCGGCGGTAAATCCCTGTGTTTCCAGGTGCCGGCGCTGCTGCGCGACGGCCTGGCGGTGGTGGTGTCGCCGCTGATCGCGCTGATGGACGATCAGGTCGCCACCCTCGAAGAGCTGGGCGTGGCCGCCGCCGCGTTGAACTCCACACTGAGCGCCGAACAGCAGCGCGACCTCGCCAACCGGATCAAGCGCGGCGAAGTGAAAATGTTGTATCTGGCGCCGGAGCGTCTGGTGCAGCCGCGCATGCTGTCGTTCCTGCAAGGCTTGAACATCGCGCTGTTCGCCATCGACGAAGCGCACTGCGTATCGCAATGGGGTCACGACTTCCGTCCGGAATACCTGCAACTGGGGCAACTGGCGGAAATGTTCCCCGACGTGCCGCGCATTGCCCTGACCGCCACCGCCGACAAGCGCACCCGCGAAGAAATCGTCACCCGCCTGCATTTGCAGAACGCCGAGCGTTTCCTGTCGAGCTTCGACCGGCCGAACATCTTCTACCGCATCGTGCCCAAGGAGCAGCCGCGCAAGCAGTTGCTGGCGTTCCTGGCCGAACGGCGCAGCGATGCCGGCATCGTCTACTGCCTGTCGCGCAAGAAGGTGGAGGAGGTGGCCGCGTTTCTCACCGAGCAGGGCTTCCCGGCGCTGCCGTACCACGCCGGTCTGCCCAACGATCTGCGTGCGTATCACCAGAAGCGTTTCCTCAACGAGGAAGGCCTGATCATGGTCGCCACCGTGGCGTTCGGCATGGGCATCGACAAACCCAACGTACGCTTCGTCGCTCACCTCGATCTGCCGAAATCCCTTGAGGCGTATTACCAGGAAACCGGGCGCGGCGGCCGTGACGGCCTACCGGCGGACGCGTGGATGGCCTATGGTCTGCAAGACGTGGTGATGCTCAAGCAGATGCTGCAGAACTCCGAGGGCGACGAACGCCACAAGCGTCTGGAGCAGCACAAGCTCGACGCCATGCTCTCGCTCTGCGAAGAAACCCGCTGCCGTCGTCAGGCGCTGCTGGCGTACTTCGACGAAGACATGCCGGAGCCATGCGGCCACTGCGACAACTGCACCGACGGCGTGCAGACCTGGGACGCCACCGAGCCTGCGCGTCAGGCGCTGTCGGCGATCTATCGCACCGGCCAGCGTTATGGCGTCGGCCATCTGGTGGACGTGCTGCTGGGCAAGGACAACGAAAAGGTCCGCAGCTTCGGCCATCAGCACCTGTCGGTGTACGGCGTCGGCAAGGCGTTGAGCGAGAGCGAATGGCGCTCGCTGTTCCGTCAGCTGGTTGCCCGCGGTCTGGCCGATGTCGATCACGAAGGTTATGGCGGGCTGCGCCTGAGCGACACCTGCCGGCCGCTGCTCAAGGGGGAAGTGAGCCTGGAGCTGCGCCGCGACCTCAAGCCGCAAGTCAGCGCCAAGAGCGGCAGCAAGAGCCCGGCCAGCCAACTCGTGCGCGGCGAAGAGCGCGAACAGTGGGAAGCGTTGCGTGCCCTGCGGCGCAAACTGGCGGAAGAACATGGCGTGCCGCCGTATGTCATCTTCCCCGACTCGACCCTGCTGGAAATGCTCCGCAGCCAGCCGACCTCGCTGGCGGACATGGCCCGGGTCAGCGGCGTCGGTGCGCGCAAGCTGGAGCGGTACGGCGAGGCCTTTCTCGAAGTGCTCGGCGGCGAGGCCGAGGCGCCGAAAGTGGTGGCCGACGTGCGCCACGAACTGATCACCCTGGCCCGTGCCGGCATGACGCCGTTGCAGATCTCCGGTCAGCTGCAGTGCTCGGAAAAGAACGTCTACACCATGCTCGCCGAAGCCATCGGCAAGCAGCAGCTGTCGCTGGAACAGGCGCTGGATCTGCCGGAAGACCTGATGGGCGAAGTCCAGGATGCGTTCCTCGACGGCGAAGGCGAGTTGCCGTCGGTCGCCGAAGTGGCCGAGCTGTTTGCCGGTCGTGTACCGGAAGGCGTGCTTTACTGCGTGCGGGCTGCGCTGCAATCCGAGTTTGAAATGTAAGAGGGTGTTTGTGCCAACCGTTATACGGTTGTAACGATTCAGTACAGGACGCCTCTTGCCTATAGGCAAATGTCATGCTTAGCTGACTAATAATTAGTTTTTCTCTATTTGTTCAGTCTACTCATGAGTGTTTTATGCCGTTAACCGATCAACACCGTTTTGGCATGCAATTGGCCCAGATGTCCCGTGGCTGGCGTGCCGAACTGGATCGCCGGCTGGCTGGCCTGGGCCTGTCCCAGGCACGCTGGCTGGTGCTGCTGCATCTGGCGCGTTTCGAAGAGGCGCCGACCCAGCGGGAGCTGGCGCAGAGCGTCGGCGTCGAAGGGCCGACCCTGGCTCGTCTGCTCGACAGTCTGGAAAGCCAGGGCCTGGTGCAACGCCAGTCCGTGATGGAAGACCGCCGGGCGAAAAAAATCGTGCTGTGCTCACCGGCGCTGCCGCTGATCGAACAGATCGAAACCATTGCCACGCAACTGCGCAAGGAATTGTTCGAAGGCGTCGACGAGGCGGATCTGAAGGTCTGTATGCGGGTTCACGGGCACATTCTGGCCAATCTGGAAAAGTCTTGAGGCACAACCGCGTGCCGTTTTTTTGAGAGAACGCGCTGGGCAGACTATAAGAACTACTGGGCAATATCGTGTTCGTACCGGATGTGCGAACGCATAGAAGTCGGTTTTGCTTATTTAAGGGATGCTCATGCTCGGAAGTCGGCACGTGGTACTGCGTTGCGCCAACTCGCTGCTGGTGGCCGGTGTTCTCACCTGGTCCACCGCGTCATTGGCGCTGGGGCTCGGTGACATCACCGTGCATTCAGCCCTCAATCAGCCGCTCAAGGCTGATATCGCCCTGGTGGATGTCGGGGGCATCAGCGAAAGCGAACTGGCGGTCCGTCTGGCCTCGGCGGACGAGTTTGGCCGCGCCGGCGTCGAGCGCGTGTTCTTTCTCAACAACCTCAAGTTCACCCCGATCCTGCGTGGCAATCGCAACATGATCCGGGTGACTTCCAGCAAACCGGTCAATGAACCCTTTCTGAATTTCCTGGTGCAGCTCGATCAGCCCAACGGCCACCTGCTGCGCGAATACACCGTACTGATCGACCCGCCGGGTTCGCCGGGAATTGTCCCGGCCACCGATGAGCCAACTGCGCGTGCGCAGTCGTCGGAATTCCCGACCCCCGAGGCTCCGTCCGCAACCACGCCGGCCAAACCTGCTGCGCCTGTTCAGCCACCGGCTCCGGTCGTTGACGCGCAGGCTGAGCAACTGGCGGCGAGCCTTGTGCAGAACCAGCAACTGCAAAAAACCATCGATGAATTGAACGTGAAGCTTCAGGCCCAGGAAGTGCTGATCGCTGACGGCAAGAAACAGCTCGGTGACGTACAGGCCCGCCTGATTGAGGTGCAACAGGCGCGGCCGGCACCGGTAGCCCCTGTGGTCCCTGCGCCTGCGCCGGTCATTGCCCCGGTCGAGTCTCAAGAGGATTCACTCAACTGGCCGTTGCTCGGCGGACTGCTGCTGGTACTGGGTTTGTTGGTGGCAGGGCTATACGTGCGCCGGCAACGACAGCAGGCGCAAGGGACTGCTGCGCCGTTGCCGTTCCTGCCGGCTCGAAACGAACCCCCGGACGCCGATGCCGAACCGATGCAGCCGAGCGCCGTTCACAGTGCTGTCGAACATCGCGAAGAACACGCCAACGGCGATGTGCTGGAAGCGGTCGGCATTTATCTGGCCTACGGTCGTTTGGGTGAGGCTGCCGGCCTGTTGCGCGATGCGTTGCAGCGAGAGCCGGAGCGCATCGACCTCGGCGTGCAGTTACTTGAAGTGCTGGGGCGGCAGGGCGACACGCCGGCCTATGACGAGCAGGAAAATCGTCTGCGCCAGCTCGGGGTCGAGGATCAACGCTTGCAGGAGATTCGCGCCCGCTATCCGAAACTGATCAGTGTTGCACCTTTGGTGGCGTCGGCCCCAGTGATTGCCGCGCTGCCGATCGAACCCAGCACGCCTGAGGAGCCGTTAGCCGAAGACAATTTTGAACTGAACCTGGATCAGCTCTCGATGGCCTCCAGTTGGGATCTTGAGGAAACGCGCCCGGCCACAGCTTCACCTGAACAGTCACCCTCAACGCTCGGCTCCGATCTGCAGGTATTGCCACAGGATTTCGAACTGCCGGAAAGCCTGCCCGACGAAGCGGAAACCGCCGAGCTCGAATGGATCGTCGAGCCGGAAGCGCAACCGCTGGACGAGGACTTTCTCAACGAGTTTGGCGATCCCGGCCCGACGCTGTCGCTGGAACCACTGGAGTTGCATGCTCCGGAACTGGACTCCGAACCCTCGGACGCCGCCAACGCCGGCAAGCTCGAACAGGCCCAGACCTGTATCGATGACGGCGATATCGACAGCGCCATTGCCTTGCTCAACGAACTGCTCAAGGAAGCCGACGAACCCCTCCGGCAAACGGCGCGCACGCTGTTGGCGGGGATTCGCTGAGCGCTGTCAGAAGGTCTGCCCGAGGTTCAGGTACACCGCCTGTTCATCTGCATCGTTCAGGCCATAGCTGAAATTCAGCGGCCCCAGCGGCGTATCGAAGCCGATGAACACGCTGGCGGCGTTGATGTAGCCGCTGTCGAACTCGTTGTCGTTGTTCCATGCCCGGCCACGTTCCAGCGAGGCGCCGGCGTACAACGGGAAGTCCAGCGGCAGGTAGGAGCGTGGAGTGAGGCGGCGGTAATACACCGCCCGCATCAGACTGACGTTCTGCCCGGAGATCGCGTCTTCGCGGAAACCGGACAATTGCCGGGCGCCGCCGAGCAGGAAACTGGAGGTCACCACGTTGGCATCGTCCAGCGTGCGGCCGTAACGACCACCCAGAATCAGCGTGTCAGGTCCACTGCTCATGGCCTTGTCCAGTTTGAACTCCCACTGCCGGTAGCGTGTGTCGGAACCCAGGCTCGGTTCGAACTGAACCAGGGTCAGGCCGATGTCTTCGCCCTCGTGGGGGAAGTAGACGTTGTCCAGCGAGTCGAAGGAATACTTCAACGCGTAGAACCCTTCGTTGAAACTTTCGCTCGGCAGATCCTGGTCGCCGATCCGCACATCCGCCTTGCCCCAGGCCTCGCCGACCCCGAAGCGCACTTCACCGCTGTTGCCGATCTGCCGACCAACATTGAGGCCGAAGCCGTAGCGCTCGACGCGATACTGGGCAATCGGATCGTTGTCCAGCACCGAGTCGACGTTCTGTGCGGCAAACGACGCATAAGGCGCCAAAAAGTAGCGAGAGCCCACGTCCAGCGGCTGATAGAACTCGCTGTACAACTCTTGTTTATCGCCGATCTGCGCCCGGGTCAGCCATTCCGCGCCGAGCCGGTTGATGCCGTTCACGCGGTAACTGGCACCGAGGTTGAAGGCGCTGTCGCCGCGCATGTCATCCGACAGGTTGAGGCCGACTCGCAGGTAATCCGTGCCAGTACGTTTACCCCGCGCGCTGATCACCAGCGTGTGATCCGATCCCTTGTGCACCACGCGGTATTGCACCTGCTCGAAGTAATCGAGGCCGTACAGGGTGCCCATGTCGGTTTGCAGGCGACCCAGGTCCAGCGGTTCACCGATGTGCTGGCGGATGTAATAGCGGATCACGTCATCGCCGACTTTCGAGTCGTTCTCGACCTTGATCGCGGTGATGATCGGTGTGCGCTGGCCTGGCGCGCGGGCGGCGTTGAGCTCGGCGTCCTGCGATTGCGCGGGTTTGAGGCGGGCGAGGCGCACGTCCAGAGCCTGGGTCGCGCGGTAGCCGGCGTCGATCATCTCCTGGCCGCGACCGAAGTCGGTGGCGCCGAAACTGGCCAGCGGCGGCTGGATCAGCACGTCATCGGGATGCAGGGTCGCCAGTTGCTCTTCGGAGTTGCGCCGGGTCATCAGGGTGATTGACTGGTTCAGCACATCGACCACGGTCACCAGTTGCTTGCGGTTGCGCAGCGGGGTGCCGATGTCGACCACGATGGCCACGTCGACGCCCATTTCACGGGCCACATCGAGAGGAATGTTGTCGGTCATGCCGCCATCCACCAGCAATCGGCCGTCGAGTTCGACCGGGGCGAACACCGCCGGGATCGACATGCTGGCGCGGATCACCTGCGGCAGGTGGCCCTTGCGGAACACCACTTTTTCGCCGTTGGCGATATCGGTGGTCACGGCGCGAAACGGGATCGGCAGCTTGTCGAAATCCCGGGTGTCGCTGGTGTGGGCCAGCAGGCTTTCCAGCAGCAGCGCGAGGTTCTGGCCTTGAATCACGCCCAATGGCAGGCCGAGGCTGCCATCGTCACGAAAGCTCAGCTTCTGTTTCACCAGAAAATCGCGGTCGTCCTGCTTGCGCCGGAACGGCACGTCTTCCCGGGGCGGAGCGTCGGACAGTGCCTGCTGCCAGTCGATGGTCAGGGCGAGTTTTTCCAGCTCGTCGATCTTGTAGCCCGAGGCGTAAAGCCCGCCGACCACCGCGCCCATGCTGGTGCCGGCAATCGCATCGATCTTGATGCCTTGCTCTTCCAAGGCCTTGAGCACACCGATGTGCGCCAGTCCACGGGCCGCGCCGCCGGACAGCACCAGGCCGACTTTCGGGCGTGTGGCCTCACTGGCATGGACGCTGACACCAGCGAACAGGGGAAGGAAACCAAGCAACAGGCAGATCAGCAGACGACGCATCGTGAGTCTCGGGGCGAGCGATAAAGCCGGCTATTATAGCGGCGCCCTCTGGCTCAGGAGTTTCAGCAATCATGACCGTCACAAAACCGGAAATCGTCATCACTTATTGCACGCAATGCCAGTGGCTGTTGCGTGCCGCGTGGCTGGCACAAGAGCTGCTCAGCACCTTCGGCGATGACCTCGGCAAAGTGTCACTGGTGCCGGGCACCGGCGGGATATTTCACATTACCTGCAACGACGTACAGATCTGGGAACGCAAGGCCGACGGCGGCTTCCCCGAAGCCAAGGTGCTCAAGCAGCGGGTGCGCGACCAGATTGACCCTGACCGCGACCTCGGCCACAACGACCGTACTCAGTGAGAGGCGGCTTCGGCCGCGACGGTTTTCTTGTCGCTGCTGCCTGACATCCGGCTCGACACCACGATGGCAACGATGATCAGCGCGCCGCCGATCAGCATGCGCAGGGTCGGATCTTCATCGAACAGCAGCCACGCCACGGTAATCCCGTACACCGGCTCCATGGCGAACACCACTGCGGCGGTGCGCGCCTTGATCACCGCCAGGCTGGCGACGAACAGACTGTGGGCAACACCGGTGCAGAACACCCCGAGCAAACCGATCCACAACCAGTCGATGGCACGCACTTCGCTCAGTTGCGGCGCCGCCACCGGCAGCAGACACAACGCCACCACCACGTTCTGACACAGCGCCGCCTGCACCGCCGGGATGCGCCCGGAGCTGGCGCGGTTGGTCAGGGACAACAGGGAAAACAGCAGGCCGGACAGAATCGCCCAGAGCAGGCCGGTGGTCGCGCCGCTGGCCAGATCGAAGGCGGGGGTCACCAGCACCAGTCCGACACTGACCAGCGCCACGAGGACGATTTCATTGATGCGGATGCGTTCGCGGAAGATCAGCCCTTCGAGGATCACCGTGAAGGCCGGGAAACTAGCGAAACCCAGGGTCGCAATCGCGACGCCCGCGACCTTGACCGCAATGAAGAAACTCACCCAGTGCCCGGCCAGCAGCACGCCGCTCAGGGCCAGTCGTCGCCAGTCGACGGCCTGCAGTTTCTGCCAGCCGCCCTGTTGGGCGAAGCGGGCGAAAAACGCCAGCGCCAGCACGGCAAACGCGGCGCGTCCGAACACGATGACGGCGGGCGTTGCGGCCGCGAGTTTGCCGAAAACGCCGGTCAGGCCGAACATCAGTGCGCCGATATGCAGGGCGCCGAGGGCGGTACGGGGAGTCATTGCAGTCCTTTTTCCAAACACCATTACAGGCACACATTGAAGCGTGTCTCGACGCAAAAGTCTGTCGGCAGGCTATCGACTTTTGTCGTCAGCCTCGCGTCGCAATTGTGTAGGAGAGGTACCGAATTCACGCAGGACGGCGGCCGAGAACGCACTTTGCGAGTTGTAGCCGACGCGGCTGGCCACTTCACCGATGGGTAGCGTGGTGTTGCGCAACAGCGTGACGGCTTTGTGCAGCCGGCGACTGCGAATGTAGTCCATCGGTGTCTGCCCGCATTCGGTGACGAACCGCGCATGCAACCGGGCGCTGGACAATCCGGCGACGCGCGCCAGATCCGCCACTTGCAGCGGATAGGCCGCGTACTGCTCGATGTGCGCATCGAGTGCCGCGTAGGGCAGGCGGCGCGCGACGATCTCGGCAGGTGGCGCGTGGTTCAGGCTCACCAGCAGCAACACCGCGCCCTGTTGCGCAATCAGCGGATCGTTCACCGGACTGTTCGCCAGCCAGTTGACCAATTGACCTTGCCCGGCATCCAGCGACAACCGCGCGGCGTTGTCCAGCAGGCGGCGGCTGGCATCGGCGTGATTGCCCAGCGAGCGCTCCAGCCATTGTTCGTCAGGCACATCCAGCACGAGACAGCGGCTGCCCTTGGGACTGCCGCACGCATGATGCGCGCCGGCGGGGATCACCACGAAGCTCTGCTGCAATACCTGACTGCCACGCCCTTCAACTTCGAAATCCAGCGCGCCCGACAGGCCGAAGACCAGTTGCGCGTGGTCGTGGCTGTGGGCGATCAGGTCGTGGCTGTAATGGCGCAGGGTCAGGATCGGGTGCATGGTGGTCTCCGGGCGAGCCGCCAGTCTACACCGGCGCAGGGGACGACGCCTTTGTCACACGACTGACGCACACCTGTCATGGTCGATTAACCGGGCGCGCGCAGAGTGGCGAAAACATCGCAGAGGGTTGCCCATGACCAGCGCCGAGCTCGCCAGACCCAGCCGTAAACAAAGGGTTCGCACCTTGTGGATTTCCGACGTGCACTTGGGCACGAGGGATTGCCAGGCCGAGCATCTGTCGCAATTTCTCAAGGGTTATCACGCCGACAAGATCTACCTGGTCGGCGACATCATCGACGGCTGGAAACTGCGCGGTGGCATGTACTGGCCGCAGGCGCACACCAACGTGATCCGCCGTTTGCTGACCATGAGCAAGCGCGGCACCGAGGTGATCTATGTCACCGGCAACCACGACGAATTCCTGCGCCGCTATTCGAAGCTGATTCTGGGCAATATCCAGCTGGTCGACGAGGCGGTACACGTCACCGCCGATGGCCGGCATCTGCTGGTGATTCACGGTGACCAGTTTGACGTGATCACCCGTTATCACCGCTGGCTGGCGTTCCTCGGCGATTCGGCCTACGAGTTCACCCTGACCCTCAACCGCTGGCTCAATCACTGGCGGGCGAAATACGGCTACGGCTACTGGTCGCTGTCGGCCTATCTCAAGCACAAGGTGAAGACGGCGGTCAGTTTCATCAGCGATTTCGAAGAAGCCATCGCCCACGAATGCGTGAAGCGCGAGTTGCACGGGGTGGTCTGCGGGCACATTCACCACGCCGAGATCCGTAAGGTCGGCGAGGTGGATTACCTCAACTGTGGCGATTGGGTCGAGTCATGCACGGCGCTGATCGAACACTGGGACGGCACGATCGAGCTGTATCGCCTGGCCGATGCGCAGGCGCGGGAAGCGGAATTGAAAGCGGCGAAGGTTGCCGAGCTGGCTTAGGATCTCTGGTGGTTTCGATGGCCTCTTCGTCGGATCGCCGCCCGGAGCAAGCCCGCTCCCACAGTGACCGCGTCGCTCATGGATTCTGTGTACGGCGCGAAACCTGTGGGAGCTGGCTTGCCAGCGATGAGGCCGGTGCAGACAACATCAGGCCGGGGTGTGCTCTTCCATCGCCGCCTTGTAGATCGAGTTTTTCGGCTGGGCAAACAGCCTTTCCATCATCGGCTCGAAGAAGCTCAGCGGCAGGGTGTCGTACTCGGGGTCGAACGCCGCTGCGTCGTATTTGGCGCAGAACTCCGCGGTCGCCAGAAACTGCGGGTGGTCGCTGAACTGCTCGCGCAGGTGCCGATCCATGCCCAGGTGATGGAAGAAGTAGTAGCCCTGGAAGATCCCGTGCTTTTCCACCATCCACAGGTTTTCGGCACTGACGAACGGCTTGAGAATGGCCGCGGCAATGTCCGGGTGATTGTAGGAACCGAGGGTGTCGCCGATGTCGTGGAGCAGGGCGCAGACCACGTATTCCTCGTCGCGCCCGTCGCGAAAGGCGCGGGTTGCGGTTTGCAGCGAGTGGGTCAGGCGATCCACCGGGAAACCGCCGAAATCGCCTTCTAGCAGTTTCAGGTGCGCCATGATCCGGCCCGGCAACTGACGGGCATAGGCGCTGAAATCCGCCGCAATGATCGCCCAGTCGTCCGGTGTGCCGTCCTTCATGTGGGTGAAACGGGCATTGGCATTCATCGGCAATCCTCTTGGTCGGAATTTCTAGAACGGCACGCGGCCCAGGATCATGTCGCGGTACATGACGAAGTCGCCGAGCAGGCTGTAGAACGGGTGCTGGAAGGTGGCCGGGCGGTTTTTCTCGAAAAAGAAATGGCCGACCCAGGCAAAGCTGTAGCCGGCCAGCGGCAACGCAAGTAAAAGCAGCCAGGCGCCCTTGGCGATGGTCAGGGCGAGAATGAAGATCACCAGCGTCGTGCCGATGAAATGCAGGCGACGGCAGGTGCTGTTGCTGTGCTCGCTGAGGTAATACGGATAGAACTCGGCGAAGCTGTTGAAAGGCTTGATGGTTTCCACGACTGCGATCTCTGTGGTTATTGTTCTGATTGCAAGTTGTTCGGCGGGTAGCTTATTTGAGTCTAGAGTGATCAATGGCGTCGGCCAGTGACAATCGGCGCCACTTTACTATCCTTGGGAAATCGGCCGTAGTATGCGGCTCACCATGTCATCCAAGAAAAAACGCCATGAGCGAACGAACGACTTCTGCAAGCTGGGCGATGGGGATTGTCAAAGCACTGGAAATGGACGGCCTGGATTGCCGGGTTTTGTTCAGACAGCTGGGGCTCGACTACGCGGCGCTGGAGGATCCGGACGCACGCTTCCCACAGGATTCCATGACCCGACTGTGGCAACGGGCGGTCGAGCTGTCCGGTAATCCCGCCATCGGCCTGAACATGGGCAAGGTGGTGCGGCCGGCTTCGTTCCATGTCGCGGGCTACGCGCTGATGTCCAGCAATACGCTGGCGGAAGGTTTTCAGCGATTGGTGCGTTATCAGCGGATCATCGCCGAAAGTGCCGACCTGAGTTTTCGCCTGCTCGACGAGGGTTATGCGCTGATCCTGACGGTGCACGGCGATCATCTGCCACCGACCCGCCAGAGTGCCGAAGCCTCGCTGGCCTGTGCGCTGGCACTGTGCGGCTGGCTGACCGGGCGCACGCTGCACCCGCGCAAAGTGCTGGTGCAGGGTGACGAGCCGGATGATCTTGAACCCTACAAACAGGCCTTCCATGCACCGCTGGTGTTCAACGCACCGTATGACGCGCTGATCTTCGAACGGGCCGACATGGAAGCGCCGCTGCCCACGGCCAACGAAGCGATGGCGCTGCTGCACGACCGGTTTGCCGGGGAATATCTGGCGCGGTTTTCCGAGAGTCGCGTGACCCACAAGGCACGTCAGGTGCTGTGCCGCCTGCTGCCGCAGGGCGAACCCAAGCGCGACACGGTGGCGCAGACCTTGCACCTGTCGCAGCGCACCTTGCAACGTCGTTTGCAGGAGGAGGGCACCAGTTTTCAGCAGTTGCTGGATGACACCCGCCGCGAACTCGCCGAGCAATACCTGGCGCAGCCGAGCATGACCTTGCTGGAGATTGCCTATCTGCTGGGCTTTGCCGACCCGAGCAATTTCTTCCGCGCCTTCCGCCGCTGGTTCGACACCACGCCCGGCGATTATCGGGCGCGGTTGCTGGAAGCGCCGAAGGCGATCAGTGACGCCAGAACGCCGGAATACACAGTACAAACACCGTAATGATCTCCAGTCGGCCGAGCAGCATGCCGAACGACAGAATCCATTTGGCCGCATCCGGCAGGCTGGCGAAGTTGCCGGCCGGGCCGATGGTCTCGCCCAGGCCCGGACCTACGCCGGAGACGGTGCTGGCGGCGCCGGTCAACGCCGTCATCCAGTCCACGCCCAACAGCGACAGCAAGAGGGCGATCACGCAGATGGTGATGGCGAAGAAGAACGAAAAGGTCAGAATCGAACGGACGATCTCTTCGTCGAGGCGGTGACCGTTGTACTTCTGTTTGATCACCGCACGCGGGTGAATCAACTGGTTAAGGTTGGCCTTGAGCAGGATGTAGGCGACCTGGAAACGGAAGATCTTGATCCCGCCCGCCGTCGAGCCGGAGCAGCCGCCGACGAAGCCCAGATAGAAGAACAGCATCAGCGAGAAGTTGCCCCACAGGCTGTAGTCCCCCAGCGCAAATCCGGTGGTAGTGACCACCGACGTCACGTTCAGCGCCACATGCCGCAGCGCGTCCAGCCAATGCAGATTGGTAGTCCACCAGTACCAGGTGCCGAGCACCAGCCAGGTCGCCAGCAACATCCCGAGCAAACCCTGCACCTGTTGATCCTTGATCAACGCCCGGCGATTGCCGCGCAGCGTCGCCACGTACAGGGTGAACGGCAGGCTGCCGAGAATCATCACCACCACGGCCACCCAGTGCACCGCCGGTTGCGTCCACTTGGCCAGGGACTGGTCGGAGGTCGAGAACCCGCCTGTGGAAATCGCTGACATCGCGTGGTTGATCGCATCGAATGGGCTCATCCCGGCCCACCAGAACGCCAGGCTGCCGAGAATCGTGATGCCGACGTAGGCCGCCACGATCAGCCGCGCCACCATGTGCGAGCGGGGCATGACCTTTTCCGAGCGGTCCGAGGATTCGGTCTGGAACAGGCGCATGCCACCGATGCGCAGCAGCGGCAGGATCGCCACCGCCATGCCGATGAAGCCGATGCCGCCGATCCAGTGCAGCAGCGAGCGCCACATCAGAATGCCGGGGGACATGTCGTCCAGGTGGTTGAGCACGGTCGACCCGGTGGCCGTGATGCCGGACATGCTTTCGAAGAACGAGTCGGTGTAGCTGATGTGCTGGGTCAGCAAAAACGGCAGCGCGGCAAAGATGCACACCACCAGCCAGCTACTGACGGTCAGCAGGTACATGTCCCGGGGGCGCAGGTGGATGTGTTCCGGACGCCCCGGAATCACCAGCGCGAGGCCGGCGACGAAGGTGATCATGCTCGCCCAGAGGAACGACGGCAGATCGCCGGTGCGCTCGAAAATCACCAGGGTGGCCATGGGCACGACCATGGCGATGGCCAGGGTGATCAGGAAGATGCCGATGATGAAACCAATGATCCGTAAGGTCGGCAACGCCATGAAGTCCGCTCGGGCTGATGTGGGAAGGGCGCCATTCTACCTGCGGTGCAAGGCATGTAAACCGACGCGTCTGGATCACTTGCAGCTAGAATAGCCGGACATTTTTTTCAGGAGGTGGCCGATGCAGGCTCTCGACGCTTTGCTCAACCGTGTTTCCGTTCCACGACTGATCGATCCGGCCCCCACCGCCGAACAGCGCGAAGTGCTGTTCGCCGCCGCGACCCGCGCACCGGATCACGGCCATTTGCAGCCGTATCGCTTCCTGACCGTCGAAGGCGCGGCGCGTGAGCAGATGGGCGAGTTGCTGGCCGAAGCTGCAAAAATGCAGGAAGGCGAAGTCACCGAAGCGATGATCGACAAGGCCCGCAACGGCCCGCTGCGGGCGCCGCTGGTGGTCGTGGTCATCGCCAAGTTGCAGGATCACGTCAAATACCCGAAGGCCGAGCAGTTGCTGGCCGCAGGCTGTGCGGCTCACGGGATTCTGCTGGCGGCTTACGCGCAGGGGATTGGTGCGGTGTGGCGTACGGGTGATCTGGCGTACTCGAAACATGTCGCCAAGGGTTTGGGCCTGACGGATGACGAAGAGGTGATTGCCTTCCTGTACCTCGGCACACCGCAGAAAGAACCGCGGGTGGCCGAGAAGGTTGATCTGGCGGAGTTTGTCAGCGCGTGGCCAGCAAAGGCCTGACACATTGGTTTTATGGTTGGACAACTGCCCCCGGTACGAGAGGCAATTCAAGACTCGCCACAAACCCGCCCTGCGGATGATTGGCCAGCACCAGCGTCCCGCCATGCCGTTCCGCCGCCCGCCGGGCAATCGCCAGTCCCAGGCCATGGCCGGCAGCGGTCTGCCCCGGCGCCCGATAAAACGGTTCGCCCAACTGGCTCAGATGTTCGGCCTGCACCCCTGGCCCATGGTCACGCACGCTGACCACGATCCGCTCGCCCTGACGTGACGCCTGCATTTCAATCGACTGCCCCACCGGGTTGAAGCGCTGGGCATTGCGCAGCAGGTTGTCCACGGCGCGCTCGATCATGGTCGGCCAACCGGTCAGATTGAGCGCCGGCTCGGCCTCCAGACGCACGGTCTGCTCTGGCGAACCCAATTGAGCGTCCTTTTGCAGGGTGGCGAGCAAGGCATTCAGATCCACGTCTTCGGCGCTGGCGTTGTCCGCATCGACCCGTGCCAGTACGAGAATTTCACTGATCAGCGCTTCCAGCCGGTCGCACTCGCGGGTCAGGCGCGGCCAGAGTTTTTCCCGTTCTTCGGGGCTGGCCCGTTCCGCCAGTGCCAAGGCGATGCGCAGCCGTGCCAGCGGTGAACGCAGTTCGTGGGACACATCGCGCAGCAACTGGCGCTGACTGCCGATCAGGCTTTGCAGGCGTGCGCCCATGCGGTTGAAGTCGTTGGCCAGCACGCCGAATTCATCGCGGCGGTTGGCCAGTTGCGCGAGGCTGTTCTGTTGATAGGTGGTTTGGCCGAGATCATGCACCGCGCCGCGCAGGCGACTGAGGGGCCGGGTGATGGAAAACGTCACCAGCAGGCTGAACAGAGTCAGCACCACCAGCGCGATGCCCAGTGCACTCAACGGCCAGAGTAGGCTTTCGCGGTGCCAGGCGTCGAGTTCCGGGTGCGGGATGCGATAGATGAAGAGGTAGGTGTCGCCGCTTTTGTCGCTGGTGAATTCGTCGGTCAGACGGCGCCATGGCAGACGTCGGTCATCGTTGTTCTGCCGCGCCTCGAAGGCGGCCGCGCGCCGGGGGAAGGTGCCGCGCACCACCGGGTCGCCGCTTTCGTTCAGCACTTGCACGTCGATGTGGTACTGGCGCTTGCGCTGTTCGAGGATGTCCTGGGCGGCGTTTTCGCCCTGGGCTTCGTAAGTCTGCGTCCATTCCGCGGCCAGAGTGTTGAGGCCCGGATGGCGGCTGAGGATCCACGCGTCCTGGTTGAGCATGTGCCCTAGCAGAATGGAAAGCCCTGCAACCAGAGCGATGGCCAGCCAGAAGCTGGCGAGGATACGCCAGAACAATGAACGCACAGAAAATCCTCAAACAAAGAAAACCCAACGGCGGTGAGCCGTTGGGTCGGGGCGTGACGCTAGAACATTATTGCGCCTTTTGCGGCTGTTGCGCTTTCCAGGCTTTGAACTCGGCCCATTCGGCGCGACGCTCGGCCTGTTTCTTCTGGATCTCGTCGAATTTCTTCTGTTGATCCGGTTTCAACACGGCGCGGACATCGGACTCGGCTTTCTTGTGGTTGGCCGCCATCTCGTCCTTCATGGCTTTCTGGTCGGCTGGCGAGAGTTTTTCCAGGTATTTTTCGACCGTCTGCTTACGCTCGTGCATCTGCTCGCCCATGATCTTGCGGATCTGCTCGCGCTGTTCGCGGGACAGGTCCAGCTGGCTGTACGGGCCTTTGCCGTGCATGCCGTGCATCTGACCGCCATGGCGCGGGCCGTCCAGCGGGCCACCCATCGGGCCGCCATCCTGTGGCATGGCCATGGCAACGGTCGGCAGGGCAGCGGCAAACATCAGAGCGATAAGAGTCTTGCGCATGGTGAATCTCCTTTGTCTCGTTCCCGGTACGTTCCGGATGAGTACAGATTACGGAGATCAAGGTCAGCGGCGGTCAGCGCTGTGTAAAGCTTGGGTAAACACGTTTTCGCGCCGACCTGACAAAACTGACAGACGATCAGAGGCTGTAGTAGTAGCCACGGCTGCGCAGGGCGACGATGCGCGGGCGGCCGTCGGGGTGCGGGCCGATCTTTTTGCGCAGGTTGCTGACGTGCATGTCCAGGCTGCGGTCGTACAGGGTCAGCTTGCGGCCGAGGGCGATCTGCGCCAGTTCCTGTTTGTCCAGCGGCTCGCCCGGTTGCTTGAGCAGGGCTTCGAGCAGGCGGCTTTCGGAGACGGTGAGGGTGAATTCCTTTTCGTCGATGCTGACCACGCCGCGCACGGGGCTGAAGCTCAGGTCGCCCAGTTCGAGCTGGGTCGACACGGCGGCCGGATGACTGCGGCGCAGCACGGCGCGCAGCCGGGCAGTCAGTTCGCGCGGATCACAGGGTTTGGCCAGGTAATCGTCGGCGCCCAGTTCCAGGCCGAGGATCCGGTCCAGCGGCTCGCCCCGGGCCGAGAGCATCAGCACCGGCAGGTCGGCGTGATCGCTGCGCAGTTGCTTGAGCAGTTCCAGGCCGCTGCCGTCGGGCAGCATCACGTCCAGCACCACGGCCGCCGGCGCGGTTTCGGCCAGCGCCTTGCGGGCACTCTGACCATCGTGGCAGGCCCGGACCTGAAAGCCTTCCTGGCTCAGCCAGCTACTCAGGAGTTCACACAACTCCTGGTCATCATCAATCAGTAACAGCTCGCTCATGACTCACTCAATTTAGCCATTGCCGACGTTTTCGGCTTGCTCCACTGGCAAAGATACCGCAGAGCAGCGCCAATAGCGCTACCCCGGCCCCGGTGACGAACCATTGCTGCTGTTCGGTCAGCAGGCGCGGGAGCGGGCTGGCCTGGGCCTCCTTGAGTTGCAGCTTCAGACGCTGGTTCTCCTGGCGCAGCCGGGCGAGCTGGGCGCTTTCGCGGGTGTTATCGGCATTTTGCAGTTGTTTGCTCAGTTCTTCCCGTTGCTGCTCACTGGCCTTCAGGCGCTGCTGCAACTCGGTGATCTGACTGCCGGCGCTCAATGAAAGCGGCGTGGAGCTGCCGCCCTCGGTGCTTTCGTCACCATGGGCGGGCGCCATGATCGACAACGTGACCAACATCAGACACAACGGACCCTTGCGCATCGCGACTCCTGTTTCCAAATGGATATTGGGCAGGTTGTCGGCCGGCAAACGAGAATAATGAGCGATTGAGAACGCGATGAACCGACAAGGTTCATCGCGCTGAGGGCTTTTACGGGGGGGAAGGTTACGGCAGGACTTGCTTGAACGGCTTGACGATCACGTTGGCATAGACGCCGGCGGCGATGTAAGGATCGGCATCGGCCCAGGCTTGCGCCGCGCTCAGGGAGTCGAATTCGGCAACGATCAGGCTGCCGCTGAAACCCGCTGCGCCCGGATCATTGCTGTCGACCGCCGGGTGCGGGCCGGCCAGCACGATGCGGCCTTCGCCCTTGAGCACTTGCAGGCGTTCAAGGTGTGCCGGGCGCGCAGCGAGGCGGGCTTCCAGGGAGTTGGCGACGTCGGTGGCAATGATGGCGTAGAGCATGTCAGTCCTCGGTTTTTGGCGTTGTGGTATCGGCGTCGTGCAGGTGACGGGACAGGTAAATGCCCTGACCGACCAGGAACAGCACGGTCATGCCCAGGCTGCCGAACACCTTGAAGTCCACCCAGATGCTCTGGAAGGTGAAGGCGACGAACAGGTTGGCGGCCCCGCAGAACAGGAAAAAGGCGATCCAGGCGATGTTCAGTCGGGTCCAGACCGGATCCGGCAGGGTCAGTGCGTGGCCCATGATGCGCTTGATCAGCAGGCGGTCACCGATGAAATGGCTGCCGATGAAGGCCAGGGCGAACAGCCAGTTGACCACCGGGGCTTTCCATTTCAGGAAGGTTTCGCTGTGAAAGGCCAGTGTCAGGCTGCCGAACACCAGGCAGGCAATCAGGGTCAGCCACTGGCTCTTCTCCAGCTTGCGCTGCTTGATGAAGAGCGCGCCGTACACCACCAGGGAGCTGATGATCAGCATGGCGGTGGCACTGTAAATGCCGCCTACCGTCAGTTCATGGCCGGCAACGTCGACGGTGCGTGGATCGAGTTTGTAGACGATGAAGAACAGCAGAAGCGGGATGAAATCGATGAATTGTTTCACAGTGAGAGCCAGAAGCTGGATGTGGCGGCATAATAACAAACATATGGGCGCGCGATAGCGCCAGCTGATTTGAGGTTACACATCCCCGTGAATGTCGATTTGCACTGCCACAGCACGGCCTCCGATGGCGCCCTGGCGCCTGCGGCACTGGTTGCGCGTGCGTTCGAGAACGGCGTGCGAGTCCTGTCCCTGACCGATCATGACACCCTCGAAGGCCTTGCCGAAGCGCGCACGGCCGCCGAGGCGCTGGGCATGCAACTGGTCAACGGCGTCGAATTGTCCTGCACTTGGGGCGGGGCGACCATTCACGTGCTCGGTTACGGTTTCGACGTCAACGCCGCGCCGTTGGTCGAGGCGATCGCCAATCTGCACGATGGTCGCTGGCTGCGGTCTGAGGAAATAAGCCGCAAGCTCGCCCTCAAGGGTATGCCGAATGCCCTCGACGGCGCGCGGCAGATCCAGCAGGAGCTGGGCGACAGCGGCAACGCGCCGGCCCGCCCGCATTTCGCCGACTGGATGGTGCGTGAAGGTTTTGTAAAGGATCGCGCCGAAGCGTTTCGCAAATGGCTCGGCGCCGGCAAGCTGGGAGACGTCAAGCAGCACTGGCCGACCCTGGAAGACACCGTCGGCACGCTGCGCGCCGCCGGCGCATGGGTCAGCCTGGCGCATCCATGGCACTACGATTTCACCCGCAGCAAGCGCCGAAAGCTGATTGCCGACTATATTCAAGCGGGCGGGCAGGCGATCGAAGTGGTCAATGGTCATCAACCTGCGGAACAGGTGGGCAGCCTGGCAATCCTTGCCCGAGAGTTCGGTCTGCTGGTCAGCGCCGGCAGTGATTTCCATGGCCCTGGTGGCTGGTCCGAGATCGGCCAGTACCGGCCGGTGCCGGAGGACCTTCCACCCCTGTGGTGTCGGTTCAAACATGACCCAGTTATTGCCGCCGTCTGAACAGGTAGAGAATGTGAGTCAATTTTTCCAGATTCATCCGGAAAACCCGCAAGCGCGCCTGATCAAACAGGCCGTCGAGATCATCCGCAAGGGCGGGGTGGTGGTCTATCCCACGGACTCCTCCTACGCAATCGGTTGCCAGATCGGTGACAAGAATGGCATCGAGCGCGTTCGACGCCTGCGTCAGCTCGACGAAAAGCACAACTTTGCGCTGATCTGCAGTGACCTGTCGCAACTGGGCAATTACGCCAAGATCGACACCGGGACCTTTCGAATCCTCAAAGCCCACTTGCCGGGCCCGTACACCTTCATTCTCAACGCCACCCGCGAAGTACCGCGGCTGCTGCTGCATCCGAAGAAGCGCACCATCGGTCTGCGGGTGCCGAGCCATCCCATCGCGCTGGCGCTGCTGGCCGAACTGGGCGAGCCGCTGATGAGCGTGACCCTGATCATGCCGGGCGATGAAGACCCGTTGAGCGATCCGTACGAAATGCGCCAGGTGCTCGAGCATCAGGTGGACCTGATCATCGACGGCGGATCCGGCGGCATCAAGGCCTCCACCGTGATCGACCTGACCGGAGATGATCCGGAAGTGATCCGCGTCGGTTGCGGCGACCCGGCTCCATTCATGGTCGAGGCCTGAATGTCCGCAGTGGAAACCGTTGATCCCCAGGCCGGTGCCCAGCAAGAACTGCCGTTTGCCATGGTCTATGGCCAGGCCGTCACGGAAATGCCGCTGGACCTGTACATCCCGCCGGACGCCCTGGAAGTCTTCCTCGAAGCCTTCGAAGGCCCCCTCGACCTGCTGCTGTACCTGATCCGCAAACAGAACATCAACATCCTCGACATCCCGGTGGCGGAAATCACCCGCCAGTACATGGGTTATGTCGAGCTGATGCAGTCGGTGCGCCTGGAACTGGCCGCCGAGTATCTGGTGATGGCCGCGATGCTGGCCGAGATCAAGTCGCGGATGCTGCTGCCCCGGGCCGAAACCGTCGAGGACGAAGAGGACGACCCGCGCGCCGAACTGATCCGCCGTCTGCAGGAGTACGAACGGTTCAAGGCCGCTGCCGAGGGCATCGATGGCCTGAGTCGGGTCGGCCGCGATGTGATCGTGCCCAAGCTCGACGCCCCGGAAGCCCGCGCGCGCAAGCTGTTGCCGGACGTGGCGCTGGAAGAAATCCTGATGTCCATGGCCGAAGTGCTACGCCGCGGCGACATGTTCGAAAGCCATCAGGTCAGCCGCGAGGCGCTGTCCACCCGCGAGCGCATGAGCGACGTGCTGGAGCGGCTCAAGGGCGGCGGGTTTGTGCCGTTCATCGAGCTGTTCACCGCCGAAGAGGGCAAGCTCGGCGTGGTGGTGACCTTCATGGCCATCCTTGAACTGGTCAAGGAATCCCTGATCGAGCTGGTGCAGAATGAGCCGTTCGCCGCGATCCACGTGCGAGCCCGAGCCGAATAACGAGTCCCGATATGAACCTGACTGAACCCCGCGAGCTGGCGTCCCTGCTTGAAGCCTTTCTGTTGGCCTCGGGAAAGCCGCAATCCCTCGAGCGCCTGTATGAACTGTTCGAAGAAGGCGAACGCCCGGAGCCACCGGTCTTCAAGAAAGCCCTGACCCTGCTTGGCAAATCCTGCGAGGGCCGGGCGTTCGAGCTCAAGGAAGTCGCTTCCGGCTATCGTCTGCAAATCCGCGAAAAGTTCGCGCCGTGGGTCGGTCGTTTGTGGGAAGAGCGCCCGCAGCGCTATTCCCGGGCGCTGCTGGAAACCATGGCGCTGATCGCCTATCGCCAGCCGATCACCCGGGGCGAGATCGAGGATGTGCGGGGCGTGGCGGTCAACACCAACATCGTCAAGACGCTGATGGAACGTGAGTGGATCCGCATCGTCGGTTACCGCGACGTGCCGGGCAAACCCGCGATGTTCGCCACCACCAAGGCGTTTCTCGACCACTTCAACCTGAAGAACCTTGACGACCTGCCGCCGCTGGCCGAGTTGCGCGAAATCGAGGCAGATCCGGTGCTCGACTTCGACGACGCTCCGGTGCCGCCGGGCTTGCAGGAGCTGGCCGACGCCAGCGCCGAGCCGGAGGAGGCGAAGGAGGAAACCAGTTTCCACACCTTGCTGCTGGAACTGGACAGCATGGAGGAGGGGATCAAGACCGACTTCGACGACTTGCTGCGTGACGGGGCGGGCGGTGAATCGATGCCGACCGGGGTTGAGTCCGATCCGCTCGAGCCGCCGGTTGAGGGTGAGTTCGAAACTGAATTCGAGCCTGAACCTGAGTTTGAGCCTGAATTTGAGCCCGAGCAGGAAGACGATGTGCTCGGCGTGGCCGAAGCCCGGGAAAAACTGCTCGCTGCCGTCGCCCGGCTGGAACAGCCCGCCCCGGAACCCGCCGCCGAGGAAGAACTGAGCGAAGAGGAAGCCGAAGCTCGCGCCCTGGCCGAAGCCATCGAAGCCGAACGCCGCGAGTTCGAGGACTGAGCATGAGCTCGACCAAAGACCCGTGCATCAGCGTCTGCAAGTTCAGCGATGACATCTGTCTGGGCTGCGGCCGCAGCAAGCGCGAGATACGGGCCTGGAAGAAACTCGACAAGGACGACAAGCGCACTGTGCTGGCCGAAGCCGCGCTGCGTCTGATCAAGCTCGGGGCCACCGGTCGGCGGAAAAAGAAATAACCTTGCCCTGATCGACTAGTCTCTGATGCGCGCGCGGCCACATCCGCGTATGATTCGCGACCCTTCGGCGATCCCTTCGCCCGAAAACCCAGATTTCAACGTTTCAGCGGCTCAATTCAGCGCCGCTGAACAGACCACACCGGGAGGTGCCCAGATGAGTGACATCAATCAGAAAGACGACCAGGAAATCGGCCCAGCAGGCGAAAAGCTGCAGAAAGTCCTCGCCCGTATCGGCGTCGGCTCGCGCCGTGACGTCGAATCCTGGATCGCTGCCGGCCGGATCAAGGTCAATGGCAAAGACGCCACTTTGGGCCTGCGTGTCGACATGCACGATGCAATCACCATTGATGGCAAGGTCATCAAGCGCGAAGAAGCCGCCGAGTCGGTTCGCCGCGTGATCATGTACAACAAGCCCGATGGCGAGATCTGCACCCGTGACGACCCGGAAGGCCGTCCGACCGTGTTCGACAAGCTGCCGCGTCCGAAAGAAGGCCGCTGGATCAACATCGGTCGTCTCGACATCAACACCACCGGTCTGCTGATGTTCACTACCGACGGTGAACTGGCCAACCGCCTAATGCACCCGTCCTACGAGATGGACCGTGAATACGCGGTGCGTGTCCGCGGTGAAGTCGATGACGAAATGATCGAGCGCCTGAAGGCCGGCGTCGTGCTGGAAGACGGCCCGGCGCGTTTCACCGACATCCAACAGGCACCGGGTGGCGAAGGCTTCAACCACTGGTATCACTGCGTGGTGATGGAAGGCCGTAACCGTGAAGTACGTCGCCTTTGGGAATCCCAGGGCCTGGTGGTCAGCCGCCTGAAGCGCGTGCGTTTCGGTCCGGTGTTCCTCAACTCCGACCTGCCGATGGGCCGCTGGCGCGAAATGAGCCAGTACGAAGTTGACGTGCTGAGCGCCGAAGTCGGCCTGACTCCGGTGGCCATGCCGCAACTGAATGCCAAGAGCAAAGACAAGCTCGACCGCATGCAGCGCAAGTCGTCGCGTCCGATGGCCCGTACCGAGCGTGTGCGCACCCTGCGTCCGGCCAACGGTGCACCGATTGGTGCCGGTCCGCGTCCGGTTCGCGAGCCGCAGATCGAAGGCGAGCGTCCAGGTCGCAAGCCGGCAACGCGTCCGGATGGCGAGCGTGGGCCACGCAGTCCGCGTCCGGCCAATGGCCGTACCGAGCGTGGCGAAGGTCGTGGTACGCCGGTGGCGGATCGTCCAGTCGACACCAAGCGCCCGGCCAAACCGGCGCCGAAGCGCCCGGGCATCAAGCTGGCCGACGATGACAAGCCGTCGGGCAAGCGCCGTGGCGCACCAGCCGGTTCCGGCCAGCGTCCGGGGTTTGGTCGCAAGAAGCCGGAATAAGACGGTTGTAAGCTTCAAGCTTCAAGCTTCAAGCTGAAAACAGAAACGCCAACCTCAGGGTTGGCGTTTTTTTTTGGACTTTTTATTTCTTTTTTCGGGTGTGTTTTTCTTGTTTTAAAACAAAAAAACTTAACGCCTTTCAAATAGTTAGCCAGCTAACGTCAATTGCCGGACCCTTCTTCGATGGGTCTGGAGTGGAAATTTTACGTTACGCGCTGTCAGCGAATATTTACGAAAAAGCCCTCGCCGTCCCATGAATCGAGTGGCTTTGCCCGGCTGTAAGGAAAATCTGCCGGAGCCAGGCCCGACGGGCCTTGCGCAGCGCTCTGGCGCGCTTGTTTCAGCGTCGTTTGAAAGGTGAGATGCGTCCCATGCCTGTCGTGCAGGTGCATAACAAGAAGGAGGCGCAATGAACGCCGATATCCATTTTCACTTCTCCACGTGGGACGGATTTTCCATCGTCCACGCCGATGGCCTGCAAAGGCCTGACTCAATTTTTGCAGCCGCCCGGGCCTCCCGGGGTGGACACATGCAATCCCGGCAACCGACACGCTGATCCGGCGAGGTCTGGCAGCAGGGGGTTAGCGGTGTACAATGCGCCGCGTTTTAACTGTGACCCTCTGCGTAATCGCGCAAACCTCAAGGTTTATCCGCCTTGTTCACTCCGCCGCGTCACAAGCGTGTCGGGTTCGATTTCGTCACAGATAAAAACAAACAGGTGACGCATGACCGTTGTAAAAAAGCTGAATTCCTGGTGCCTGCGCTGGGGTTTGATCAGGGTTGGCTGAAATCGCAACCTTGCAGCAACGTCTACTGAACATCATCAAACCTTGCGTGAGACCTTTTTCATGAGTGGACAAAACTCGCAATCAGGCGAGCTGAAACGCGGCCTGAAAAATCGCCACATTCAACTGATCGCCCTCGGTGGCGCGATCGGTACCGGATTGTTCCTCGGTTCGGCCGGGGTGCTGAAATCCGCCGGCCCGTCGATGATCCTCGGCTATGCCATCTGCGGCTTCATCGCCTTCATGATCATGCGCCAGCTGGGCGAAATGATCGTCGAAGAGCCGGTGGCCGGATCCTTCAGCCACTTTGCGCACAAATACTGGGGCGGTTTCGCCGGCTTCCTGTCGGGCTGGAACTGCTGGATCCTGTACATCCTGGTGGGCATGTCGGAGCTGACCGCGGTCGGCAAATACATCCACTACTGGGCGCCGGAGATCCCGAGTTGGGTCACTGCCGCGGCGTTCTTCGTGCTGATCAATGCGATCAACCTGGCCAACGTCAAAGTCTTCGGTGAAGCCGAATTCTGGTTCGCGATCATCAAGGTCGTGGCGATCGTCGGCATGATCGCCCTGGGCAGCTACCTGCTGGTCAGCGGCCATGGCGGCCCGCAGGCTTCGGTCAGCAACCTGTGGTCCCACGGTGGTTTCTTCCCGAACGGCGTCAGCGGTCTGGTGATGGCCATGGCGATCATAATGTTCTCCTTTGGCGGTCTGGAAATGCTCGGTTTCACCGCAGCCGAAGCCGACAAACCGAAAACCGTGATCCCGAAAGCGATCAACCAGGTGATCTACCGGATCCTGATTTTCTACATCGGCGCACTGGTGATCCTGTTGTCGCTGACTCCGTGGGACAGTCTGCTGGAAACCCTCAACGCTTCCGGCGATTCCTACAGCGGCAGCCCGTTCGTGCAGGTGTTCTCGATGCTCGGCAGTAACACCGCTGCGCACATCCTCAACTTCGTGGTCCTGACCGCGGCATTGTCGGTGTACAACAGCGGCACCTACTGCAACAGCCGCATGCTGCTGGGCATGGCCGAGCAGGGCGATGCGCCGAAAGCGCTGGCGAAGATCGACAAGCGCGGCGTGCCGGTGCGTTCGATCCTGGCCTCGGCGGCCGTGACTCTGGTGGCGGTGCTGCTCAACTACCTGATCCCGCAACACGCGCTGGAACTGCTGATGTCGCTGGTGGTTGCAACGCTGGTGATCAATTGGGCGATGATCAGCTTCTCGCACTTCAAGTTCCGCCAGCACATGAACAAGACCCACCAGAAGCCGCTGTTCAAGGCGCTGTGGTACCCGTACGGCAATTACATCTGCCTGGCGTTCGTCCTGTTCATCCTCGGCGTGATGCTGCTGATCCCGGGCATCCAGATCTCGGTGTACGCGATTCCGGTGTGGGTGGTGTTCATGTGGGTCTGCTACGTGATCAAGAACAAGCGTGGTGCGCAACAGGCACTGCACGCAGCGAGCGCAGCCAAGTAAGCGTCGTTGCAAAAAACAACAAACCCGGCCAAGTGCCGGGTTTTTTGTGCTTTCGCGGTATCCTGCGGGTTCTGAATACGGACGCTTTTCCATGCTGGTGATTTCCAACAATGTGCATCTGCCGGATGCCGAGATCGAACTGACGTACATCCGCGCCCAGGGCGCCGGTGGGCAGAACGTCAACAAGGTCTCCAGTGCCGTGCACCTGCGCTTCGACATTCCTGCCTCGTCCTTGCCCGAGTTCTACAAGGAGCGGCTGCTGGCGCTGCGCGACAGTCGCATTACCGGCGACGGCGTGCTGATCATCAAGGCCCAGCAGTACCGTACGCAGGAACAGAATCGCGCCGATGCGCTGGAGCGTCTGACCGAGCTGATCCTCAGCGCCACCAAGGTCGAGAAGAAGCGGCGGCCGACCAAGCCGACGCTGGGCTCAAAGAAGCGTCGGCTCGAATCGAAAACCAAGCGCGGCAGCATCAAGGCCGGGCGCGGCAAGGTGGATTTCTAGTCTTCGCGGTACTTCGCCGTGTGGCGGTAGAGATAGACGCTCAATGCCAGACCGCTCAGCGCGGCGAGGGCGGCGAACAGGAAAATCGAGGCAAATCCGAAGCCCGCTGCAATGGCGCCCGCCAAAGGGCCGGTGATGCCCAGCGACAAGTCGATGAACAACGAATAAGCCCCGACCGCCGCACCACGGCTGGAGGCCGGCACCAGGTTTACCGCCTCCACGCCCAGCGCCGGAAATACCAGCGAGAAACCGAAACCGCTCAATGCCGCGCCGGCCAGTGCCCAGTGCGCGTCCGGCGCCAGCCACAGCAACAGCAGGCCCAAGGTTTCCACCGACAGGCAGGCAATCGCCACACGAAAGCCGCCGAGGCGATTGATCAGGTTGCCGAACAGCAGTCGCGCACCGATGAAGCTGGCGCCGAACAGGCTCAGGCACAGCACCGCGTTGTCCCAGTGCTGCGTGGCGTAATACAGGGTGATGAAGGTGGCGATGGTGCCGAAACCGATCGAGCCCAACGCCAGTCCGCAGCCGTGCGGGAAGACGCGGCCCAGCACATGCATGAACGGCAGACGCTCGCCGGCCACGATCGGCGCGGCGGTTTTCGGCCAGGCCAGCAGCAGCCCCAGCGTGGCGAGCAGCAGAATGCTCACACCCATGCTCCACAAACCGAAACGGCTGACCAGCCATACCCCGAGCGGCGCACCGACCGCCAGCGCACCGTAACTGGCGATGCCGTTCCACGAGATGACTTTGGCGGTGTTGGCGGCGCCGACGCGGCCGATGCCCCAGCCGATCGAGCCTGAGCCGACCAGACTTTCCGCGCTGCCCAGCACCAGACGGCCGACGAACAGGCTGATCAGGCTCAGTAGCGGCAGGTTGGGGGTCCACGCCGAAATCAGCATGAACACCCCGCTCAAACCACAGCCGACCAGACCGATCATCACCGCACGCTTGCTGCCCTGGTTGTCGATGATCTTGCCGGCATACGGACGGCTGAGCAGGGTGGCCAGGTATTGCACGCTGATCACCAGCCCGGCGATGACCGCGCCGAAGCCCAGGTCGCTGTGCACATAACCTGGCAGCACCGCCAGCGGAATGCCGATGTTCAGGTAGCCGATGAAGGTGAACAGGACGATGGAAACGACTTGCAGCGTGACCGCCAGGGGGCGCTGGGGTTCTGGCATAGAGGACGACATGAATTACGATCCACGGGAAGAGCAGAATAGATAGGCTGCTCATGATACCGATGCGGACGCGTCCGGGGCGGGGAAAAGTAAAACTATTTGGCCGGGGCGACCAATTGCGTGGTGACCAGGGCGGCCAGCGCGTTTTCTTCGCTGCCGAAACGGGCGAGCAGGGCGGCCTGTTTCTCGGGCGAGAGACGGCTCCAGATCTCGATCATCTTCTCGGTGGTACCGATCAGGATCTCGGCCTGTTGTTCATCGAATTCTTTGGACATGGCAGCTCAGGTTTCAGGCAGTGTGGAAAGCGCATGTTAGCGCTTTCCACACGGTCTGTACGGCGGGTGTTGCTTACTCTTCGCTGTCGGCCGGACGGCTCTCGGCGGCTTCTTTCGGCTCGGGCTGTTGGGCACCGGCTTGTTGCGTGGTCGTCTGCTCAGTTTCGTGCAGGCTTGGGAAGGGGAGATTCGGAATCTCGTGCATGGTTGCGCTCCTCGCTAAGTCTGTTGATAGATCTGGTAGATCCGCGCTTTCAGAAAGCTTGCGCAGGATACAGCAAGAAAAATGACAATCAGACTTTTAAATCCATTTGGTTCGACGGGCGGGATTGTCTAGACAAG
The DNA here is from genome assembly GCF_057809295.1 of Pseudomonas sp. FG35. Lineage (NCBI taxonomy): Bacteria > Pseudomonadati > Pseudomonadota > Gammaproteobacteria > Pseudomonadales > Pseudomonadaceae > Pseudomonas > Pseudomonas sp. FG35. Next base: position 17,286 of record NZ_JBMDJR010000008.1, on the reverse strand, counting down.
TGCGACAGGGTGACGCAGGGCAAATGTGGGAGCGGCGGTGTGCCCGCCACCCCTGACATTTGTTTATTTGCAGACGTTGGCGATCGCTTCGGCCAGCAGGTCGAGACGCGTTGCATCAATCCCCGCAATGTTGGCACGGCCCGAGCTGACCATGTACACGCTGTGATGCTCGCGCAGGTTTTTCACCTGTTCCGGCGACAGGCCGGTGTAGGAGAACATCCCGCGCTGCACGCCAATGTGCGCAAAACGCTCACGCAGACCGTGCGGTTCCAGCGCTTCCACCAAGCCGCTGCGCAACTGGGCGATGCGCAGACGCATGGCTTCCACTTCGTCGGCCCAGCGGCGTTTCAGCTCCGGGTCGGCAAGGATTGTGGCGACCACTGCCGCGCCGTGATCCGGTGGCGTCGACCACAGGTTGCGAGCGATGTGCGCCAACTGGCTGCGGATGTCGATCAGCTTGTCAGCAGTTTTCGCGCTGACAATCAACGCACCGGTGCGATCGCGGTACAGGCCGAAATTCTTCGAGCAGGAACTGGTGATCAGCAGCTCGGGCAACTCGGCGGCGAACAGCCGGGTCGACCATGCATCCTGCTCCAGACCGTCGCCAAAGCCCTGGTAGGCAAAGTCGATCAGCGGCAGCAAGTCACGGCGGCGTACCACCTCCAGCACTCGCTGCCAGTCGTCGTGGCTCAGGTCGAAACCGGTCGGGTTGTGGCAGCACGCGTGCAGCAGTACCACATCACCTTTCGGCACTTCGTTGAGCACGGCAAGCATGGCATCGACGTCGAGGCGGTTGTCGCTGCCAACATACGGGTAATGGCTGATCTTGACCCCGGCGGCCGCGAAAATCGTTTCGTGGATCGGCCAGGTCGGGTTGCTCAGCCAGACGCCCTTGCCCGGCAGGCATTGCGCGATGAAGTCCGCCGCCAGACGCAGGGCGCCGGTGCCGCCCGGTGTCTGGGTGGCGCCAGCGCGCTGCTCGGCGATCAGTGCCGAATCGGCACCGAGCACCAGCTCATTGATGACCTTGCCGAACAGCGGATTGCCGTGGCCACCGATGTAGGTCTTGGTGTCCTGGCTCTCAACCAGCCGAGCCTCGGCGATTTTCACCGCTTCGGGGATCGGCGTCAGGCTCTGGGCATCCTTGTAGACGCCCACGCCGAGGTCGAACTTGCGCGGGTTGGGGTCCTGCGCATAGGCCTCCATCAAGCCGAGGATCGGGTCGCCGGGCACCCGGCCGATGGCGTCGAAGTGCATTACTTGCGTCCTTCTGCGGTCTTGGCCACTTCGTCAGTGCGCGCGGCCATGATGAAGTCGTTGCGGTGCAGGCCCTTGATCGAGTGGCTCCACCAGGTCACGGTGACCTTGCCCCACTCGGTCAGCAGGCCCGGGTGGTGACCTTCGGCCTCGGAGATCTCGCCGACGGCGTTGGTGAAGGCCAGCGCGTGCTTGAAATTCTTGAACAGGAAGACTTTTTCCAGCTGCATGATGCTGTCGCGGACTTCGATGTTCCAGTCAGGAATCTGCTTGATCAGGATCGGCAGTTCTTCATCGCTGACTTGTGGGGCATCGGCACGGCACGCTTCGCAATGGGCTTGGTTCAAAGTGGACATGGTTTGATTCCTGAGATCGGATGTCTTTTTTATAAGAGCTGTTACGGTCGTCAATGTCGTCACGCTAAACCAAAGCCGCGACGACTGACAGACTCACTTGTAAGTAAAAGCCACGGTTCACGCAGCTTTTGGTTTCGGCGGAAATTTCGGTGCGTGCAGACCCAGCTCCATGCCTTGCTTGACCATGGCCATGATGTCTTCGTGGGCCAGGTCGAACAGGCGCTTGAGGTTCGGCAGGACAAAATACAGCGGTTGCAGGATGTCGATGCGGTACGGCGTGCGCATCGCTTCCAGCGGATCGAAGGCCTGATGCTCGGGCTCATCCGACAGCGAATAAACAGTTTCTTTCGGCGAAGACAGGATGCCGCCGCCGTAGATGCGTTTGCCTTGCGGGGTGTCGACCAGGCCGAACTCGATGGTCATCCAGTACAGTCGCGCCAGATAAACGCGTTCTTCCTTGGTGGCCTGCAGGCCGAGTTTGCCGTAGGTGTGGGTGAATTCGGCGAACCACGGGTTGGTCAGCAGCGGACAGTGGCCAAAGATCTCGTGGAAAATGTCCGGCTCTTGCAGGTAGTCCAGTTCTTCACGGGTGCGAATGAACGTGGCCACCGGAAACTGCTTGCTGGCGAGCAATTCGAAAAAGGTCTGGAACGGGATCAGCGCGGGAACGCGGGCAACCTGCCAACCGGTGGTCTCGCCGAGCACCTTGTTGATCTCGCCCAGTTGCGGAATGCGGTCGTGGGGCAGACCGAGTTTTTCGATACCGTCCAGGTATTCCTGGCACGCACGACCCTCGATCACTTTCAACTGGCGGGTGATCAGCGTGTTCCACACCGCGTGTTCTTCGGCGGGGTAGTCGATAAAACCTTGCGCATCGGGCTCGCGGGCCACGTATTGCGTCTGCTTCATACTGCTCTCCTGCGAGGGGAATTTCGTTCTTGTTATGTCCTGCGATGGACTGAGAAATACCCCGGAACGTTTGTTGTTGCAGCAGGTTGAAGACTGGTTGAGTAGGAAAAGTCTCTTTAATTCGTAAAATTTTCGTTACGCTTCGCGCGATAAGTCGTGTTTACGGTGACTGTCGGGTTTGAAAAGGCCGATGGCTGTCACATAATCTTGACGACTATCTTGCGCGCTGCGCAGAAAATTCCGGCGTCAGACCGCCTCTTCACCTGTTTCGGGCCTTTATATGCGTATCAAAGTCCACTGCCAGAACCGCATCGGCATCCTGCGCGACATTCTCAATCTGCTGGTGGAGTACGGGATCAACGTCGCCCGTGGCGAGGTGGGCGGTGAGCATGGCAACGCGATCTACCTGCATTGCCCGAACCTGATCAACATTCAGTTCCAGGCGTTGCGACCCAAGTTCGAGGCGATTGCCGGGGTGTTCGGCGTCAAGCGGGTAGGGTTGATGCCCAGCGAGCGGCGGCACATGGAGTTGAATGCGCTGCTCGGCGCGCTGGAGTTTCCGGTGCTGTCGATCGACATGGGCGGCTCCATCGTTGCCGCCAACCGTGCGGCAGCGCAGTTGCTCGGAGTACGGGTGGACGAGGTGCCGGGGATTCCGTTGTCGCGTTACGCCGAAGATTTCGATCTGCCGGAACTGGTGCGCGCCAACAAATCGCGAATCAACGGCATGCGGGTCAAGGTCAAGGGCGACATCTTTCTGGCCGACATCGCGCCGTTGCAATCGGAGCACGACGACAGCGAGGCCATGGCCGGTGCCGTGCTGACCCTGCACCGGGCGGACCGCGTCGGCGAGCGCATCTATAACGTGCGCAAGCAGGAACTGCGTGGCTTCGACAGCATCTTCCAGAGCTCGAAAGTGATGGCGGCGGTGGTGCGCGAAGCGCGACGCATGGCACCGCTGGATGCGCCGTTGTTGATTGAAGGCGAAACCGGCACCGGCAAGGAATTGCTGGCGCGGGCCTGTCACCTGGCGAGCCCGCGCGGCCAGTCGCCGTTGATGGCGCTCAACTGCGCCGGGCTGCCGGAGTCGATGGCCGAGACCGAACTGTTTGGCTACGGTCCCGGTGCCTTTGAAGGTGCGCGTGCCGAAGGCAAGCTCGGGCTGCTGGAGCTGACGGCGGGCGGCACGCTGTTCCTCGATGGTGTCGGCGAAATGAGCCCGCGCTTGCAGGTGAAACTGCTGCGATTCCTGCAGGACGGCTGCTTCCGCCGTGTGGGCAGTGATGAAGAGGTTTACCTCGATGTGCGGGTGATCTGCGCAACCCAGGTCGACCTGTCGGAGCTGTGCGCGCGCGGCGAATTTCGCCAGGATCTGTATCACCGCTTGAACGTGCTGTCGCTGCACATCCCGCCACTGCGCGAATGCCTCGACGGTTTGACGCCGCTGGTGGAGCACTTTCTCGATCAGGCCAGTCGACAGATCGGCTGCCCGCTGCCGAAACTGGCGCCGGCGGCGATGGACCGGCTCAGTCACTACCATTGGCCGGGCAATGTGCGGCAACTGGAGAACGTGCTGTTCCAGGCGGTTTCGCTGTGCGACGGCGGCACGGTCAAGGCCGAGCACATTCGCCTGCCGGATTACGGCGTGCGTCAGCCGCTTGGCGATTTCTCCCTCGAAGGCGGGCTGGACGAGATTGTCGGGCGCTTCGAGAAGGCGGTGCTGGAGCGCTTGTATTCCGAGCATCCGAGCAGCCGGCAACTGGGCAAGCGGCTCGGGGTTTCCCATACGACCATCGCCAACAAGTTGCGTGAGTACGAAGTCGGCAAGGACGCGTCGGAGTGATCACGGCCGGATCGGGTGTTTGCCGCCAAGCGGCATGACACCGCCGGTTTTTCGTCTTCGATACATTTCCCTCCTCTCGGCAAAATCCCTCAAGTCCTTTGTTTATCGGGTCCTCGGCCGCCAGAAAAAAGTTGGTCTGCAAATTGCTTATGGCTCAGCAGTACAGCGGTGGGCGGCAAACGTCCGGCATGCAGAGGAAAGAGTGTGGACAAGTACCTTTATGTGGCAATGACCGGCGCCAGCCAGAACGCACTGGCGCAAAAGGCTCATGCCAACAACCTGGCGAACATCTCCACCAACGGTTTTCAGCGCGACCTGGAACAGGCGCGTTCGATGCCGGTGTTCGGTGACAGCTTTCCGGCGCGTGCGTTTGCCATGAGCGAACGGCCCGCCACCGACTTCACGCCGGGGTCGCTGGTGCAGACCGGCCGTGACCTCGACGTGGCCGTCAGCGGCAACGGTTTCATTGCCGTGCAGAACCCCAACGGCGGCGAAAGCTACGTGCGCACCGGCAGCCTGAATATCGACGCCCTTGGCGTCTTGCGTGCCGGCAATGGCATGCCGGTCATGGGCAATGGCGGGCCGATCGCGGTGCCGCCGGAGCAACAGGTGGAAGTTGGCGAAGACGGCACCATCAGCATTCGTGCGATGGGCGAAGGCCCGCGGGTCATGGCCGAAGTCGATCGCATCAAGCTGGTCAACCCGGACATCAAGAACATGAACAAGGGCCTGGACGGTTCGATCTACACCAAGGACGGCCAGCCTGCGCCGGCCGATGCCAACGTCAAACTGGTGTCGGGGTTCCTGGAGTCGAGCAACGTCAATGCCGTGGAAGAGATGACGTCGGTGCTGGCCCTGGCCAAGCAGTTCGAACTGCACGTCAAGATGATGAACACCGCCAAAGACGACGACCAGGCCATGGCTCGGGTCTTGCAGATCAGCTAATTATCAGAACGTCGCGCCGTAAAACAGGCGCACGAGGAGAATCGAATGCTTCCGGCTCTATGGGTTGCCAAAACCGGTCTGTCCGCCCAGGACACCAATCTGACCACCATTTCCAACAACCTGGCGAACGTGTCGACCACGGGTTTCAAACGTGACCGCGCCGAGTTCCAGGACCTGCTCTATCAGATCAAGCGTCAGCCAGGCGCCCAGTCGACCCAGGACAGCGAACTGCCGTCGGGTCTGCAAGTGGGTACCGGTGTGCGCATCGTCGGCACCCAGAAAAACTTCACCGCCGGCAGCCTGCAAACCACCGAGCAGCCGCTGGACATGGCCATCGACGGTCGCGGTTTCTTCCAGATCCTGCAGCCGGACGGCACCACGTCCTACACCCGTGACGGTACTTTCCACCTCGACTCCAACGGTCAGATCGTCAACGCCAGCGGTTTCGCCCTGGAACCGGCCATCGTCATCCCGAACAACGCCCAGACCTTCACCGTAGGTCGTGACGGCACCGTGTCGATCACCGTCGCCGGCAACCCTGCCGCTCAGGTGATCGGCAACCTGCAAACCGCTGACTTCATCAACCCGGCCGGTCTGCAAGCGGTGGGCAACAACCTGTTCCTGGAAACCGCCGCTTCCGGTGCGCCGCAAGTCGGTACTCCGGGCCTGAACGGTTTCGGCACCACGCTGCAGAACACCCTGGAAACCTCAAACGTCAGCACCGTGGAAGAGATGGTCAACATGATCACCACCCAGCGCGCGTACGAGATGAACTCCAAGGTGATCTCCACCGCCGACCAGATGCTCTCGTTCGTAACGCAGAATCTGTAATCAAGTCTATGAGGCGGCCATGAGGTCGCCTGCAACACCGTGAGGTAAGGGTCATGAAGCGCTTTGTATCTGTTGTGGCATTGAGCGGGGTCGTCTCGCTCGCGGGCTGCGTCGCTCCGACGCCCAAGCCCAATGATCCTTACTACGCCCCGGTGTTGCCGCGCACACCGTTGCCGTCGGCCGCCAACAACGGCTCGATCTATCAGGCCGGTTTCGAGCAGAACCTGTACAGCGACCGCAAGGCGTTCCGGGTCGGTGACATCATCACCATCACCCTGAACGAGAGGACCCAGGCCAGCAAGAACGCCAACTCGCAGGTGGCCAAGAACAGCAAGACCGGCATCGGCCTGACGTCGCTGTTCGGCGGCAGCGCCACCACCAACAACCCGTTGGGCGGTAACGACCTGAGCCTGGATGTCGGTTACAGCGGCGACCGCGCGACCAAGGGTGACAGCAAGGCGGCCCAGGGCAACACCCTGACCGGCTCGATCACCGTGACCGTCGCCGACGTGCTGCCCAACGGCATCATCGCCGTGCGTGGCGAAAAGTGGATGACCCTCAACACCGGCGATGAGCTGGTGCGGATCGCCGGTCTCGTGCGGGCCGATGACATCGCCACCGACAACACCGTGTCTTCGACCCGGGTCGCCGATGCACGCATCACCTACTCGGGCACCGGTTCGTTCGCCGATGCGAGTCAGCCAGGCTGGTTCGACCGTTTCTTCCTCAGCCCGCTGTTCCCTTTCTAGGTGGCTACGTTGAATTTCAAGAGCCTCATGCTCGCTGCGGCGTTGATGTCCGCAGCCTTTGGTGCCCACGCCGAGCGGCTGAAAGATATCGCCAGCATTTCCGGCGTGCGTTCCAACCAGTTGATCGGCTATGGCCTGGTGGTCGGTCTTAACGGTACCGGCGACCAGACCACGCAGACCCCGTTCACCCTGCAGACCTTCAACAACATGCTCTCGCAGTTCGGCATCAAGGTGCCGCCGGGATCGGGCAACGTGCAGCTGAAAAACGTCGCGGCAGTGTCGGTGAGTGCCGATCTGCCGGCGTTCGCCAAGCCGGGTCAGCAGGTCGATATCACCGTGTCGTCCATCGGTAACTCCAAGAGCCTGCGCGGCGGCACGCTGTTGCTGACCCCGCTCAAGGGTATCGACGGCAACGTCTACGCCATCGCCCAGGGCAACCTGGTGGTCGGCGGTTTCGATGCTGAAGGTCGTGACGGTTCGAAGATCACCGTCAACGTTCCGTCGGCCGGTCGCATCCCGGGCGGTGCGTCGGTCGAGCGTTCGGTGCCGAGTGGTTTCAACCAGGGCAACAGCCTGACGCTGAACCTCAACCGTTCCGACTTCACTACCGCCAAGCGGATCGTCGACAAGATCAACGACATGCTCGGCCCTGGCGTGGCTCAGGCCATCGACGGCGGTTCGATCCGTGTGACCGCGCCGCTCGATCCGAGCCAGCGCGTCGACTATCTGTCGATCCTGGAAAACCTCGAAGTCGATCCGGGTCAGGCCGTGGCGAAAGTCATTATCAACTCGCGTACCGGCACCATCGTCATCGGCCAGAACGTGAAGGTATCGCCGGCCGCCGTGACCCACGGCAGCCTGACCGTGACCATCACCGAAGACCCGATCGTCAGCCAGCCGGGCCCGCTGTCCAATGGCCAGACCGCCGTGGTGCCGCGCTCGCGGGTGAATGCCGAGCAGGAAGCCAAGCCGATGTTCAAGTTTGGCCCGGGCACTACCCTCGACGAGATCGTCCGGGCGGTGAACCAGGTCGGCGCCGCGCCGGGTGACCTGATGGCCATCCTCGAAGCACTGAAGCAGGCCGGCGCGTTGCAAGCCGACCTGATCGTGATCTGAGGACGGCGACCATGGATATGCGCAAAAGCGGTCTGGTCAGCAGCAGCGATTCGGGTTCGTACTCCGACCTCAATCGCTTGAATCAGCTGAAGGTCGGCGACAAGAACAGCGATGCGAACATGCGCAAGGTCGCGCAGGAATTCGAATCGCTGTTCCTCGGTGAAATGCTCAAGTCGATGCGTTCGGCCACTGAAGCGCTGGGGCAGGACAACCCGCTCAATACGCCGGCCGCCAAGCAGTATCAGGAAATGTATGACCAGCAACTGGCGGTTTCCCTGTCCCGCGAGGGCGGTGGTATTGGCCTGGCCGACGTGCTGATCAAGCAGATGTCGAAGAACAAACCGATGGCGCCGGGCGAGGCGGCGGCCGCGTCCGCCGCCAAGCAGGAAGAAGCCAGGGCCAAGGCCGCTGCCGTGGCCACGCCGATTGCCGCTGGCACCGTGGCTGCCAATGGTCCGTTGTCGCGACTCAATGGCGAGCGGCCGCTGTGGGCGTCGCGTTCGGTGCATGCGCCGAACACTGAACTGACCCATCGCAATGACATGGAAATGATCAACCAGCGTCGTCTGGCGTTGCCGCCGAAACTGGCGGATCGCTTGCTCGCCGGTCTGGTGCCGTCGGCTACGCCGGCAGCGGCCACTCAACTGCCGCAACGCGCCGCGACCGCCGCTGTTACCGGTTCCGGCCCGCTGTACAACGGCGACTGGCTGGCCCGCGCCGAGGCGGACAAGGCTTCCGGCGGACAGATGCAGATTTACGGTCGTGCGATGGCACAGATCCCGTTGGCGCCAGCCAAGCGCGCGTTCAGCAACGCCGACCAGTTCGTCAACACCATGTTGCCGATGGCGCAGGAAGCCGCCGCGCGCATTGGCGTCGATCCGCGTTATCTGGTGGCTCAGGCTGCACTGGAAACCGGTTGGGGCAAATCGGTCATGCGCGCCCAGGACGGCAGCAGCAGTCACAACCTGTTCGGCATCAAGGCGAGCAGCAACTGGAAGGGCGATTCGGCCCGGGCGATCACCAGCGAATTCCGCAACGGGCAGATGGTCAAGGAGACGGCCGAGTTCCGTTCCTACGCCTCATACAAGGACAGCTTCCACGATCTGGTGACTTTGCTGCAGAGCAATAATCGCTATCAAGATGTGCTGAAGTCGGCCGATAACCCAGAACAGTTTGTACGCGAATTGCAAAAGGCCGGTTACGCGACCGACCCGAATTACGCGACGAAGATTTCGCAGATTGCCAGGCAGATGACGGTCAATCAGAACTACGCTGCGGCCGGCGTTTCAACAACGCCCTTATAAACACAAGGTAAGGTTTGAATCATGAGTTTGCTCAATATCGGGATGTCGGGGTTGGCCGCGAGTTCATCCTCTCTGGCTGTGACGGGCAACAACATTGCCAACGTCGACACCGCCGGTTATTCACGCCAGCAAACCGTGCAGGGCACCAAGTCCTCGATTCAGTACGGTAACGTGTTCATCGGTACCGGTACGACTCTGGCCGACGTGCGCCGGGTGTACAACTCCTACCTCGAATCGCAGCTGCGTACCGCCACGTCGCTCAATAGCGAAGCCGCCGCCTTCGGTGCGCAGGCGACCGCGCTGGACGGCTCGCTGTCCGACACCAACACTGGCCTGACCGGTGTGCTGCAGAAATTCTTCACCTCGATGCAAGGCGTGTCGACCTCGGCCACCGACGACACTTCCCGCCAGTCGGTGCTGACCGGCGCCCAGGCCCTGACCAGTCGCTTCAACGCGCTGGCCAAGCAGATGAACGATCAGAACGCCACGCTCAATGGCAACCTGTCCGACATGGCGTCCCAGGTGAACAAGCTGGCAACCTCGATTGCCACGCTGAACCAGAAGATCGGCGAGATCTCCACCAGCGGCGGCCAGCCGAACGATCTGCTCGACAGCCGTAACGAAGCCGTGCGTCAACTCTCCGAGCTGACCGGCGCGCAAGTCGTTGAGCGTGGCACCAGCTTCGACATCTACATCGGCAGCGGCCAGCCGTTGGTCATCGGCAATACCACCAATACCCTGAGCACCGTGCCGCTCAAGGGTGACCCATCGCGCATGGGCATCCAGATGGATCGTGGTTCGAGCACCATCGACATCACCTCGGCGATGACCGGTGGTGAAATCGGCGGTCTGCTGACTTATCGCAAGGAAGTGCTCGATCCTGCACTCAACGAGCTGGGCCGTGTGGCACTGGTCGTTGCCGACCAGATCAACCGCCAGCAAGCCCAGGGCATCGACAAGAACGGTGACTTTGGCGCGGCCATTTTCAACAACATCAACAGTGCCGCCCTGATCAGTCAGCGCAGCATCGCCCAGTCCGGCAACAGTGCAGGTTCGGGCAATCTTGATGTCACTATCAAGGACACCGGCAAGCTGACCACCAGCGACTATCAGGTCACCTTCACCAGCGCGACCAACTACACGGTCAAGCGCTCCGACGGCACCGACATGGGTTCGTTCAGCACCACGACCACGCCGCCTCCGGTAATCGACGGCTTTACCCTGGCCCTTAACGGTGGTGCGCTGAGCGCCGGCGATACGTTCAAGGTCACCCCGACCCGCAACGCGGCGTCCAGCATTCAGACCGTGCTTACCGACCCGAAGAAAATCGCCGCCGCCGGACCATTGACCGGCGTGGCCAGTGCCAACAACTCAGGCACCTACACTCAGCCGACGCTGACTGACGTCGTCGATATCTACAACCCGGCGTCCCAGGCAGAGTTGCAGAACGCGCTCAAGTATTCGACCCCGGTCAAACTGGTATTCGGTGCCACCACCAGCGGCAGCCAGACTTACAACATGGTTGATGCCAAGGGGGCCACGATCGGTTCCGGCGTCATCGTTCCCGGTCAGGCGAACACCCTGAACCTGAAGATCGGCATGGTCGACTCCACCGGTGCTCCGGTGATGGACACCACCGTCATCCCGAACGTGCAAAAGACCTTCACCGTGCAGACCACTGTGGGCGCGACGCCGAAGTCCGGCGAAACCTTCACCATCAACCTGACCGGCGCGGCCTCTTCGGACAACCGCAACGCCCAGGCACTGGTCGGTTTGCAGACCAAACAGACCGTTGACACCGGCACGGCGAGCAAGGGCATCAGCCTGACCGACGCTTACAACAAACTGGTAACCAACGTCGGTACCCAGGCTGCCCAGAGCAAATCCGACAGCGCAGCCACCACGGTGATCCTGGATCAGGCCCAGAGTGCACGGGACTCGCTGTCCCAGGTCAACCTGGATGAAGAGACCGGCAACCTGGTCAAGTATCAGCAGTACTACACAGCGTCTTCGCAGATCATCAAAGCTGCGCAGGAAACCTTCGCCACGCTGATCAACAGCCTTTAAGGAGCCGTAATTCATGCGCATTTCCACCGCCCAGTATTACGCGACACAAGCTGCCCAATATCAGCGCAACTACAGCAAGACGGTCGCGACCGCCAACGAAGCCAGCAGCCTGCAGCGCATCAACACGGCAGCCGACGATCCGATCGGTGCCGGTCGCTTGCTGAAGCTGGGCCAGCAGGCCGCGATGCTCGAGCAGTACAAAGGCAACATCGACACCACCAAGAGTTCACTGACCGTTCAGGAATCCACCCTGACATCCATCACCACCGCCCTGGCACGTGCCAAGGAAATCGGCCTGGCCGCCAACAACGGCATCGCCACCGATACGGATCGCAAGGCTTACGCGGCGGAACTGACCCAGATCCAGCAGCAGGTGCTGGGCCTGATGAATTCCAAGGACGCCAACGGCAACTACCTGTTCTCCGGCTCGAAGACCGATACCGCGCCGTACTCGCAGAACGCCGACGGCACCTACACCTACAACGGTGACCAGACCCAGATCAACCTGGGCATTGGCGACGGCCTGTCGGTGGCGACCAACACCACCGGTTGGGATGCTTTCCAGCAGACCATCAATACCGCCCGGACCCAGACCAGCATGACGGCTCCGGCTGTCGATGACGGTCGTGTGGTGCTGACCAACGGTATCGTGGGTACCGCTGCGACTTACAACGCCAAATTCACGGCCGGCCAGCCGTACACCGTGGATTTCATCAGCAGCACTCAGATCAAGATCACCGATGCCCTGGGCAATGACGTCACCACCGAAGCCAGTCAGAACGGTGCGATCACCAACAGCAACGGTGCCAACCAGACGGTCAGTTTCCGTGGTGTCGATCTGAAACTGAACATCAACCTCAAGCCAGGTGATACCAATCCGGACGCGGTCATCGCCGGTCACAGCTTCCAGCTGTCGGCCACACCGGACTCGTTCACCTCCGTGCGCAGCCCGGGCAACCCGTCGACCGCGGTCATCACCGGTTCGAACGTGACCAACCAGGCGGCCTACAACGGCGCCTTCCCGTCGGGCGGCGGCGCCGTTCTGAAGTTCACGAGTGCCACGGCATTCGACCTGTACGCGGCGCCTGTCACTGCCGACAGCAAACCGGTGTCTTCGGGCACCGTGGTCGGTGGCAACGCTACGGCTGCGGGCGTGACTTTCGCCATCGGTGGCACGCCAGCCGCCGGTGACCAGTTTTCGATTCAGTCCAACAACCACCAGACCCAGAACGTGCTCGACACCCTGGGCCAGATGGTCACTGCACTGAACACACCGATCGATGGTGATCCGGTCGCCAAGCAGAAATTCCAGGGTGCGATGGAGTCGGCGCTCGGCAACATCGAAAGTGCCGCCAACCAGATCGGCAGCGCCGTCACCTCGATCGGTGCCCGTGGCCAGTCGCTGGATGAACAGACCACCACCAACGAGACCCTGATCCAGGCGAACACCACCACTCAGGGCTCAATCCGCGATTCCGATCCGGCCGAGGTGATGACCCGCCTGACCCTGCAGCAGACCATGCTGCAGGCCTCGCAACTGGCGTTCAGCAAAATCAGCCAGCTGGGTCTGTTCAACAAGATCTGACGGCAGGCAGGCGGGCGCGCAAGCGCCCGCGTTGCCCTGTTCCTTCAATAGTTAATGTCTTAGCGGTTTCAAGAGCTCGCTTTTCTGGGCGGGTTCACACCGCCTGTGAGCCCGCCGTGAATTCACTTCCCCTCGTCAGCCTCGTCATTCCAGCCTTCAATCCGCGTTTTTTCGAACGGGCATTGCAAAGTGCCGTGAGTCAGGGCTATGGCAATCTCGAAATCATTGTCTGCGATGACAGTCGTGGTCACGAGATCAAAACCATCGTCGACTCGGTGAGCGATAGCAGCGGCGTGGCGGTGCGTTATGTACGCAATCCCCGGACGCTGGGGCTGGTGGGCAACCTGCACGTCTGTCTCGAACAGGCTCAGGGCGAGTTCATAAAATTCCTGTGCGATGACGACCAGTTGTTCAGCATCTGTGTCGAGCGTCAGGCGCAGACACTCATCGATCATCAGGATGTCAATCTGGCCCTGGCCCAGCGCCTGTTCTGGGATGCCGACGACCGGCCGTTGCCGTCACGCCTGCAAAACACGCCGCTGTCTCCGACCTGCGGGCTGTTCAAGGGTGAAGACCTGCTGGCGATCTTCGAGAACTTCCCGGTCAACATTCTGGGCGGTTTCAGCAATGCCCTGTTTCGCCGGGCCGATGTAGTGGAGTTGCTGCCGGCGTTGACCCAGCCGGGACACTGCTTTGTCGCCAGTCTGGACTTCGCCTTGTATGTCTGCCTGCTGCGCCGGGGCAACATGGTGGTTTCGAACCATGTCCTGAGTGTCGAGCGTCTGTACCCTGAACGATTGAGTGGTCAGCAGGCCATGCGCGATGCGATCGAGGCCGAGCGTCAATGGCTGACGCAGATGCTCAAGGCACGCAGCGGCGAATCGGCGCCTGCACCGGGCTGGGTGCGCTACGTGCCGATGACCAAGGCGGCCGAGTTGCCGCGTGTCTGGGAAGAACTGCCGCTGAGCCGGACGCTGGGTACCAAGCAGACGACCCAGGATTGGCACGTGGGCATCTCCAGCGTCAGTTTCGCCGAGCTGTACGCGCAGTGGCTCGAATGCCGCCACCTGACCGAAGGCCAGCGTGAATTGCTGCCGGATACACTGGCCGCGTGGCCGCGTACACCGAAAATCGTTGCACTGATTATTGACGAGCAGGGCAGTCGCTCGGCGCTGGATCTTACGTTGCAATCACTGGCCGCCCAGGAGTATTTGCCCGAGCTGACCATCGTATTGTCTGCGGCCTGTACCGAGGCGCGGCTGGACGAGCGCGTGGTGCGCATGCCGCTGCAGGATGACTGGCAGCAACAAATCAATGATCTGTTGCCGCAACTCGATGGTGCCGACTGGTTCTACCTGCTGCGTGCCGGCGATCGGTTGGTGGTGCCAGCGCTGTTGGTGATGGCCGAGCGCATTGCGTTGTCGCGTACCTTGACGTGTCTGTACAGCGATGAAGGTGGGTTGACCCAGGGCGAATCGACCGAGCCGGTATTCAAGCCGGACTTCAACCTTGATCTGATGCGCAGCTACCCCTACGTCGGCAGGGCGCTGGCGTTCGAGCGTGAGCGCTTCCTGGCCCTGGGTGGTTTCGATTCGTCGTTTGGCGAACTGGCACCCCACGATGTGCTGTGGCGCATGGTCGAGGAGGGCGGCACGCCGGTGGTCGGTCATATCGCGGAGGTGTTGCTGGAGTCTGTATTTGACCTGGCCAAGTGGCTGTCCGGACCGGAAATGGCAGACAGCAATGCACAACTGGTCGGCGCACACCTGGATCGGCTGGGCATCGCTCATGACATCCGTCGCGGTGCATCGAACCTGTTGAACCGGGTCGACTATCACCACGCCCGCCGGCCGCTGGTGTCGATCGTCATCGTCAGCAAGGATCAGACGGCGGCGGTGCAACGCTGCATCGAGAGCCTGCTGGAGAAAACCGCATACGCCGAGTACGAACTGCTGCTGGTGGACAACGGCAGCGAGAGCGCCGAAGCCCAGGCCTGGTTCGATGGCATGGCGCAATTGGGCAGCGAGCGGATTCGCGTGCTGGACTGCCCGCAGCAGGAAAACCTGGCGGCGGTGCGCAATCTCGCCGTGAGTCAGGCCCGTGGCGATTACGTCCTGCTGCTCAACCCGTACGCCGTGATCACCAACGGCGAATGGCTGGCGGAAATGCTCAATCATGCGCAAAGGCCGGAAGTCGGTGTAGTGGGCGCGAAACTATTCAACCCGGATGGCCGGATCGTGCATTCCGGGCTGATTCTGGGTCTGCAAGGGCCGGCCGGCGTACCGTTTTTCGGTGAATCGCTGCAGGCGACGGGTTACATGTATCGTCTGCTGGCGGCGCATGACCTGAGCGCCGTCGGCAGCGATTGCCTGCTGGTGCGCAAGTCGGTGTTCGAGGCCGTCGGTGGCCTCGACGAACAGGACCTGGCGCAGTCGCTGAACGAAGTGGACTTGTGCCTGCGTGTCGGTCAGCAGGGTTATCTGGTGGTCTGGACGCCTTATGCGCAGTTGGCATTGGGTGCGCAGCCGGCCGGTACGCCGAAAGAGGGTGAAGAGGCGCGGCTCGGCAAAGAGCAGGAAACGTTCTACAAGCGCTGGTTGCCAATCGTTGCGCGGGACCCGGCCTACAACAAGAACCTGTCGCTGAGCGGCCTTGGCGGGTCGAGCTTCAGTCTCGATCCGGGCTTGCGTACTGGCTGGACTCCGTTCTCCCAGCCACAACTGCCGAAGATCCTTGCGCTGCCGGTCAACGCCTCCGCCATCGGTCACTACCGCGTGACGCAGCCTTTGATCGAGCTGGAAGCGGCGGGGCGTGCGCTGGGGCGGATTCACTACAACCTGCCGACGATCATTGAGGTCGAACGCCAGTCTCCGGACGTGATCATTTTGCAGGGGCGCTATGCCGAAGCACCGATCAACGAAATCCCGGGTCTGCAAAAGTACTCCAGTGCGCGGCGGATCTATGAGCTCGATGACTACGTTATCGATGTGCCTCACCGCAACGCGCATATCCGCAACATGCCGAACAAGGACGAAATGGAAAAACTGGTCCGCCGGGCGATTGCCATGTGCGACCGGGTCGTGGTGTCCACGGCGCCGCTGGGCAATGCGCTGTCGAGCATGCACAACGACATCCGGGTCGTTCCGAACATGCTGTCCCAACATATGTGGTGCGACTTGCGCAGCCAGCGCCGCACCTCGAAAAAACCGCGGGTCGGCTGGGGCGGCGGCACCAGCCACCACGGCGACCTGGCGGTGATTGCCGACGTTGTTCGTGAACTGGCCAATGAAGTCGACTGGGTGTTCTTCGGCATGTGCCCGGATGAGTTGCGTCCGTACATGCACGAATTCCACGGCGTGATCGGTCTGGACGTGTACCCGGCAAAACTGGCGAGCCTCAACCTCGACCTGGCCCTGGCACCGCTGGAGTTCCACATTTTCAACGACTGCAAGAGCAACCTGCGTCTGCTGGAGTACGGCGCCTGCGGATACCCGGTGATCTGCACCGACACCGAGGCCTATCGCGGTTACCTGCCATGCACCCGGATCAAGACCAACACCACGGACGAGTGGCTGCAAGCGATCCGCATGCACCTGGCCGATCCGGATGCGAGCTATCGCATGGGCGACGAATTGCGTGAAGTCGTGCTGCGCGATTACGTGCTGCGTGGGGATAACCTGCGGTACTGGGAAAACGGCTGGCTGGCGGATTGATCGGTTCATCCGCGCTCCAAAAAAAACAGGCGACTATTGCAATCGCCTGTTTTTTTTTACCTGCCTGTTCGTCTTTGTTTCATTGGCGATACATTTCTTTGCAACGGACTCAAGCGCAGGGAGTTTCCTGTCGATATCAACACATTGCAGTTCAAGAAAATCATGCCGCGATGACGAGTGATCGCCACGCTGGCCGGTACCGGTTCACAAACAAGGCAAGGAAGATGTAATGGCGGTAATCAACGGGACAAACGGCGCGGATACGCTGAACGGTACGAGTGGGGATGATGAGATCAATGGCCTGGGTGGCAATGATGTGATTATCGGGAGTGCCGGGGCTGACAAAATTGACGGTGGCGCGGGTTTCGACACGGTCGATTACTCGGCTTCGTTCGCCGGGGTCAATGTCGATATTCGTCCGGGCACCGGGTTGCCTGGCACCGGTGGTGATGCGCAAGGCGACACGCTGATCGGCATTGAAAAGGTCATCGGTTCGGCGTTCAACGATACCTTCACCACTGATGCTTATCTGTACGCCACTTACGAAGGCGGTGCAGGCGATGACATCTACTTCGTCAACGGCGGTGGCGTGACCGTCATCGAGCAGGCCG